>JAQTLM010000003.1 GCA_028714895.1 Gallionella sp. | reverse complement strand
CGGCTTGTTTGAGTACGGCAATGATCTGGCTATCTGAAAAGCGTGATTGCTTCATGTAAAACTCCCTCCATTTCTTAGTGAGAAAATTCTACTTCTAACTCGCGCTAATTTCAGGGGGGATTACCATAGGATGGCGCGAACTGACTCGCTTATAGGGAACCTCCAGAAATTCGTCATTCCCGCGCAGGCGCATAAGCGCTAACTTAATAAATCCTGCACCCGCACTGCCTGCCGGACTCGCTGGCGCGGCGGCTCGGCAAGCTGGTGGGCGATGCGACTCCAATCCTTGAAGCATCGTTCAGTGACAAGACCGGCAATACCGCGCGTGTATCTGAAAGGCTACGCCACGATGCCTGACTTGCTGATAGGGCTGACGGAATACTTGGTGTACTACAATACGGCAAGGCCGCACCAGTCGCTGGGCTATGACACGCCGAATCAGGTTTACCGGACGGCGAGCGGAGGCGGAGCAAGGATTGTGGACAAATACAGGGCGACAGAAAAAACGCATTCAGAAAGAAATACGGGAACAGAAACAGAAAACCGGGGCAGCGCCGTTCCGCTGCATGTAATAAGGTTACCCTCTTAAACTCGATGCATTATTGTCTTGACTGAGGGGTCCACTTTAAAGAAGATCGAATGATGTCTGGTAATCAATTGTGTGAAATAGAACCCACGGTCACCATTCTAATGGGAACGTACAACGGCAGTAGATATCTACCAGAGCAACTTGAGTCTATCCGGGCGCAGTCTTATCAACATTGGAAGTTAATCGTATCAGATGATGGATCTACTGACGATACACTGATAGTGTTAAAAAAGTTCCAAGCGAGTTGCGCTGATGGGCAAGTCTTGATTCTGGAAGGGCCTAAGGAAGGGTTCGCAGCGAATTTTTTGTCAATGGTAATGTTTGCGCCATTGTGTGGAGGTTATTTTGCATTCTCGGATCAAGATGATGTTTGGCTGCCTGAAAAGATTGAGCGTGCACTTAAATTTATTGCGCCAATATCCGAGAATGTTCCCGTTGTATATGGTTCAAGGACTACTCTTGTTGGAGAGTTTCTTGAGCCAATCGGCTTCTCTCCGTTGTTAAGGAATCAACCAAGCTTTAAGAATGCATTGGCACAGAATATAGCTGGTGGAAACACACTTGTTTTTAATAACGCTATGCTAAATGCACTTCGTTCAATCGGTAAAGTGGAGATTATTTCTCATGATTGGTGGTTGTATTTGGTGGTTATGGCGATAGATGGAAAGTACATTTTTGATAATAGCGCGTTAATTCTATATCGTCAGCACACTAAGAATCTCGTTGGGTCAAACTCTTCTCTGAGAGCGCAGATACGTCGTGCTGTTAGCATGTTCAAAGGTCGTTATCGCCACTGGATGGAGGTGAACATTAATGCTCTGAGGGGGATGCATAGTCATACGGCAAAAGCATGCCTTGAGACGCTAGTCGTATTTCAGAAATCGCGTAACTCTAAATTTCCTCTGAATATTGTCTTCTTGTTTCGATCAGGCGTGAGGCACCAAACATTTTTGGGTAACTGCAAACTCTTTGTTGCGGCGTTGCTTAATCGAATTTGACTATGAGGATCTTTGAAAAATGGCTTGGAAAAAGTTGGGAAGAATTTATTGCCTCAGTTCAAATGAAATCAGATCATCAGCCATATGCAAAGGTCATTCGTAATCTCTTTGTGTGATAGAATCCGCGTTTATTATGCAGCAAGAGGCGAAGATGAAAGATGGCAGAAGTTATCCAGAACATTGATGTTGACGGTGCAGATCCAACCAAGGTTATTTATGTGCAAGATGCACCTATAATTCCATTTGGATCTCTTGGAACATCCGAGATGATGGAATTATGCCTGCGTGTGCCATAATCATCATGACGAAATCTGGATGTATTACAGCGGTTGGAATCGCCGCGTAACCATTCCTTATCACAATACGACTGGACTCGCTAAAAATTCATCGAACGCTCTTCGAGCGGATGGGATTCGACAATGCTGTGCTATCCCTATGTCTTAAGGGAACCTCTAGAAATTCACTTTTGCGGGATGAAACGCAAGGAGCCGCGCAACGAATGACGAGGCATATCATAGATAGACGAGGAATGAGTGAGCACGCGACGCCACGATTCGCCCGCAAAATGGATTTATAGAGGTTCCCTTAAATATGAGGGGGAAGAATGCCACTTTTTTATAACGTAAACAGCTTCGGGCAGACAGGTATCGGATGCACTTTGTGGGAAGTCGCGCTGCCATGCGTATGAAACTTCCACTGAACAATCCAGAATCTCCCTCTAAAGGATCATTTATCTCCCGCTTGGTAAGAACGCGAAAGCGGCTCAAGCAGCTTAACGGATGGGCGCCCAAGGAAGATCATTCTAGTCATAGGTATGATGCCACTCCCAAAGTTAGCATCATGCTAATAACATTTAATCATGAGCGCTACGTGAGTCAAGCATTGGATAGTATTTTGATGCAAGAAAGAGATTTTAGTATTGAAATTAATGTAATAGATGATGCATCGACTGATCAAACGCAAAATATAGTGCGGCAATATGAAGAAGCCCACCCTGGAATAATTAATTGTTACTTCAACCAAAGTAATGCCGGGCACATTACTACGCAGCTGAATACTATAAGAGGGTTTCAAACGCTTCGAGGTGAATATTTTGCCTTATTAGAAGGTGATGATTACTGGACGGATGAAAAAAAACTGTCTACGCAAGTTTTATTTCTTGATGCAAACAGAGAATTTGTTGCATGTGCTCATCAAACCATGAAGGTATTTGATGACGCAAGTCGCCCGCCGGAACACTTTTTACCATTTAAAGCTTTTGGTCAAAATACGGCAAGCATGTACGATTTGATAACTATGGCTGGTGTATTTCATCTTAGTAGTATTGTCTATAGAAATGTTTTTGAGCTAAATCCTCCCTCCTGTCTGGAGGATGAATATAGCTGCGAAGTTACCATCAACATGCTTTACGGTGTTTTTGGTAACTTTTATTGTTTAGACCAATATATGTCTGCTTACAGGGTTCATGATAATGGTGTGTTCTCAGGCAGAACCTATGAAAAGCACTGGCTTTTTCACCTTCACGGTTTCCGTCGCTTTTCGCTCTATCTAGGACCCAAATATTGGGTAATATTTTCTCGCGCTGTCATTGGATTTTCCCGATACGTCCTGTCAGCTCCGGCTAAAGGGCAGGAAGTGACCAGTCTTTCCATTAAGACTAAAATGATATTTTGGGCGCATCTACTCGTTGCGATGGTTGTTTACGCACTGACGTTTACGTTCAATCGTATTTATCATGCCAATTTCTGGAAGCGTATTTACCAAGCAGGGGTTAAAGCCTTTCTTCGATCTTTGCGATATACGTCCAGCATCATCTATAGGGCAACCCCAGTCGTCGTAATTAGAACGCTTTTTCTCCTTGAGTCAAAGTTTCCCAAACTCCAACTTTGGCGTAGGCACATAAAAGGGAAGGCCAAAGGCAATGACTAAAGGGGGGGCAAATTGACAAAGCCGAAGTTGTTGCATATTGGATATCCCAAGTGCATGTCTACAAGCCTGCAGAGAGATTTCTTTGCAAAACATCCTGAAATAATGTTTTTGGGGTGGGGGCGCCCTGACACTGAACATGGATGGATAAATGATCAATTGGCAACTTTGTGCGAGGTTGGCATACGGTATGAAAAAGTCCTTTCATATGATAGGTCATTTGCAGAGCGGATGATTAAGGAGCATATGAAAGAATTTAGCAATGACGCCGCGAAGAAAATATTGTGCTTATCTTCTGAAAGCTTCTCGTTCACTATGCACTTTGATGTGGATGTGACAATCAAGGCGGAAAGGCTTAAGCACCTTATGGGCGATAATACGAAGGTTCTGATTGTGATACGCAATCAACTCGATTTATTTAGATCGTATTATTTTGAATGCGTGCGTGGCGGCTATCCAGGTCAGTTTGACGAGTTCCTAGATTTCAACTATCACTATCTTTTTCATTCAATTCTGTCAGATCTAAATTATTACGATTTGTATGTGCTTTACTGTAAACATTTTGGAAAGGAGAACGTAAAAATATTGCCGATGGAATTGATCATTAATGATGCAGACAAGTCGCTTTCGGAACTGAGCATGTTCGCCGGAATTAATGATGTGGGATTGAAACTCCAGCGGCATAATGACTCTAGTGATAAGAAATATCTTCAGGCGGTCAGGTTGCTCAATGAAAAATTTCCCAACAATCGAGGTAACAGCTATTTTGGGTGGATTGATGGCGAGAAATTGAGGACATATTGGAGAGACAAACTCCTGATGCCTGAATCACCAGTAGCGGACAAGAATTATGGAACGCGCATGTTGGTATATCGCGCCGCTCAAAGTGTGGTATCGGATTTCGTTGAGGATCTTGACGCTACTTATCAGGCTGACTGGCAGCAAAGACTGGGCAATCTGTTTGCGGCAGGAAATGATAAACTTTCAAAGGCGGTAAATATTGATTTAGGTGCAATGGGTTATCCCGGGACTTACTCAGCAGTCAGCTGAGAGGGCTACACGCATACCATGCTGCATAAGGGGCGCGATGTTATTTTCGTAGTCTTAATTCCTGACTGCTGTGTAATTGATTTGGACTGCCTCATTTTAAGAGGCATGCCAAGTGGACAAGATAACGACCAACAAGAGAAATTGTTTCAGATCGAAGCTAAATAGGAAATCCGCAACGATATAAGTTCTACTGAAGGGTGTATTTAAAAAAATGCTTAACCAAAACAAAATAACAGGGATTTCCGATCCGATTTACGTAACGCAACCGAGCCTTCCCCCTCTTGAGGAATTCATACCTTACCTAGAGAAAATCTGGGATAAGAAAATCCTCACAAATGGCGGACCATTTCACGTCCAACTGGAGGCAGCATTATGTGACTACCTAGGTGTAGAACATATCTCACTCTTTACCAATGGAACATTGGCACTTGTAACAGCTCTGCAATCTTTGCGTATAACGGGAGAGGTGATTACTACTCCATACTCATTTGTAGCGACCGCTCATTCATTACTTTGGAATGGAATAAGACCCGTTTTTATCGATATTGATTCGGATACATTTAACATTGATCCATCAAAAATTGAAGCCGCAATCACTCCGCATACTTCAGCAATAATGCCAGTGCATTGCTATGGCCACCCTTGTGACATCGAGAGCATCCAAAAAATTGCGGACAATTATAATTTGAAAGTTATCTACGATGCGGCACACGCTTTTGGTGTGCAATACAACAATGAGAGTGTTCTTAATCATGGTGACCTATCTGTTCTAAGTTTCCATGCCACTAAAATATTCAATACCTTCGAGGGCGGGGCAATTGTTTGTCCTGACTTAAAAACAAAACAACGTATAGATCATCTGAAAAATTTTGGCATCGTTGATGAGGTCACCGTCGTAGCTCCTGGCATTAATGGGAAGATGAGTGAGATCAATGCGGCTTTTGGGTTACTGCAACTTAAATATGTTGACCAAGCGATCAGTCGTCGCCGAGAAATCGATCAGCTTTACAGAGAGCTATTGAAGAAAGTGCGTGGTATTCGCTTCCTTGATGCAAGAGGGCAGGTAGCCTTAAATTTCGCATACTTTCCGATATTGATTGAAACAGAATATCCCCTAAGCAGGGATAACCTATATGAGACACTGCGGGCGGAAAATGTATTTACGAGGAGATACTTTTACCCTCTAATTTCTGAGTTCCCGATGTATAGAAGTATGCCTTCCGCGAATAGATCAAATCTTCCGTTTGCATTTAGTGCTGCATCTCGAGTGCTTTGCTTGCCGATATACCCTGACTTAAGCGACGAACAAATTAACCAAATTGTTCAGATTATCGAGCAGCCAACACAGAAGCACAGTTGTGTTGTTCCATCGCAGAAACAACAATTATTTGTTTAGAATCGAAATATTAATGGCTCCTTGTAAAAGCAAATAGTCGTTTTGAAGCGACTAGGTCGGCATATCCTTTAACCGTTCCAATCAAATTGCGTAGTTGGATGACAAATAATGAATAAATTCAATATAGAGTTAATAAGAGAAATTAAAGCCAACAAGGGGAACGATTATAGGGACAACTGGGATTTAATGTCTCGAGGGCCGGAACCAGAACCTTTCGGCTACCCCGCATTGGCAAGGTTCTTTGCCCCACTTCGTAGCGTACGTATCAGCTTGGGTGCATTTTATCGGGATAAGCTGCGCCCAATCTTGCGGGATATAGTCAGGAAATTCTATCCTACACTTGAGTACAGGATGAAACTCAAGAAATTTGATGGGGTGGAGTATTTGTATAACCTTCTTGAAGACAACTATTCCAAGCAGCTATTAGTCAAATTGTTCACCTTTCGCGCAATGGGGCACCGGAAGGTAAAGCTACCTCAAAGTAGTCCTGAACACTGGAATAACATCAAACGTGTCGAGCAGGTCGACGTTGTGGGCCCCCCACTTCCAGTTGATTTTATGGGCATCACGCTACAGTTGCGAGACTTGAGTTCTCTGGGGTTTGATATTCGTGCATATTGCACCGGCGGAGGGGGTTCGTACATTTTTTTGCAACGGCAGTACGAGTTACATCGGGACGGTGTGCATTGTAAGGCCGAAAAGGGTGACGTTGTCATAGATGCTGGGGCATGTTGGGGTGAAACATCTTTGTACTTTGCACATGAAGTGGGTAAGGACGGCAGGGTGTTCGCTTTTGAGTTCATCCCGAGCAATTTGGATGTGCTGCGCAAGAATATCGCCGCCAATCCGAAATTGGCAGACACGATCACAGTAGTCGATCATCCCGTGTGGCACCAGGAAGGACAGATTCTGTATTACGTGGATTGGGGGCCAGGCAGCCGGGTTAGTTTCGAGAAGCTGCGAGAGGATTTTGCGGATACACAATGTGCCACGACGACCATTGATCACATCGTGAGCAAGTTCAATGTGCCCCGAGTTGACTTCATCAAGATGGACATTGAGGGTGCCGAACTTAATGCACTTAAAGGGGCGAAAAATACCATCTTGCGTTTCCATCCGAAGCTTGCCATTAGCCTTTATCACAGCGTTGATGACTTTAAGACAATCCCCCGTTATCTCACTTCATTGGGGCTTCCATATAAATACTACTTAGATCATCACACGATCTATGAGAACGAAACGGTCCTTTTTGCCGTTCCGCAACCATAAGAAATCTAAGGGAAGAGCAATGGAATTTAGTTTTGAGACGACAAAAGATACACCACTAGGCAATACGACACCAATTGCTGCAGCCAAATTCATACAGCTAGGCTATAGCCCAGCGGATTTTTACGAGCACTTCCCGTGTTTCCTGAGCGTAAAGGATCTGGCACGTTTTCAATCGTTCTCACAGTGTTATCAGATGACGCTTGGTGTCGCGGGCCACATGGCTGAAGTTGGGGTGTTTCGTGGGGCGGTATCTATGTTCTTGGCCAAGCTTTCTTTGCTGTACGAACCACATACGACTACTCAAGTGCACGGATTTGACTGGTTCCGGGAACCCACGCAGGAGGAGTTATTAACAATACCGGATGGCTATAATTACTATGAGCCATATCAGCGCATTAGTGAACTTATTGGTGTGCAAGGACTTCAACGATATCTACTTCTTCATCGTCTTAACGTCGTGACGGAACTAGAAGGCTTTTTTAAAGAACACACGCACTTGCAGTTTAAACTTGTTTTTCTTGATGCCGGTGATTACGACACGGTTGCTAGGTGTATACGTGAGTTCTGGCCGCGGCTTTCAACCGGTGGGGTGATGATTTTCGATCAGTTTAACCACGAAGCCGCCCCAGGGGAGACAAGGGCAGTTAAAGAACTACTTCCACCTGATGCAGTAATCCGAACGTTCCCTCACGGCTGCATGCCGACGGCCTATGTAATCAAGGGGGAAATGCAAGCGCCGACGCAGACAACGACTGGATGGGCCAAAGTGAGATTAGCGGGTTAAAAGAGATCGTTAGAGGCAACGCTGCGGCCAAAGGCTGAAATTAGCCTGGTGAAAAACAAAACGGATTAGTTTTTTATCCCGTCCAGAGGGATGGGAAAATTTGTACAAATGATCATTTGACAGGGGACTGTCGCCATTTTTATAAGAGTGCCAATGAGCGTTCGTGTTGCTCAAGCCAGTGCCGGTATTAACTGTAAGATTCCCCAATTCAAGCATAGATAAAGTCATGGATCAACTTGGTAAGGGTGTTATTCCAACGCCACAACAAGGTATTGCATTGGCAATAGGGTGTGGCTGCGAAAGTGGCGAGGTGGCCAACGCTTTGCGTGCAGCGGGCTGCTCTCTGGGCGCGGGATGGGTGCTGGTGACGGATCAGAATGCTCCCGACATTATGGAAAAAGGGGACTTCCTTGCCGTTATACGTACCCCCCATGGGCAAAAAAACAACGAAACAGTCATAGCGCAGCTCACAGCACAAGCCACACTGGTAGATGCAGTCGTTCTTGTTATAGGCGCCGATATTCCGCAACCTCGGATTTGGGACATGGCTTTTTTCTGCGCCAATCTGCCTTCACGCAACCGTTATGTTATAGCGGACAACACCATCTATTTGTTAAGTGAGTTTGTTAACATTTTCTGTAAACCGACTGAGCAAGAATGGGCAGACTCTGATGGCGAGGCGATTGCCTGTACTCTTTATGGCAACGTGGGTAAGAGCCATAGCGGACTTCACAGCCTTTTTCTTGGCAAAGAGGCGTATGAGCGATTTATTGATAGCTACTATCTCGAAGACCTGCTTAAAACAAAATATTATGGCCACCTTCCGGAGAAGTTTTATTATATGCTTTATTTTGCGCTGCTGTATTTTCAGCAGCGGAATGAACATGTAAACTTCACTGAACTTGGCGCCACCCTGTGGGCCACGATGGACAAGATAGACCGCTGCCATCTTCGGTTAAAGATGGGTGTTCGACCTGAGCAAGTCGAGTGGATCAGCATAGAGCTGTCGGATTATCTGCGCCGCCTGTCTCACCTGCTGCACCCGGATCGGAATCTGACATTTTTTGACCGCTGGCAGAATTTTTTACGGAATGACGCTAAAGTAGGATTTAGCCATTTGGTGACTCCTTACGCCTTCCACGATGAACACTCTGTTGTGGGTTGGGTAAAGAAATTCGGGTTTTGTCTCTGGGTCAATGATTTCACCTTGGATACTACAAGGCATTTGCGGGTGAATGGAAAGAAGTGGACCTTGCTGTCGTTAACTTCCATGCTGGATCACCTGCGCCAGGCAGGAATGGATGTGTTTTATGTTGATGCGCAGAACCTTGATGCCGAGGGGCAAATAAAAAGGACAACGCTGATTGTGTGCGACAAGAATCGCTTTGTATTTGAAGATTACTTGCGATTGATCGCTGATTCCGCAGAAGACCCCGTTATTGGCCCCGCTGATTTCCGCACATTTGATTTTGACCCTATAAGTTTGTGGCAGAAAATCATTAAAGACGAGGCGTATTTTGAAAAATGCGCCAATGATTTTTCGGCTGGGTTTGCGGGCGCCTTAGCCATCTGCCCAACCGAGCCATACGAGTTACGCTGGAGCTCACCTAATGTAAAAAATAAAATCGACTCATATTTGCACACAAATTATGAGTAAATTTTTATGAAAAATCAGGCTGGATCTCTGTCGTAGTGCCTTTAAGATCTGCCATGCCATTAAAGGAGGTAACGCCGGTTACGGTGAGTTGTACTACTGATTCACGAGCATCCGCGAGCTCCAGGCTGGTGAGCGAGCGTTCTACAATGTACAGGCTCAAAAAGTAGTTTCCCGGAGCCAAAATATTGTCCACCTCTATGCGATAGAATCTTTCTTCGCCCGCACGTGCGCTCTCCAGCTGGCACCCCTGAAATTCGTTGTTAGAGCCATATACAAGCTGGCCTGTCGGTGTATGAATGCTTAACGCAACACGTGGCGTATGAACGTCGTGTTGATAGAGCGCTCTAATGAAAACTTGAATTCGCTCTCCAATTTCGAGTTGGCAGATATCGGAACGATTGCCGGCCGCAATCATGAAATCAACGATCAACGCCTTTTTATTGCCTGATCGGCGCTCTTCTTTGTTGTAACCTGCCCTATGGAATTCCTGCGCTTGCGTATTTCTTGTTGAAATGAAATCATGTTCAATATTGCCTTGCGGCAGCTCTGCCCCCTTTGCTGTGCCATAGACGAATAGTGAACGGGTGTCATCTGGCGCACCATTTTCACCAAACAGGAGGCGCCCATAGTGCATAATTGCTTCGCGCGGCGGCCCAAGAAAATCAACCTTCCCAGCTTCAATTACGACCACACGATCACATAATTCGGCAATAATTCCTGCGGCATGGCTCACAATTAAAAAAGTTTTTCCTCGTTGCTTAAATTCTTTAAGTCTACAAAAACACTTCTCCTGAAAGCTCGCATCACCAACGGCAAGCGCTTCGTCAATAATTAGAATGTCCGGATCAATTGACATTGACATTGAGAATGCCAAGCGAACAAACATGCCAGATGAATATGTCTTTACTGGCTGGTCAATATACTCACCGATGTCAGCGAAGGATTCTATTTCCGGCATACGAGCCGTCATTTCACTCCTGAACATCCCCATTAAAGGAGCTTGTGCCATAACATTCTCCCTGCCAGTGAGTTCAGGATTAAATCCTGCTCCTAGCTCAAGGAGAGCTGATATACGACCATTAACACAAACTTCTCCCGCAGTAGGTTCTAAAACAGAGGTGATAAGTTGCAAAAGTGTAGATTTTCCAGCGCCATTTCTACCCATGATGCCAACAGTTTCACCTCGGCGTATTGAAAGTGAAATGTCATGTAGCGCCCAATGCTCAGCGTGAAGTTTTTTCTTGAGGGGGTGGAGGGCTTCTTTAAGTCGGTCAAAAGGTTTTGAGTACAGTCGAAATTTTTTCGACACATCTGTTAACTGGATAGCAAAATCAATATTGTTCATAGTTATATTCAATTCTGCTTAAAGCATGTCAGCAAAGTGATGCTTAAGACGCATAAATACTTGGCTACCAATGACCCAAAAAAACAGAGCGATGATCCAGAATCGGGCATGAGATTCTAACGAGGGTTGGGGGGCATTGATCAGGGCAAATCGATAGCCATCAGCAAGGTATGTTATGGGGTTCCATTCGAATGCCCAGCGCCATTCACTTGGGAGCGCTTCAATGCGCCACATGATTGGCGTGACCCAAAATATGAGGCTTACAACAAGCGTTGCAGCGGGTGCAGCATCTCGTGAAAATACACTCACGGATGCAGCAAGCCAAGAGGTGGCTAATGCGATATACGCGGTACAAACATAAAAATAGACAACCCAAAATACTTTGTCTATCGCCAGGTAGTTGGCGAAAAATAATGCGACGCACATCCCGACAAGCAAAACCAGATGAGGGACGCTGGCTACAAGAAAATTGATAAACGGAAGTGCCTCTGAAGGGAAAACCATTTTTGTGATCAAATGGCGATTGTCTACCACTGTGTTGACGCTAGTTGAAAACGTATCAAAAAACAGGAACCACGGCAGTATCCCAATAGTGAAATAATAAAAAAAAGGAATATTGCCAGCGCCTTGGGCTCGAAGCCCTATTCCGAAAACGAACCAGAAGGCTACGATGGTCATGGTTGGCGGCAGGATTGCCCAAAGTGGGCCAAGCAGGGTTCCAGCGTATCGCCGCTTGAGTTCTGTAATCCAGAAATCAACAATCAAACGGCGATGTTTTGTAAGTGACTTAAGCATTAGATATTTTTCACGCCTCAATGAAGCAGAACTAATCAGATCATTGGCTAGAGTAAGTCGCGCAAGGGAGCATAACTTGCGCTAATTGGCTCGATCAAGACTGGTATTGATTATGATCTCTTGGGCAATTTTCTCGGGTTCTTCCGTTAATATACGCTCAAGAACGCTCTTGAATGAACCTTTGTAGTCAGGCAAAAAGTTAAGAGTAAGCCCCGTTTTCAAGAATGATTGTGCGTCATATATTTCACGCCCTCCCGGAGCGTTGATGTAATGTGCTGCGCCAGTTCTTTTCGCGATCTCAATGATTCTGTCTTGCGCCTTTAATTCTCTTGGGATTTCAAGCTCACTCGAAAATATTATAGGTTTGCTGAGTCCGAGTAGTTTTGTGGTCGTCTGAAGATTGTTTACTAAATATTGTACTGGTGAAATTTCAAAGTTGGTAATTGAGGCCGATAACTCGGAGTGTTGGCTTTGAATGTTTGCCAAACAAGAAAACCGCCTGAATTGCTCTTTCATTAATTGAGATGCATCAGGTTGAAATTGGAGGTCTTGTATTCTTGTGGTGTCTCTGTCCCCCTTAAGTAAGGGAAGGGTTAGCCATTGGGATTCGCCACTATTATCAGTAAGCTGATTTCGATGAACCCATCCTCTTCTGGGAAATTGCACACAGTCAAGGGCAACAAATAAATCTGCGGCAGCAAATAACCGAAAATAGCCTGCATAAGGAAAGAAATACGGTTGCATTATGGCAATCTTTAAAGACACTTTACCTACCTCCAAAATGATTCGTATTCATGATTGTTACTTCCGCAACTCCGCACAGGGTAACCTGCGAATGTCCATAACTCCGGTACATCACCTTGTAGCCTCTGCCCAGCCAAGCCTTTTAGCGCCGCTCTTCAAACAATCATAGTAATAACCGGAAAAGCCAGCTTTTTCCATCAGGTCACCGACACGATTGAAATCGTACTCGACCCGATGAAGGTGAAACATTGTTCCATCAAATGTGGCAAACGCTGCTCTTGGATCATTGTCCCTGGGTTGTCCGACAGATCCGGGATTGCAATAAACCCTATCCCCAAATTGGCAGATTACCTGTCTATGAGTATGTCCCGAGGTAAAATATTTGCCATCGATCCTCGAAAAATATTCCTCAGTAGGGTCTACATATTCGTCAATCGGGTCGCCCCACCCGCCATGCACGATTGACAATTCGCCTACGTTTAAAAAAATGGGCAGGTTACGAATCCAAGCATAATTTTCTTCAGAGATAATAGACCTCTGATACTTAAGACAGTCATTTACACTCTTTGACCTTGGGCAGAAACTCTTTCCAGCTATATACCAGTCATGATTCCCCATTACTGTTTTAATATTTCTCCTGCGTATCTCATTGCAGCATTCATTTATCTCGGTATAGTAACCAACCACGTCTCCAAGGCAGTAAACCTCATTGATGCCCATGCTGTCGATTTTTGCCAATACTTTAGCTAACGCTTCATAGTTGCCGTGGATGTCAGAGATTAGCGCTATCATAAAAAATTTTGTCCTCTGTATATCTGACCGCATAACCACATTTTATATGTGGTTGACTAGGAATTCTGTCTAGAAGAAATAGCTCGACGGCCATGGCACTTTCATTGTAGCCGAATGCCGCCCTGATCGAAGTGGCTGAGGAGATTCGCGGATTGATTTCCAATAATTTCAGCCGCCCCTTATCAACTCTAAATTGAAAATTTGTTGGGCCAACGGGCTTAAATATCTCGCCTAGATGGAAAAGCGCATCATTGACTCCAGCTAACTCGACGGTTTCTGCGCTTTCAGTGAAACCTGTTTGGGAGAGCTTTCTTTTTAGGGTAATAAAAGAACATAACTTGCTATTCTTATCAAAAAAGGCGGAGATCGTATATTCTTCCTCTGCACTGCCAATTACTGGCTGGAACATCATCATGGGCCTAGGGTCGCCCAGGTGCTTCTCAAGGCTCTCCTTGTTTTCGATGATAGTTATTCCTTTTGAAGCTGATCCTTTCCTTGGCTTCATCAGTAAAGGAAATTGCCCTAATGTCTCCACAAACTCCAGGCTTGTTGGAATGGCGTACGGAGAATTATTTTCTAGAAGTCGTTGGTAAAAATGCCATTTGTCGGAGCTCAATCTGATTAGTTCAGGATTGTTCAGCAGAACGACTGCTCCACTCTGTTCAATTGTGGCACGGTGCTCATTCCATGCAAATACATCCGCTTCAATGCCGGGAATGGCTAGTGAAACCTTATATCTCTTAATCAAATTAACCAACCACGTGAAATAACTTACATCATTGGTCATTGGGGCTTTTTCAAAAACATCGCAAAAAGCTGGAGCTACGGTACCCTCATATACGGTAGTACCAATCAACCGGCAGTCTGGATGGCTATGCCTCAAAGATTTTAGAATGCCATATCCAACGATGCCGGAGGCACCTGAAACCAGAATTGTGCACATCAGAACAAGCAATCCATTTTAATCCGCTCGTTTTCATGTTTGGAGAGAAGCGGCGTTTGCAAATCGATCTCGGCACCAGGCTCGGGGTTGTTCATTATTTTTTGGGGGAGCATTACTTCTATGAGAATAGAGGCATGGCTGTTAAGTAGATCCTTCATAAGGCAATATTGATCTGCCGAATCAATCTTCACATATTCCAGGCCATATGCAGGGGCTATTGCGGAATAATCTGCAGACTCATAGCCCTGCACCGAAGCGACGGTACGATCATCAAAAAGTCTTTCCTGCAACCTTCGGATCATGCCGAGACAGTTATTATTTAGGACTATGATTTTAATCGGGAGTTTGTCTCGCTTGACGACTTGCAATTCCTGTATGTTCATTTGTAGCCCGCCATCGCCATTTATCGAAATTACAGTTGCGTTTGGCTGCGCGTATGCTGCACCTATTGCGGCCGGGAGAGAATATCCCATTGATCCGTACCCCGCAGAATTCAGAAGTTTATTTCCTTGTCGTAGCCGCAATGACTGCGCCGTAAACATCTGATTTTGTCCAACATCGGCACAAACCACAAGATTTTCTGGAAGATACTCAGAAATAGCGTTTAGGAAATTGTGAGCATTAACTTCATCGAGCTTCATGTCGTGAGATGGATAACGTTTCTTCCATCCGGCAATCGCGCCGTGCCATTTGGGAAAGCACAGCCCATGATAATTTCCCTCAAGAACTGTCTTTAGGAAATTCTCGACACTTGAATAAATACTTACGTGTGCCGCAATATTCCGGCCATGTTCTACTTGATCGATATCTACACGGACAATCTTTGCATCCGGCGCAAATCTGGCCTTATCACCGGCAATTTGCCTTTCGTCTAGCCTTGATCCCAGCACGATTAGAGAGTCACAATTTGCCAACGCGAAGTTGGCGTATCGATTGCCGTAATGTCCTATAAAACCAACAAAGCAAGGGTGATCATGAGGCAGTGCGTCAAGTCCACAAAGGGACGCAACGGCTGGAATAGCCACCTTGTCGAGCAGTTCGCCTAACGCTCGTCTCGACATCGCACTCCTGCACCCCCCCCCGAGAAGCAGCAAAGGCCGTTTAGAATTTTCCAAAGTTTTGACAAACTCGTGTACATCGATTGGATCAAAAGTTTTCTCTTGTTGCGGAGAAAAACCCTTGAGTTCCTCCACGTTAATGTCACTTCGGGCTATGTCATAGGGAATGTCAAGGACTACAGGCCCTTTGCGCCCTTCTCTAGCAACATAAAGAGCCTTCTCCATGCAATACCTTATATCCCGTGGATCGTTTACCTTCACAGCATACTTGGTTATCCCGGTGACCAACGAGACCATGTCGAGTTCTTCGAAGGCGTTCTGTCTAATTTTGGGAGACTTCCTGACAGCTTTAGAGTGGACACTTCCAACCAAAAAAAGGCAGGGGACCGAGTCAAAAAATGCGTTAGCAATACCCGCAATAAGATTGCAGGAGCTCGGGGCGCCTGAGGAAGTAGCTACACCCACATTTTCCCTAACCATGGCAAAGGCATTAGCCGCAAACGCGGACGCCTGCTCGTGGTAATTCAGTACGAAAGCTCGTTTCTTGTTTTCGGCTATCGCGTCAACCAAATCCGCATTAAATCCCCCGATCTGGCCAAATACCGTATCAATTCCGTTGTCGCTCAACATTTCGGCTACATACTTGGCAACTTTCATGCGTTTTTCTCCGGATCTAAATTCGATCTATATCTCCAGTTCCGCATATCCGAACCCCTCTTTTCCAAAATGGTTGCCGCAATAAAACATAATATATTTTTCATTAATCTTTGTTATGTGCGGGTATTCGATCATCTGTGAGTCCCATCCCGTCTCAGAAACGTCGATTCCGACCTGTGAGTCGTCGCGGGTCCAATTAAACAAATCGTCTGAATAAGCGTAGCCGATGCGGTAGGATTTATCTTTGTCAGCTCTGAAATCCAACCCGAAACGGTAACAAAAGAACATATGAAATTTATCCCCTAGTTTCATAATTGCGGGAGTAGTCTGGCATTCGTTTTCTACCTTAAAGGGGATCACCTGAATATCATTTCTATTCCAATCTAGACCATTATTGGACGTTGCGTGCTTTAATATATATTGTGACTCAAGCTTGTCGCCTTCTCTTATCCACTTCACTCCAGTGTGGTAGAACATATGCCAATCATCTTCTGCTAGTTTATAGACAACTGGGGTTGAATTTAAGTAAGGTTCATTCAGGGTGGGGCCAAGAAGCGGCCCCTTGCCCACTTTAGTAAATCTTTCGCCGTCCACGCTTTTTGCCAATCCAATCTCCCAATCATAGGGCACACTGTAATGGCGGGACCAGCCGACATAATAAAGATAAAACGCGCCGTCATGCCTGACTACGCTTATCGGCATAGAACCAAATTCGTCGAATTCACCCACACCGCCTAATTCGATTAATGGTTGCGAAGAAATGTTAATAACCTTAAATGTGCTTTTGTCCAAATCTACAAATCCGCCATAGGCCCGACACATTCCGTCTTTATAGTCTTCTCGCGTGGCAAAATACACCCTGATAAAGCTATCAAACTCTAAAGGAAACGGGCACTGAGCATGACTGAACATCCATGGGTAATTGTTATTCGGGGCAAATATGCGCCCCTTCTTGATCCATTTGAACATTTGTTTTCCCTCTACTATGATTTTGTAGTAATGTTTAAAAATTTAAACAACTATCTCAATAAAGACATATATTAACTATAAGCAATTTGGTTCTACGAATGAACATACCGAAATGGGAAGTGGTAGCAGGCAAGTCTAAAATAATACAGTATTCAACTAATAATTTTGGGTCAGGTTACATGGTTTTCAGTCAAGGTGTCTCAAATAATACAGTGAAGCCATCAGTCAGTGTTTTAACTTCTCTTTATAATCACGAGAAATTCATCAGGGAAGCTCTTGAAAGTGCTCTTTCTCAGACACTGCAGCCTGATGAGATAGTGGTTATGGATGATGCATCTTCTGACGAGTCTGTGAAAGTAGCACAAGGAGTTCAGCATTCAACGATTCATGTTTATTCTGAGAGCATGAATCTGGGGGGACCAAACACAATGAGAGGGCTTGAATTGTGTCGAGGGACTTTTGTGGCAATACTTAACTCTGACGATGTATGGCTTAACGACAAACTTCGAAAACAGGTAAGTTATCTAGAAAATCACCCGGAATGTGGGGCCGTTTTTACGTACGTAAATTTGATAGACGAGAACGGTACTTCTTGGAGTGAAGGAACAAACAGACATCAAGCTGTTTTTCAAGCTAAGAATAGGGACCGATATGAATGGTTGAGGTATTTTTTCTTCAGTGGCAACCCATTTTGTGCCTCTAGTGCACTGATCCGTCGAGAATGTTTTGATCAGTTGGGGCCGTTAGATGGTCGATATGTACAACTTCAAGATCTTGATATGTGGATACGTATAACTATGCATGGGTATGATGTTCACGTCATCCAAGAACCACTTACTAAATACCGCGTAATGCGCGATGGCTCAAATATGAGTGCGAGCACTCTTTCAACGAAATCTTTACATACTTTTGAGTATTCAAAAATTTTAAGAAATTTCTGGAAATTAAAATCCCTAACGGACCTGAAAAAAGTGTTCCCTGAGCTTCAAATTTCAGCAGATGCAGATGATTCTTTGGTTCTTTTCTATTTGGCAATTCATGCGTCTAAGCAAGCGACCGTTCAGCACCAATTATTTGCCCTTGAGACAATGTCCTATTGGGGAGGCAATATTATGGCAATGCAAGTAGCTCATAAATGTCACGGGTTTGGTTTGATCGACTATCGAAATTTTCTGTCTAATGGGCCGATTCGTGACCTGCAGCGCCGTGGAGTGCGGAACCGTCTTGAGACTTTTATAAGCAGATTTTTACCATTTCATTTGGTTCAAATTTTGAAGACCGTATTATTGCGATTGGGGGATTCCAACAAATGATCAGTGTTAAGGGAGAAGCTCATGGCGACGAAATGGTAAATGAAAATTTACCTGCAATTTCAGATAGGCGGATTCAAAATGAGGGTGTAAGAATTTTTGTGTAAACGGTCATTTGGCAGGAAACTGCCGCCACTTTGAAAGGAGTAGCAATGACCGTAGCAAAAGCACTACCCACAGACCTGATTGACAGCCTGCTGTCTGATTATAAGAAACCCGAAGACCTGATAGGCGAACACGGCCTGCTCAAGCAGCTCACCAAGGTATTGGTCGAGCGCGCCCTGGAAGCCGAGATGGCAGCACACCTCGGACATGCCAAGAGCGGGCCTGTCACCAACGCCACGGGAAACACCCGTAACGGCAAGAGCAGCAAGACGCTCAAGGGCGAGTTCGGCGAGCTGCCTATCGAGATACCCCGCGACCGACACGGCAGCTTCGAGCCGCAGCTCATCCCCAAGCATCAAACTCGTTGGACGGGATTCGACGACAAGATACTGTCGCTTTACGCTCGTGGCATGACGGTGCGTGAAATCCAAAGCCACCTGGAAGAAATGTACGGCACAGAGGTTTCGCCTACGCTGATTTCCTCGGTGACGGATGCCGTCGCTGATGAGGTCAAGACTTGGCAATCCCGCCCGCTGGATGCGCTGTATCCCATCGTCTACATGGACTGCATCCATGTGAAGGTGCGTGATGCCGGTGCCGTGCGCGCCAAAGCAGTCTATCTGGCACTGGGCATCAATATGACGGGCGAGAAGGAGTTGCTGGGCATCTGGATCGCGCAGACCGAGGGTGCAAAGTTCTGGCTACAAGTCGTGACCGAACTGAAGAACCGTGGCGTACAGGACATCTTCATTGCCTGCGTGGATGGGCTGAAGGGATTTCCGGAAGCCATCGAGGCCGCCTATCCCAAAACGTCCGTGCAACTGTGCATCGTACATATGGTGCGCTACAGCCTGAATTACGTGAGCTGGAAGTTGCGTGCAGAAGTCGCTGCCGACCTGCGCACTATCTACGTCTCGGCTACCGTCGAAGAGGCTGGGCAGCGTCTGGATGAGTTCGAAACCAAATGGGGCGAAGCTTATCCGCCCATCGTCAAATCATGGCGCAGTAACTGGGTACGCCTCACGCCATTCTTCGACTACCCGCCGGAGATCAGAAAGGTGATTTACACCACCAATGCGATTGAGTCGGTAAACATGAGCCTGCGCAAGATCATCAAGAACCGGGGCTCATTCCCCAGTGATGAGGCATTGCTGAAATTGTTTTACTTGGCGCTGAACAACATCAGCAAGAAATGGACAATGCCCATCAGGGATTGGAAGGCTGCGCTAAACCGGTTTACTATCCAGTTCGAGGATCGGATGCCGCAGCAGTAGAGAAATTCCGTTTACACAAAATTCAGGACACCCTCGGTCTGACGTAGTTCTATCACTACGTTTTCTATGTTTCCGGTCAAAGGCAAGTAGGTAAGGCGATCGAGTTTCTGCCGAATTAACGATTCTTCCTCTCGTGTGATGTTGTGAAAGCCCAGTAACTCCATTCGCGTAATTGCACTATAGGAGCACTCACCAACATGAAGCCGGCGCGAAGCTACCTCCGCCAGCACGAGGGGATCGGATTTCAGGATGCCAAGAATAAAATTGGTGTCCAGTAAATATTTATTGCCACTCATCACGCAACCGTTTTTGAATCACCAAAGATTCACCCGCAAAAGTGACGGAATTTTCCAATCCACCTTTTAAGTCAACCAATAACTCATCGCTTGAATTTGCAGACCTATTGCGCATCTTCGAGCGCAAAAACTCTGCAAAATCCAGAAGCTCAGCGATTACTGGCTCCGGCAGGTCTTTCACTGCTTTATATAGTTTTTCTGTCGTAGTCATAAGGCATCCTTTCGTTAGATCAAAGTCCGCACGGGCATCTTGTCTACTTACTCAGTAGTCAGAAATTAAAGCTACAAAAAATTGATAACCATGTGTAGGAGTCCGATTTATCGGGCGATAGCCAACATTAAAGTCGTCCGATAAATCGGGCTCCTACAACAAATAGAATATCGAGCGGCAGTATAAATCCCCAGCCCAGCCCCGTCCAGCAAGGCTGGCTTGCGGCCATTTGTTTCTACTCTCCCACTTGTCGAGTTAAGCGTGCCGCAGAAGATTTGCAACAGGGGACGGCAGTGGGTCCAGCTCAATTCGGTACGCACTGCGTTCCAAATCGGGAAGCCTTGAAAAAATGCCCTCATGTGGCGCAAATTACGTAGTGGCGGAATGGCCCGACACAGTTTTGGGATGACGAATTGCTTCAACCGATCAAGCGGGGTGTCGTAGATCGGGTAGCACTTGCTGAGATTCTGGACGCGGATGGCGATGTCAGTCATGAACTGGGGGAGTGGTCAATGGTAAGTGGTGTGCTTCACGCCCAGCCCCGCCTCTCGATTTCGGCAATCATTTTGCTGGCTGCGCCAACGAGTGTTGGCACAAAAGCATGACCTGTTTGCAGGGCGCTGCTGAGTACGACCGGATCTTCAACGTATTCGTGAACCATCTGGTTCCTGAGGTTACGAATGGTCATCCATTCGTCGGCTGACTTAAGCAATCCCAGCCGCTCGGCCCGGTCAAGGTTGTCGATGACGGCCGATGATTTTTCACCTAGTGCATCCAAAAGCAAAGGCAATAGTTTGTCACCCACGGTGTCTTGCAGGCGGCCAAACCTGCCGACAAAGGCTTCCACCCGCTCTGCCAAGTCGTGATCTGCTTCAAGCTGGGCTACCTGCTCTATGGTGAACAAGCCTTCGAACAGGCGCTGGTCTGTGGTGGCGAGGTGTTGGCATTCCTTGCGCACGACTCTGGCCAGAAATTGCAGGCGCGTTATATTTTTTTGTTCCACTGTCATAGCAATTGCCCTTCCTTGAATGCAATGTCGTGGATGGGAAGACGCATGAGGTTGGGTGCGCTGAGCAGCACATCCACCTTGCGCCCACGCATGGCGCGTGACATTTGCGCCGATATTTTTGCAGCCATGAGCGCATGGGTTATCCACCGGCTCCAGGAATTCAAGCAGGAGGTCAATATCTCCGCCGTGCGCAGTGTCATCCAGCCTGGAGCCGAAAACTCGCACCTGGGTTTTGCCCCCCAACTGGCGGGTCAGTTCGCGGATCGTGTCTATTTGTGCGTCAGTGAGTCTCATTTATTTGGATGCCCATGCATTGGAGATCGAAAGCAGCAAGTCATTCTACTTCTTTGCCAAATTGCGCGCTGACCCGTTCGAAAAACGCGGTGTAATCGGGAAGGCGGCAAGGATATCCCGGAAAATTCATTAGAACCAAACTGTTCCTTCCCCATCAAGATATACCCGGGACTGCGATGGAATATGCTCCTTGAGCAGCAGGCGAACATAGTCTTCGGATTGATTAATAAGTTCCTGTCGGGTCATGGCTATTTGCTGTTTTCTCCGCAGAATTCTGTGGCACTAACAATACCGCGGCGCATCATTTCGCTGATAACCTGCTGCACGCAATCATCCAGCCCCGTTGTGCCGGTATTTACGGTTAGCTCCGGAAACTCCGGCGCTTCATAAGGGGATGAGATGCCGGTAAATTCGGCAATTTCACCGGCACGGGCTTTTTTGTAGAGGCCTTTTATATCGCGGGTTTCACAGATTTCGATGGGAGCATCACAATAAACCTCGAGAAAGTCACCGTGCTCAACCGTGCCGCGCACGCGTTCACGGTCAGCGCGATAAGGCGAGATGAACGCGGTCAGTACAATAACCCCAGCTTCCATGAAAAGCTTGGCCATTTCACCGATGCGGCGGATATTTTCCTGGCGATCCTTGGCCGAGAAACCCAAGTCTCCGCACAAGCCGTGGCGCACGTTGTCGCCATCCAGCACAAAGGTGCGGCAGCCGCTCTGATGCAATGATTCCTCGACGGCGTGGGCAAGCGTGGACTTGCCCGATCCTGATAATCCGGTAAACCAGATGATCGCACCACGATGGCCGTTTTGCGCTTCGCGGCGCGCGCGAACAACGGTTGCGTGATGCCAAACAATGTTGCCTGATGCCGGGGGAGTGGGGAATCGTGAGTGGAGGGTAGGTTTAGAGGACATCGGCAAATCCTTTTCTGGTTTTTTGAAACCACCAAAATCCTGCCCAAGCCATTGCCAGGCTGGCGGCAGTATAAATCCCCAATCCGGTCCAGTCAGGCAATCTGCCAAAAATCATGACGGCGCGGCTTTGTTCGATTATGAACGTGAGCGGGTTGAGCATCAGCCAGATTTGGAATTTTTCGGGGAGCGCGGATATGGGGTAGAACACGGGCGAGACGAACATCAGCACAGTGGTAAAGATGCCTACTGTTTGCCCGACATCGCGCACGAATACGCCCAGCGAAGCGAGGAACCATACCACTCCGAGGGTGGCGATTAACAGCGGCAGGATGATTAACGGAAAGAGTATGGCGGTCCACACCAAGGTGCCGTTAATCAAAAGAATGGCAACCAACAACACGCCCAAGCTAATAAGCGCGTGAAACAGCGCGGCTCCCATGCCGATGACAGGTAGTATTTCGAGCGGGAAAATCACTTTTTTAACATAGTTGACGTTCGCCAGGATCAGCCCGGGCGCACGGTTTATCATTTCGGCAAACAGGCCGTGAACGATCATGCCGACGAATAGCACGATGGCGAAGTTGGCCTGGTTTTCTTCGACGCCCGTTCCCCACCTAGCCTTGAATACCACGCTGAACACGAAGGTGTACACCACCAGCATCAGGATGGGGTTAAAAAACGACCAAGCCAAACCCATGATGGAACCGCGATAGCGGCCAACGACTTCGCGGCAGGTCATCTGCATAATCAAATCGCGGTGTTGCCACAAGCTGCGCACCAGCGCGGCAAGCGAGGCAGGATGGTTCGCATGCGGATTAATCATGTGGAGTGGTGAGTGGGAAGTAGGTAGTGTGGGTCATGCGAATTGCTCCGCATCCTTGAATAACTTGCCTTGCGCATCTTTGCCGGAAAGGGCGGGAGCAGCCTGAAGCTGCCAGTCGATCGCCAAAGCCGGATCACCCCAGCGGATGCAGCGGTCGTCGCCGAATACTTTGGGCTCGATAATCAGCAAATCGGGGATGGTGGTGGGAATGGCGATCATTTGAGTTTTTTGGTCAGGTCAGCCGTGGCAAAACAGGGCGCGATTATACCCAGTGAGTTCATTCGTTCATATATGCCATTCGGTATATTGACTTACCGAAAATTGCTGACTCAGAAAATCGGCAAATCTGTTTTGCCGGGCCGGAACGGCTTTGGAGAAAAGCCGAGGTCGCGTATCGCATCCGCATGATCAAAAACCAGGTCGTTATTCATTCTCTCTGCCATTGCCGCAGACCAGTTGCGGAATCTTGGCCATATTCGCAAGCACATGACAGCCAGACGAAAAATAGAAAGCGGAACGACTAAAAATCGTTCCTGCTTATCCATCACACTGAAAACCCTTCCAACCATCTCGCGATAGGGCAGCCTCTCCGCACCGGAAAGATTATAGGCATGATTCGCCGCCCGGGCACTTTGCAGCGCTGCAGAGCAGGCGTCTGCCACATCTTCAACATGTACCGGTTGGCGCAATCCTTGCGCCGCGCCAAACAACGGGAAGAATCCGAAGCGTGAAATAAATCGCGCGATTTCGCAGATGTTGCGGTCTTGCCCCAAACCGTAAATCAGGGTTGGGCGAAGGATCACCCATTCGATCCGGTTTGCCTCGGCCCATGCGATAAAACGTTGTTCACCGTTGCGTAATTTATCTGCCGTGTTTTGTTCGGCCAAATCAGAGGAAGTTCTTTTGGTAAAAATACTGGTTGAGCTGAGCGCAACAACACGCTTTGCTTGATATGCCGCCAGCATCGGAAAATAATCCGGCAATATCCAGATCGGAGCCAGGCAAACCCAGTGTGTTATTTTCCCTTGTGCAGCCAAAGGGGTTGCATGATCGTAATTGCCTCCTTCGGGCAGCCGAAAAACAATACGGGCATCTTTGTCGACGGGCTGATTGGGATCAACGGCCTGGCCGGCAATCCGGGTTTGTCTTGAGAAGGCTTCCACCTGCCAACCCGCATCCGCCAACAGCGGCAACAAGTTTTTCCCCACCATGCTGGTTGCGCCCAACACACCAACGGATGTTTTAACCACGGCGTGGTCCGGATGATTGAACAATTCCCCCATAGCGGGCCAACATTGATATTTTGTCCGCTATACGGAGTATCTGTCTCGCTGGATGGCCGTCCCTCGAAACTGCGGCCTTCGGCCTCGTTTTCCCGCCTGCGCGGGAATGACGGGTTTTCCGGATTAATGAATGATCGCCCTGGGCTTGTCGAAAGGTGAATAGCCTTACTGGGAGACATTCATGGTTCGACAAAGCCTTTAGTCCTGAACGAAGCCGAAGGATCACCACGAACGGCTCCAAAGGTTATCGTTCAATATTGACACCATGTTGAGCAAGAGGCAGCGGTACCTGGAATGGTGGGAATGACGATCATTTGAGTCTTTTGGTCAGGTCAGCCGTGGCAATGCCAGCTCTTCCGGCAAGCCTTCCGTTTTATGCCCCATTCGCGTCATCGCATCCAGGCGCAAACGATTGAAGGTATCCAGCAGCATCAAACTATATTCTCTTGCCAGCATCAAGTCCTCCGCAAACCTTGCAGGGTCGGTTATATATTCATGCACGAGGCGATTACGAAGGTTGCGCGCCTCAAGCCATCGCTCCGTGCTGGCTAGAACACCAAGCCGCTCGGCGCGATTGAGCGTTTCAATTTGACTGCCCGGAACCTCGGCGAGGGCGAGCAACCAGCGCGGCAACAATTTATCCGCCATCGTATCTTGCATGCGGCCAAACCGCGACACGAAGGCTTCCAGTCGTTCGGCACAACCGGGATCTTGTTCCAGGTTACGCACCCACTCTGCCTCAATCGTTTGGCTGAACAGGCTGTTCCAGCTATAGGACAGATGCTTTCCTTCTCGCGCGACGATTTCCAATGTTTGCAGAAAACGCTCTACCGGCAAACCAGTGGTCAATTTCATAGTTTTATTCCTGTAGCAGATGCTTGCTCATGTATCGATTGTCGTGGTGTTGAAGGGTCAAGCACCAGAATATCAATAGGCTGGTCGCCGATACGCAGTTGAAGTTTGGCGGCCAGTTGCATGGTTTTACGCTCAAGCCCCTCTGTAATAGACGGCAACTCAACGAGCAGATCGATATCGCCGCCCCGCGCATCATCATTGATCCTTGATCCGAAAAGCTTCACGCCCGCCTCAATACCAAACACCTCTCGGACAGTATCGCGGATAGTTTGTTGTGTTTGCCGGGAAAGCCGCATCGTTTAGGTTCCAAAAGTGATGCGATTATATTCGATGCGTCCGGGTGAAGCCATGCTGGTTGCGCCCAATACACCCATGGCTGGTTTAACCACGGCGCAATCCCAGCTTGCGCAGCAAGCGATCCATCAGGTAATAGCTTGTAATTACAATAAAGCGCATCCATACGCCCACCACCACCAACCCCATCAATAATCCCGGGTATTGATGCCGGAAAAACTTGCGGTAGAAACGCATCATTCCCTTGTGTTTGTGCCACTCGACGAAAATCGGTCTGGATTTGCTGCAATGCCCTTGATGGTGAATCATTTTTGCATCCGGCACAAAAAGAATTTTCCAGCCTTTTTGGCGAAATCTCATGCACCAGTCCAAATCTTCGCAGTGCATGAAGTAGCCTTCATCCAGCAATCCGACCTCTTCCAGTGCATCGCGTCGAACCAGCATACACGCGCCGGATATAGCTTCCACCTCAATAGGACGGTCAGGCAATGGCTGCTTGTGTAGCGAAAAATCAGAAAATAACCTGGGGTAGCGATTACTCAATTTGCTAAATCCGAACGCGCGGACGAAAGAACGCCACGGCGTCGGAACAGCGCGCCGTCCGCCTACTTGCTCGGTGCCGTCCGGGTTAGTGAGCAATCCACCGACCATGCCCACATCGGGCGCACTATTCGCCGCCTGGATCAGGAGCGAGATCGCATTGTGCTCAAGGATACAATCGGGATTAAGAAAAAGGATATGTTTGCCATCCGCGGTTTGTGCGCCCAGATTGCAGGCTACCGCAAAACCAAGATTGCGTTCATTGCAAATTATCCGTGTTGCCGGAAAAGTGTTTCGCAACGCGGTAATGCTGTCATCGGTAGAGGCGTTGTCTACCACGATAACTTGTCCGGCCTGCTGCTGTGCAGACGCAATGCACTTTAGCAATATATCTCCGGCGTTGTAATTCACGATCACCACGGAGACATTGCAATCCGCATTGTCATCTGCTGGCCGCTTATTCAGGTAAGGTATGCCGTAGGAACGGCGCTGCGCCCTGTACCAGAGTGCCGTTGCCTGCAGCCCCTGCTGCAAAGTAAACCTTGGCTTCCAGCCCAGTTCCTTGCGAATGAGATCGTCATTGACGCTCAACGAGCCAACTACTCGCTCGACCGATTCGAGCTTGCCCAACAATCTGCCCAATCCGCGCAATAACCCTACAGGCAGGGGGAACAGCCTGGCAGACCTCCCCAAACCTATGGCCATCTGTCGTACCAGGTCCGGAATTGAAATATCGTCGCCATCGCGCACCAGATAGGTTTTCCCGGCAGCGGCGGGATGGCTCGCGCAGACGATCAAGGCATCCACCAAGTTGCCCAAATAAAGCAGGCTGCGTTTGTTGCGCACACTCGCCAGCGGCATGGGAATACCTTTGCCCACCGCCGCCAATAGCCTGATGAAATTGCCCTTCACACCGGGGCCATACACCAGCGGAGGGCGCACGATTACAACCTCAAGGCCGGCTTCCTGCGCAACGCGCTGCAATACTTGTTCGGCCCGCCATTTCGAGATGGCATAGGCGTCCTGAGGGTTGAGCTTGTCGGATTCAGAGAAGGATTGAGTTTCGGTAGTTCGCTCCCCGTTTACCTTGATCGAGCTGACATAGACGAGCCGCTTCACCCCGGCTGCCGCTGCCTGATAGGCCAGATTGGCCGTGCCTTGCATGTTGACCTTGAGGAATTCCGCCAGTGGGTCGGTGGCAGCATCTTTCATCACATGCACCCGCGCCGCAAGGTGAATAACCACATCCACATCACACAGCGCATTTGCCCAATTGATTTCGCCATCGATTGCGCCGACTACCGCCACTTCAATATTGTCGATTGGTGGGCTCGCAGAGCGCACCGCCGCGCGGACAGCTTGGCCTTGCCGAAGCAATTCAGCGCAGAGGTATTGGCCAACAAAACCATTGGCTCCGGTAACCAGAAATCTCATATTTGCCCCACCAATTTCTGTATATCTTTCGCACAGCAAGCGCAAATCTGCCGAGACTCATCGCTAATCCGGCATCTCCTTGCCAACCTAAAGCTATAGGACATCTCTGAAAATTTAGATTTCGTCATTCCGGCGAAGGCCGGAATCCAGTATTTTAGTTGCGGCATAACCTAAAGGTTAGCCTTCACTGAAATTTCGTTTTCAATAGACTGAGCACCGGCCTTCGCCGGTGTGACGAATTTTTAGAAATGCCCTATATAAGAATTATTGCGTCGCTGTAATGTGCGACAGTCGTATCATGAGTCAACAGGCGTAGTGGCTCTGCCAGGGATTGGGCCACCAGCAGGCGGTCAAACGGATCCTGGTGATGTGCCGGCAATGTTTCTACTGCCGCTGCGTGTTCTGGTGAAACCGGCAACATGCGGTAACCTGATTGCCTGAAATATTCCAACGCCTCCGCGCCTGAAATCGGCATATCGCCACGTCCCAAACCATGCTTGATAGCAATTTCCCAGATACTGACCGCACTCACCCAGATAAGATTACGCGGTGTGGCAATCAATTCGCGCGCCTTGGGCGACAGCCTCGGATCGTCACTCACTGCCCACAATGCGATGTGCGTATCCAGCAACAGTTTCATGGCTATGCTTGCCCTGCAAATAGGGCGGCAATTTCTGCGTTTGAGCCATCAATGTTTTCCGGTGACACGAAACGACCCTTGGCAACGCCAATGCGTTGGCCGGGCACTACGTCATCCATCGGAACAAGCTTGGCGGCAGGGCGGCCATTGCGCGCGATAATAACCTCCTCTTCGCTGCCGCTTTGAATAGCCTCCACAAGCTTGGAAAGAGTGGATTTTGCTTCCAACATATTGACTGTATGCATGCAATTCCTCTAATTAGCTAAGTCTAGTCTGCTTGATTCTACCTCAAATTATGAATTATGTTCGCATTGAGCTCGCAAACCTACAGCAACCTGGCAACTCTCAGTGCTGGCCCAATAGGTAGCCGTAAAGCGCAAGCATTTCCCCGGTAATCTTCTGGCTGGGAAACAGCTCCAGCGCGCGCACTCGTGCCGCCTCACCCATTTGTTGACGCAAATCACGATTTTCCAACAGCTTTAGCAGTGCCTGCGTTAGCGCAGCAACCTCTCCGGCCGGAAACAGTAGTCCGGTTTTGCCTTCTTCCACCGCGTCGGTGATCCCATATATGCGCGATGCCACGGCGGGTACGCCGCACGCTGCCGCCTCAATGATAGTCATGCCAAACCCTTCGCGGTAACTTGGCAAGCAAAAAATATCTGCTGCCGCCATGTAACGTTCAGGCGTAGTTGTAAAACTCACGTAGTGCAGGCGGTCACGCCCTGCATGGCAAATTTCCTGAATGCGGCTAAAGTGCACGTCTTCTTCAGCGCCAACCAGCAAGAGCTCCACATTAGAATGTTGCACCACAATTGCTTCAAAGGCTGTGGCCAAATCCAGCATCCCCTTGTCGCGGTTGAGCCGTCCGACAAATAAAATGACCTTGGCATCTTGAGCGATGCCCAATTCATCCCGCATTGCCCACCTGACATCCGGGTCGGGATGAAAGCGCAGCGGATCCACGCCGCAAATCGAACCGGCACCGATCACCCTGGCCTTGCCTGGCGGCAATACACCTTCGTTTATCAGAAAATCCCGCTGCGAGGGGCTAACCACCAGAACGTCTGTTGCCAGCGACCCGACTAATTGATCGAGCAGTTTGAGTGCTGTTCGCCGCCAACCCCTTCGCGTTGCCCATACCTCACCGTGGCATGTATTGATGCGTATTGGTACGCCAACCAACCATGCCGCCAACATTCCCAGCAGCCCGGTCTTGGGCATATGGGAATGCACAATATCGAATTGCTCGCGGCGAAACAACTTGATGAGTTGAAACAAGATCAGCGCATCTTTCCAAGGTGAAGGTTTGCGCTCGATAGGCAGCAAGATGAGTCGTGCATTGAGGCCATCCAGCAAGTGCTTGTCTACAGAATTACAGATGACCGTTACCTGATACTTTTCCGCAGCCGCTTGAATGTGACCACGCAAAAAGGCATGAATAACGGCTGGAATTGTGGCAACGTAGCAGAGTTTTTTCATTTATTGAAAAAAATTATTTTTACTTTTTAGCTTTCGCTCTAACCATCAGGCTATATCCACCCAAAAGCTTGCAGGCCAGTCTGCTGCCAAGCAAAAAATGTGCAAGGATGCGTGGGATAACAGCCAACCATTGTCGAAAGTTATCTGGGAGCACGTTCAAGAACGCAGGGGAAAGTTTGGCCACCTCAATCTCATAGCCACAATCTACCAACGTGGCTTTTGCACTCCACTCATTAAAATAATGAATGTGCCCAACCTCGGAACGAGCATATGCAAGCCCGCGCGTCATCAATTTCACGACGTTCATATCCATCGGGATTTTGAAAACAAAAAATAATCCGTGCAGCTTAAGTTTCCCCAAGAAACCGATATAGTCGTCTATATGCTCAAAAACATCCAGGCAAAGTATCACGTCAACTTGTTTTCCAGACTCTAGAACATCGGAACAGTAAAAAGAAAGGTTAGAAGATTCTTTTCCATCCCAGAAATTTTCCGCATCCGTTGAAATATCGTAGCCAGAAAATTGAATATCAGGGAAGTGACAAGATAGAATTTTGGTAATCTCACCTGCGCCACAACCAACCTCCAAGATTGATTTTGCAGGTATGTCATTTAGCAATTCGATAACTAACCTTGCTTTATAAGGGCTATGCTCTTGATCCCAGCTAGCATTGCTCTTAAGGCATGTTCCATCACTATAAATATTCATAATTTTCCTGTTGCATGCTCTTGGAATTGTTTCGAACTCGCAGAACAATGCAGTCACATTTTGCCTCATTTTAATTTGGAGGCGTGAAATAATACGCCATGGCAAAAACCGGTTCGGCAAAGCAATGCTCTTCTATCAGGAATACGGGGCATAATTTACAAACACTCCACTATTTATGCTTTTCAGCAAGTGTGTTTAAAACCACATGCCATTGCGAAGAAATCGGAACTGCCACAGTTTTGAGCTGGTCCTGAAAAAACAGCCCCCCGATGAATTTCAACATATCACCAGCAACACGCCCCACAAAAGTTAAAATTACCAAAAACATGATCCGCCACTGATAAATCACCATAAATTGGCGTAATTGTATTCTCAGAATAGTCCGGCGAGTTTTTCCCCGCTTTCGCCAATTAACTTCTTTCCTGATGCGATAGGCGAACAGGATTTCATCCAGCGTAGCAAACCGGCTGTTGCGATAACTTCGCAACAACAACTCTTGATCTTCACAAAAGTATGGCCCCGGTACGGTGTAGCGACGGTTGCGAAACCATTCGATTTTACCCATCCATGTGGGGTGCGGAAAATAGAATCCCCGCCAGGGTCGGGCGCATATTTCTTCGTGAGAAATTGCATAGGGAAACAACCCTGTTGCATGGTCATTTTCATCGATCAGAATCGCACGGGTGGCAACCAAATCAAGCTCGGGATCATTTTTCAATGCTTCTATTTGTCGCGCAAAGCGCTCTGGATATGACACGTCATCCTGATCCATGCGGGCAAAATATCGGCCTCGAGCCATATCAGCCGCTTCGTTGAGCCTGGCGGCCAGCCCTTTATTTGCTCCGTCACGTAGAATTCGGATTCGCGTGTCATCGATATCCGCAATGTCCTGCAGCGCGTTATCCGTTGACCCGTCGTCAATAATCAGCAATTCCCAATCCGTAAAGGTCTGCCTGACGATCGAAAGGACGGCCAATCTCAAATATTTACCCGCGTTATACACCGGCATGGCAACCGTTACCAAAGGCGGCTCGCTTCCCTGCGCTCGGCCAGGTAATAATTCAGCCACGGTAATCCCTTAACCACTCGCAGGTACGGCGCAGCCCATCATCAAACTCGACTTTCGGTTTCCAACCCGTGTGTGCCCGTAATTTTGTCGAGTCCAGCACATTGGCTTTCACATCAAAGGCCCGCTCCGGAAGATGCTCGACACGAACCTCATATCCCAATTCCTTCATCAAGGGCGCTATGGCCTTGATCACATCCACATTGGAAAGCCCCACCCCCGATCCGAGATTATAGGTTTCCGATAGATGCCCCATTTGCAGAGCACTAATTATCCCTGCCGCCAGATCACTGGCATAAAGATAGTCACGAATCGTTCCTGTCTGGCCGAATATCCTGATGGGTTGCCCGCGCATCGCCGAGGCCATCGCGGTAGCAATGAATCCCTGCCCGACAAATGGTCGTTGCCCTACACCATACGCATTGGCAGGGCGGATGCAGATGAACTGCAAACCATGTGTTACCGCGTATAAATGTGCATAGTTTTCCAGCGTCAACTTGGTGACGCCATAAGGAGAAATTGGCTTGGTGGGATGGTCCTCGCGTATCGGCAATTTGATCGCTTCACCATATACCGTCCCGCCGGAGGACACCAATACCAATTTCCCGCCCCTATCGGCCACTTCAGAAAATAGTTGCACCGTGGGTGGCAAGTTTTGCAGCAAATCCGCCAAAGGATTTTCGAAGGACGTATTCGGCACGGTAGCGTAAGCCAGATGAATCACTTCCTGATGGCAATCAAGCAGGCCGCTGATCAAGTCGAACCGGGCAAAATCTCCCGTGACATAAGCAACACCTTGCGGTAACTCATATGCAGGAATGACTCTCCTGCCCAGCACAGTGACGCGCCGCCCCGTGGCAAGTAGCTCGGGTATCAAATGAGTGCCTATGTACCCAGCACCGCCAATGACTAAAGTATTTCGATCTTCGCTCACAACGTCACCCAGCCTTGCGGAATCAGATCATTCACATCGTTATCGTTGGCGAACCACTTCTGTGGAGCGACAACGATCTTGTCCAGATTGGGGTTGAGCCATGCACCCCACCAGCTAAAGGAACTGTTGGCGATAATGTGGTGCCTGCACAAACTCATCAAGCGCATATCGTTATAGCTCGCTGCTCCCTGATTGTGATCCACATACTGGCAAGGAAACTTGATTTTGAGATTCTCCCTTACCCAAGATAGGTCGTCCGAAAATATAAAGAAGCTGGGCTGATCGACCTGCTCGGCGACATGCTGAATGGCCGCTCGATAGTAATCAAGCGAGCACAATCCATGCGTGGCCGCTGTCTTCGGGCTATTGGCATAATCGCCGCGCCGCACATGCAGACTCACCGCATTCACTTTACCAATTTGTTCGGCAAGTTCAGCATTCCGCTTTACCAACGGGATCTTGAAAGTAAAATCGGCACGAATAACTGAGGCTGCTTCGCAAAAATATTTCTCGGATTGCCAATAACCGACCAGATAACAGTCTCGCGGAACATGCTTTATTTCCGGCCAATACTGGAAGTGCGGCTCAACGACAAAACCATCACGACGAATCACCGCTAAGCTGGGGCGAGCCAAAACCCGCCTGATGCCAGATGAGAACTGCCAGCCCAGAATTCTACGCACATCCGCTTCGCTGGCAATTTCTACCGGGCAATCAAAAACCCGCTGAAGCTCAAATCCTTGGTGCAGCGCATATCCGGCAAAGCCCGAAACATCCAACCGCAGCATCTGCCCGCTCTCCAACGACAGCGCGCGTCCCGCCGCATACTGGAACATCTGGTTACCAAGCCCACCTATGATATTGCTGACAATCATGAATCGCCCTTCGTCAATATCTTCAGGTCGGAGAGGATAGCCAAGGCAACAGTATTTGCAAAAGTTTCAGCGTAGAAAGGCAGGGCAGCATCACTTTCTAAGAAATGCGCGATCGCACTCTGATACTTGCGATAGTCCGCTTCGGACATGCCGCTGAGAAAGCTATACAGACTCTCATGGTCACGGAATTCTGTCCTGTCAATAAAACATTCCTTAGGAATGTAATCAGTAACATTTGATGCGCCCCAATATACAGGGACACAACCGGAGAAGAAGCAATCAAATATCTTTTCCGTGATATAACCAGGCATATCTTTTACGTTTTCATAGCACACGGCAAACCGGTATTTGCGCAAAGTCTCGAGCTTACCGACTACTTTCCCTCGATATGAAGGGAATGCTTTGCGTCCGATTTGATGTACCCCTAACCGTGCCGCCCGAAGCCATAGTTTACCCAACCAGCCAGGAGGAGGCGGAGAGACCTCCCATCCGCTCCCATACAAGTCAAACCGATCCGGTACATTTTGCTCAAACCAGCGTATCGTCCTCACCCGCTCGGAGTACAGATCTTTAGTTGTCCGTCTGGCACTGCTTTTATTGCCCGCAATCAGGCAACAGAATTTGCCCCGGCCGCTCCATCCAAGCTCGAAGTGCGAATTCCGTTTATTTGGGAAATTGATCTTTATATATCGCCTTTGATCGACCAAATCATCATTCCAGGTAAAAATTTCCCGGTATTGCGCAAGCAGGTCTTGTGAGGCATTCGAAGGACAGATTTGCTCGGTCTCCATCAACAGCACAAACGCCGGCACAGTCAACTCTTTCCGTATCGCATTCATGTGCAGTTCAAATTCGACATGACGGCCTTTGTTCACATCGGGCGTATTTAATTCGACTCCATGCGATAACAATTGCTCCCGCAGTAACCAATATGGGTAGTTGCTATCATCCCTGTTTATAGGATCGCTGAGATTGAAACGGGCGTTGTTTGAAATACCCTTTTCCACATAGTGTGCATATTGCATTTCTGATGCTAGATTTTTATTGTTAGTCATCTTATCTACGCTTTTTAAGCATCCACATTATTTTTTTGAATGGCTCGCGAACCGTCATTGAGTAGAGCACCTCCGCCAGCTTCCATGGAAACACACTTAGTAGAGCCAATCTGGCCCATCCCTTGGCAATCTTGATGAAAGAAAGTAGATACGAGATTCGTTGCGCTGCTGTGCGCAGCTTTTTGGACAAGGAGCGCCTTTGCGCAGAGCCATAATACTTTTGATTGTTCACCGTACAACCGAACAACTTACGCTCTACCAGTGCCAGTCGCCCCTGTCCTAGCAACCAGAATATAAACAAGGCATCGGCACCATAAGTCCCGTATCGACCAAAGAAATCTTCCCACAAAAATCCACGTAGAATTCTCATCGGAATCAGTCCGTATATCACATGCGGCACAGCACGTCCCTCATTCGATAGAAAAAAATGTAGCTGCCGATGAATTGCTTGATTACCCGTCATTAACTGCAGGGTTGCAATAGGATCGGGATACCCTAAGACCACTCGCCCCCCCTGATCCATAACGTCAAAGTCGGAGAAAGCAACGATAGCTGAATCATCTTCAGACATTGCATTCCACAAGGAATCTATAAAATCGAAAGAGCGCCAATCATCATCAGCGACCCACATAAAATATTCACCTTGAGCCTGATCCAGCACAAACTGGAAATTAAAGCCCGGACCCTGATTTTCCGGCTGCCGGAAATATCGAACTCGCGTATCGTCACACATGAATTCACCAACGACTATTCTGGTTTCATCGGATATTGAGGCATTGTCAGAAACAATGATTTCCAAATTTTGATACGTTTGCCTCGTGATCTCCATGAGCGTGCGTCGTAAATTTTCGGGTCGATTGCATGTTGGAATACCAACGCTTATTAGCGGCAAGCCCTGTTTCCCTTTTGATTCTTTCATATTCCGTCTTTTTTGATTTTGCTTGCGACTATCAATCATAGACGTGGCAGCTTATGCTTTACAAAAGCTAGCAGTCTGGGCCGTATCCGGTCAGCCAATATAGTTGATGTCACCAGAGCAAGTGCCCCCACAATCAACAAAAAGAAGAATTCGTTCCAGCGATTCTGATAACTCGCTGGCTGAAACTGTTTGGCAAGCAACATGACACCAATTGACCCGCTTGCGGGTAAAAACACATCCGCAAAGTACCATCTCCACTTTTCGCGAGCGAGAAGTCTGCGATGCATGAATTGTATGGCAATCAAGACATAACCCGCATTCAGAACCACCCAAATCCAAGCGACACCTATGGCACCGTACCGTGGAACAACCCAGAATATTGCCGGGATAAGCACAGCTACTGCCACAATGTTTGTCTTGATGCCAAGGCTAACCCATCCATACGCAAGCTGCAGTTGAGCGGGCATATGCATCATTCCATTTAGAAACACCCCAAGCACAAAAATCGACAGGATGGGCGCGGTATTCTCGGCAAGATTGACATTCCCCGACCACATGAAGACAACATTCTTAGGGAAAAAACTAAGTAGCATCACGGCGGGTGCGCTCAAAAGCGTGATCAATTGCGCGCCTTGGTGGTAAACAGATATTAGCGTGGCCTGATTTTCTTGGATCGAAAGTTCCACCAAGCGTGGATAAAATGCAACGGTGATGGGCCCAATGATTATATAGAGCACACCGGCGACTGTCGCCGCAAGTGTGTAATAGCCGAACAACTCCAGCGAGAGCAGGCGAGAGAGCAAGACCTTATCCACTTGAGTCAGGAGTATCGCTAAAAAGGTAACAGCCATCATCCCACTCGCAAACTTCCAGACATTTGCAATGGCTTCGTGTGTAAATCTTGGAGGCGAAGGTGGACTTGGCAATGCGCGATGAACACCCATGAAAAGAATAGTGATAGACAGTAGTGAGACTGCAGCCTGCCAGAAGAAAAAGGCCTGAACAGTGGGCGATATCCATGCCAGAACGACTACTGCACCTCCATGGCGCAGTGTTGCAATAGCGGCGTTTGCCCCGTTGTACCAAACTTGCCGCTGCAACCCGAAAAGTGAACCGCGATAAATCCCCTCAATAAAGCGCAAGGCGACGACCAGCGCCATGACGGAAATTGCCTGCGCAACAATTTGGGTGGGCAGCTTATCTGCTTTGAGCCAGTCGCTTGCCAAATAACCGGATGCCGCCCATACAGACAGTGCGATGATTACAGCGAGACAGATGCATATTGTTTCTAAACTGCGTAACAAATCGTGAATCGATTGAGTGCTGTGTCCACCAGCAGTAAATCGAGCCATTTCTCGGTTAAGGGTGGGCGTCATACCCATATCAAGCAATGTCAGCCAAGCTTGCATCACTGCAAAAAGCCCAATGAGTCCATAGGCTTCCATCCCAAGGTACTGGATATATAAAGGAACGAAGGCCAGCCCCATGATGGCGGTCCAGCCTTGACCAACATAGTTGGCAATTATATTACGCTTGAGCGGCATACAGCTTGCCGCTCAAAAAGCACGCTTAATGAACACGCTTCAAATACCCATCTGGCGCAACGGTGATTAACAACTTGTGCTCGATGCTCTTATCAATCACAAATTCATTGTGGCTTTTCAGATACTCATGCACTGCGGACTTCGGGCTATCACCATGTCCCCAAGTGCGGTCGCCAAGTACGTGCTTAGGCATATCATCAATCAAGGTGTCAAAGACGACACAATAACTACCCACACTCGTTAGCGATGCATATGCCTTTAACTCTGCCAGCACATGATCGTGAGTATGGTTCGAATCCAGAATGATCAGTATGCGCTTCTTGCCTTTTGCCTTTTCAAACACTTGGGCAATCACATCGGTGGCAATGCTGGAACCTTGAATCATGCTGATACGTTTGGACATCGGGTGTTCTTCAATGGCTTGACGATTATGCGTGCGAATATCAATATCTACCCCGAGTACCTCCCCCTCACTACCTGTACAGGAAGCTACTAACTCAAGCATTGATGCCGAAAATATCAATGAGCCGCCATGCGCAATCCCCGTTTCAATAATCAAATCCGGTTTTACCTCCCAGATGAGTTCCTGCATGGCCACCATATCTTGCGGGTACTGAATAATCGGACGGCCAAGCCAGCTAAAATTGTAGGTGTACTTGTGCTGGTTGGTTTCACGCGACCAAATCCTCGACAAAGCTTGTACATCTTTGTCCTCACCGAGTTGGCGTATATTTTCAGTCACTTCATTCTTAAAAGCTTCAATTGGATTCATCGTATATCCTTAACATAGTTATTTTTGTTCAACCAGCCATGTTCCAAGAGCAAGACCGTCCTCGCTTTTTATTTTGTTACACATGCATAAATAATGTTGCAGTCTTCCGGTTGCTGCTTGCCGAGTTCGTAAGAAGCACGGCAAAATTCAGCTTTCCAATCCTTTTGCTCACCGCCGACTCGCCCCCAACCAAAGCCACCTTCTTCCCACAAGCCATTTTTCAAAAACCAATCCATTTGCGCGGTAGACAAAATCTTGTAAAAGATGCCTCCCGTCTTCTCAATTCTTAGACCAGCCTTTTCGATATCACTGCAAAGTGTTTTCATTGAATAAGATCGGCGGTGCCCTGCAATCTGTAGGTCAAAAGGTGATAACTCCTCACAATGTTCGAGTGTTCCCATAAGGACAGCCAAGCGCCGATTTATCGCATAGGCATTCGGAACATGAATTATCAGTACACCATCATCATTCAAGAAACTTGCGGCTTTTTGTAGCAAGGCAATTGGGTCAACAACATGTTCAAGCAGATCAAGCATAGTTACCGTATCAAATTTTTCATTGAGTTGTAGCTCCTCAACCAAGCACTCATGAAACTCTGCTGAGGGAAGCCGCTTGCGAGCTTCAGTCAAGTGGTTTCCATTCGCGTCCACACCAACAACTCGCGATACCTTTTTTGCAAACATTTCGGACATCATGCCATCGCCACATGCAAGGTCGAGCAGTGAGTTGCCTCGAATATTTTCAAGGCATGACTCAACCTTATATTGAGCCAAATATCGGTTGTACTCACTGTGAAACGCCGATCTCGACCAAACGAATGTCTCTTGGAGTTGTTTCTCGTTACTGGCTGACATAAAGTTACACCCTTCTTAGTTTTTTAAATTTGATAAAACGAGCTGAAGCCCTTGTTCGATGCCAATCGTTGGTTGCCACCTAAGCTTTTCCTGTGCTTTGCCAGCATCCATTGCAATGCAGGCAGTATCACTGTCGATCAGGGTTGAATCAATATCACTCTGCACGCCAAGCAAATCTCTTAAAATCTCCGCGATTTTTCTAGTGGAGGTGATCACACCAGTACCGATATTCAAATTCCCACTGAAGTCGCTGCCGACCACCTTTGACACAGCCATCACAAGATCATCAATGTAAAGCAAGTCGAGTGCAGGCGGTCCATTGTTGTAGCGATGAGTGACGATGTGTCGAGACTGTTTTATCTTGTCGATGAAATTAAAAATAAACTTGGGTCTGTCGCTACCGATCCCATATACCGGACTGGAACGGAGCATTGCACAACGCAAACCTTGGGTGCGACGGCAGTACTCGATCAAAATTTCGCACAAGTATTTGGTCTCTGCATAAGGTCCTTTGGGAAGCAAGGGAAGTGATTCATCTGCCTTTAAATGGCTGGAACGATACCCTGAATAAACTTCAGAACTGGACAAGTAGATCAGTTTGATATCGCGGGCAACACATACATCCAGCACGTTGCGCAACATGGTCAGCGTATCACCAAGCGCGATATTGGACGTATAGACGCGTGGGTTAGCCAAATGAACGATGCAGTCTATTTCCCTTTCCCCAGCAATCAAGTCGAGTTGCGTACTGCCCTGCCGAAGATCAAGCTCATTGCGGCTCGGGGTAATAACTTCATATGCCTTGGAAAGTTTCCGGCTAACCGGTTTACCAAGAGTCCCAGTTCCTCCGGTCACGAGAATGTGAAGCTTCTCGTGGCAAGTCTTTTTTTGATCTTCTCCCAAGGCTCTGCGTACCGCCTGTAATGGATCGACCTTGATTTCTTTTTCACCCGTTGCTTCCAGCACGCGACGAACCGCAGTCTCAAATGGAATTGATTCGTACATCGCAAGAATCCCCACGGCAACTGCATTGCTGCGGGATATGCCGTAGTCGCAACATACTACCGTCTTTTTGCCGTCGCGAAGTGACTCGCAGCCTTCAGTAATTTTCTGCCGTACCGCATCGGCTCGATTGCCTGCCTTGTCCACCAAATCACGGACATCAATAATATTCATGCCTGCTTCTTGGCGAACCAGCAATGCAGGGGCGGTGCCCAGCAGCTGGGTTATCCAGCGTATGGTCATTTCACGTCCTCTTTGGCCACAAAGTTTTCAGTCAGGCTCCGCAAGTACCACCCCGGCTTTATCGATTTAGATGTCGGCAGCTCACCAGAGATCAGGTAGCCAAGAAGCATGTCAATCTCATTGAAACCGGCGAGCGCGCGAAGATAAGTGGAGGCCGAAAAACGCGGATTGATCTCAAAGGGCATTAACACGCCATTGCGCACGCGCCCTTGAATGTTTATCGGTCCGCAGCTTTGAATTACGGTAGCAATACGCTCTGCCTGACGACACAAGTCTGGGAACGCATCAATATAACCTTGGGAATATCCGCTCGATACCACCCCGCCCCGCCCCCTGTATGCGACGGAAAGTTTTGCATCCAACACCCGGCGTAGTGCAATTGAGCCAACTAGTCGCCCATCTGGCAATGACAGAACGCCAATCGTGAACTCACCTTCTTCATCGCCGACATATTCCTGTGCAATTGGCACACTGCCATTGCGCCGTATAAAGTCCGCATAAATTAACGCCTCGTCTGTAGTCACCGCAAAAAAGACCGAAGCACTGCCCCCCGATCCTGTAGCCGGCTTAACGATACAAGGTAGGCCAACGGTATTCACATCAGCCACATTAGTTAGCTCTGTCGTCTTTGGTATAGGGATTCCACACGCCGAGAGTTTGTTAAATGTAGCCTCCTTGTCCGAGAACAGGCCAACGATGGCTGCGTCATTGGTGACCACGCGAATATCTTCTTGTGAAAATAATTCCGCAGCTGCACCAAGCAATGCATTGGGTTGCTCACCTCCCGGAATAAGCCACTTTGCCCCCGATTGTCGGCAGGCCTCTAACACCTCAGAGACATAGTTTTCACGGCTGATACGATATGTTTGCGTAAATCCCTTGTCATAAAGCCCATATGCAGTTGGTGAAATGTCGCAGCCGTAGATTTCATATTTCCCGGCAAGGCATAAACACTTGCATATCTCCGTGCCGAGTGAGGCGCCGCCGATACCGGCAATCATGACTTTAACTGGTGAAATTGAATTATTCATATGCTTATCGAATGCTGTAGTTTCAATTGGAGGTCAAATTTTTAACGGCCGCTATGACCCGGTCTTGATCAGCATTCCTCAAGTCATGATAGCTGGGCAGATTGATGGCCCGAGCAGGAAGATCGTAACTGTTTCTATTTGACGGTTTCGGCTGAAACATTGGCAATGAGCTTAATGGATGAAAGAAGACGCGGCCATCAATATTTTCCACCTTGAATAATTCCAGCAAACGCTCGCGCGTTACTCCTGTTTCTGGCGCAAAAACTGCTGTTGGCATCCAGTAGCCGTTGGTCGTGCCGGATTTTTCGGGGTTCATGCTTACCCCCGCCATGCCGCTCAACTGATTTTGATAGTAGGTAAATATTTCCCTCTTGCGTCCGACCAACTCGCCAATCCGGTCCATCTGGCCGCAGCCGATTGCCGCTTGAATATTGGACATCTTGTACTTGAAGCCAACCATATCCGGCCAGAATTGCTTGGTTTGTCCGGCAGCACGGCCGTGATTGCTCAAGGTCAGCACCTTTTCATATAAGGCGCGATCCTGTGTGATGAACATCCCGCCTTCGCCAGTGGTCAGGGTCTTGGTCCCGTGAAAGGAAAACGCTCCAAACGTACCCAGCGTCCCAGCGTGATGCCCTTTCCAGTATGACCCTATCGCCTCAGCGGAATCTTCGATGACCGGAATACCATACTTCGCGCCAATTTCAAGCAGGCGATCCATTTCGCAAAGGTTGCCATACAGATGAACCGCAATAATCGCTTTCGTCTTGGGTGTGATGGCAGCCTCTGTTAGATCAGGATCGATGCACCAGGTGTCCGGCAGAATATCCACAAATACCGGTTTAGCTCCCAGGTAAGTTATGGGCGCAGCCGAAGCAATCCAATTTGTGTCGGCAAGGATGACCTCATCGCCGTGCCCTACGCCTAAAGCAGCCAAACCCATGTGTAATGCGCCGGTACAGCTTGATGTTGCAATCGCATAGTGTGCGCCGGTGAACTCGCGAAACTTTTTTTCAAACTGGGTTATGTATTCATAACAGCGATCGCCCCAGCCATTCCGGGCCGCATCGGTGGCGTATGCCACTTCCTTTTCTGTAATGGAAGGCTTTGTGTAATAAATGCGTGGCTTCATTTGACCTCCAAAACGGGTACTGACGTAACGAACTGCCCGCCCCATTCGCGAATGTAGGCCAGCTGTTCGGCCACTTCCATGCGCAAGTTCCATGGCAAGATCAGCACGTAATCTGGTCGGTTTTGTTTTAGATGTGCCTCAGCAACAATCGGGATACGGCAGCCGGGCAAAAACTTATCTTGCTTGGCAGGGTTGCGATCCACCACATAAGGCAACAGATCCGGGCGCACACCGGCATAATTCAGTAAGGTGTTGCCCTTGGCGGCGGCACCATATCCGGCAACCGTTTTACCTGCTCGTTTGGCTTCGATCAGGAAGGCCAGCAAATCATTCTTCACACGATCTGCCTTGTCTTGAAAGCCTACATAAAATGCTGTGCTGTTCATACCTACTGCTGTTTCACGTTCCAATAGTTTCGCCACATTCGAGCTTAGTTCACGCTTCCCTGAATCGCTGCGTTGTGCGTACACACGCAAGCTGCCACCGTGTGTATGCAATTCTTCAACATCAAACACACTCAAGCCGTTGCGCTCAAAAATGCGCTTCACTGCTGTCAATGAGAGGTAAGAATAATGTTCGTGGTAAATGGTATCGAATTGGTTCTCAGATACCAGGCGCAGCAAATGCGGGAATTCAAAAGTCGCCACGCCAGTTGGTTTAAGCAGAACGGCGAAGCCTGCCACAAAATCGTTGATGTCCGGCACATGTGCCAAGACATTATTAGCGGCCATCAGGTCGGCCTGTTTGCCTTGCTCGACGAGTTGTTGAGCCAGCTTTACACCGAAAAACGCTTCAACAATTTCGATACCTTTGACGCGCGCAGCATCCGCTGTATTGGTGGTAGGCTCAATACCCAGACAGGGAATGCCCCGTGCTTTCACATATTGCAGCAAGTAGCCATCGTTCGCTGCCACCTCGACGATATGGGAATTTGTGTCCAGCGCAAAACGCTGCGCCATATCCGCCACATATTTTTCGGCGTGTTTTAACCACGTCGTTGAGAATGAGCTGAAGTAAGCGTAATCGGCGGAGAACAATTCGTCGGCTCCGGCATAGTCTTCGGTTTGTACCAGCCAGCATTCGGTACACACCAGCACCCGCAAGGGAAAATACTTTTCCGGTGCGCGTAATGCCTGCTTGGTGAGATAGGCATTAGATGGCGGCGCGGTACCCAAATCAATCAGCGGAAAAATCAATTCAGTATGGCAGTGGCGGCATTTCATAAAACAATTCCCTGGAAATCTGATTTGATAAATGGGTGGTTGCGGTCACGCTCGGAAAGGTCGTCAATGGGTAGTGGCCAAGCTATGTTAAGCTTTGGATCAGCCACATTAAGCGCACCCTCGGCCTCGGGATGATAGACCACAGTGTGCAGATAAATCAGCTCGCAATCCCCAGTTAACGCTTGAAACCCATGCGCATAGCCTTCCGGGATGAGCAGGCTCTTGCGATTTGTGGCGGAGAGTATTTCGCCATGCCAATGCAAGAAAGTAGACGAGTCGCGCCGGAGATCAACCGCCACGTCCAGTATCTCACCCTTCAAGCAGCTAACCAGCTTGGCTTCGGCATGCGGCGGATGCTGAAAATGCAGCCCACGCACCGCGCCTCTCTGGCGCGTAAGAGTGTGGTTGATTTGGGCGATAGGTTTGGTGATGCCAGTTGCACGGAATTCATCGGCGCAGTAAAAGCGCGACAAAAACCCGCGATGGTCTTCTATCGCCTTGCGCTGCACCAGCATCAGTCCAACCAAAGGGGTCGGAATAAAATCGAAGCGCGACATAGCTAATCGTTTTGCCTCAGAAATTGGTAGTCAGTTATCTGTGCCAATGTGACTGAGCGCATGTTTTCGTTCTTGCGCCATGCCTCGTGCCATTCTAGCGTTTTGCGCAAGGCAGTCTGCAGCCGCCAGCGTGGCTGCCAATTCAACTGGCTGTGTGCCTTGCTGCTATCCAGTTTGAGATAGTGCGCCTCATGCGGTTGCGGGGTTTCATCGCATTGCCAATTTACGTCCTTGCGTATCTCGGCCAATTGCTCAACGATCCATTTCACCGGCTGTGCATCTCCATCTGCCGGCCCGAAATTCCAAGCCTCGGCAAAGCCGGTACCCTCTGCATAAAGCCGTTCGGCCAGCATCAAATATCCAGACAATGGCTCCAGCACATGTTGCCAGGGCCGCGTAGATTGCGGGGAGCGTATTTTCAATGTTTCACCCGCATCCATGGCACGCAAAAAATCCGGGATCAAACGATCTGCCGCCCAGTCGCCGCCGCCAATTACGTTGCCAGCCCTTGCGCTTGCCAGCGCGATGCTGGCTGGTTCCAAAAATGACTGTCGATAAGCCGACGTAACTAACTCTGCACAACCCTTGCTGCTGGAATAGGGATCAAAGCCGCCCATCGCTTCATTTTCACGATAGCCCCATATCCATTCTCTATTTTCGTAACATTTGTCCGTGGTGACATTCACCACCGCTTTCACTCCGAGTGTGGCACGCACGGCTTCGAGCAGATGTACTGTACCCATCACATTCACCGCATAGGTCTCTACCGGCTGTGCATAGGAGTAGCGCACCAAGGGTTGTGCGGCCAGATGGAAAACGATTTCAGGACGTGTGGTTTGCATAGCTTCCCGCAGTTTATCGGCATCACGGATATCCGCTATTTTGCTGCTCGCCATGCCTTTGCCAATTTCTGCCACGGTAAAAAGGTTGGGCTCGGTCGGCGGATTGAGCGCATAGCCGTGCACTTCTGCACCCATGGCTTGCAGCCATAGCGAAAGCCAGCCGCCTTTAAAGCCGGTGTGCCCGGTCAGAAAGACGCGCTTGCCGCGCCAGAAATCCGGGATCACTTCCACACCTTCCATGGAGCCTTGCCGCTTACCCACAACCCTTCAAGATGATTTTTGTCACGCAGTGTATCCATCGGCTGCCAAAAGCCATTATGCTCATAAGCCATTAGTTCACCCTGAGTTGCAAGTTTACTAAGCGGCTCACCTTCCCACGAAGAACTATCATTAGCGATCAAGTCTATACAACTTGGCGATAAAACAAAAAATCCGCCGTTAATCCACCCGCCGTCACCTTGTGGCTTTTCAATAAAGCCGCGTACTGATTTCCCATCCATATTGAGCGCACCATAGCGCCCAGGAGGTTGAACTGCGGTGACTGTCGCGCGCTTGCCATGCTGCCTGTGAAATTCTATTAGCGCACCGATGTCTATATCAGCCACTCCATCGCCATAGGTAAAGCAAAATGCTTTCTCATCTTTTACATAGTCGGCGACACGTTTGAGACGGCCACCCGTCAGGGTGTCGTCGCCGGTATCTACCAGCGTCACCCTCCATGGCTCGGCGTTGCGTTGATGCACTTCCATCTTGTTGTTCTGCATGTCGAATGTCACATCGGACATGTGCAGGAAATAGTTGGCAAAATATTCTTTGATGATATAGCCCTTGTAGCCGCAGCACACTACGAACTCATTGATACCATGGGTGGAGTAAGTTTTCATAATGTGCCAAAGAATCGGGCGTCCGCCAATCTCAATCATCGGTTTCGGACGCGTAGAGGTTTCTTCGCTGATCCGTGTCCCCAATCCACCTGCAAGAATGACGGCTTTCATTAAATATCTCCTTACAACTTGGCAAGTGCCGCGAATGCTTCCGGTATCGGGCAATGATGATTGCCAACGAATAACCCGTTCTGGTCGATGTGCTCCGCATTCTTCAGAGTGCCGTGCACTTCAGAATCGAAGTATTTCACCACTTCATTTTTGGCAAAGTTACCCGCAACAATCGGACGGCACTCGAAGCCTAGCTCATTCAGTTTCACCACCAAAGCTTTGCGCGTGAGTTGGCTGCCGGGGCGAATCACCAAGCTGAAGCCGAACCAGCTGCTCTCGCCGATCTCGCGCTGAATGATGATGTCCGGATGCTTGCCCAGCGTCGCTTGTAGCAGCTTGCCGTTCTTGCGGCGCTCTTCCACCATCGTTGGCAAACGCTTCACCTGCTCCACGCCGAGCGCCCCCTCCAATTCGATTGGGCGCACGTTATAACCTGGTAACACGAACCTCCAAGATTCCTCGAAAGGATCATCGCTCTTCTCACCGCATACAAGGTTGTGTTTGGGCAAATTGCGCGTCCAGCCATGGGCGCGAAGCGACAACAGAATGTGGTACAGCTCTTCATCGTCGGTGACAATCAGTCCACCCTCCATCGTCGAAATATGGTGGCTGAAGAAAGAGCTGAAGCTGCCCATCACACCAAAGGTTCCGGCTTGCTTGCCTTGGAAGGTGGCCCCCATGGATTCGCAGTTGTCTTCCATCAGAACGATGTTGCGCTTGCCTATGATCTGCTGGATGCGTCCGAAATTATTCGGGTTGCCGAGCAGATTCACCGCCATAATTGCGCGGGTCTTGTCTGTAACAGACTGTTCCAGTTGATCGAGATCGTAGTTCAAAGTGTGCAAGTCGATATCGACGAACTTGATCTTCAAGCCATATTGATACAGCGGGTAGTAGGTGGTGCTCCACGACACTGCCGGCACAATAACTTCGTCGCCGCGCTGTAATTTCAGCTTGGGGTTTTTGGTATAGAACAGCGCCGCCACCATCAGCAGGTTGGCCGATGAACCGGAGTTCACCATCACGCAATGCTGGCTGCCGACGTATTGTGCAAAGTCGCGTTCAAATGCCTGCACATTCGCACCCATGGTGAACATGCCGGAGGTAATGACACGTTGCATCGCATCGATTTCTTCTTTACCCCAAGAGGAAGTGGCTAATGGAAACTTGAAACTCATTGCTGGCATTCCTTCAAATAAAATTCATATGTTTTTTCCATGCCTTCACGCAAGCCGGTCTTTGCCGACCAACCCCACGCTACTTGGCGCTCTGTACTGACCAGCTTGCGCGCCATGCCAACCGGCTTGCTCAAGTTGTGCATGAAGCTACCTTGGTATCCCAATACATCGGCTGCCGCCTGGTAGTATTCATTAATGGTGTAGTCGTGTCCCAGTCCGACATTCATTGATGGCGGTAGCGTGTCGAAATTTTTTATCGCACGCATCATTGCATCCGCCAAGTCACCCGCGTACATGAATTCGCGCCGCGCAGTTCCGTCACCCCATATTTCGACGGTGTGCTGCCCGCTTTGTTTGGCCTGATGAATCTTGTGGATGATCGCCGGGATTAGGTGCGAATGTGAGGGGTCGAATTTGTCATAGCGCCCATAGATATTGCAGGGAATGAGCGTTTTGTATTGATAGCCGGCATCTTCGCGCATGAGGTATTCACACAGCCGCGCAGTTACCACCTTGGCCAGTGCATAGCCTTCGTTGGTCGGCTCCAGCTCACCTTTGAGCACCATCTCTTCGCGCAGCGGCTCCATGCTGTTGCGCGGGTACATGCAGGAACTGCCCAGATTCAGCAATTTTTTGATGCCTGTTTGATACGCCGCCCAGACGATGTTTCGCCCCATATCCAGGTTATCCATCAGAAAACTTACCGGTTCGCGCATGTTGGCCTGGATGCCACCAACCTTGCCCGCCGCATGGACCACCATATCCGGCTTGTGTTTGCACAGGTAACCTTGAACAGCATGGAAGTCACGCAAATCCAGTTCGCCACTGCGTGGAGCGAGAACTTCAAATTCGCCGATGTCAGGATGCTCGAGCAAGTTTCTGCCCACCATGCCGCCGCCGCCCGTCAGTAAGATTCGAATCTTGCGCATGCTCTGATGGGGTGTTATTCGTGGTAGTTAAATGCCGCGTAACCGTGCCGCTTGACCAGTTCATCGCGCTCGGCACCCTTGAGGTCTTCGCGCACCATTTCACTCACCAGCTCGTTGAAGCTGATCTTGGGTGTCCAGCCGAGTTTGTTTTTTGCCTTGCTGGCATCGCCCAGCAGCGTCTCCACTTCAGTGGGGCGGAAGTAGCGCGGATCGACGGCGACGATACATTTGCCGGATGCGTCAAAACCCTTCTCTTCCGCGCCTTCGCCGCGCCATGTAATAGCTATACCAAGTTCTTTGGCTGCCGCATTCACAAAATCGCGCACACTGTATTGCACACCAGTGGCGATAACAAAGTCTTCGGCGTGATCTTGTTGCAGCATCAGCCATTGCACCTCGACATAGTCTTTGGCGTGCCCCCAGTCGCGTAGTGCGTTCAGATTCCCGAGATAGAGGCATTCTTGCAGGCCAAGTTTGATGCGCGCAAGCGCGCGGGTGATCTTGCGCGTGACGAAGGTCTCGCCGCGTATCGGCGACTCGTGGTTGAACAGGATGCCGTTGCAGGCATAGATACCATAGGCCTCGCGGTAATTCACCGTGATCCAGTAGGCATAAAGCTTGGCTACCGCATATGGGCTGCGCGGATAGAACGGCGTAGTTTCCTTTTGCGGAGTTTCCTGCACCAGACCATACAGCTCGGAGGTGGAGGCTTGATAGAAACGGGTTTTCTTTTCCATCCCGAGAATGCGGATCGCCTCCAGTATGCGCAATGCGCCCAGCGCGTCGGAGTTGGCCGTATATTCCGGCTCTTCAAACGACACGGCCACATGGCTTTGCGCCGCAAGGTTGTATATCTCGTCCGGCTGCACTTTCTGGATAATATGCGTCAGGCTGGAAGAATCGGTCATGTCGCCGTGGTGCAGGAAGAATGGCAAGCCTTTTTCATGCACATCATGGAACAGGTGGTCGATGCGCGCGGTGTTGAACATGGAGCTGCGGCGCTTCATGCCATGCACCTCATAACCCTTGTCCAGCAACAGCTCGGCAAGGTATGCGCCGTCCTGCCCGGTCACGCCGGTAATCAATGCAATTTTTTTAACTTGGCTCATTTCAATATCCCTTTTTGCGCAGCTATCTGCCGTAGTTGTCTTCATAACGCTGAATATCATCTTCACCCAGGTATTCCCCAACCTGAATCTCAACGATATGTAATGGTTCAGTGCCCAAATTCTCGAGGCGGTGTTTCGCGCCTATCGGAATGTAGGTACTTTGATTTTTCTGTACCGTAATCACCTCACTGCCGTTGGTGACCGTCGCTGTACCTGCCACCACCACCCAGTGTTCGGAGCGGCGATTATGGCTTTGCAGGCTGAGGCGCGCGCCGGGAGCGACTTCGATGCGTTTGAGCTTGAAGCCATCCTGATCTTCTTCCAGCACGGTGTAACTGCCCCATGGGCGATTCACTTTGGCATGATAGATATGCTCGGTTGCGCCATTTTCATGCAGCGCATCCACTACTTCGCGCACCCGCTGTGTCTGGTCACTCTTCGAGATCAGCACGGCATCGGCAGTTTCAATAACGCAAAGGTCTTCCACGCCAATGGCGGCAACCAGCCTTTTCTCGGCCCGGATCAGGCTGTTATGGCAGCCCAGTGCGATCACATTGCCTTGCAGCACGTTGCCATTTTCGTCCTTGGCGGAAATATCGTGTACGGCCTGCCAACTGCCGACATCGTTCCAGCCGATGTCGCAGGGGATGAGCGAAACGTGATCCGATTTTTCCAGCACACCGTAGTCGATGGAAATGGAGGGCATGGCGGCAAAATGCTCTTCCACGGCTTGCTGGAAGGGCGTGCCGGCGCGGCTTTCGGCAAGGATTGTCTGTATCACTTGATACACTGCCGGCAGATGCTGCCGGATCTCCGCGAGGATCACCGAGGCGCGCCACACAAACATGCCGGAGTTCCAGTAATAATCGCCTTGTTTCAGGAACTGCTCGGCGGTGGCAAGGTCGGGTTTTTCGGTAAAGCGCTCAACCGTATATACCCCATTCGTATCGCAAGTCCCGCCTGATACTTCCCTATCAATGGAGCTGCCACGATGGGCTTTAATGTAGCCAAAGCCGGTATCCGGGCGGGTGGGCTGGATACCGAAGGTGATGAGCTTGCCGTTTTCAGCCGCTTTGATTGCGAGACTCAAATGTTCACGAAAACGCACTTCATCTTTGATAATGTGGTCGGCAGGCAACACGGCCATGATAGGGTCTGCACCATCGGCCATCAGGCAGGCGGCGGCCAATGCGATTGCCGGTGCGGTGTTGCGCCCAACGGGTTCAAACAGGGTACGGTAGGGTAACAGGGCATGGTAGGACTCGCCCTTGGCATGAGCTTCCTGCGTGACGATCAGGATATTCTCCGCTTTAACCACCGGAGACAGGCGATTGATAGTGGTTTGCAGTAGCGATGCATCGCCATCCAGCGACAAAAACTGTTTGGGCAGATGCTGGCGAGAAAGCGGCCATAAGCGGCTGCCGCTACCCCCGGCGAGAATAACCGCATGAATCTGGCGATCACTCATGGTTATTCTCCAGCAAGCCTTTTTGTTCCGCTTCGAGTTTCAGTTCCTCGATCTCCGCGCGCAGCCGCTCGTATTCATATATCTTGATTTGCAGAAACTCCACCGTCATGCATGCCTTTTGCTCGACGCCTTTCGGCGTAAGCAGATAGGCATAAGCCAGTTTGTTGTCGCTGTTGCGAAAATTATTGACCTTCAGGCAACCTTTCTCAATCAGCGCGTTGAGGCAGAAATTAATCTTGCCGAGGCTGACGCCCAAATGTTTCGCCAAATCTCTTTGGGAAAGACTGGGGTTGTTTTCCAGTGTTTTGAGTAAGCCGTAGCTGGTAGTGTTGTCGAACATAATGTGCGTTCAGTTGATGAACGGGCTGCATTACAGCAGTCTTAACCCGAAGCTGTCAAGTGGTTCCGGGCGATTTACCCCTGCTATAACCAATGACTAGGCTGTTGTTGTTAGACGGCCTAGTCAGATGGCTAGTCGTCTCTAGTAGAATGCACGCCTGCCCAACACCCAGCCGAAACACCTACATGGCCATCAAAGCAACCGTCTTCAAAGCCGCCCTCCAGATCGCCGACATGGATCGCCACTATTACGCCGACCACGCGCTGACCCTGGCGCGGCATCCGTCGGAAACCGACGAGCGCATGATGGTGCGGCTGCTCGCCTTCGCGCTCTACGCCGACGAATTGCTGACCTTCGGCAAAGGCATGAGCAACGATGAGGAGCCCGATCTGTGGCAGAAAGACCTCACCGGCGCAATCAAGTGTTGGATAGATGTCGGCCTGCCCGACGAGCGCGCCATCCGCAAAGCCTGCGGACGTGCCGATCAGGTCGTGGTCATCAGCTACGGCCGCGCGGCGAATATCTGGTGGAATGAGAATCGCAGCAAACTGCAACGCCTGAACAATCTCACCGTGCTCAATCTGGCCAGCGAAACCACGCTGGCGCTCGCCGCGCTGGCCAACCGCAACATGCAACTGCAATGCACCATACAGGAAAACGACATCATGATGACCAGCGCTGCCGGCATGATCGAGATCGAACCGGTGGTATGGCAGGGCAGCTTCCGTCCGGCTAACGGATGACCGCAACACCATCACCCTGCCCCTGCGGCGCAACCGACTATGCCGCCTGTTGTGGCCGTTACCACGACGGCACCCCCGCACCGGATGCCGCAGCCCTGATGGAACCACTAGCCATTCGCGTTGGCCGTCAGCAAACGCCGGCCAACGCGCTGGTTATGATGCGCTCGCGCTACAGCGCTTATGTGCTCAAGCTGGAAGCCTATCTGCTGGCCACTTGGCATCCCGCCACCCGCCCCGCCGCGCTTGATCTAGCGGCAGACAACGCCAAGTGGCTGGGCCTCGAAATCAAGCAGTACCTCCCTGAATCAGCCGATCGCGCCACGGTGGAATTCGTCGCACGCTACAAGATCGGCGGCCGCGCTTATAGGCTGCACGAAATCAGCCGCTTCGTGCGCGAGGAGGGAAGATGGTTCTACGTGGATGGGGAATTTCCGGACTGATCCAATGCTGTTTACTTAACCGTTCTGCTACAGATTCGTAGCCCGGATGCAGCGCTAGCGGAATCCGGGGGCATCGGCTCCATCCCCGGATAGCTTTGCATAGCCATCTGACTAGGCCGTCAAAAAACAACGGCCAAGTCATTGGTTAACACTGCGTTTCATCCGGGCTACTTGTTTGGTTCCGGCTCGTCCGGGCGCGGCATGCGTCAACCCAGGTATTTACCTAGCCGCTCGTACAGACCGAGCACGATCTCGAACAGGATCAGCCCGATCACATACCATTCCAGCTTGTGCAGTTGCCGGTTGTCCCACACGTCGGCGAGCGTCTGCGCGGTATCCGAGATCAAGCCCAGCTTGCGATCCAAAGCCGATTGGCGTTCTATCAGTTCGAACTCGTCTTCCAGGCTGGCATACAACCCTTCCAGATGCGGGAAATTCCATAGCGTTTCCGGCTTGTCGCCAATTTCAGCGCGTCCCACCATGCGATGCTCGATCAGCAGCATGTGGCCGATCTTGGACAACAGCTTTTTGGAACCGGCGCTCACCTGGCCATGCGTGGCCAGCTCCTGCGCCAGCGGCTCGATCTTGTCGAACTCACTGGCCACTTTTTTCTCGTAGAGCGACAACACCAGATTCTTGCTCAACGCATCGGCGATGATCTGCAATTTCTCCAGCGAGATCTCATCCAGCGAAACCGCGCCGCTCTGCACGCCTATGCTGTCCATGCCGCAGTGGATTTCCAGCTCTTCCGTCTCCGGTGAAGGATAGGGATTGGTCAGCAACGGCCTGAGGGAGTCGATGAATTTGACTTCGTCCAGCCCCTTCACTCCGAACAGCACCACCACACCATAGCGGAACAACACCGCGATGCCACCGTCGGCATCCACCTCCAGCGTCAACGGCGTGGTAGCCAGACAATCTTCGATCTTGAATAACCTCAAGTCCAGCCGGTCACCCAACAGCAGCGCACGCGCCTTCAGATTCTGCTGATTTTTCAGCAGCAGTTCCTTGGGCTTAGCGGAGGCCTGTGGCGTGTTCATATGAGTTCAGGGTCTGTCCATCCGGACGCGATAACGCAGCCTATCGCGCCTACGGTTCAGCGTCAAACATCCGAAAATCACCGCGCTTCTGCTACAGTCACGCCATGAGCAAACTAACCCTGGACCGCATCCTGCAATCGCAGGGCTTTGGCACCCGCAAGTGGTGCAGTGAACTGATCGCCGATGGCGAAGTGAGCATCGCCGGCAAAGTCGTCCGGGACAGCCGCGCCGCACTCGAGACCAATGGCCTGGAATTCGCCGTCTACGGCGAAGTGTGGACTTACCGCGAGCATGTCTATATCGCATTGAACAAGCCGGCCAATTTCGAATGCTCGCGCAAGGCCAGCCATCACCCCGGCGTGCTGACCATCCTGCCGGAACAATTCACCCGGCGCGACGTGCAGCCGGTCGGCCGCCTCGATCACGACACCACCGGCCTGCTGCTGATGTCGGATGACGGGCCGTTCATCCACAAGCAGTCCTCGCCGAAACATCACGTGCCCAAGGTCTATGTCGCCACCACGCATGACCCGGCCACGCCGGAGCTGGTTGCGAAGTTGCTGGCCGGGGTAAAGCTGCACGACGAGCCCGCGCCGCTGGCGGCGTTGACCTGCCGCATGATTGGCACGCATCAACTTGAGATCGTGCTGGAGCAGGGCAAATATCATCAGGTCAAACGCATGCTGGCGGCCGCCGACAACCACTGCGTCGCGCTGCGCCGTTCGCAGATCGGCTTGCTGAAGCTCGATGAACTGGGACTGGCCGAGGGCGAATGGTGTTATCTCGATGCGGCGCAACTGGCGCTGTTGAAGCCGGACTGACACACGCTACCGAAAGCCGCCGCCGTTTTTATCAGGTGCGGGTGAGCCACCCAGAGTAAAATCCGCCTTTATTCAAAAAGCACCAGTCAAATGTCTATTCAGTGGTTTCCCGGTCACATGACCTCGGCGCGCAAAAAAGCGTCCGAGACCATGGAATTTATCGACGTCGTCATCGAAGTGCTGGATGCGCGCGCGCCGGAAGCGAGCTGCAACCCGATGATCAGGGAGTTGCGCGAGCACCGCCAGCGTCCCTGCCTGAAGATCCTCAACAAGGCCGACCTCGCCGACCCCGCCGTCACCCAGGCCTGGCTGAATTATTACAACCAACAGGCAGGTGTCAAGGCCGTGGCGCTGAGTTGCAAGAGCGCCAGCGACGCCGCCAAAGTGCCCAAGCTGTGCCAGCCGCTCGCGCCGCATCGCGACAACAACCACAAGCCGCTGCGCATGATGATCATGGGCATCCCCAACGTCGGCAAATCCACGCTGATGAACATGCTGCTCAAGCGCCGCGTCGCCAATGTCGGCGACGAACCCGCCGTGACCAAATCGCAGCAGTGCCACCAACTGAACGAGCGCATGACCCTCACCGACTCGCCCGGCCTGATGTGGCCGAAGATCGAGCACCCTGAAGACGGGCTGATGCTCGCCGCGATCCACGCAATCGGCCGCAACGCCGTCATCGAAGAAGAGATCGCCGAACATCTCGCCAACACCCTGCTAGCGCGCTATCCCGCGCAACTCGCCGAACGCTTCGGTTTGGATGTGGCGGGAATGGACGGCATCGGCGTGATCGAAGCCGTCGCCAAAAAGCGCGGCTGCCTGCTGAAAGGCAAGGGCGGCGAACCGGATCTGGAAAAAGCGGCGATGATTCTGCTAACGGAATACCGCGCCGGTAAGCTGGGACGCATCAGCCTCGAGACTCCCGAGACGCGCGAGGCAATGCTCAAACAGGCGCCGGGTATTCCTAAGCCGGATGAGCCGGAAGCAAACAGGTAGCCCGGATGAAACGCAGTGTTAACCAATGACTTGGCCGTTGTTTTTTGACGGCCTAGTCAGATGGCTATGCAAAGCTATCCGGGAATGGATGACGATAACCCCGGATTCCGCTAGCGCTGCATCCAGGCTACGAATTTGCTCAATAAATGTAAAAAGTTGAGACGTAACAGACTAATTACCCCTTATAGCCAATGAAAACCCCCAAAAGAATCGAACCGCTCGTCGAGGACGGCGTTGTAGACAAGGTCATGCGCCAGCTGATGAGCGGAAAAGAGGCGACGGTCTATGTCGTCCAGTGCGGCGACGAAATCCGCTGCGCCAAGGTTTACAAGGAAGCCAACCAGCGCGGCTTCCATCAGGCGGTTCACTACACCGAAGGCCGCAAGGTGAAGAACAGCCGCCAGGCACGTGCAATGGAAAAAGGCTCGCGCTACGGGCGCAAGGAGCAGGAATCGGCCTGGCAACGATCCGAAGTGGATGCCTTGTACAAACTCGCCGCCGCCGGCGTACGTGTGCCGCACCCCCATGGTTTTTACGAGGGCGTGCTGCTGATGGAGCTGGTGTCGGATGAACAGGGTGCGCCTGCTCCCAGGCTCAACGATCTGGAACTCACGGAACAACAGGCCAGGGAATTTCACGCGATGCTGATCCGGCAAGTCGTGCTGATGCTGTGTGCCGGCATCGTCCACGGCGACCTGTCCGAGTTCAATATCCTCGTCGACAGCCAGGGGCCGGTCATCATCGACTTGCCGCAGGCGGTGGACGCCGCCGCCAACAACAATGCCAGCCGCATGCTGGAGCGGGACGTCGAGAATCTGGCCAACTACTTCGGCCAGTTCGCCCCCGAACTGCAGGCCACCCAGTACGGCAAGGAAATCTGGGCGCTCTACCAGCGCGGCGAATTGTTTCCCGACACGCTGTTGACCGGCCGCTTCCAGCAAAGCGAAAAGCAAGCTGACTTGCGTTCCGTCATGCGTGAAATTGATTCTGCGCGCGACGACCACGCCGCCAAGCTGCGCTACCAGCAGCTCAAGAGAGAAGAGGGGCGGTAACGGATTCATGTCAAACCCGAATAATCCACTAGCCCGTCATTCCGGCGAAGGCCGGAATCCAGTTAATTAATAATTTCCCGCGAAAGCGGGACAACATCACGGTTTTGTCCGCTTCGCGGAGTACTTTTCTTGCTGGATTCCGGCCTTCGCCGGAATGACACAGTTTTGTGTTAATGAATTATTTGGGTTGAAAAAATATGCGCCTGGAAAAAATACCCTTAGGGGCGTATGGCCATACGCCCGTCTGCCTCGCCTGCCGTAATGAACGCCCCTTCTCTTATTAGCTGGCCCGTCATCCGCTGGAACGAGGCGAGCGAAGAAAAATCCGCCCGCTGGCGTTCGGAAAGCGGCACTCCGCCGCCCAAACGCGTGGTGATCGCCGACGATCGCATGACCGCCGACGCCGCCTACCGTCTGGCCTGCGAGGGCACCGCACTACTGTGGCGGGGTGATTTTCAGAACGCGCGCCAATTGCTGCAGGCCATGACTCGGCGCTTAAATGAAAAACCAAGTGTACGCAAAAACAAAAAAATCCCCGCCTCACCCGCCGACGCCTTTAATCTGCATCGCCTCGCCCAATCGCAGCGCGCCCGCACCCTGGGCATGCTGCTGATACCGTTCGATGCAGACCACAGCATTCCGCTGCGCCGCGCACCCGATGTACGCGCGGCTTGCACGGAAGCCTATGGCGCGGCAACCGAACCCTACGTCGCTTCGCTGCGCGGACTGCAGGGACTGATCGGCGCCTACGAATGGCGCAAAAATGGCGTGGGGATTCCGGCGCTGGGCGCGCGCATCCATCCGCATTACGGCGTATTCGCGCCGATACGCGGCGAGTACATCGGGCTGGTGAACGAAACCCCGTTACCCAAGCTGACCGCGACCCAGTCCGTGGCATTCGATATCGGCACGGGTACCGGCGTGCTCGCCGCCGTGCTGGCGCGCCGAGGCATCAAGCGCATCATCGCCACCGATCAGGATCAGCGCGCGCTGGTCTGTGCGCGCGAAAATCTGGTGCGGCTGGGCCTCGCCGCACAGGTTGACGTGGTGCAAGCCGATCTCTTTCCCGAAGGGCGCGCCCCGCTGGTGGTATGCAATCCGCCGTGGATTCCGGCGCGGCCAAGCTCGCCGCTCGAGCACGCGATATTCGACCCGGAGAGCCGCATGTTGCGCGGATTTCTCAACGGGCTGGCCGCGCATCTGGAACCGGGCGGCGAGGGCTGGCTGATTCTCTCCGACCTTGCCGAGCATCTGGGTCTGCGCACGCGCGCCGAATTGCTTGCCGCGATCGATGCGGCGGGTTTGCAGGTGCTGGGTAAGATAGACGTAAAACCGCATCACCCCCGCGTCTCCGACACCAGCGACCCGCTGCACGCGGCCCGTGCTGCGGAGCTCACCTCGCTATGGCGGCTAGCCGCAAAAGGAGCAACATGATAGAAGTCATCATTCTGGCAATCGCGCTCAGCATGGACGCCTTCGCGGTTTCCATCGGGCTGGGCGCCAAGAAATACACTCCCGGTCTGGCACTGAAAGCAGGACTGTTCTTCGGCATCTTTCAGGCCCTGATGCCCTTCATCGGATATCTGGGCGGCAAGGGCGTTTTGGGCTGGGTAGATGCCTATGCCCATTGGATAGCCTTTGGCTTGCTGGCGTTGATCGGCGCAAAAATGATTTACGAAGGCATCCAGGAAGGCATAGAAGAAGAGATTTCGGCCGTCACCAACAAGATGATGCTGATCCTGTCCATCGCCACCAGCATTGACGCAATGGCCGCCGGATTCAGCCTGACGCTGCTGGATGCCAACCCTTATATCGCCTGCCTCGTCATCGGCACAATAACTTTCGCCTTCAGCTGTGCCGGCGTTTTCATCGGCAAAAAAAGCGGTACCTGGCTTGAAAGCAAAGCGGAGATTTTCGGCGGAATAGTCTTGATACTGATCGGCTTTAAAATACTGCTTTTCTAATACCCGGGCAACGCTGGATTCAATGCTCCCGCCGCCATAACCAGACACTTGGTTGCCGTCTTTGGGCAACTTAGTGGAATGGCTAGTGGTTTCATCAGATCAGCTCGCCGTCTTTCCACACTTCCTTGATGCGGTGGTAGGGCACGCTGTGCGCGACACCCTGCTCGTCCGTCACCTCGAAGCAGAAATGGCTGTCCGGTTCCTGCCGCACTTCCCACAGCGGCACGTACACCAGATCGTGGCGCAGATGGTCGAGGTAGCCGACCGTAAATTCGCCACGCCCGAACTCCGGGTCCCAGTGGATGCGGTTCAGCAATTCGTGCAGCGGGATCATGCGTTCCCTCCTCGTAGCGCGGATTATATCGCCCTGTTCGAGATCGAAAACACGAAGGCCATGATCATCTTGGCGGTGCGGCACCAGCGGGAAGAGGATTGTCTCTAGCCGCTAAATAATTTGAGCATGATACCTTTATCATTAAACAGAATTCGACTCCGGTACCTTTGGTTATCGAGCATTGACAAACCACACGGGCAGCCGTCTAATGACCAAGGCAGTACCGCCAACTTAACTTAAGGAAAGGGGAACGACAATGGATCAGAATCGCCGTACTTTCGCAATGCAAGTGGTCGGTCTCGCAGCAGCAGCTGCCGCCGGCATTGGAACGGCAGAGGCCGCCGCCGAACATCAGCATGAAATACAAATGTCTGCCGATGGCTGGAAACTTGATGCCAGCACAAAGTTCCGCTGCGCCACCTGCCGGTTCTGGGGTGGAATGAGGAAGATTAGCGATGACAAAAAACAAGTGGTCGCAGTAAGCCTCGGCTGGTGCAACAACCCGGCAAGCCCCATGTATCGCTCAATGACACCGGCCGATCACGAAATGACCAAGGCCGGCGTTTGGGTAAAGTGGGACGCGCTTTCCTGACAGCTGGTTAATTGCGGGTCTGCGACAGTGCGATTATCTCATTCTGCCGCAGCCTCGCCTTTTACTACCACGGGATTTAGCACTGTAACAAGGCAACCCCGCGCTTCGGCAGGCGTCCCCTTGGGCTAGTACGTTAGGTGCGAGCAATAGCCTCTCCCTCAGGAGTGCCATCATGAAACCTGGAATTGACGGTACCAAATTTGGCTCCATCACCATAGAGGGTTCCAAGATCGAACACGATGTTCTCATCCGGCTTTCGGGTGACATCAAGAAGCGAAAGAAGAAGCTGTCCAAGGCAGTGTTCGGCACCTCTCATACCATCTCGCTCGAAGAGGCAGAGTACATATTCGAAAAGGGTGCCGAACAGCTTATCATTGGCTCAGGCCAAAATGGCATGGTAACGCTCTCTGAAGAAGCATCCGAGTATTTCAAGAAAAAGGGGATCCGGGTCGATCTCTCCCCCACCCCTGAAGCCATACACCAGTGGAACAAGGCTAAAGGCCCAACCATCGGTCTTTTTCATGTTACCTGCTGATCTCCGGCAATCGAACACCAAGCATAGGGCTATCTGCCGAAGTCGACCCCCACTGCCTGAACAGCGACTGGCACGTTATCGCCATCGTTAGCTGTTGTGCTGCGCAGATTATGTCGCCCAATTACGCGATCCCCTGTTTGAGGATGGCCGCAAAATCGGGTATCCCTCAGGCACGCGATGCTTTGACGAGTCGGATCATGGCGAGCCCTAAGCCTTCGCCAGCGCCTGCAGCACCGCCTTGAGCAACTGCCAGCTACGCACCACCGATGCAATCTCGACCCGTTCGCCGGGCGCATGCGCGCCGCGTATATCCGGGCCGAAGGAGATCATGTCCAGTTGCGGGTGGCTCGCCGCGAGCAGGCCGCATTCCAGCCCGGCGTGAATCACCTGCAATCCGGCGGGCTGGCCGAATTGCGCAGTGTGGACCTGCTGGCACAATGCGAGCAAGGGCGATGCAGGATTCGGTGTCCAGCCCGGATACGCGCCGCCCTTCCATGCCTGGAATCCATACGATGAGGCATGCGCCGCCAGCTTGTCGGCCAGCGCATCGGCGCGAGCATCGTGCAGCGAGCGCACCTTGAACGTTGCGCAGAATTCGCCGTTGTCGAGCGCTACCACGCCGAGGTTGCTTGATGTGTCGGTCACGCCGGGAAAGGCATCGCTGATGCGCGCGACGCCATTCGCGGCGATGTCGAGGAAGGCGAGCAAGCGTCCCTGCTCCGCGTGCGAAAGGGCCATGTCCGGTGGCGTATCGTAATGCTTGCACACGAACGACACGTTGGCATCCGCCTCCGCGAACCGCTGCCGCCATGCCTCGTGCCGATGCCGCACCCACTCGTCGATATTCGACGCCATCACAACGGGCAGCGCGCAGGTCGCGAACGCCTCGCGCGGGATCGCGTTGCGCGCCGTACCGCCCTTCATTTCGATCACGCGTAAGTCGGTAAGTTTGGACAGATCACGCAGCGCCTCCGCTAGCAGCTTGATCGCATTGCCGCGCCCGAGATGGATGTCGATGCCGGAATGGCCGCCGCGCAGCCCGCTCACTTCAAACCGCAGCAGCGCATAGTCCGGCGGCACTTCTTCCAGCGCATCATGAACAAGTTCGTCATGATTCGATACATTCCCCGTTCGCCCTGAGTGCCGCGCATCGCGCGGTGTATCGAAGGGTACGGACGGGGAACACTCACCACGAACGGACTTGTACGAATTGCGCACCTCCACATCCACGCCGCCCGCGCAGCCCAGATAGAAATACCCCCACTCTTCGGTATCCAGGTTGATCAGCGTCTTGCCCTGCAAAGTGCCGGGCGCCAGCCCGCGTGCGCCATCCATGCCGGATTCTTCGTTGACCGTGAGCAGCACCTCCAGCGGCGGATGGATCAGGCCCGGCTCTTCCAGCGCGGCCAGCGCGAGCGCGACGCCGATGCCGTTGTCCGCGCCCAGCGTGGTGCCCTCCGCTACCACCCAGCCGTCGCGCACCACCGCGTTGATCGGGTCGCGCTCGAAGTCGTGCCGCGTTCCGGTGTTGGCCTGGCACACCATGTCGAGATGGCCTTGCATGATCACGCCGGGCAGCGCCTCGCAGCCGGGACTGGCGGGCTTTTTCAGGATCAGGTTGCCCGCGCCATCGACGACGGCGGTGATGCCGCGCGCTTGCGCCCAAGCGATCAGATGCTCGATCAGCGCTGCCTCATGCAGCGACGGGCGCGGTATCGCGCACAGCGTCGCGAAATGCGCCCAGACCGGGCGCGGTTGCAGGCTTTCCAAAGAGGGCGTCATTTTTATATCAACATTTTAAATGGGTGGGAAAGTGTCGTAGTCGTAGGCTGGGGTGAGGCACGAACCCCAGCATTTCGAGATTGTAATCGCTGGGGTTCGTGCCTCACCGCCAGCCTATTACTCAGGGTTTCCGGAACAAATCGTCGAGCGGGTTCTGGGCTGCGGAGGCGCTGCCGGAGACGCGCTTGGCGGTGAACTCCTCCTCGACGTTGTCGCGATAGAAGCTCCATGCCGCGCCCGAGCTGCTGAGGCGGCGCCAGACATCCTCACCGACGCCGCTGTACTGCAGCGTGCTGCCGTCGTCGAGCTGCACCTGCAGCATCCGGGCGCGCGCATCGTAGCCGATGGCGCGCAACCTGCCCGAATTGATCTTCTTCATTTCCATGTTGGCATCCTGAAGTTATTTCAAGCCTGGCCCGTTTGATTATTCCAACGCGCCAACCGCCACGCGTGTTGCTGCCTCTCGTCGAGAAAAGTCCAGGCCACGATCCTGCTCTTCTTCTGCCCCTGCGCCATCTCTATCGTTTTGTTATGCAGCGCACCCGCATATTTCAGCGCGCGATAAACACCGGGCAGGCTGGACGACTTCGATATCAGCGTGGTGAACCACATACAGCTGCCGGGAAGGCGCGCACTCTCCGCTATCATGCGGCACACAAAAGCCTCCTCACCGCCCTCACAGCACAGCTCCACAGCCTGCCCGCCGAAATTCAACACGGGCACCTTTTTCTTGTTGGACTCTCGGCCCAGATTCTCCCATTTGCGCTGCGTGCCCGACCTCGCTTCGGCCAGCGACGCATGAAAAGGCGGATTGCACATACTGAGGTCGAACACCTCATCCGCTTGCACCACACCGTTGAAGATCGCCGACGGTGACGCCTGCAAACGCAGGGCTATCGCCTCGCTCAAGCCGTTGGCATCCACAATGCGTTGCGCGTTGGCGATTGCAGCCGGATCAATATCAGTCCCGACGAACTGCCAGCCATACTCACGGTGACCAATGAGCGGATAGACGCAGTTGGCACCCACACCGATGTCGAGTACCCGTATCGAATCACCGCGCGGGATGACGCCGCCGTTGCTGTCAGCCAGCAAGTCGGCGAGAAAATGCAGGTGATCCGCCCTGCCCGGGATGGGCGGGCATAGATAGTGCGCCGGAATATCCCAGTCCTTGATGCCATACACCAGATTCAGTAACGCCCGGTTCAAGGCTTTGACGGCAGACGGATCGGCGAAATTGATGGACTCGTCACCATAGTCATTCAGCGACACGAATGCCGCCAGTTCCGGAGTGCCTGCGACAAGCCGCTTGAAGTCGTAACGGCCCCGATGCGGATTGCGCGGATGCAAATTGGTTTTTTCGGCAGGTGCGACCCTGCCTTTCGCGGCGACTGCACCACGCTGTTTATCATTCATGTTTCATGCCCGCTTCAAAATCAATGGAGTCGACTCCATTAGCTGCGCATCAGCGCGCCAATCGATTGAGCAGCACCGTCTGCAAATCACGCCGACTATCCAGTACCGCCATGATCAGAACCTGCCGACTTTCAACCCGATAAACGATGCGCCAAGACGCACTGACAAGCTCCCTGTAGTGCGAGATTCCGGTTTGCAACAACTCGGGTACGATACGGCCGCGATTGGGAAGAGTAATCAACAGTGCGGCTTTGGTTTCCAGCTTGCTCAGGATCGCCAGCGCATCAGCAACACTGTCCTGTGCGATATATTCGACGATCTCGGTCAAATCCTGCTGTGCCGTGTGCGTCCACAACACACGATATGACTTGGCTTCAGCCATGTTGTTTTTGCTGTTTCAGCAATGATGCGCGCAGGGAGTCGAATACCTTGCCTTGTGGAGTAAGCAGATTTTTCTGCGCATCGGCCTCGCCCTGCACCATCAGCTTCAACATCAAAAAGGCATCCTGCTGGGCGCGGTAAGTCGCATAGTCCTGCACCACCGCACTCGCCGAACCGTTTTGCGTCAGAATGATATTGGCTCCCCCGCGCGTCTCCTGCAACAAACGGCTGGCGGAAGCTTTGAAATCGGTCAGGCTGATAATTTGTTCTTGCATGGCAGGTCACCGAATAAAGACTGAATACGGTTATTCTAGCGGGCAAGGAAATAATGGCAAGCGAAACTTTACTACGAAGGCTGAAAGATCAAAAAGATTCGACACTATTCATTGGTTTGAAAAACTATTGCGACCCTGGCCCCTTTGATTCCCCTTACAAAATCTCCTACATCTATCAAGCTGCCAGCGGCTCAAAACGATGTATCTGCGCCAGCACGCCGGATAATTCCTGCGCGGCCTCTTCGGTATCGTAGTCTGCCTGCAAGCCGAGCCAGAAGCCGCTCGATGTGCCGAAGAACGCGGCCAGACGCAATGCGCTATCCGCCGTGACCGCCCGCTTGCCGGAGCAGATCGCCGAGATGCGCGCTTCGGTCACGCCGATTTCCTTTGCCAGCCGGTATTGGGAGATGCCGAGCGGAATCAGAAATTCCTCGCGCAGCACTTCGCCGGGATGGATGTTGCGTAGTTTGGTTGTTTTGCTCATCGTATTTACTCCTCAGTGATATAACCAATGACTTGCTGCGGCTTTTGCAGCTTAGTCAGATGGCTAGTAGTCTTATCAGTCACAGATTTCCACACGACTGGCCTGCCCATCATTCCACTCAAAACACACGCGCCACTGGTCGTTAATGCGGATGCTCCATTGACCGGCACGGTTGCCTTTCAAGGTCTCCAGCCGATTGTTTGGAGGGATGCGCAAATCCTCGATCCGTTGCGCGTTGTGCAATATGCGCAACTTGCGACGGGCCACTTCCTGAATCTGGTTAGGCAGACGGCGTGAAAACTCGCCCATCCAGACCTTGAGGGTTTCTTCGTCGTGGAAGTCTGTAATCATGGGGAGAAATGCTATCGTTGCGCGATAGCATTGTCAAGGGGTATCAGAAAGATGATGTTGAGAGAGCCTGTGCGGGCAATTTAATTGCGATGCTGACCCCTTTGACCCATTCATGCTTACCTCTTCCTTATGATGGCGCTGTTAAACCAGCGAATTAAAAGGGTCAGCTTCTGTTTTGTTTCCAACTTCGGCACCCTTCGAAAACTATTGTGATGCTGACCCCATTAGCCTTTAATTCTCTTTAATTCTTAAAAATAGAGGGAAGCTCAAGCTTTGTTTTACTGGTAAGAAAAATACTTCTTTATTAACTGATCTATCAATTTCCTGTCGGCCTTAAACGGAATTTCTGGCCGCGTTGGAATTGGTAGCACAAGATTTTCAAAGTTGAGTTCGCTGACTTTTTGGTTGTATGCAAAATGCATCAAGAATTCCAAATTCACTGTATCTTCTACGTTGTAGGCCAACAGGGTATCCAAGGCGGATTTTTTTCCCTTTTGATGCTCGTTCCAAAGATGCACCGCTATAGAGCCATCTACACCTTCCAACTCTTCTCTACTTAACCCCAGTGCATGTTCACAAGCTTTTAATCCACCCGAATACCCTAAGCTTGCCAATACATATCTCAAATCGATATGGCTTTGGCGTAACTCAATTTCAAAATATTGCTCAATGAATGGAACGTCGAATCCTTTACCGTTAAAAGTTACAAGCAAATCGTATTTCGCTATTTCGTTTCGGAATCTCAAAAAACCCATACTTTTTGACCAAGTCTTTATCTCCTTGCCATTGTAAAGAGCGATTGTTGTAATTTCACTGAACTCAGGAGACAGCCCTGTTGTTTCAATATCAATATAAGCCACATTGTCTGAGAACTCCCGAAACAATCGCCAGTGCTCGGTGGTTGGCAATAAATCGGAAAAATAGCGATGGTCTCTATTTTTCAAGGCTAAGTTCGAATCCGAAATTCCTTTAGCTACCTTGTCATATTTTGCGTTTTTTTGATCAGTAAGCAGAAATTTTTCCCAATCCGATACTCCCTTGGCCCAGAGTTCACTTTCGGTTTTCTTGCCCACCCCAGGTATTTGCAAAAATGAACTTCTAATCATTCCGCCCCCTTTGCTGTGCCTTGTCTCTCTGGCTGATAAGGCACACCTTTATTATCTAGCCATGAAACATCACATATCCATTGACGGGAGCTACGTTCCTCCCAAATGCTGAATGCCTCTTTCAACAATTTCAGAGTCTTCTTTTGAGTTAGCGCATTCACTGATTGGAAGTGATCCAAAGCGTCATCTGCTACGCCGCGAAGAAAAGCATTTCCTATATGTTTTACGGCGTGGCAGGAAGGGCAAAGGGCGATTAAGCGTATTAGCTTTTGGACTTGAAGCTGGTCGTCATACTCCCAAACCTCATGTGCCTCTACGGGATGTTTACCTCCACTACCACCACATATTTCGCAACGGTTACTTGCTTGTACATAGCATTCCTTACGTAACACGTCCCAATCCTCTCTGGACACCATGCTACGAACATTTGAAAACCAAGCAGTTCGAGGGACCAGTTCTATGGTTAACTTAATCGGAGAGGATACCTTGCCTACTTTCACTGCCATTCTCCAGAATAATTTACTTGGTTGAACCAATTATCGAGGGCTATGTTTCAACGGCTAATCGGCTTATACCGAATCCGCTTCGGCTTCGCGCCTTCTTCGCCCAATCTCTTCCTCTTGTCCGCCTCATATTCCTGATAGTTGCCGTCAAAGAACGTCCACTTCGAATCGCCTTCCGCCGCGAGGATGTGGGTGGCGATACGGTCGAGGAACCAGCGGTCGTGGGAGATGACCATCACGCAGCCGGCGAATTCGAGCAGCGCGTCTTCGAGGGCGCGCAGGGTTTCCACGTCGAGGTCGTTGGACGGTTCATCGAGCAACAGCACATTGCCGCCGGAGATCAGCGTCTGCGCGAGGTGCAGGCGTCCGCGTTCGCCGCCGGAAAGCTGGCCGACGATCTTGCCCTGGTCCGCGCCCTTGAAGTTGAAGCGGCCGATGTAGGCGCGCGCCGGGGTTTCGTATTTGCCCACGGTGAGGATCTCGTTGCCGCCGGAGATCGCATCGAACACGGTCTTGCCGTTATCCAGCGAATCGCGCGCCTGATCGACGTGCGCGATCTTGACGGTGGAGCCGATCTTCACCGTGCCGCTGTCCGGTTGTTCCTTGCCGGTGATCATGCGGAACAGGGTGGATTTACCCGCGCCGTTCGGGCCGATAATGCCGACGATCGCGCCGGGCGGAATCTTGAAGCTGAAGTTGTCGATCAGCAGGCGGTCGCCGTAGGCTTTGCTGACGCCGTCGAATTCGATGACCTCGTTGCCGAGCCGTTCGCCGACCGGGATGAAGATTTCCTGCGTCTCGTTGCGCTTCTGGTGTTCCTGCGAATTGAGTTCCTCGAAGCGGGCGATACGTGCCTTGGATTTGGCCTGGCGTCCTTTCGGATTTTGTCGCACCCATTCCAGTTCCTGCTTCATCGCTTTCATGTGCGCGTCGATCTGCTTGTTCTCGGTCTCCAGTCGCGCGCCTTTCTGCTCCAGCCAGCTCGAGTAGTTGCCTTTCCACGGGATGCCGTGGCCGCGGTCGAGTTCCAATATCCATTCGGCGGCGTTGTCGAGGAAGTAGCGGTCGTGGGTGACGGCGACCACGGTGCCGGGGAAACGCACCAGGAATTGTTCCAGCCATTCCACCGATTCGGCGTCGAGGTGGTTGGTCGGTTCGTCGAGCAGCAGCATGTCGGGTTTTTCCAGCAGCAGCTTGCACAGCGCGACGCGGCGCTTTTCGCCGCCGGACAGATTCTTGATCACCGCGTCCCACTCCGGCAGACGCAGCGCGTCGGCGGCGATCTCCATCTGGTGCGCGGCATCACTGCCCGATGCGGCGATGATATTTTCCAGGCGCGCCTGCTCGGCGGCCAGCGCGTCGAAGTCGGCATTCTCTTCGGCATACGCGGCATATACCTCGTCGAGTTTCTTCTGCGCCTGCATCACTTCGCCGAGCGCGGATTCGACTTCCTGGCGCACGGTGAATTCGGGGTCGAGCTGCGGTTCCTGCGGCAGGTAGCCGATGCGGATGTTCGGCTCACGCTGCACCTCGCCGTCGTATTCCTTGTCCACGCCCGCCATGATGCGCAGCACGGTGGATTTGCCCGAGCCGTTCAGGCCGAGCAGGCCGATCTTCGCGCCGGGGAAGAAGCTGAGGGAGATGTCCTTGATGATCTGACGCTTGGGGGGAACGATCTTGCTCACGCGGAGCATCGACATTACATATTGGGCCATGGTGTTCGCTTGATGAATTAAAAACGGGTGCAAGCTTAACCGATAGCGGCGGAGTTTGGGATACTTGGAACACTTCGAGCAATTGATTCATGCTCGACATCACTCACCCCAACCCCTCTCCCGCCTGCGGGAGAGGGGTTATTCGCCGGGTGCGGGTAGCGCACTGGGCGGCGTGTGATAAGATGGAATCGCCTTATTTGTTAAACGACCATTTTGTTAAACAACAGGAGACGTCAAATGAAAATTACCATGAAGAAGCTGTTGTCGGAACTTAACAAAGATTTGGAATGGGAATACTCGGCGGCCATCCAGTATGTACAGCACGCCTCCACGATCAACGGTGCGGAATTCGATTCCATCCAGAAGGAACTGCTGATCCATGCAACAGAGGAGATGCAGCATGCCGTCATGCTGTCCGAGCAGATCGACTTTCTCGGCGGCGTGCCCACGGTGGACGTGGAGAAACGCGCCATTTCGAAAAACAGCGTGGAAATGCTCAAGCAGGATCTGTGGGGCGAGGAGAACGCCATCAAGCGCTACAAGGAGCGCATCGGCCAGGCCGAAGAGCTCAAGGAATATGGCTTGCGTCGGGTGCTGGAGGATATCCTGATCCAGGAAGAAGAACACAAGCGCGATATCGCCAACGCGCTTTCAAAGTAGCAGGATTCACTGGCGTAGCGCCGCCCATGTCTGTGCATGACGCGACGGCACTACACCTCTCTCCAGTGTAGCGTGCGCGCAGCGCACGCTACATTGACTACACCCTGCGCCTGCGCACCACCGCCTTGCGCAACTCCTCCAGCAATAGCATGCCGATCCCGAACGGGACGATGAACAGCCAGACTTCGATACCCAGTGGCGCGGTGCCGAATAGCGCTGTGCCCCACGGCGTGTAGTCGATCAACAACAGCAGCAACAGCTCGAAACCTATCCCGTACCAGATCAGGCGGTTGCGGCGGTGGCTGCGGCCGAACGTGGACATGCTGGGATGGCGGCACAGGAACACGTTGACCACCTGCATGGCGATGATCGCCGACAGGCACGCCGTGGTGGCCTGCAGATACAAGTTGGTGTGGCTGCCCAGCACATTTCCATATTGCCAGTCCCCGCCGTGCAGCACGAAGAAGAACGCCGCCATGCCCGCAATCGCCTCCAGCGACCCGAGAAACAGGTAAGCGCGCAGCAATGTTCCCCAATCGAGCAGCCGTTCACTGCGCGGTCGCGGTGGGCGACGCATGATATCCGGGTCGGGTTTCTCCGCGCCGAGCGCCAGCGCGGGCAGCATGTCGGTGCCGAGATCCACCGCAAGGATCTGGATGATGGTCAGCGGCAGCGGAATCCTGAACAGCACGAAGGCCAGATACGGCACCATTTCCGGTACGTTCGAGGTGAGGATGTAGGTGAGGAATTTGCGCAGGTTGTCGAACACCGCGCGCCCTTCCTCGATGGCGGCGACGATGGTGGCGAAGTGGTCGTCGAGCAGCACGATGTCGGCTGCTTCCTTCGCAACATCGGTGCCGGAGACGCCCATTGCGATGCCCACGTCGGCGCACTTCAACGCCGGCGCGTCGTTCACCCCGTCGCCGGTCACCGCGACGATCTCGCCCTTGCGCTGCAAGGCCTGCACGATGCGCATTTTCTGGTCGGCACCGGTGCGAGCAAACAGCACTTCCGACTCGTCGAGCAACAGCAGTAGATCGGTCTCCGACATCGTGCGCAGCTTGTCGCCGGTCACGGCGACGGGGTTCTGCGCCAGCCCGATCTCGCGCGCCAGCGCGCTGGCGGTGTGCGGGTGGTCGCCGGTGATCATGATCACACGGATGCCGGCGGCATGGCAGGTGGCGATCGCCTCGGCCACCCCCGGTCGCGGCGGGTCGACCAGCCCGATCAACCCGGCGAAGATCAGCTCGGTCTCGCTCTGTGCGGCATGCTGCGGCAAGCTGCGATAGGCGAGCGCAATCACGCGCAGTCCTCGCTCCGTCATGTTCTCATGTGCGCTCAGCAGTTTTGTTCGGCTGGCTTCATCCAGCGGCAAGCGTGCTCCCTGCACCAGCATTGCGCTGCACAGCGGCAGCACGCTCTCCGGCGCGCCTTTGCAATACAGTATGTGGCCTTGCGGGGTATCGCAAATCACCGACATGCGCTTGCGCTCGGTGTCGAACGGGATTTCATCAATGCGCGGAAACACCATGTCGCTCGGCGGCGTCCCTTGCAGCAGTGCCACTTCCATCGGATCGCCCTGCCATACTTCATGCCCGTTCTGCTCGACGCGGCGCAGGTCATGGCAATGGCGCATGACGGCATACAGTGGCTCGGCATCGGCTGCGACCAACTCGCCGGGCGTCAGCAGCGCGCCGGAATAAAACACCTGCCGGATGCTCATGCGGTTCTGCGTCAGCGTGCCGGTCTTGTCACTACAGATCACGCTGGCCGCGCCCAGCGTTTCCACGGCGGGCAGGTGGCGTACCAGCGCATTCTTCCTTGCCATACGCTGCGTCGCCATCGCCAGCGACAGCGTAACGGTGGGCAGCAATCCTTCCGGCACATTGGCGACGATAATGCCGATCGCGAACACCAGGTTTTCCCAAAACGACAGGCCGACCATCTGTCCGATCAGGAAGAACAGGACGCCGAGTAGCGTGGCGAACAGCGCAACCAGCCGTGACAGGCGCGCGATTTCTTTTTGCAGCGGCGACAGCGGTTCGCGTGCGGTTTGCGTCAGGCGCGCGATGTTGCCGAATTCGGTATGCATGCCGGTGGCATACACCATGGCTTTCGCCTCGCCCGAGATCAGCGAGGTGCCGGCATGCAGGATGTCGCGCCGCAATGTGGCCTGTTCTTCCTGCATCGCAGTTGCGGTGCGTGCCATCGGTTTCGATTCGCCGGTGAGGTTGGCGGTGTTGACGCGCACGCCGAACGCCTCGATCAGGCGGCAATCGGCGGGCACGTCGTCGCCCGCCGCGAGCAGCACCACATCGCCCGGCACCAGTTCCACCACCGGCAACTGCACCGCGCGGCCGTCGCGCAATGCGGTGGTGTGACGCGGCAATAAATTGCGCAACGCGGCCAGCGCCTTTTCCGCGCGGTACTCCTGCCAGAACGAGAACAGCCCGTTGATCAGGATCACGCCGAGCACGGCATAACCCAGCGTGGCCATGCCTTGGCCGGGGTCTTTCCATTCGGCGACGAAAGCCAGCCCTGCGGCCAGCCATAGGATCAGTGCAAAGAAGTGGGTGAATTCCTTGAGCAGCCTTCCGGCAAAGGACTGTCCGGTGATTTTTTCAATCTGGTTGGCGCCGTACCTTGCCAGCCGCTGCGCGGCCTCGGCCTGTGTCAGCCCATGCGCGCCGCTGTGCAGATGCGCATAGAGCTTTTCAATGGCATGTTGGTGCGGGTTCACAATGTTCTGTCAGAAAAGATATTCAAGTAATGCTTCGGCTGCGTCATGGCGGTCGCTGCTAAAGGCTATTTGGCTCCGCCGCTCTCATTTTGCGGCTTGCCTGCCTGACCCGCTTCCTTGGCAAGCGAGGCACGAAATTCCTCTACTTTGCGATGGAGATTGTCGGCCTCACCGTAGTCCAGAAACTGCTCATAGCGCGAATTCACATCGAGCATTTTGCGTGCATGTTTGATCGGGCAGAAATATTGCTCGGTGCGTGCCGCGATTTCCTGCGCGTAGCCCAGCAGCCCAACGGCATACGAACAGTACATGCAATCCACTTTTTCTATGATGTTCAGATAGGCCAGGTGCTGGTGATCCATCACGATGTAATTGGCGCGGCTCACCCTGGCAATCCGGTAAATGGGGAAGCAGGTCAGCTGATAAAAACTGATGCACAGATCGAACAAGGCCAGCGGAACGATCATGCCGTAAATGATTGGGGCAGTGAGGAAGTTTTGCGGGCGGACGGTCAGGAACCAGCGGAACACGCCCATCTTGACCTTGAGGTGCGCCTCGTTGATGGCGCGCTCGAAGGTGACGCGCTTGCCTTCGATCTGGTAACGCAGCCGCCCTTCCTGTTGTTCGATGGCGGTATGCAATTCATTTTCGAGAGCGTTTATCTGATCGAGAATCTGGCGAATCCTGTTGTTCATAACAACCCTTTATGGCATGGGTGGAGCGAAATAGCGTTGCGCATTGCAATATAAGCACAATCTGTCGCACCCGGATGCATGCTTGTAATCATCCGACCGCCCCGTTACGTCCTGACAGCACCTTCAATGCGGAACCAGCAGCAAGTATATGCCCAGCCCCACCATGACCAGTCCGCTGACCAACTTGAGCCAGCGCCCTTCTTTTTCCTGAAGGCGGCGCTGGCTGAGCGTAATGATGCCGATGGCCAGAGCGATCACGTCATCGAGCATGTAGGCCAGATCATAAAGCAAAAGGTAGCCGTAATAGCTCAGGCTATCCAATTGCTTCAGCGTCAATATCCGCGTAAACAGGGCCGGAAAACCCGAGGTACACATGAATTCGACGATCTGCACCAGGACAGCCAACACCACTGTGCCGAGTATCGCCCCTGCAAGATTTTCGGCCTGCAAGATGCGCCGCATGCGGGCGTAGATGCCGGGCTTGGCAGCGGTTGGGATCGAGAGCGAAACTCTCCACCCAAAAGCCCAGAAGTCCTTGAGGTTGATCGCCCCCGCCAGCAGCGCAAGGGCGGCGATGGTAATTTCCGAGACGCGAGAGAGGCCAATCAGCAAAAAAAGATTAAGCCAGGCTGCCATGAAAACGAAGTAGGCAATGCCTTGCACGGCGACGAATGTGCCGACGATAGTGAACATCCGCTGCCGGTTTTTCATGGGCGCCAGCAGCGAGATCATCAGGATCAATACCCACATGGAGCAGGGATTGAATCCATCCAGCAAACCCATCGCCAGCGTGAACAGGGGCAGACCGGTCTGGTCGAGCGACACACTACGGCCAAAGAAATCAATAGCGAAAATTTCCGGTTTGGCCGCAGGAATGGGCGCGTTCGCTGCGCAGGCCAGACGGTCTTCGGCCTCGCAACCACCTGAAACACCGGCTGCTGTCTGACTTTTCGGAGGTGCCCGTGCCAAACTGTCGCGAATGAGCCGGCCTGTGGACGCCTCATCGGAAAAGCCGACGATCAGTTGTCCGCCCACCTCAAACGCCGGCACTCTCACCGTAGCCGCACCGTGGCTCTCGGCAAGGTGTTTCAATCGTTCCATGGCTGCGAATTCCCGGCCCACATCGCGAATTACGATGCGCAATCCCGGTTGGCCATACTGAAGCTTGGCCAGAAACTCCTCGGCTTTGGCACAATGCGGGCACCCCTCGCGAACAAAGGCCTCTATATCGGCTGACTGAGTAGATGCATTTTTGATGGATGCTTGCGAGTCCGCCGCTGCGAACGTTGCTCCGGCCCAGCCTGACGCCAGCACCGGCAACAAGATCAAAAAATATTTGGCGATAAACCGCATGGCTATTACTCCTCCAGACGCCAACGGTTAAGCGGGAGTTAATGAACAGAGGGCGGCTGCGCATCGATTTAATTTATGTTACAGCCCCGCTTCTGGACTCGGCCTTCCCTTGCCGGAAATGCGCAGCGGGATGGACAACTCCACCTTGGTACTTTAATCGATATTGCCTTGCAAGATTGCGCCTTGCGAATAAAAAGCGTCGCCTGCACTGGCCGATAGGCTTTGTGGAGCTGGACTGCCTAGATGTGTTCGGTAAAACGCTGCGTCCTAACCAGGAAAGAGGAATGTGCAATAAACGGTAGATCAGGGATAGTCGACATCCATTTCATCGCCCGCGTAATAATTTTGTATCTCGGTGATGACTGTTTTAGCTCTGGTTTTCGATAGGATTTTCTTGACGATGGTGTTTCTGTATTCGTCCATGCGTTCACGCAGTATGGGCTGATATTCATGGGGGATGTTTTTAAGCCATTCGTTCCAACCCGCCTCGATATCCGGCCGTGTTTCCCGGGCGCGACGGATCAGGCTCTCGATCTCTTTTTGCCCGGTACGGGCGACGATTCGCCCGTCACCGAGAATCGCGAAAATTACAGCGATGGCGATAACCGCATTGGCGTCGAGGTCGGTATTTTTGACGGGGCCTGCAAAATGTTTTTTGCGCAACCATTTTGCACACTCGACGATTCTTTGGTTGCTCTTCCGATCGAGCAATTCTTTTTTATAGACGTCATCGCCTGTCCATACCGAGTTTGGATCGGCACGGCATATCTCCGAAAAGAGCGCTTTGACATTGAGCTGCTGTACGAACGGGTCGCTATCAAAATCCGAAACAAAGGCGTGATAAGGCAGGCCGGATAATTCCTTGATATGCCGAAATCCCATCTGGAATACATATTCGGCACCGTGGTGCAGCAGGAAAGATAATTTGGACTCACTTTCTTCCGGGATATTGGCCTGGCTGATTCCCAGCGAGATACAACCGACCGTCAGGTAAAACGCTTCGAGCAGGCCATCCGCCATCCTGTCATTGGTGAATTTTTTGGCGACGAGCACGGTGATGCCGCTTAGCTCATGGATAAGGGCCTGTGCTGCCTCCTGATGATCCGCGCGCTGTGCAAGCGCCTCGAGCGCTTGCACCAAATGGGGGGGGCGCGTGGTGATGTGGGCGAGTTGCATGAATGATTTTCCGGGAACGTGCCTGGCCTAACGATCGGATCTCACGCAAAAATATCCTCACCCAGGCTTGGGCGGCCGCCTGTTTTTGGCGCGCTGACCGGTTTGCTGGGCACTTGTTTGCGCAGGCGCAACAGCAGTTCATTGGTGGTTCTGGCTAAAGCATCTTCATGATCCTGTTCGTCATCATCGCCCTCTTCAGACCTTGCGCGCAATTGGTTCTCGCCGGGCTGCCAGTCGGGGAAAATTTCAAACAACACCCGATCCCAGGCATCCGCATCGCTGCGCGCGATCTCCAGCGCGAGCGGAATCACGTCGTGATCCGAAGTCGTCTGGCCGCTGCTGAGCGCGCCGCGGGAGTAGATGTCATTGGCGAGCTCGATGATTTCGACGGTAGCGGTCGAGAACAGCACGGCAAAAGCCGTCGTTCCCCAATCGGTCGATAACGCTTGGTGGATGAGTGCCGTGCGCCGCCCCTGATCGTCGCTGGAGAAAACGACTCCATGGATATGCGCGAACAGGGATTCGGTCAACACTTCCGGCTCATCCTCGATCGTCTCCTCGCTCCAGGTAGCGGCGAAAAAGGCCAGGCTTTCCGCCCAGGCCTTGGGCGAGATCAGCAGCGTAGCCAGCGACAGCTTGCCGCCATCGAAAGCAGACAGGTGCATGGCGGCCACTTGCGGCTCTAATGAGTCCAGCACTTGAACGACGGCGAGGTCGCCGAATTTTTCCGCCGCTTCGTTGAATGCATCTTCCGCATGGTCGGTCGAGCCGGCCAGAACCAGCTCGGTGACCTGCAGACTGATCGCCGGAAAATTTTTGTTGTCAGCCATTCCCGTCCTCGCGTGTATCGAATAGATCAATCACATCCTGGCTCGGCACACCCCGCTCATCGTCCTCGCCATCATCCGCATCGCCGCCCTCTTCCTCTTGCAGGGCTTCGAGCGAATTGTCCACATCAGTCCAGCGCTTGGTGTTCTTGAACAAAAATGCCGTAATGATCGCCTTGCGTGCCAATTCCGGATTACTGGCGAAAACGATAGCCAAAGCCTTGCTCGCCTCGGCGTCCGCGCACGACACCATCGCCACCGCTTTCGCGGCATCGCCTTTATCATATTGCTTGCATTGCGCCAGCAACCCGGCGGGATCGTCAAAGCGCAGGTGGTCGGCAAGCGCAAAGCTCAGCAGATTCACATCGTCGATCTCTGTGCCTTTCGCATATTCGCCGATCAGCGACTTGATGACGCTCGCATAATTCTTCCGGTCGGGCGGCTCGCCCAGCGTGTCCTCGATCTGGACACCCAACTCGCGCGATTGATAGGCAAATTCGTGATGGATATTATTTTTCATGGGTTTCGTATTTAGAGTGATGAGTTGTGCTGAAGAGCAATTCCGCAGCGGTTGAACAGTGAATTCCACAGGGAGAGCGCCTCGTTTTCCGGATCGATGATGATGCGGTTGTTGAGGCTCTGATTATAGTCAGCCCTTTTTTTGGGGTCGGACAGCAACTCGTACGCCGTTTTAATGGCATTAAACCGGCTTTCTGCGCCGGGATGCGTATTCCTGTCCGGGTGATGGCGCATGGCAAGAGAGCGGTACGCCTTCTTGATCTCTTCGGCCGAAGCGGTCGGAGATACGCCGAGAATGTTATATGGATTTTCCAACGGAGGCCTCCCGTAAGGAGACAATTTTACACATCAGCCGGAGCGGGAAAAGAGCGCAATGCAGCGCGCCGCGCGCTGCATTCATGACGGGTGAGTCCGGCGTTGCGGGCTGGGGAATATCGGCCATGCGCGCGCTCAAGCCTTGAACCGGCGTGCCGGAAAAGGCTTGCGCTGCCCCGGACGCTTATTGTTGGCTTCTGCCGCTTTGGGTTTCGGCACCAGCATGTTTTTGCCTGTAGTTTTTCCGGAAGCCCGGTGTGCCAGAACGGCTGCGATCAGTTGTTCCGCCGTAACCAGGATGGGCGGGTGTTCCTCCTGAGGGTTGTACGCGGACAGGTTTTCCTTGATGCCGAGGATGCGTTCCTGGGCGTCGGCTTTCTTGGGTTGACCCGTCATGATTTTCTGCGCATCCGGCGTTAGCGTGAAACCGCCCTCCGCCTCGCGGATCAGGCCGTGCATGGAGAGCCGATGAAACGCCTCTCCCAATTTTGATTCGGAAGGAATCGAACCCTGGATCAGATCGGCTGCAGCGATGATCTCGGCAAGTTCAGCCGGCCGTCTTTTCGAAGCAAGGGCCATGGCCAATAAAAGGAGTGCATCAACATCGTGGACTGGGTACATCGCGAACCTTTGAATAAAGATGGAATAAGAGTCGGCAGACCAGAGGCGTCAAACGTGCCGTGGCGGCAGAAAACGCCAATCGCCCCTCGCGAGGAAGATAGTGTAATGGTTTACGGCGCAAAACCAAGCATCGAAGCGGTTTCGCAGAACAATTGACCGCATTCGACTTTGAAATTGCTTACCGCACAATAAAGCGGCCCGAAGGCCGCTTCTTGTTCATTGCCTGACAACGCTTACTTGACGATAGCGTTCAGTTCGCCCTTGGCGTAGCGGGTTGCCATCGCGTCCAGCGAGATCGGCTTGATCTTCGCGGCTTGCCCGGCGCAACCAAAGGCTTCGTAGCGTGCCTTGCAGATTTCCTTCATCGCCTTGGTGGTGGCGGCGAGAAACTTGCGCGGGTCGAAGTCCTTGGGATTTTGCGCGAGGTAGCGGCGGGTCGCGCCGGTCGAGGCCATGCGCAGGTCGGTGTCGATGTTGACCTTGCGCACGCCGTGCTTGATGCCTTCGACGATTTCCTCGACCGGCACGCCGTAGGTTTCGCCCATCGCGCCGCCGAATTCATTGATGATTTTTAGCCATTCCTGCGGCACGGAAGAGGAACCGTGCATCACCAGATGGGTGTTGGGAATGCGCGCATGGATTTCCTTGATGCGGTCGATGCGCAGTACCGCACCGGTGGGCGGGCGGGTGAATTTGTAGGCGCCGTGCGAGGTACCGATCGCGATCGCCAGCGCATCCACGCCGGTCTGGCGCACAAACTGCGCGGCTTCTTCCGGGTCGGTCAATAACTGGTCCTGGCTCAGCGCGCCTTCCGCGCCGTGGCCGTCTTCCTTTTCGCCGTGTCCGGATTCCAGCGAACCCAGACAGCCCAGTTCGCCTTCGACGGATACGCCGACCGCGTGGGACATTTCCACCACGCTGCGGGTAGTGTTGACGTTGTATTCAAAGCTGGACGGCGTCTTGCCGTCGGTCATCAGCGAGCCGTCCATCATCACGCTGGAGAAGCCGGACTTGATGGCCTGGATGCAGATCGCGGGCGATGCGCCGTGATCCTGGTGCATCACCACCGGGATATGCGGATAGGCTTCCACGGCAGCCTCGATGAGGTGGCGTAAAAATGCTTCGCCGGCATACTTGCGCGCGCCGGCTGAGCCTTGCATGATCACCGGGCTGTTGGTTTCATCGGCCGCTTCCATGATCGCCTTGACCTGCTCAAGGTTGTTCACGTTGAAGGCGGGCAGGCCGTAGCCGTTTTCCGCCGCGTGATCGAGAAGTTGACGTAAAGATACGAGAGCCATTTGTTCCTCCTGATTAGATAAATTACTGTAGGGTCACGGCGCGCCGTGACCCTACTGCTTTATGTTTTGCGATGATCCCCAACGCGCATGATTTTCATCGTGTTGGTATGTCCCGATTTGCCCATCGCTTCACCGATAGTCATCACCACCATATCGCCGTCCTTCACCAAGCCCAGTCCCACGAGCGTCGCCTCAATCTGGTGCCATTCTTCCAACTGCCCCCTTGCTTTGGAATGGAAGGCGATGGGGTGCACGCCGCTGAATAAAGTCACCTTGCTCAATGTTTCCGGCAGCGGGGTCAGCGCGAAAATCGGCACGCCGGCATTCAAGCGCGACATCCACAACGGGGTCGAGCCGGATTGGGTCAACGCGATGATGGCCTTCACCTTGAAATGTGACGCGGCAAACAGCGCGGACATCGCAATGGACTGGTCGATGCGCGTGAATTTTTGCTGCACGATGCGGCGGTCAAACACACTCTCTCCCACCTCTTGCTCGGCCTTGAGGCAGATGCGCGCCATGGCTTCGATGGTTTCCACCGGGTAATCGCCTACCGCAGTTTCAGCCGAGAGCATCACCGCATCGGTACCGTCCAGCACGGCGTTGGCCACGTCAGAAACTTCCGCGCGGGTCGGGATCGGGTTGGTGATCATCGACTCCATCATTTGCGTGGCAGTGATCACCAGGCGATTTTTCGCGCGCGCCATTTTGATCATGCGCTTTTGCAGGCCGGGCACAGCCGCATCGCCGACTTCCACGCTCAAATCACCGCGCGCCACCATGATGGCATCGGACGCATCGATGATTTCGCCCAGTGCCGGTATGGCTTCAGCACGCTCGATCTTGGCCATCAGCAGGCTCTTGCCGCCCGCCGCATGCATCAGCTCGCGCGCCAGGTGCATGTCATCGCCGTTGCGCGGGAACGATACCGCCAAGTAGTCCGCCTTGATCAGTGCGGCGGTCTTGATGTCTTCCTTGTCCTTGTCGGTCAACGCCGGTGCGGTCAGGCCGCCACCTTTGCGGTTGAGCCCCTTGTTGTTCGACAGCACGCCGCCGCGCACCACCCGGCAAATCACCTCATGGCCTTTGACCTCGACGACATCAAATTCCAGCATGCCGTCGTTGAGCAGCAGCACCGAACCCTTGCTGACATCCCTGGGCAGATCCTTGTAATCCAGCCCGACGCGCTCCTGATTGCCCAGCCCGTCCATCGCGGCATCGAGAATGAAAATGTCGTCCTTGTTCAGGATGATCTTGCCGTTCTCAAATTTGCGCACGCGGATCTTCGGGCCTTGCAGGTCGGCCAGGATACCCACGGTGCGGCCTACCACTGCCGCTGCCGCACGCACCGTTTCGGCGCGTTTAACATGATCCTGCACCGAACCATGCGAGAAATTCATCCGCACCAGATCGACTCCGGCACGGATCATCTGCTCGAGGACTTTCTGGTCGCTCGAAGCGGGGCCCAGCGTTGCGACTATTTTGGTTCTACGCAGCATGATGGGTCATTTGCAGCTGCAACCGCTGCCGCAACCTTCTCCCACATTCTGTGCCGCACGCTGTTCCAGAATCTCCACCGCCGGCAATTTCTTGCCCTCGAGAAATTCCAAGAAAGCGCCGCCCGCAGTCGAGATGTAAGATACCTTGTCATAGATGCCGTACTTCTGGATCGCTGCAATGGTGTCGCCGCCGCCCGCCAGCGTGAAGGCCTGGGTTTCCGCGATCGCCGTGGCGATTTTTTTGGTGCCTTCGCCGAACTGGTCGAACTCGAACACCCCGACCGGGCCGTTCCATACCACCGTACCTGCCTTCATGATGATGTCGGCTATTTCTTGCGCAGACTTGGGGCCGATGTCGAAGATCATGTCGTCGTCGGTCACCTCGGTGGCATCCTTCAGCACGGCCAGCTCGTTGGCATCGAACTTCTTGCCTACCACCACGTCCACCGCAACAGGGATGGAAGCGCCGCGCGCCTGCATCTTCTGCATCAGGCTCTGCGCGGTCGGCACCAGATCATCTTCACACAGCGATTTGCCGACGTTTTTGCCCGCCGCCTTGAGGAAGGTGTTGGCAATGCCGCCGCCGACCACCAGTTGTTCGCACTTTTCGGACAGCGATTCCAGCACGGTCAGCTTGGTAGACACCTTGCTGCCGCCGACGATGGCGACCATCGGGCGTGCCGGGTCGAGCAGCGCCTTGGCCAGCGCGTCCAGTTCTTCGGTCAGCAGGATGCCGGCCGCCGCGACCGGCGCGTACTTCGCCACACCGTGGGTCGACGCTTCGGCGCGATGCGCGGTGCCGAAAGCATCCATCACGAACACGTCACACAGGGCTGCGTATTTCCTCGCGGTCTCTTCGGAGTTCTTCTTTTCGCCCTTGTTAAAGCGGCAGTTTTCCAGCAACACCAGTTCGCCCTCGGCAACATCGAAGCCGCCGTTCACCCAATCCTTGATCAGGCGCACCGGCTTGCCCAGCTTGTTGGCGATGATGTTGGCAACCGGTTTGAGCGAGTTTTCTTCGGAATAAACACCTTCTTCCGGACGACCCAGATGCGAGGTCACCATCACGCGCGCACCGGCCTTCAACGCGAAGTTGATTGTCGCCATCGACGCGGTGATGCGCGCATCAGAGGTTACTTTGCCGTCTTTGACGGGCACGTTGAGATCCGAACGGATCAGGACGCGCTTGCCAAAAAGGGCCATATTAGTCATTTTAATTATGGACATTTTCTACTCCATGCAAAGGAAGCAGGGGCACGGCGCGCCGTGCCCCTGCATTTTTTATTTGGCGATGACGCGAACCATTTCCAGCACCTTGCTGGAGTAGCCCCATTCGTTGTCGTACCAGGACACGATCTTGACGAAAGTGCCGTCCAGAGCCATGCCCGCGTCGGCATCGAATACCGAAGTGCAGCTCTCGCCGCGAAAATCGGTGGAGACCACCTTATCGGTGGTGTAACCGAGCACGCCCTTCATCGCACCCTGTGATGCGGCCTTCATCGCGGCGCAGATGTCGGCATAGGTGGTTTCCTTGTTCAGCTCCACGGTGAGGTCAACCACGGACACATCCGAAGTCGGCACACGGAAAGCCATACCGGTGAGTTTCTTGTTCAGCTCGGGGATCACCTTGCCGACAGCCTTGGCGGCGCCGGTCGAGGACGGTATGATGTTTTCAAGAATGCCGCGGCCGCCGCGCCAATCCTTGTTGGACGGCCCGTCGACGGTCTTCTGAGTGGCGGTGGCGGCGTGCACCGTGGTCATCAGGCCGCGCTTGATGCCCCAGTTGTCGTTCAGCACCTTGGCGACGGGCGCCAGGCAGTTGGTGGTGCAGGAAGCGTTGGAAATAATGGTCTGGCCGGCGTAAGTCTTGTCATTCACGCCGTACACGAACATCGGCGTGTCATCCTTGCTCGGTGCCGACAAAATGACCTTCTTGGCGCCTGCGGCGATGTGCTTTTCAGCAGTTTCCTTGGTGAGGAACAGGCCGGTGGACTCGACCACGATATCGGCACCCACTTCGTTCCATTTCAGCTCGGCGGGATCCTTGATAGCGGTCAGGCGGATCTTTTTGCCATTGACCACCAGCGTGTTGCCCTCGACGGAAACCTTGCCTTTGAAGCGGCCATGCACGGAGTCATAGCTCAGCATGTAAGCCAGATAATCCGGCTCAAGCAGGTCGTTGATGCCAACAATCTCAATGTCAGCGAAATCTTGCACCGCCGCGCGGAACACCATGCGCCCGATGCGACCAAATCCGTTAATACCAACACGAATTGTCATTTTATTCTCCTGTTTAATAATTAAAAATTCATTCTGTCGCAATAGGCTCGCGCCATTTCATGCGCCAATAACTTTTTTCACCGCCGCCACCACGTTGGCAGCGGTGATGCCAAAGTGCTTGAACAGTTCCGGCGCCGGTGCGGATTCGCCGAAGCAGTCCATCCCCACCACCGCGCCATCCAGGCCGACATACTTATACCACCCGCCGGTCACGCCCGCCTCGACCGCCACGCGCTTCATGCCCTTTGGCAATACGCTGTCCCGGTAGGCCTGATCCTGCTTGTCGAACACATTGGTGGATGGCATGGAAACAACTCGCACGCTGATGCCTTCGGCAGCCAGTGTTTTTTGAGCTTCCAACGCCAGCGACACTTCCGAACCCGTTGCGATAATAATTGCCTGCGACTTGCCGCCCCGCGCTTCGGACAACACGTAAGCACCCCTGCGGATGCTGACGATTTGCACCGTATCGCGCTTCTGGAAGGCCAGGTTCTGGCGGCTGAAAATCAGGCTGGTCGGGCCGTCCCTGCGCTCGACTGCGGCAGCCCAAGCGACGACGGATTCAACCGTGTCGCACGGACGCCACACTTCCATATTGGGGATATAGCGCAACGTGGCAGTTTGCTCGACCGGCTGGTGCGTCGGGCCGTCCTCGCCCAGGCCGATGGAATCATGGGTGAACACGTAGATCACGCGCTGCTTCATCAAGGCGGACATGCGCAACGCATTGCGCGCATATTCGGAAAACATCAGGAAGGTGCCGCCGAACGGCAGGAAACCGCCGTGCAACGCCATGCCGTTCATGATGTGCGACATGCCGAATTCGCGCACGCCATAGCTGATGTAATTGCCGGTGCTCTTGCCGCGGATGTGCTTGCAGCCTGTCCAGTTGGTCAGGTTGGAGCCGGTCAGGTCGGCCGAGCCGCCGAGGAATTCCGGCAATGCCGGAGCCAGGGCGTTGATGGCGTTTTGCGAAGCCTTGCGGGTGGCGATGGTTTCGGCCTTTTCGTTAATTCCAGCGATTACCCCATCAATATGAGCCGGCCAGTTGAAAGGCAATTCCCCCTTGATGCGGCGCACGAATTCGGCAGCTTCTTTCGGGAACGCAGTGTGATACTCGACAAACTTGTTGTTCCACAATTTTTCCAGGCCTTCGCCCTTGGTGCGCGCATCCCAAGCCTCGTACACATGCTTAGGGATTTCGAACGGCGGATATTTCCAGCCAATGTGCTCGCGCGTGGCCGCCACTTCGGCATCGCCCAGCGCAGCGCCGTGCACGTCATGCGTGCCTGACTTGTTGGGAGAACCCGCGCCAATGACGGTCTTGCAGCAGATCAGCGTAGGCTTGTCGGTGACCGCCTTGGCGGCGTTGATCGCGGCGTTGATTGCCTCCTGGTCATGCCCCTGCACATCGGCAATGACGTGCCAGCCGTAAGCCTCGAAACGCTTCGGCGTGTCGTCGGTAAACCAGCCATCCACATGGCCGTCGATCGAGATATCGTTGTCGTCCCAGAACGCGATCAGCTTGCCCAGGCCCCAGGTACCCGCCAGCGCACAGGCTTCGTGCGATATCCCCTCCATCATGCAGCCGTCGCCCATGAATACATAGGTGTGATGGTTGACGATCTCGTGGCCTGGCTTGTTGAATTCCGCAGCCAGCAGCTTTTCCGCCATTGCCATGCCCACCGCGTTGGTAATGCCCTGGCCGAGCGGGCCGCCGGTGGTTTCCACGCCCGGCGTGTAACCATATTCTGGGTGGCCCGGGGTTCGGGAATGCATCTGGCGGAAACGCTTCAACTCATCCATCGGCAGGTCGTAGCCGGACAAATGCAACAACGCATAAACCAGCATCGAACCGTGGCCGTTGGACAGCACGAAACGGTCGCGGTCAGGCCACTTGGGATTGGCAGGATTATGGCGCAGATGGCGATTCCACAACACATCGGCGATTTCCGCCATACCCATCGGCGCACCCGGGTGGCCGGAATTTGCCTTTTGTACGGCATCCACTGCCAGCATCCGGATCGCGCCGGTAATGTCATTAAACTTGGGTGGTGTGATGTTGCGTGTCGCAGCCATTGCCGTTGTCTCCAGAATATTCTGTTGGTTGGTTATGGGAATCTCTATAAATCTGTTTTTGCGAGCATCCGCTACGCGGATTGCCTGCTTAAACCACTTCGGGCGAATCGCAGCGTCGTTCGCTGCGCGGCCCCTTGCGCTTCATCCCGCAAAACGAAAGAGGCTCCCTTAGGTGAATCCGTTCGAGTTCGTAATTATACCGCAGCACCGATACAGCTTCCTACTGTGATTCGTTTTCGCCACCTTTTTTGAGGAATTTAATGCCCAATTGCTTGAGTTTGCGGTAAAGATGAGTGCGCTCCAGGCCGACCTTTTCGGCTACCCGCATGACGTTGCCGGCCTCTTTCCGCAAATGGTAATCAAAGTAGAGCGCATCAAAATGCTCGCGCGCTTCACGCAGCGGCAAATCCAGCGGCAAAGAAAAATGCTGTATCCGTCCGTCAATATCCAGGGTGATTTTCTGGCTTTGCGCTTCGGTGTGCTGTACCTGCGGCTTGTGCGCGCCCTCCTTGATTGCCTTGGCGATGGTGCTGAGCAGCTTTTGCAGCGCGATGGGCTTTTCCAGAAAATCTACCGCGCCGATGCGCGTTGCCTCGACCGCCGTTTCAATGGTGCCATGGCCTGACATCATCACGACGGGCATGGTCAGCAAATCCTGCTCGACCCACTCCTTGAGCAAAGTCACGCCATCGGTATCCGGCATCCAGATATCGAGCAGCACCATATCCGGCTCGCGTTCGTTGCGGAACGCACGCGCCTGGGCGGCATTTTCCGCCAGATGCACCTGATAACCCTCGTCGAACAGGATTTCCGACAGCAATTCGCGGATGCCGACTTCATCATCCACCACCAATATTTGTTTGCTTGCCATTTGGATTACCTCTAGAAATTTGTTTTGCGGAATGACAGGCCGGACATGGCAATGCGAAGCAATTGGGGCGGGCAGGCCTGCTGCTCCGTACTCCCGCACCGGAGGGTTACGTCCCACCGTATCACGCGGGCAACGCAAGGAGCCGCGCAACGAACGATGAAGCATATCGGATTTATAGAGGTTCCCATTACGCCTCCTCGGCCAGCGGCAGATGTATATTGATCTGCGCTCCGCCGTTCACATTATTTTCAATGGCAATATGCCCGCCATGCTCTTCCACTATTTTTTTCACGATTGCCAGCCCCAGCCCGGTGCCTTTGGTCTTGGTCGTCATGTACGGCTCGAAGGCGCGCGACAGCACACTCTCCGGAAAACCCGCGCCGTTATCTTCGACGTACAATTGAATCTCTCCCTGATGCAGCGTGGTACTCAGCGTTATTTGCGGTTGCACGACACCCTGCAGCACATCCTGTGCATTCTGCAACAGGTTGTGAATGACCTGGCGCAAGCGGGTTGCGTCCCCATTGACCTCACTGCGGGGCGCTTCCAGTTTCAGCACGATGGGGATGACATTCGCCTCATACAAACCCAGCACCTCCCTGATCAGTTTGTGCATATCCAGGCGCGCCAGCTTCAACGCCGGACCGCGCGCATAGTCGGCAAAATCGCTCACCATGTTTTTCATCGCGCCGACCTGGCTGACGATGGTTTGCGTGGCGCGCTGCAGCAGTTGTGCGTCCTCTTCATCGAGCTTGCCACCAAGTTTGTGCTGCAGGCGCTCCGCCGAAAGCTGTATCGGCGTGAGCGGGTTCTTGATTTCGTGCGCGAGACGGCGCGCCACCTCGCCCCATGCCGCCTGCCGCTCAGCCTTCAACAGATGGCTGACGTCATCGAACACGACCACATAACCCGCGTCCCCGCCCTGCGGCAAGCGCGTGCCGCGCATCAACAGGATCTGGTTGCCATTTTTGCTCATGCGCTCTATCTGGCGCTGCCATTCGCAGTTGGTCGCATTGCCAAAGGCCTCCATGATGGTGTGGCAGAACGGCCTCAGCAGGCTATACTTTTCAGCGATTTGGTTCAGCGACATGCGCTGCATTTCCTGCAACGGCACGGCGAGAATTTGCACCGCACTGGTGTTCACCGAACGCAAGCGCAATTCATTGTCCAATGCCAGCACGCCGGAAGACAAGTGGGTCAGCACGCTTTCCAAGTAACCTTTGGCGCTTTCTACCTCGCGCTGCTGCTGTTCACTGGCCTGCTTCGCCTCATACAACTGGTGCGTCATCTGGTTGAACAAGCCGGTCAGCGCACCCAGCTCATCGCTGCTTTGTATCGGATATTGGCCGGTAAAATCGCCTTGCGCCACCGCGCGCGTACCTTCCGCGAGTGCTTCCAGCGAGGAGCCCAGCCGCTCACTGATAAAAAACGCCGCCGATACCGCTGTCAACAGCACCACCAATAGCGACAGCGTCAAGGTGATCGCATACAGCCGCTTCAATCCAAGGCGCGAGAGCGTTAGCTCCTGATAATCGCGATACACCGCCTGCACGGTCTCGGCATCCGCTTCGATCTGTTTCGGCACCGGCTGGGTGAATTGCAGCACGTATTGCCCGCCCGCCTGCGTATTGGAGTTCACCCTCACCAGCGCACGCAGCGTCAACCCTTTGTTTGGCAAGGTGTCAATCACCGCATACTCGCCCTTATCCAAGGTTGATCGCAGCAAATCGCCATCGGGCATTTCCGGCAATAGCGCGTTGCCACTGGAGGAAAAGGCAACTACATTCCCTTTGGGGGTAAACAATGCCGCCTCCTGCGCCACCTTTACATCTATTAACTGATCCAGTGCGGGCTGATATTGTCCCGGCTGTTTTTCCGCCAGCAATAATGCGATGAACTGGGTCTTTTTGGTCAGTTCCTTCAGGCTATTGTCGAGGCCGCTTCTGCCGAGGTTGAGTCCGCCCTCCAGCGCCTTTTCGACGCGCACGTCGAACCACGACTCAATGCTTTTGTCCAGGAAATTTACCGATACCACATAGACCAGCATGCCGGGCAGAACGGCGATCAGGGTGAAAAAAACCACCAGACGCAACGTGAGTCTGGCACCAAAAACCTTGTTCCTGAGCTTGCTGCGCAAGCGTACAAGCTGATAGCCGACCAATCCCGCCAAGCTCAACGCGAATAAGCCGGTTAATCCGAGCAGCACATAATAGTCGAGTGAAAATACCTTGGTATTGGCGCTGCTGCTGGATAGCAAATACAGCAACATACCGCCAACGACGATACTGATGAGATTTAGGTATTTCACCGTACCGTCACTCCGCCTTGCCTTCGCCGCGCACGGTAATTTCCGCCGGGCGGATTACCCAACGATACCAGTCGGAGTTAAGGGTCCAATCCTTGCCGGTCAATGCGTTTACCTGCAGTGGCAGGGGCAGTTGCGCGATATCCAGGCGAAGGCGCGCCGCTGCCATATAGTTGCCATCTTTTTTCATCAATTCGGCAGGAATGGTTACCGAGCTTTGCCTGGCCAGGATGTTTAACGCATCTTCGAAACTGGCAAAATTCTGGAACAGCGCGCCGCGTGAAATACGGTACTGTCGCGTCAGCACATTGTAGGAAAGCTTGACGGTTTGTTCGCCCTGAAAAATTTCTTCGTCCAGCCAATACCAGCGTGAGCGCGTCAATGAAAACTCGCCCACAAAATACAGCGGGATGCCGCGCGTCAATGCCTGTTGTGCCGCGAAAGTCAGATTGATGTCATAACTGGCAGAGAGCTGGTAGCCATTCTCGCCCAGACGCGCTTCCGCCTTGTTGACGGAAACACCCTCCGCATAAGCTGTTGCAGCAAATAGCCAGACGAGCAGTGCACTGCGCGACAACAAGCCCACGCTGCGCTGCAATAAGCCAAACAACCTAAATTTTTTGCAGCAATGCATAGAAGAATCCGTCATGCTGATCATTGGGCAATATCTGTCCATTGCCACTTTCCGGTAATGCTATCGGAAAATGGCGCGCATCCGGCTGTTGCGCCAGGAACGCCGCGATAACCTGCTCATTCTCCTGCTGGAAAACCGAGCAGGTAGCGTAGAGCAATTTACCCTCTGGCGCCAGCAGCAGCCACATCGCGCGCAGGATGTTGAGCTGTTGCGCGGCAAAACCGGCAATATCCGTGCGGCGGCGCAGCCACTTGATGTCGGGATGGCGGCGCACCACGCCGCTAGCGGAGCAGGGCACATCGGCAAGGATCCGGTCAAACGCCCGGCCATCCCACCACTTATCCGGCTTGGCGGCATCCCCGACCAGCAGTTGCGCGAACAATTCCAAGCGCTGCAAATTTTCCGCGACACGCTGCAAGCGTTTCTCGTCTTTGTCTATCGCCACCATTTCTACTTGTGCGCATTCCAGAATATGCGCGGTCTTGCCGCCCGGTGCGGCGCAGGCATCCAGCACGCGCATGCCGTCATGAACATCCAGCAGGCGCGCGGCGTATTGCGCGCCTGCATCCTGCACCGAAACCAGCCCGGCAAAAAACCCCGGCAGCTTGTCCACCGGCACCGGCTTATCCAGTTGCAGTGCATCCGGTTCGATTAACCGGGCGTGCAAATTTTGCTGTTCCAATTGCGCCAGATAATCCGCAGTCGTGCCGCAGCGCCGATTCACGCGCAACGTCATCGGTGGATGCAGATTGCCCGCCGTCAGTATCGCTGCGCTACGCTCGCCATACTGCGCCTGCAGCTCATCGATCCACCATTGCGGATAACTGTACTTCCCTTCCGCGTGCTGCGCGGCTTGCTCCAGCAATGCGTCCCGGCTGCGCAGGAAATTGCGCAGGATCGCGTTCACCAGACCGCTCACTTTCGCATTCAGCATTTGGGCGGAGCGCACCGCATGATCGACCACGGCATGCTGCGCGGCCTTGCTGTATTGCAGCTGGTACAGCGCCACCAGTAGCACATGGTAGATACGCTGATCCAACATCGGCTTATGCAGCAACAGCCCTAACAGCGCGCGCAATTGGCCGTAAAAACGCAATGTGCCATAGCTCAAATCTTGCAGGGCCGCGCGTTGTGCCGGAGTCCATACCGCTTTTCTACGCAGCGACTCATCCAGCACCTGATTGAGGTTGCGCCCGTCCGCCAGCACCTGCTGCACGATTTGGCTGGCGGCAAGTTGAATGTTGTGCATTTAGCTTACCGAGAAGTTATCGCCGACCTTGACCGGCACGGCTTGTAAAAACTGTACGGCAGGCTGTGCCTTGCCGCCAGGACGTTGCAACACTTCCAGGCGTAGTGCGCCCTTGCCGCAGGCGACGGTGATGCCCTGTTTGTCCGCCGCCAGAATCCTGCCCGCTTCGCCTTGCGCGCTTTCCTGCAGCGCAGCCTGCCAGATTTTTATCGTTACCCCGTTGAAGTCGGCATGACACACCGGAAAGGGGTTAAACGCGCGCACCGCCCGTTCGATTTGCCGCGCATCCTGTCGCCAGTCGATCTGCGCCTCGCTCTTGAGCAGCTTGGCGGCATAGCACGCCGCCTCATTGTCTTGCTTGACCGGCGTCAGGCGGTTTTGCGAGTTGCCGCCTGTTGGCGACATCCCTGCCAACCCCGATTCCTGCAACAGACGCAACGCTTCGAGAATGCAGTCTGCGCCGATCCCGGCCAGCCTGTCGTGCAGAGTCTGCGCCGTGTCATCCGGCGCAATCGTGCAAGCCCGGCGCAACAGGATGTCGCCGGTATCCAGCCCTTCGTCCATCTGCATGATGGTGATGCCGGTCTCGCTGTCGCCCGCCAGGATCGCGCGCGGTATCGGCGCAGCCCCGCGCCAGCGTGGCAGCAACGAAGCATGAATATTCAGGCAACCGTAGCGCGGCAGTTGCAGCACAGCCTTCGGCAGAATCAGCCCATAAGCGGCAACCACCATTACATCGGCATCCAATACGGCAATCGCGTGCTGCGCTTCTTCCGTTTTCAAGGTAGTGGGTTGTAATACGACCAAGCCATATTGCAGCGCGAGCTGTTTCACCGGGCTGGGAGTCAGCTGCATGCCGCGCCCAGACGGCCGATCTGGCTGGGTCAGCACGGCAGCGACCTGATGCTCCTTGAGCAGCGCAGCCAATGCGCTGGCCGCGAAATGCGGTGTGCCGGCAAAAATGATTTTCATAAGAAAGTTGGTCCGGTAAAAACCTCTGTACGACGTAACGAGCGAAGCCGAGACAAGGCAAAAAATGGCGAGAAACCGGAGTGTACATTCAGTACATGAGAATTTTGAGCCATTTTTTAACGCAGTATCAGCGAGCGCATAACCAACGACTTAGTTGGCGTAGTTTGACAACTTAGTCGGATGGCTAGTTGTTTCATCAGTAGTTGTGCAGAGGTTTTTACATGGTTTCGCGCAAGCGTTTCTTCAGCTTGGCACGAAGCCTGATTTGCTTGAGTTGCGACAGATATTCGACAAACACCTTGCCATGCAAATGATCTATTTCGTGCTGGATACAGACCGCCAGATATCCTTCTGCCTCCAGCGTAAATGGTTTGCCTTTTTCATCGAGCGCGCACACTGTCACTTTTTCCGCACGGCGTACCTTTTCGTAAATACCCGGCACCGACAGGCAGCCTTCCTCGCTTTCCTCTTCGCCGCTGCTGGCGATAATTTCCGGATTGATGAATATTTTCAACTGATTGTGCGTCTCGGAAACGTCCACCACAATGATCTGCATATGCACATCCACTTGCGTCGCCGCCAAGCCGACTCCAGGCGCGGCATACATGGTCTCCGCCATGTTTTGCGCCAGCTTGCGGGTGGCTTCATCGATCCGTTCAACCTTGCTGGCGACCTTGTGCAGCCGCTCATCGGGATACTGCAAAATTTTCAGGATTGCCATATGCACTCCATAAATGCTTGCTTATTTATATGACTGGATGCAGAATTTAATGCAACGCAGCAACATTGCGTGCCCTTAATATTGATTCTGCCGGAGTTTTCCATGCGCAAGATTATATCGCTGATTTGCTTTTTGTTGCCCATCTTGGCCTTTGCTGCCCAGCCTGATACCCGTCCGGAACTTCGCAGCGATGCGCCTGACCGGCATGTGGTCGTGAAAGGCGATACGCTGTGGGACATCTCCGGCAAGTTCTTCAAAGACCCATGGAAATGGCCGTATATCTGGGGCATGAACAAGGACTCCATCAAGGATCCGCACTGGATTTATCCGGGCGACGTGATCTTCCTGGATCGCGCCAGCGGCACATTGCGCATTGGTCAGGCCGGCACCGGCAGTTCTGACGGCGTCATCAAGCTCTCACCCAAAGCGCGCGCAGGCCATAGCACGCACGACGCCATCCCGAGCATCCCCGCCAGTGCCATCGCGCCGTTTTTAAGCCAGCCGCTGGCCATTGAAGAGGGCGCATTGAAGGATGCGCCGACGCTGATCGGTGCGCGCGAAGGCCGCGTGATACTCGGTGCTCACGATATCGGCTTCGTAAAAGGCCTGTCTCCGGACAAAGGCAGCAAGTGGCAGATTTATCGCCCAGGCAAAACATTTACCGACCCTGATACCAAGGAAGCGTTAGGTATCGAAGCGGTCTATCTGGGTAATGCCGAAGTAACCGATTTTGCGGATGTCAGCACCGTCGCGATCACCCATTCCGTTCAGGAAATCAATCAGGGCGACCGCTTGGTCGCCCCTTCCGGCGCTGCCGTCAACACCTACCTGCCGCGCGCACCCGGCGGCAACATTTCCTCACGCGTCATTTCGGTGTACGGCGGCGTTTCGCAGGCCGGGCAAAATACCGTCATCACCCTGAACAAGGGCGCACGCGACGGGCTGGAAAGCGGTCATGTGCTGGCCCTGTACCGCAAGGGAGAGGAAGTGAAGAATGAAGGCAAAAAATTCACCCTGCCGGATGAACGCTATGGCTTGGTATTCGTGTTCCGCGTGTTCGACAAGGTGTCGTACGCGCTGGTGATGCAAACCCGCTTGCCGGTGCAATTGCTGGATCGCGCACAAACTCCTTAAGACCCCCCCCGCAAGAACGCAGCGAGCGTGACTCCCGATGCTTCACTCAATGCCTGGCTGGCACTCAGCCTGACGCGCGGCTTGGGCGGCGAAAGCGCGCGCCGCCTGTTGAAGGAATTCGGTTCACCGGAGGCGGTTTTCGCCGCCTCCCTCGGTTCACTCAAGTCCGTCGTCAAAGCCGAAATCGCCGCCGAAATCGGCAAAGGCATTGCTGACGACCTGCTCGCCCCTGCGCTGGCCTGGCTGGAAGACGGCAATAACCGCATCGTCACCCTCGCCGATAGCGACTACCCGCAAGCCCTGCTGAACATTCCCGACCCGCCGCTGTTATTGTATGTAAAGGGTCGGCTCGACCTGCTCAACCGTTCCGCGCTGGCCATCGTCGGCAGCCGCAATGCCACGCCGCAGGGCATCAACAACGCCGAAGCATTTGCCAAATCATTGAGCGATGCCGGGTTGTGCATCATCAGCGGCATGGCGCACGGCATCGATGCCGCCGCGCATCGCGGCGCATTGCGCTGCCAAGGTAGCAATTGCGGCAGCAGCATCGGCGTGGTCGGCACCGGGCTGGACAAGGTCTACCCCGCCGCGAACCGCGACCTCGCCCATACGCTCGCCAGTCAAGGCGCGCTGATTTCGGAATTCCCGCTCGGCACACCGCCGCTGGCCGCCAACTTTCCGCGCCGCAACCGCCTCATCAGCGGCATGAGCGCTGGCTGCCTGGTGGTGGAAGCATCACTGCAAAGCGGCTCGCTGATTACCGCGCGGCTAGCGCTGGAGCAGGGCAGGGACGTGTTCGCCATCCCCGGCTCAATACATGCGCCTCAAAGCAAGGGTTGCCACGCGCTGCTCAAGCAAGGCGCGAAGCTGGTCGAGACCGCGCAGGATATTCTCGAGGAATTGGGTGGGCTGATTGCCGCAACCGCCGTACCCGCGCGCCACCCCGATATACAAGGCACATCCACACAAGGTACGGATGCGCAAGATTCAAATTCCGTACTGCTCGGGCATCTCGGCTTCGATCCGGTCGATCTGGACACCCTCGGCAAACGCTGCGGCTTGACGATAGCCGAGCTATCCGCCATGCTGTTGACGCTCGAACTGGAGGGGCGCGTCAGTGCGTTACCCGGCGGCCTGTATCAACGAATCCACTAAAACCACGCTAATCATGTTCGAAATTTTGATGTACCTGTTTGAAAGTTACTTTGACGCGGGCAGTTATCCGGAGCCGGACAAACTGTCGCGCAAACTTTCCGCCGCCGGCTTTGAAGGTGAAGAAATTGACGAGGCGCTGACCTGGCTGTCCGCGCTGAAACAACAGAATCCTGATAATTATCCGGCCAGCCTCGAACATGCCGGACTGCGTCATTTTGCCGGGCTCGAGCTGCAGCGCATCGGTTTCGAGGCGCGCCAATTCTTGTTATTCGCCGAGCAGCAACACATGATCTCCGCCGTCGAGCGCGAGATGATCCTCGACCGCGCCGTCGCGCTGCAACAGGAAAATCTCGGGCTGGACAAGCTTAAGCTGATTATGCTGATGGTATTGTGGAACCGCCACCAGAATCTCGATCCGCTGTTGATCGAAGAGTTGCTCACCCCGTTAAATTCAGCACAACTACATTGAGCCTCAATCACTCCGCATGGCAACCAATCTCCTGATCGTTGAATCCCCGGCCAAGGCCAAGACCCTCAAAAAATATCTGGGCAAGGATTTTGAAGTCCTTGCCTCATTCGGCCATGTACGCGATCTGGTACCCAAAACCGGCGCAGTCGATACCGAGAATAATTTTGCGATGCAGTACGAGACCATTGCGCGCAACAGCAAGCACGTGGATGCGATTGCCAAAGCCGCCACCGAAGCCGACAACATCCTGCTGGCGCCCGATCCGGACCGCGAAGGGGAGGCGATCGCTTGGCATATTTCCGAGTTGCTCAAGGCCAAGCGCGGCCTGAAGAACAAAAATATGCAGCGCGTAGTGTTCTATGAAATCACCCAGTCGGCGGTGCGCGAAGCGGTCGCTCACCCTCGCGAGATCTCAATGCCGCTGGTGAATGCGCAACAGGCGCGGCGCGCGCTGGACTATCTGGTCGGCTTCAATTTGTCGCCACTGCTGTGGCGCAAGATCCGTCCGGGGCTGTCGGCCGGCCGCGTGCAAAGTCCCGCGTTGCGCATGATCGTCGAGCGGGAACTGGAGATCGAGGCGTTCAAGAGCCAGGAATACTGGACGGTGCATCTGGACAGCCACAAGGATCACCAGCCATTTACCGCCAAGCTGTTCCAGTATCAGGGCAAGAAGCTGGAGCAGCTCAGCATCGGCAGCCAAACCGAATACGACGCGATTTTCGCCAAACTCAACGATGCCAAGCTGCCGCCCAAGGTGGTGCGTGTCGAGAAGAAGGCCAAGCAGCGCTATGCCGCCGCGCCGTTTACCACTTCCACGCTGCAACAGGAAGCGGTGCGCAAACTCGGCATGACCGCCGACCGCACCATGCGCACCGCGCAATCGCTGTATGAAGGCGTGGACATCGGCGGCCAGACCGTCGGCCTGATTTCCTACATGCGTACCGACTCGGTGTCCTTGGCGAAGGAGGCGGTGCAGGAAATCCGCGATTACATCAAGGATAATTTCTCGTCGGAATATCTGCCTTCGACACAGCCAACTTACAAGAGCAAGACCAAGAACGCGCAGGAATCCCACGAAGCAATCCGCCCGACCTCGATCCTGCGCACGCCGGACAGCCTGCGCGACCACCTGAGCGCCGACCAGGCGCGCCTCTACGAGATGATCTGGAAGCGCACCCTGGCGTGCCAGATGGCTCCGGCGCGTTTCGACACGGTCAGCCTGGACATCCGCCTCGGCGGCGACACCACGCTGTTCCGCGCTTCCGGCCAGACCCTGGTGTTCCCCGGCTTCATCGGCGTGTACATGGAAGACGTGGACGATGCCGAGGAAGAAGAGGGCGGCAAGCTGCCGCCGCTGGCCGAGGGCGACGTAGTATCGCTGGACAAGCTGTATGGCGAACAGCACTTCACCCAGCCGCCGCCGCGCTTTTCCGAAGCCAGTCTGGTCAAGTCGCTGGAAGAGTACGGCATCGGCCGCCCGTCCACTTACGCCACCATCATTTCCACCCTGCAGGCCAGGGAATACGCCGTTATCGACAAGAAGCGCTTCGTCCCGACCGATGTCGGGCGCGTCGTCACGCGCTTCCTCACCGACCACTTCACCCGCTATGTGGATTACGATTTCACCGCGCACCTCGAAGACGAGCTGGATGAAGTTTCCGAAGGCAAGCGTGACTGGATCGGCGTGATGGATGAATTCTGGAAGGGGTTTTCCATCCTCATCAAGGAAAAAGCCAGCATCGACCGCCCGGTGGAATTGATCGACGAGGCCTGTCCGGAATGCGGCAAACCGCTTGCCAAAAAACTCAGCAAATACGGCAGCTTTATCAGTTGCACCAACTATCCGGAGTGCAAATACAAACGCAGCCTGAGCGGCGACACGCAGGACGACGCCTCGGCAAGAGTGGAGCTGGGCATGCACCCCGAGGCCAACCAGCCCGTGTTGCTGCTGCGCGGCCCGTACGGCCACTACGTGCAACTGGGCGAAGCGGTCAAAGGCGAAAAGATCAAGCCCAAGCGCGTGTCATGGCCGAAAGAAATGCCCTTGGAGCAGGCCGACCTGGCCGGCGCGCTCAAGCTGCTGGCCTTGCCGCGCGAGCTCGGCGCGCACCCCGAAACCGGCAAGAAAGTCATCGTCAACATCGGCCGCTTCGGCCCCTATATCGGCCATGACGGCAAGTTCAAATCTATCCCGCGCAGCGACAGCATCTTCGACATCGGGCTGGATCGCGCGGTGGAACTGCTGGCCCAGGCGCGGGACGGCAACACCGTGTTGCGCACCCTTGGCGACCATCCCGACGACAAGGCCAGTGTCGAGATCTGCAGCGGCCGCTACGGCCCCTACGCCCGCCACGGCAAGATCAACGCCACGCTGCCGAAAGGCGTGTCGCCGGATGAAATCACGCTGGAAGAAGCGCTGGAACTGATCGCCGCCAAGGCCGCGAAGGGCGGGACAGGAAAAACCAGGACGGCGAAGAAACCCGCCGCCAAAGCCAAAACGGCAACCAAGACGACCAAGGCAAAAGCGGCACCCAAAGCTAAGGCCGAACCGAAGACAGCCAAGCCAACGGCCAAAAAAGCGGCCGCCGAAAAGGTAACTAAACCAGCCGCGAAAAAGGCCGCCGCCAAGAAACCGGCTGTGAAAAAGCCGGCGGTCAAGAAAGCGGTCAAGAGCAAGATTTAACCCTTACCCTTGCCGCACCTCTACCGGGCGGCTATAGAGCGTTATAACAAGTCCTGCTCTGCAGGCCTTGTGTTTATGGCTTGCAGCTAACCGCTACGAAGGCGGCCAAGCCTGCCGCGAAGAGAACTACTAAGAAGAACTCATACGGCGCAATGCGCTACGCCCTTCGACTACGCTCAGGACAGGCTTATTGACGCCCTACGCCTTACACACGTTTTATCGCGCGGCATCCCCGGAGTGGAATTATGCCAAGCTTCAGCGACGAACCGAAATGATGACACGCTCATCTTTCATTGACTCGACCGTGAGCTGATAAGTACCCCCACTATGCGAAAAGTCAAAAGGTGCTCCTCCAACTTTGAAGGAGAGCGGTCGGTCTCCCCAACTTTGGCTATGTAAGTATGCGGTTATCTCGCTCTCCGTGCCTTCGTATCCAGCAAGCGTTAACCAGAACCCAGAGAGCACTTCATTAGGCACGCCATTTGCCAGTTGACGGCGGACTGGAAAGCGCTGCTGTACCTCAGGTGCAACTGTTTTCTCAGTTGACACAACTTGTGCCGAGGTTGTCGCCATTAATGGCGGTGCCTGATCTGGCAAAACGGTTTGAGCATTCGCTTGCTTTGCTTCGATATTAATGCTGATAGACGGCAGAGAGGAAGTTAATGGTGCAGTCGGACCACCTTTAGAGGCCATGAGTTCTGTCCACACAAACCCAATCACAGTTGCGCCTGCCGTTATAACGGCAAGGTTTTTAGGATTGCGCAGCCAATTCCACATGTGCGTATGTATGAACTAGCGCGTTAGTTTAGGGGTATAGCATTAGATTCAGATTCATTGCAGGTGCTGAAAATTTTTGTTCTGATTTCGGCAATACGCTTGCGCTCCCAACGTTTTAGAAAGAGCATAGAACCAAAAAATTTCATGAAAAGGAGATTGGTTATCCATATTGCTCCGGCGACAAGAGCCATGGCACCAAGGTCTTTGCCAAGCGCTTCGGTTATTGCAGATGGCCAATGCTGAATGACAAATAACGGGTTTGTAGCATTGCGCAGTGTTTGCAAAGCCTCTTCATCTGGAGAAAGGCCTACCACAACCTCCGACGAAAAAAATAATGGGAGCCACACGAAGCCAACGACAACGCCAATAATAAGCGGGAGCCACTTTGTAAAAAAGCGATAAGCGGCGGGTGTTTTGAGTAGGCCGGTGCCATACAACCACGTCCCCCAATTTCGTAACAAATCATGGGAATCACCGGAGGCATAGTTGTGCCCGAAAAGGTAACTGCCACTCCCCTTGCTGCGGCTATTATTGCCCCATGCGACCCAAACTTTTTGCCCCTCTCGAACTGGAAAATTTGCATCCGTAAAGTTAATGGCGGTTTCCTTTCCTCCTTCTTCACGAATCCAGAATTCGTGTTTTTCGTGGCTAGTACTGGAAACTTGCGGGGGTCTCACATAGCCGCCTTGCTGCACATAACCGCCACCGCCAGAGGTGTGCACCTCTGTTTCACTCCACTTCTGTTGCCCAACCACCTCGCCACGGGCGATGTTGAGCAAAATTTTCCCGTCGTTGATTTGCAGCTCTTTGAATTCTGGCATTTCAGCCCCCCATGGGAATCGAGAAAATCTAGCTTAGAGCTAGCCGGACCGCGCGCCTGCGCGACGCATTATCACCGCGTCAGGGCAAATTTTCCACTCAGCAGGGCGAAAGATATTACGCTTTTCTGCCTTAACAGGGTGTTGAAAAACGTAGCGAGAGGCGATCAGGCAAGGCGGAAACCGGCGAAAAAGCGGAGTTTACACACAGTAAACGAGCATTTTGAGCCGGTTTCCAACGCAACATCATCGCCTCGCAGTAGTTTTGCAACGCCCTGCTAACTCCCCGCCTTGATCTGCCACGCCTGATGACAGGCCACGCATTTCGCCAGAGCACTGGAGGTCATTTTCAGCAGTTCCGGCACCGGTTTGCCGCTTTCACCGGCCTTGGCGATCTCGTCCATGTCGCCGTGCATGCCCATGGCCAGCTTCTTGAACTCGACCGGCAGCTTCACCATCAGCGCCGGGTTGACATCCGCCGCGCCCGCCATGCCCGCGCCGCGTGCCGCCTTGACGATGCGCTGTGCATCATTCTGGCTTGCGCCTTCCATGATCTCCTGCGTCGCGGCCAACAGCCCGCGCATTTCGGTCATGACGAAATCGCGCTCACCGGGCTGCAAGACGATCTCAGTCCTTCCGTCGGTTCCCGCAGTGGTGTTCCCGCGTATGAAGAACCAGGCAAATACGGCAATCGTGATGACCCAGAGCAGCAGGGCGGCTAGAGCGAGCTTGTTAGATTTCATTTTAGGTAACCTCCATAACTCCGTTCTGCGGGCGAATCGCGGTGTCGCGCATTGTCATCGCGTCAGGGCATGATTTCCACATATTCGTAGACCTCACAGTCGCGCAGGGTCTTGCGCACGTCCAGCGGGGCTTTCGCGTACCAGGCAAGCGGGTCGTGGCGGTCTATTTCCCTTCCGAGGAACCTGACCAGGTCGCAGATCGGATCGACGACGTTATCGCGGTATTTCTGGTCGCCTTTCACGTAAGCAAGATAGAGGTTTTTCAGGCAGTTGCCCCGGCACCACGGCTGCGCTTCGCACTGGTCGCACGGCATGTCGGGGTGCGGCTGCAGCGGGCTGGGCTTGAGCCAGTTCGCGTTCACGTCGCCTTGCAGCATTTCGGGTACATACATCATATCGGGGCAGGGGAAAATCTTGCCATCCGGCATCACATTGAGGATGTGCGTGGACACCCGGCATTGGGTCTTGCCGTGATAGAGCTCGGTCGCCCGTGAGGGCAGCACCTTGTTGCGCACAATCCCCATGATCGGGATCATGGGGTACAACTTGTCGCTGGAAAAGAACTTGTCTACCAGCTGTGTGATTACCGCTTTTTTCTTCTCCATCGCGGCGGGTGTATAAGTACCTTCTCCGGCGACGAACTGAAAATACACATAATCGAAAGTGTCCGCCAGCTCGTCCAGTTCCTCGAAGGAGGTCTCTTCGCTGCTCCAGGTTACGCGTGCCGTGAAGGTGCCCGCCATCCGGTCGCGCACCGCCCGGGTGTTCTTGACCACCTGCCGGTACACGCCGCGCCCGCGGAAACCGTCGGTGATCGCTTCGCCGCCGTCGATGGAAAGCAGGATATTGGAAAGGTTGGCCAGCACATTATCCGGCAAGTTGTCCAGCAGCGTGCCATTGGTCTGCAGCTGGAAACGGAAGGTGGGATAACGCGCCATGATCTCTTTTATAAAATCGAGATTCAGGGTTGGCTCGCCACCATAGAAAGTGACATAAGTTTCATGTTCGGAAAGATGTTTTTTGATAAAGGCGTCCAACGCATCGGTGGTATAGGATACCTCGCCTTGCGAACCAACCATGTCACCCACGCCGAGCGAGCAATAACTGCATTTCAGGTTGCATGTCAGGGTGGTGAGCAGTTGCAATTCCACGCGGTTGCCCACAATGGGTGATGTTCCCGGAGTGGCCTCAACGGCTTCCTGAGAACGAGAAGGAAAAAATGTTATTGGATAGGACATAGTTAAATTTCGCTTTTAATTTGAAATGTTATTTGAAGCAGGGGGAAAACTGCAGGTTCTTACCGGCAAGCAGGGGCTGCCTCCTGGGAGGCAGCCCCGCACCTTTTATACGTCCAAGTTTTTCACACCCAGCGCATTCTTCTCGATGAATGCGCGGCGCGGCTCGACCACGTCGCCCATCAGGGTGGTGAATATTTCGTCGGCGGCAATCGTGTCTTCGATTCGCACCTTGAGCAGGATACGATTGGTTACGTCCATCGTGGTTTCCCACAGTTGCGACGGATTCATCTCACCCAAACCTTTATAGCGCTGGATGTTCACGCCGCGCTTGGCTTCTTCCAACAGCCATTCGATGGCCTGTTTGAAGCTGGACACGCTGCGTTTTTGCTCACCCCGGGCGATGTACGCACCCGGTTTGATCAGGCCGCTCAATATGTCCGCAGCCTGGCGGATTTGCACATAGTCGCTGCCTCTCAGAAAATCGCGATCCATGTAGCTGACCGAGTAGTTGCCGTGATACAGCTTTTCCAGGCGCAGGCGATGTTCGCCGGCTTCGTCAGCCTCTGCCACAACTTTGATGCTACCGCCGCAAGCCGCTTCGAGTTGTTTTGCGCTGTGTTGCGCCTGTTCCGCGTCATCCAGCGACAGAGTGGGCAGGATCAGCAGGGCGTGACTGGCCTCCGGCGCGGTAAATCGCGACAGGCGGTCGATCACCGCTTCGGCGAGGAAGTATTGCTTGGCGATCAATTCCAGTGCGTCGGCCTGAATCGGTGCCTCATCGGCGGACGGGTGCAATACGGCATTGTTCAGCGCGGACTTGAGCATGTAGATCTTCATCTCCTGGTCGTCCTTGAGATAGCGCTCGTCCTTGCCTTGCTTGATCTTGTACAGCGGCGGTTGCGCGATGTAGATATGGCCGCGCTCGACCAGCTCTGGCATTTGCCGGTAGAAGAAGGTGAGCAGCAGGGTACGGATGTGCGAACCGTCCACGTCCGCGTCGGTCATGATGATGATGCGGTGATAGCGCAGTTTGTCGGCGTTGTATTCGTCCTTGCCGATGCCGGTGCCCAGCACGGTGATCAGGGTGGCGATTTCCTGCGAGGCGATGAGTTTTTCGAAACGCGCCTTTTCCACATTCAGAATCTTGCCCTTGAGCGGCAGGATCGCCTGGAACTTGCGGTCGCGGCCCTGCTTGGCCGAACCGCCCGCAGAATCTCCCTCGACCAGGTACAACTCGGAGAGGGCTGGGTCTTTTTCCTGGCAGTCAGCCAGCTTGCCGGGCAAGCCCATGCCGTCTAGGATCCCTTTGCGGCGCGTCAAGTCGCGGGCTTTGCGCGCCGCTTCACGGGCGCGGGCCGCCTCGATGATCTTGTTGACGATGATCTTCGCGTCATTGGGTTTTTCCAGCAGGAACGCACTCATTTGCTGGGCAATCAGGTCTTCGATCACCGGGCGCACCTCGGAAGAAACCAGCTTATCTTTGGTTTGCGACGAAAATTTCGGGTCGGGTAATTTCACCGACAGCACAGCGGTCAGCCCTTCGCGCATATCGTCGCCGGTAGTCTCCACCTTGGCCTTTTTCGCCAGCTGTTCGGCTTCGATATATTGATTCAGGGTACGCGTCATTGCGGCGCGCAACGCGGTCAAATGGGTACCGCCGTCGCGCTGTGGGATATTATTGGTGAAACATTGCACCGTTTCCTGATAGGAGTCATTCCACTGCATGGCAATCTCGGCGGTGATGCCGTCCTTTTCGCCAATCGCATAGAACACCGTGGGGTGCAGTGCCGATTTGTTGCGGTTCATGTACTCGACAAAACCCTTGATGCCGCCACAGAACGCAAAGTTTTCTTCCTTGCCGTTGCGGTGGTCGATCAGCGCAATTTTCACGCCGTTATTGAGAAACGACAGTTCACGCAAGCGCTTCGCCAGAATATCGAAGTGAAACTCAACCAAACCGAAGGTTTCTTTGGCCGCCAAAAAGTGGACGATGGTGCCTTTTTTATTTGAGTCACCCACCACTTTTAGTGGGGCAACCGGGTCGCCGTGGCGAAACTCCATAAAATGTTCTTTGCCATCGCGGTAAATAGTCAACTTCAACCACTCGGACAGCGCGTTTACTACCGATACACCCACGCCGTGCAAACCGCCGGATACCTTATAGGAATTGCTGTCGAATTTTCCGCCAGCATGCAGGATGGTCATGATAACTTCAGCGGCAGAACGATTTTCCTCTTTATGAATATCGGTTGGAATACCGCGCCCATTGTCGCTGACACTAATTGAATTGTCCGCATGAATAATTACGTTAATCTCGTTGCAATGACCCGCTAAAGCTTCATCCACAGCGTTGTCTACAGCCTCAAACACCATGTGGTGCAGACCGGTGCCATCATTAGTGTCGCCGATATACATACCGGGACGCTTGCGTACGGCTTCCAGTCCTTTTAAAACCTTGATGTTATTGGAAGTATATTCACTCATTGGGGTTTTTCCTGATATTTAATTTGTTTCACGTGAAACATCAAAAGATTTTTAAATGCGCATCGGCATGACCACATAACGAAATTCCTGATTTTCCGGTGTGGTCATCAAAATGCTGCTATTTGGATCGCCGAATGAAAATGTGGCGGTGCTGCTACTGATATTATTTAACCCATCCATCAGGTAATTGACGTTGAAGCCGATATCCAATGGCTCACCGTGGTAGTCAGTTTCAATTTCTTCCTGCGCCTCTTCCTGTTCGCTATTGCTGCTAATAATACTGAGATTTTTTTCAGTCAATACAAAACGCACGCCCCTGAATTTTTCATTGGATAATATTGCGGCGCGTTGCAAAGCTTGTTGCATTACGGCTCGCTCCATATTGAGGTGATTGTCGTATTTCGGTATGACGCGTTCATAATCAGGAAATTTACCTTCAATTACTTTTGTTATCAGCGTGATACCGGAGAAAGTAACCTTAACCTGCTGTTGCGAGAATTCCAGCTCGACACTTTCATCGCTATCCGCCAGTAATTTGGATAATTCCGAGACAGCTTTACGCGGCAAGATAATTTCCTGTTTTTCATAATGGCCGTCAATAGCACCGGCATTGTAAGCAAGGCGATGACCGTCGGTAGCCACTACTTTGAGTTTATTGCCATCAATAATCAATAAAACACCATTAAGGTAATAACGTACATCTTGCTGCGCCATCGCGTATTGAACAGAAAATAGTAAATTTTTCAATTCCTTTTGTGGTAGCACGATTTTTTTCGCATTTTCCAGTTGATTGCTCAATTTCGGGAAATCTTGTGCAGGCAAGGTTTGCAAACTGAAGCGGCTTTTGTTTGTTTTAATTTGCGCCTTGTTTTCCTTGGTATCTATAGTGATTTTACTTTGTTCGGGAAGAACCCTCAGTATTTCCTGGAATTTTTTCCCCCCGACTGTAAAAGCTGCATTTTGCCCGCCTCTTATACCGGTATCGATAGTTGTCGTAATTTGTATTTCCAAATCGGTCGTTGTAAAACGTATTTTGCCATCCTGATTTTCCATCAGGACGTTCGACAGGATCGGTAATGTTTGTTTTCGCTCTACGATACCAATGACTACTTGCAGTGGTTTGAGTATGATTTCTTTATCTATCTTTTCAATAAACATAATATAAACCTTTAGTAAGAGCTAATAATGCATCCGAAATTGTGTTAATAACAAAAAAAAACCTTTTGATACATTGAAATACAAAACAATAAACTACAAAGAATGGTTGTTGATAAGTTGCAACGATAATGTGGATAATTTATATACTTCTTACAGAATAATGAATTATTAACATTTTGTGCACACTCAATCCACTAAATTATCCCCGTAAAGTTTGCAGTAAGATTTTGTAATCTGCATCGATTGTAGTATCCAATGCCCTGAGATTTATTACCATTTTGCAGGCATGTATTACAGTCGAGTGATCTTTTCCGCCAAAAGCATTGCCAATTTCGGGCAGGCTCATGGTAGTCAGTTCGCGAGCAAGCGACATGGCTGTTTGCCTAGGCCTGGTCAAGTTTCGTGTTCTTTTTTTCGAAAGCAGATCAGCCATCTTGATATGGTAATAATCGGCAACCGTTTTTTGTATATTATCGATTGAAATTTGCCGGTTTTGCGCAATCAGAATGTCTTTCATGGCTTCTTTTGCCGTTTCAACTGAAATAACACGGCGATGAAATTTGGCATATGCTTCGACGCGCTTTAAAGCGCCCTCAAGCTCACGAACATTTGAATTAACGTGTTTGGCAATAAAAAAAGCTACCGCTTCGTCAAGCACATAACCGCCCAAACTGGCTTTTTTCAGCAGAATAGCTACGCGCATTTCCAGTTCAGGTGGTTCGATGGCGACAGTAAGTCCCCAGCCAAAACGTGAAACCAGGCGGCTATCAAGTCCGGCAATTTCCTTGGGGAAGGTATCGCTAGTCATAATGACTTGCTTATGCGAATCAATGAGTGTATTGAAGGCGTAGAAGAATTCTTCTTGCGTCTTGGTTTTGCCGGCGAAAAATTGAATATCGTCGATCAGCAGGATATCGAGAGAATGGTAATACTGTTTAAATTCTTCAAATTTGTTGGATTGGTAAGCACGCACCACATCGGAAACGTATCGCTCGGCGTGCATGTAGCAAATTTTTGCCTGCGGGTTGTTGGCTTTGATTTGATTACCCATCGCTTGGATCAAGTGGGTTTTGCCCAAACCCACGCCGCCATAAATAAATAGTGGATTGTAGGAAGCGCCCGGTAATTCGGCAACTTGTGTGGCTGCGGCAAAAGCAAGCTGATTGGCTTTACCGATTACAAAGTTGTCGAAGGTCAGGTTGGGGTTAAGCTTTCCGTAACTGCGAAATGAAGTTTCGACTTTCGGTTTGTTATCGTGAACAGGGGCGGCGGTTTTTTGAGGAGTTGCTTCGCGTGGCTTGGCCGCAGGTTCTGTTTCAAGAACACGAAATTCAAATAGCGGAATTCGAGAGTAAGCCAGACCCGCCTGCCGGCTGATCTCGGGAAAAAACCGCTCCTGGACAAGTTTCAGGGTAAAGGTGTTCGGTGCGGTCAGTACCAGCGATCCATTCTCGTTCTGGAGGAGCAATGGTTTTATCCACGAGTTGTATTGTTGCGGCGGCAGGCTCTTCTCGAACGAGCGGAGGCATGAATCCCAAAAAGAAATGTCCTGCATAATTGCGTTGGAAGGAATGGCTCGGCAACAGTAAAAGTTGCAGCATTCTACAGCGCAAGTGTAAACTTATCCACAGGCAAAAAAGTAAAATATACTTGACACTTGGACCTTAAGGCTTTGTAATAGCGCGTTTTACGGCTCAACTAGGAAAAGAACATGAAACGCACATATCAACCGTCCGTAACCAAAAGAAAACGCACACATGGTTTTTTGGTGCGCATGAAGACACGCGGAGGCCGCGCTGTTATCAAGGCACGTCGCGCCAAGGGCCGTGCAAGACTCGCAGTCTAGCCTATCGGCCGAATTTACCGCCGCGCATCGATTATTGCGCGAAAATGGTTTTGACCACGTTATTCGTGCTGAAAACATAGCGGATAAGCACTTCAAAGTTTTTTTTGTGCGCAACGGCAAAAGAAACGCCAAGCTTGGAATGATTGTGGGCAAAAAAACGCTATCCGGCGCAGCAGACCGAAATCGTGTAAAGAGAATCATCAGGGAAGCGTTCCGCCAGCACAGCATCAAACGGTGCAAGTTGGATTTAGTTGTGATGGTGAGACGTGCCTACCCTCAAGAGTGTGGTGCGCAAGCTGGCAATTTGAAAATGCTGTTTAGCCGGGTAGAAAATAGATGCGCAGAATTGTGATCAAGCTGATTCATGGCTATCAATACCTGATCAGTCCGCTTAGTCCACCAACGTGCAGATTTACTCCAACCTGTTCCCACTATACCTGCGAAGCCTTGGCTAAACACGGTGTAATGAAAGGGGCGTGGCTCGGCATTAAACGATTGCTGCGTTGCAATCCCTGGAATCCCGGCGGATACGATCCCGCACCTTAACATCAGGCCAAATCATGGATTTACAAAGACTTTTTTTGTTTTTAATTTTTGTGTTTTCGCTGGGATTGGTTTGGGATGGCTGGCAACGCCATCAACATCCCGAACAGTATGTTCAGCAAAGCGCGGCAATTAATGAGAATGTTGTTAAGCCTCAAGTAAACCCGCTTGCTACGGCAACGCCGTCAGCTATTGCCCAGCATCCCGCACAGCAATCAGCCGGAAAAATAATCCATGTAAAAACCGATATTCTTGAGGCTGAAATCAGCACCATTGGCGGAGATATCAGTCGGCTGGCGTTGCTGAAGCACCCGGATGGGTTGGACAAGAACAAACCGCTGGTGCTCTTCCATCGCGGCACAGGCACCCATAATTATGTTGCGCAAAGCGGCCTGCTCGGAGCGGGGCTGCCTAACCACAATAGCCCGTTCGTTTCGGAGCAAGACCAGTATGTGCTTGCCGGAAATGCCGAACAAGTGCAGGTACGGCTGATTGCCGAGGCCGATTCCACGCTGAAAGTAACCAAGTTAATTACCTTCCATAAAGGGAGTTATTTGGTTGATGTTGCCTATGAATTGGAAAACACCGGGCAACAGGTAGCAACGACAAGCAGCTATTTTCAGCTGATTCGCGATAGTGCTGCGCTGGCAGGCAGCTCAATGTTTTTGCCTACTTATGTTGGTGCTGCGGTCTATACCGACAAGGAAAAATTTCAAAAGGTAGAATTTCCGGTAATAGAAAAAGGCAAGGCAGATTACCCCAAGCAATCCAATGACGGCTGGATTGGGATATTGCAACATTATTTTGTTGCGGTATGGCTGCCCAAGGAAAAGACCAATCGTGAATATTTCATGCGCAAGCTGGGCGGCGACTCATATTCGGTTGGTGTGATTTTACCGGAACAGGTCGTTAATCCCGGTCAGAAAGTGCTCATAGGCACTACGCTGTATGCTGGCCCAGCCCAGGTTGATCTGGACAAAATCGCGCCTGGCTTGGGGTTGACAGTGGATTATGGCTGGCTGACCGTCCTTTCCGCCCCGCTGTTTTGGGTTATGGCGCTGTTCCATGATTGGACGCATAACTGGGGAATTGCCATCATTCTGCTTACTGTCCTGATCAAGCTGTTGTTTTTTCCGCTGTCTGCGGCAAGCTATCGCTCTATGGCAAAGATGCGCGTGGTCGCGCCGAAGCTGGAAAAGATCAAACAGCAATGCGCTGGCGACCGGGAAAAGCTGAACCGCGCCATGATGGATCTGTATAAAACGGAGAAAATTAACCCGTTGGGCGGATGTTTGCCAGTAGTGGTGCAAATCCCGGTGTTTATCGCCTTGTACTGGGCTATCCTGGCGAGTGTAGAGATGCGTTATGCGCCATTCTTCGGTTGGATAACCGACCTGTCGGCGGCAGACCCGTATTACATCCTGCCGCTGATCATGGGGGCGAGCATGATCATCCAGATGCGCCTTAATCCAAAGCCGGCAGATCCGATGCAGGCCAGGATAATGCAAATTATGCCGATCGCCTTCAGTGTGATTTTCTTCTTCTTTCCCGCCGGGCTGGTGTTGTATTCCATTGTGAACAACATCCTTTCCATCGGCCAGCAGTGGTATATCACCCGGGCTGCTGAGGATGAAAGCAAAGCTGCTGCTGCCAAACGCTGATACCATTGCCGCCATTGCCACCGCGCAGGGGCGCGGCGGAATCGGGGTGGTAAGGGTGTCCGGGCGGCACTGCGAAATTCTGGCACGCGGAATTCTGGGCAAACTGCCCGTTGCACGGCTTGCCACCTGTGGTAATTTTCTGGACGAAAACGGCGACACCCTGGATCAGGGTGTCGCCTTGTTTTTTCCTGCCCCGCATTCCTACACTGGCGAGGATGTGCTTGAGCTGCAAGGGCACGGCGGTCCCGCCGTATTACAACTGGTGTTGCAGCGGTGCCTCAATTTGGGTGCGCGGCTGGCGCAACCCGGTGAATTCACTCGCCGCGCCTTTCTGAACGACAAACTCGACCTGGCGCAGGCGGAAGGCGTCGCCGACCTGATCGATGCCAATTCCGCCGAGGCTGCACGCAGCGCGATGCGATCCCTGCGTGGGGAATTTTCCGCCGCCATCCACGGCATGGTCGATGAGCTGATCAACCTGCGCATGCTGGTTGAGGCGATGCTGGATTTCCCGGAGGAGGAGGTGGATGCCGTCGACATGGAGCGCCGCGATGCCTTGCTGACCAGCGTCCGGTCGTGCTTGCAGCATACGTTGGACACCGCAAAACAGGGCAGCCTGCTGCGCGAGGGTGCCTACGTAGTCATTGCCGGGCAGCCGAATGTTGGCAAGTCCAGCCTGCTGAACCGATTGGCCGGTGAGGAGGTGGCGCTGGTCAGCGATACTCCCGGCACCACCCGCGATGTGATCCGCCAGGCGATACAGATTCGCGGGGTGCCACTACATATCGTGGACACGGCGGGGCTGCGCGAATCGGAGGACGCGGTGGAAAGCATGGGTATCGCGCGCGCCCACCAGACAATACACCGCGCCGATTTGATCCTGCTGCTGCTGGATGCGAGCAAAGGGCTGACGGCGCAGGACGAGGCGATCCTTGCAGGGTTGCCGGCGGACATATCGAGGCTGCTGGTGTTCAACAAATCCGACCTGCTGGACGACAGCGCTGCCCTATCTGCGGACGCGCCGTTTGCCAGTGTTCCGTCTATTAGGGTGTCCGCCAAAACAGGCGCGGGGTTAGAGGCGTTGCGTGGCAAGCTGTTGGAGGCGGTGGGTTGGCGCGATCAGGAGAGCGGCGCCTTTATGGCGCGGGAGCGGCATGTTCGCGCGTTGGCGCTGGCGCAGACCCATTTGGCCCAGGCACAGGCGGTGCTGGCCAGCGCGGAGTTGTTTGCCGAGGAGCTGCGTCTGGCGCAACGTGCGCTGAACGAGATTGCCGGAGAATTCACCCCGGATGATTTGCTCGGCGAGATTTTCAGCCGCTTCTGTATCGGCAAATAACGCTCTTGTTTCACGTGAAACAATGTCCCACGTGAAACAATTCGGTTCCCAATGTGTTTGGGATTACGGATGCGCTGTTGTATGATGCGCGTCCTTTCCGAAACAGTTGCAACATGAGTATCCCCGATATATTCGATGTGATCGTAGTGGGCGGCGGCCATGCAGGCACGGAAGCCGCCTTGGTCAGCGCGCGCGCGGGTTGCAAGACCCTGTTGCTCAGCCACAACATCGAAACGCTCGGGCAGATGTCCTGCAATCCTTCGATCGGCGGGATCGGCAAGGGCCACTTGGTCAGGGAAGTGGATGCGCTTGGCGGCGCCATGGCGGCGGCAACCGACGAGAGCGGCATACAGTTCCGCATCCTGAATTCTAGCAAGGGCCCGGCGGTGCGCGCGACGCGCGCGCAGGCCGACCGCATCCTTTACAAGCAGGCAATCCGGACAAGGCTGGAAAATCAGCACAACCTCTGGCTGTTTCAGCAGGCGGTGGACGATTTGCTGGTCGAGCAAGACCGAGTGTGTGGGGTGGTCACCCAACTGGGCCTGCGCTTCAACGCGAAAACCGTGGTGCTGACAGCAGGCACTTTCCTGTCCGGACTGATCCATGTCGGGCAGGCCAATTATCCGGCGGGCCGCGCGGGCGACCCGCCTTCCATCAGCCTGGCGCGCCGTTTGCGTGAACTGAATCTTCCGGTGGGGCGGCTGAAGACCGGTACGCCGCCGCGTATCGACGGTCGGAGCATCGATTATTTGGTGATGCAGGAGCAGCCGGGCGACGACCCGGTGCCGGTGTTCTCGTTCATGGGCAATGCCGCGCAGCACCCGCAGCAGCTGCCTTGCTGGATCACCGAAACCAACCAGCGCACCCACGACATCATCCGTGGCGGGCTGGACCGCTCGCCTCTGTTCACCGGAGTGATCGAGGGAGTCGGACCGCGCTATTGCCCGTCCATCGAAGACAAGATCACGCGTTTTGCCGACAAGTCCTCTCACCAGATTTTCCTTGAGCCGGAAGGACTGACCACACACGAGGTTTATCCAAACGGGATTTCCACCAGCCTGCCGTTCGATGTGCAGCTGGCATTGGTGCACTCCATCAAGGGGCTGGAAAATGCGCATATCCTGCGCCCCGGCTATGCGATCGAATACGACTATTTCGACCCGCGCGGGCTGAAGAGCTCGCTGGAAACCAAGGCGATCCATGGGCTGTTTTTCGCCGGGCAGATCAACGGCACCACCGGTTATGAAGAGGCAGCCGCACAAGGGTTGCTGGCCGGGCTGAATGCTGCACTTCAAGCAGGAGGACGCGAAGCCTGGTGCCCGCGCCGTGACGAGGCTTACCTGGGGGTGATGGTGGATGACTTGATCACGCGCGGGGCTTCCGAGCCGTATCGCATGTTTACCAGCCGCGCGGAATACCGCCTGCAGTTGCGCGAGGACAATGCGGATTTAAGGCTGACGGAGATCGGCCGCAAACTGGGTATCGTGGATGATGCGCGCTGGCAGGCGTTTGAACAAAAGCGTGAGTCTATTGCGTGCGAGCAGGAACGGTTGCGCAACACTTGGGTGAGTCCGCGCAACCTGCCTGCGGAGGACGCGATGCGCGTGCTCGGTAAACTCATTGAGCGTGAGTACTCGCTGCATGAGCTGTTGCGCCGTCCGGACGTGAATTATGCCAGTCTGCTGACCCTGACCGGCGCGGGTGCCGGGGTGGGTGATGAAAAGGTCGCCGAGCAGGTGGAAACACAGGCGAAGTACCACGGTTATATCGAGCGGCAACGCGACGAGATCGGGCGCAACGGGCAATACGAAACACTGGGATTGCCGGGTGACCTGGATTATTGCGAGGTGCGCGGCCTGTCCATAGAAGTGCAGCAAAAGCTCAATCAGCACAAACCTGAAACCGTCGGGCAGGCTGCACGCATTTCCGGGATTACCCCGGCGGCGATTTCTTTGCTGCTGGTGCATATCAAGCGTGGTTTTCGCAATGACCGGCAGCCAGCCCAAAAACGCGCATGAACCTGGCTGAAGAATTACAGCTCGGCATCGCGCAATTGGGGATTACCCTAGGCACGGGTGCACAGGGCAAATTGCTGGATTATTTGGCGCTGCTGCACAAATGGAACAAGGTTTATAACCTGACGGCAATTCGCGATCCGCAGCAGATGGTGAGTAATCACTTGCTAGACAGCCTAGCAGTAATGCCGCATTTATGGGCTGGACGGTGGCTGGATGTGGGGTGCGGTGCGGGCTTGCCGGGGCTGGTATTGGCGGTCGCGCAGCCGGACTGGCAGTTCACCTTGCTGGATAGTAACGGCAAGAAAACCAGCTTCGTGCAACAGGCGGTTATCGAGCTTGGCTTGCGCAACGTGAGCGTTCACTGCGCGCGTGTGGAAGAGTGGCAGCAGGTTGAGCTGTTTGATGGGATCATCTCGCGGGCATTTAGCGAATTGGGTGAATTTTTGCGCTGCACCCGCCATCTCGTGGCGCAGCAAGGGCGTTGGGTGGCGATGAAGGGCGCGCCGCAGCAGGAATTGGCGGGCGTGCCGGACGGATGCCGGGTGGAGCGCGTCATACCTTTACAGGTGCCGGGTTTGCTCGCGGCGCGCAGCCTGGTGATTGCATCATGCGATAGGGACAAAACAACATGACAAAAATATTAGCGATAACCAATCAGAAGGGCGGGGTGGGGAAGACCACCACCACCGTGAATCTGGCGGCCAGTCTCGCGGCAGCCCAGCAGCGCGTGTTGCTGATCGACCTTGACCCGCAGGGCAATGCCACCATGGGCAGCGGCATCGACAAGCGCGATGTGCAGGCCAGCGTTTACGATGTGTTGCTGGGCAGCAAGACAGTGGCGGAGGCAAGGATACGCTCGGAAGCCGGAAAATATGATTTGCTGCCCGCCAACCGGGATTTGGCCGGCGCGGAAGTCGAGCTGGTCGGTCTCACGCATCGCGAAACGCGCCTGCGCGACGCCTTGCATGTCATCGAGGCGGAATACGACTATGTGTTGATCGATTGCCCGCCAGCCCTGAACCTGCTGACCCTGAACGGCCTGTGTGCGGCCAGGTCGGTGATGATCCCGATGCAATGCGAATACTATGCGCTCGAAGGGCTGAGCGACCTGGTGAACACCATCCGCAAAGTGCGCGCCAGCCTGAATCCGGAACTGGAAATCGAAGGGCTGCTGCGCACCATGTTCGATCCGCGCAACACGCTGGCGCAGCAGGTCTCGGACCAATTGCAGGAACACTTCGGCGACAAGGTTTACCGCACTGTGATCCCGCGCAATGTGCGGCTGGCGGAAGCTCCCAGCTTTGGCGTGCCGGCGCTGTACCACGACAAATTATCCAAGGGAACGCAGGCTTATCTGGCATTGGCCGGAGAGTTATTGAATAACGCAGCGCAACCTGCTGCAACGGCATAAAGGGAACGATCATGGCAACAAAGCTGAACAAGGGATTGGGGCGCGGACTGGATGCGCTGTTGTCCGGAGGCAAAAGCGAAAAAGACGAGGCGATGCACGATTTGAATGTGGCGCTGCTCAAACCGGGCAAATACCAGCCCCGTTCGCATATGGACGAGGCCTCGTTGCATGACTTGGCGGCCTCAATCAAGGCGCAAGGAATCATGCAGCCGATCCTGGTGCGCCAGCTTGCCGACAGCAGCTATGAAATCATCGCCGGCGAGAGGCGCTGGCGTGCCGCGCAATTGGCGGGGCTGACCCATGTGCCGGTGCTGGTGCGCAGCGTGCCGGACAATGCGGCGCTGGCGATGGCGCTGATCGAGAATATCCAGCGTGAAAACCTGAATCCGCTGGAAGAGGCGGTCGGCATCCAGCGCCTGATCGACGAATTCAAGATGACCCACCAGGTCGCCGCAGAGGCGGTAGGGCGTTCGCGCAGCGCCGCCAGCAACCTGTTGAGGCTGCTCAAATTGCCGCAGGCCGTGCAGGGTATGCTGATGGAAAACAAGCTGGATATGGGGCATGCGCGCGCCTTGCTGCCGCTGGAGAGCGCACAGCAGATATTGCTGGCCAATAAAATTGTGCTGGAAGGGCTTTCCGTGCGCGAAGCGGAAAAGCTGGTTCAAAAGCAAACTCATGAGCCGGAAAAAGACAAACCAAAGAAGGCGCACAAACTCAGCCGCGACACCCAGCGGTTGCAGGAAGAAATGAGCGCCTGGCTTGGAACCCGCGTGGAAATTAAGCCGGACAGCAAGGGTGGGGGCAAGCTGGTCATCGAATATACGAATCATGACCAGCTGGATGAATTTTTGAACAAGCTCAAAAAGGGCAAATAAGTTGTGCAAAGACGCAGGCGATGTGTCGCAGCAATGTTTGACACCCCCGGAAAGCACCACTATAATCGCCACCCTTTGCGCGGTGGAAGCCGGGGAAAAGAGGTTGGCGCGCCAGGTAGTCGGGTTGCAGGCGGCAACTGCGCTGGTCACGGCGGGCATCGCTTACGGCTTGAATGGCACTCCGCAAGATGCGATAGCGGTGTTAAGTGGGGGGTTGGTATCGGTCCTCAACGGAGCATTGCTGGCATGGAGAATGTCCCGAGCGGCTTTGCGTTTTGCCCATGAAGCGCGTGATCCCAGTAGTGCGCATCACCAATTACGGCTCATGTATTTTTACGCCGCCGAAAGATTTCTGGTGGTCGTTGTGCTGCTCGGTTTATGCCTGGCAGTGCTGAAATTATCGCCGCTCGCTGTGCTGGGCGGTTTTGTGATGGGCCAAGCGGCACTGTTGGCCGCCCGATTATTTTTGAATAGATTAAATCAGAATTTAGACTGAGATAGTGACTAAAAATGTCTAGCGAAGTACACACATCAGCAGGATACATCAAGCATCACTTGCAAAACCTGACGTATGGTCAATTGCCGGATGGTACCTGGGGCATTGCGCATAGTGCAGAGGAAGCCAAGGCGATGGGTTTCTGGGCGCTCAATCTGGATACCTTCATCATGTCCCTGCTGTTGGGCGCTGCGTTCATGTTCATGTTCCGCAGCGTTGCCAAGAGCGCGGCCAGCGGTATACCGGGCGGCATGCAGAATTTCTGTGAATGGGCGCTCGAGTTTATCGACAACAGCGTGCGCGGCTCGTTTTCCGGCAAGAACAACATGGTCGGGCCATTGGCGTTGACTATCTTCTTTTGGGTTCTGACGATGAACCTGATGGACCTGTTGCCAATCGATTATGTTCCCTTGTTGATGAGCGCTTTGGGCGTCCCATTTTTCAAGATCGTTCCCTCTACCGACCCGAATGCCACCTTCGGCATGGCGATCGGCGTGTTCCTGCTGGTGCTCTACTATAGCGTCAAGATGAAGGGTTTGGGCGGGTTCGTGGGCGAACTGACGCTGCAACCGTTCGGCAAATGGGGCATGCCGGTCAATCTGCTGCTGGAAGGCGTCAACCTGATCGCCAAGCCGATTTCTCTCGCGTTGCGTCTGTTTGGCAATATGTATGCCGGCGAAATGATTTTTATTCTGATCGCGCTGATGGGCGGTGCCTGGGCGGGCTTGTCGGTGGGCAGCGCTACCCTGTACGGATCGCAGATATTGCTCTCGCTGGGCTGGGCGATTTTCCACATCCTGATTGTCACGCTGCAGGCCTTCATCTTTATGACGCTGACCGTGGTTTATCTGGACATGGCGCACCAGGAACATCACTAAATCAACATCATTAAACGGTTTCACTAAACTTCACTTTTATCAATAGGAGAAATAAAAAATGGAAATGGCAAATGCACTGCTGTATATCGCCGGAGCGCTGATGATGGGTCTGGGCGCGCTTGGCGCGGCTGTCGGTATCGGTATTCTGGGCGGCCGTTTTCTGGAAGGCGCTGCACGTCAACCGGAACTCATCCCGATGCTGCGCACCCAGTTCTTCGTGGTGATGGGCCTGGTCGATGCGGTGCCGATGATTGCAGTTGGTATTGCAATGTATGTTCTGTTTGCGGTGGCGCACTAATTCGTCATAAGCGACAACGTATAACTTAAGAAAGGTAGCTTGCATGAATATCAATGCAACTCTTCTCGCACAGACGATCATGTTCGCGCTGTTTGTGTGGTTCTGCATGAAATTTGTCTGGCCCCCGATCATGGCGGCGCTGGAGCAACGCAAAAAGCAAATTGCCGATGGTTTGGCGGATGCTGAGCGGGCAAAGCATGACCTGGAGCTGGCTGCCAAGCGTTCCGCAGAAATTTTGCGTGAAGCCAAGGAAAAAGCCGGCGAAATCATCGTTAATGCCGAAAAGCGCGCCAGCGAAATCATTGAAGCGGACAAGGCAAAGGCCAAAATCGAAGGCGAGCGCATCCTTGCGGGTGCCAAGGCCGAAATCGATCAGGAAGTGTTTCGCGCCAAAGAGCAGTTGCGCACTCAGGTGTCGGCAATTGCGCTGGCCGGAGCGAGCAAGATTCTTGGCCGCGAAATTGACGCCAAGGCGCACAATGACCTGCTCGATAAACTAGTTGCGGAAATCTAAACGCCATGTCTGAAGCCATCACCATTGCTCGGCCCTATGCACAGGCGGCATTTGAAGAAGCGCAGAAGCTGTCGGACCTGAAAGGCTGGGCGGAGGCATTGCTGTCTCTCGCCGAGGCGGTTTGTCACCCGGAAGTTCGCGCGGTCGTCACCAGCCCGCGGGTTGCCAAAGCGCAACTCGAAAGCCTGATGGATGGTTTGCTGGGTGGGCAGGTAACGCCCCAGCAGCATAATTTCGTCAGGGTGCTGGTTGACAATCAACGCCTGCTGATCCTGCCGGAAATCGCCGCCATTTTCGAGGCTTTGCGGGCGGAAGCGGAAAAAACCGTGAATGTGGTAGTGGATTCCGCGTTTGAGTTGTCTGCCGCGCAGCAGGCGAAGATTGTTAGTTCGCTGAAAGCGCGCATGGGCCGCGAAATCAAGCTGGTTTGCAAAATCAACAAAGAGTTGCTGGGTGGCGTGGTGATTCGCGCCGGAGACAAGGTGATCGATGGCTCTGCCCGCACCCGTCTTGGCGAGATGGCAAACGCCCTGGCCTGATAACGGATTGATCAAGATAAGGAAATGTAATGAAGCTCAACCCCTCTGAAATTAGCAATCTGATTCGCAGCCGCATCGAAAATTTCGAGGCACTGACGCAGGCGCGCACTGAAGGTACGGTGGTCAGCGTGACCGACGGTATCGTTCGTGTGCATGGGCTCTCCGATGTGATGCAGGGAGAAATGCTGGAATTCCCGGGCAACACCTTCGGCCTGGCGCTGAACCTGGAGCGTGATTCGGTCGGCGCGGTGGTGCTCGGCGAGTATGAGCACATCACTGAAGGCGACACAGTCAAGTGCACCGGCCGTATTCTGGAAGTGCCGGTTGGTCCGGAATTGTGCGGCCGCGTGGTGAACGCATTGGGCCAGCCGATCGACGGCAAGGGGCCGGTCAACGCCAAGATGACCGACAAGATTGAAAAAGTTGCGCCGGGCGTGATTGCGCGCAAGTCGGTTGACCAGCCGGTGCAGACCGGCTTGAAATCGATCGACTCGATGGTTCCGGTCGGACGCGGTCAACGCGAATTGATCATTGGCGACCGCCAAACCGGCAAGACTGCCGTGGCGGTGGATGCCATCATCAACCAGAAGGGTCAGAACATGACCTGCGTGTACGTCGCGATCGGCCAGAAAGCCTCGACCATCGCCAACGTGGTGCGCAAGCTGGAAGAGCACGGTGCGCTGGGTTACACCATCGTGGTTGCCGCAACCGCTTCGGATTCCGCCGCAATGCAGTTTCTGGCGCCGTATGCCGGTTGCACCATGGGCGAATACTTCCGCGATCGCGGACAGGACGCGTTGATTGTTTACGATGACCTGACCAAGCAAGCCTGGGCCTACCGTCAAATCTCCCTGTTGCTGCGCCGCCCGCCGGGTCGCGAAGCCTATCCCGGCGACGTGTTCTATCTGCACTCCCGTCTGCTGGAACGCGCAGCGCGCGTGAATGCCGACTACGTGGAAGCCTTCACCAAGGGCGAAGTCAAGGGCAAGACCGGCTCGCTGACCGCATTGCCGATCATCGAGACGCAAGCAGGCGACGTGTCCGCCTTCGTGCCGACCAACGTGATTTCCATTACCGACGGCCAGATATTTTTGGAAACCGACTTGTTCAACGCCGGTATCCGTCCTGCGATCAACGCCGGTGTTTCGGTGTCCCGCGTAGGCGGCGCAGCGCAAACCAAGGTGATCAAGAAGCTCGGCGGCGGTGTGCGGCTGGCATTGGCGCAGTACCGCGAATTGGCAGCTTTCGCGCAGTTTGCTTCCGATCTGGACGAGGCAACCCGCAAGCAGTTGGAGCGCGGCCGCATGGTGACCGAGTTGATGAAGCAGTTGCAATATGCGCCATTGTCGGTCGCCGAAATGGCGGTCACGCTGTTCTCCGTCAACAAAGGCTATTTCGACGATGTGGCGGTGCCCAAGGCGCTGGCGTTCGAGTCGGCCTTGCATGCCTACCTGAAATCCAGCAACAAGGCACTGATGGATGCGATCGAGTCCAGCAAGGATCTGAATGCCGACAACGAAAAACTGTTGTCTGCGGCGATTGAGACCTTCAAGGCAACGGCTGTTTATTAAGGCGGGGTGAGAAATGGCTGGCAGTAAAGAGATCCGCGCGAAAATCAAGAGTGTAGAAAATACGCGTAAGATCACGCGCGCCATGGAAATGGTCGCCGCAGCCAAGATGCGTAAAGCACAGGATCGGATGCGCGCAGCGCGCCCCTATGCCGAAAAGATTCGCGCCGTGGCTGCGCACTTGTCGCGCGCCAATCCGGAATACAGGCACTCCTTCCTGGAAAAACGCGAAAATGTCAAAAACGTCGGCCTGATCGTGGTGACCTCGGACAAGGGGCTGTGCGGCGGTTTGAATACCAACATCCTGCGTCTTGCGGTGAGTAACATGAAGGATTGGGAAGGACAGGGCAAGGGTATCGCGGTTTGTCCGATCGGCAACAAGGGACTGGGTTTCATGTCGCGTATCGGCGCCAAGGTCAAATCCAACCTGACCGGATTGGGTGATACACCGCATATCGAGAAGCTGATCGGCGCCGTAAAGGTGATGCTGGATGCCTACACGGCGGGAGAGATCGACGCGATCCATATCAGCTACAACCATTTCATCAACACCATGAAACAGGAGCCGTGCATCGAACAATTGCTGCCGCTGAGCGGCGAGCAACTGGGAACCTCCGAGGGCAATTGGGACTATATCTACGAACCGGATGCCAAGCAGGTGATCGACGAGCTGCTGGTGCGCTACATCGAGTCGCTGGTTTACCAGGCCGTGGTGGAAAATATGGCTTCAGAACAAAGCGCGCGCATGGTGGCGATGAAGGCCGCATCGGATAACGCGAAGAGCGTGATCGGCGAGCTCAAGCTGGTATACAACAAGGCGCGCCAGGCCGCCATCACCCGCGAAATTTCAGAAATCGTGAGCGGTGCGGCAGCGGTTGGTTGATGGCGCAGCGCGTAAGATTGGGCGAAACTAATGTGAGCGTAGCGAACGTTATGGCGAGACTAAATCTTACAAGTGCTGCAGCAGTCGGTTAAGGCTTGAGTTGCAAAATACAAAATTAATTTAGACGGGGAATCTTAAAAATGAGTCAAGGAAAGATTGTTCAGTGTATCGGTGCGGTGGTCGACATCGAGTTTCCACGCGATCAAATGCCCAAGGTATATGAGGCGCTGCAACTGGCAGACGTGGGATCTTCTACTGCAGAGGCCGGTTTGACCTTTGAGGTGCAACAGCAACTCGGCGACGGCGTGGTGCGCACCATCTCGATGGGCTCTTCCGACGGCTTGCGTCGCGGGATGCTGGTGAATGCCAGCGGCAACGGAATCAGGGTGCCGGTAGGAAAAGGTACGCTGGGCCGCATCATGGATGTGCTGGGCCGCCCGATCGACGATGCCGGCGAAGTGCAGTGCGACGAACGGCGCGAGATCCACCAGAAGGCGCCGAAGTTCGACGAACTCTCCCCGTCCGTAGATTTGCTGGAAACCGGCATCAAGGTGATCGACCTGGTTTGCCCGTTCGCAAAGGGCGGCAAGGTCGGACTGTTCGGCGGCGCGGGTGTGGGCAAGACCGTGAACATGCTGGAGCTGATCAACAACATCGCCAAGCAGCACGCCGGCCTGTCGGTGTTCGCCGGGGTGGGTGAACGCACCCGCGAAGGCAACGACTTCTACCATGAAATGTCGGAAGCGGGCGTTATCAAGCTGGACAATCTGCCAGAATCCAAAGTGGCGATGGTGTTCGGCCAGATGAACGAACCGCCAGGCAACCGTCTGCGCGTGGCGTTGTCCGGCCTGACCATGGCCGAGTATTTCCGCGACGAAGGCCGCGACATCCTGTTCTTCGTCGACAATATTTATCGCTTCACCCTGGCCGGTACCGAAGTGTCCGCGCTGCTGGGACGTATGCCTTCCGCGGTGGGTTACCAGCCGACGCTGGCCGAAGAAATGGGCCGCCTGCAAGAGCGCATCACCTCGACCAAGACTGGTTCGATCACCTCGATTCAGGCCGTGTACGTGCCGGCGGATGACTTGACCGACCCGTCTCCGGCAACGACCTTCTTGCACCTGGATTCCACCGTGGTGCTGAGTCGCGACATCGCCTCGCTGGGCATCTACCCTGCGGTCGACCCGCTGGATTCCACCTCACGCCAGCTTGACCCGCTGGTGGTGGGTGAAGAACATTACAATGTGGCGCGCGGTGTGCAGCAAACCCTGCAACGCTACAAGGAATTGCGTGACATCATCGCGATTCTGGGCATGGACGAATTGGCGCCAGAAGACAAACTGGCCGTGGCACGCGCCCGCAAGATCCAACGCTTCCTGTCGCAGCCGTTCCACGTGGCCGAAGTATTTACCGGCGCGCCTGGTAAGTATGTGACCCTGAAAGACACAATCAAGGGCTTCAAGGGTATCGTCAACGGTGATTACGATCATCTGCCTGAACAGGCGTTCTACATGGTGGGCGCCATCGAAGAAGCGATTGAAAAAGCCAAGACACTCCAATAAAGAGGAAAGCTCATGGCAATGACTGTACATGTTGATGTAGTTAGCGCGGAAGAAGCCATCTTTTCAGGCCTGGCGGAAGTGGTAGTGGTTCCCGGTGAAATGGGTGAGTTGGGCATTTATCCGCGCCATACCGCATTGATGACGCGTATCAAACCCGGCTCGGTCAGGATCAAGCGGCCGGACCAGGAGCAGGAAGAGCTCATCTATGTTTCAGGCGGCATGCTTGAAGTGCAGCCCAACGTGGTGACCATTCTGGCGGACACCGCGATACGCGGCGGCGATCTGGATGAGGCGCGTGCATTGGAAGCGAAACAGGCGGCGGAAGACGCAATCAAGAACCGCGCTTCCGATATCGACTACGCCCAGGCGCAGGCCGAATTGGCGGAAGCCATTGCACAGTTACGCGCGATCCAGCAACTGCGCAAACAAGCCGGGCATTAAACTTAAACAATAAACACAAAAAAGCAGCCGAGGCTGCTTTTTTATTGTGCTAAGGACAATGAGCGATCTGCCAAGGTTTTTATGCGGATCCATTTGACCTTGCCCCCGCTTGACCTCATATAACATCGGCGCCGCTTTTTCCTGGGCATCAGGCCCCAGTTCGGTGAGGTTGGTTTCCAGAAAATTGATCAGGATACCGATGGAGTTTTTCATGTCGTGTACCGCCGACGCAAGAAAAGCCGATAAGTCGGGAGTCGCTTCTTTTTTGTTTTTATCCATGATATGAATATCTGTCTTGCTTATTGTTCGACCATGCGTCGGATAACGGAATTGAATGGCTCGATCCACTCCGGCGCGAATTGATTATTGCAGGCATTGACTTCAGCAACGGCCCGCAACACGGAGCGTTTATGGCCGCGGGTGTTGTGCTTGAGTGTGACTGCCTCGAAAGCGTCCGCGATCGCAAGAATTTTTGCTCCCGGGCAAATTTCACCCCCTTGCAACCCGCCGGGATAACCTGCGCCATCTGGCGTTTCGTGGTGCCGCCGTACCATCTCCGCCGCCGTCTTCCAGTCGGCCATACGGTCCAGCAGCCCGGCACCGAAATCAGGATGGGCATGAAGAATGCTCCGCTCCCCATCGCTCATATTGCCTACCTTGAACCACACCGCTTCAGGCAGAAACATCATTCCCACGTCATGCATGTAGGCCGCCGCTTCCAGTTGCACGGCATCCACCGGTGAGCCGGCCACCCGGTTGGTGTCCAGTGCTAGTTGCTGTATACGCCCGGTGCGCCCGTTGAACAGGGGCGAGCGGGTTTCGAACTGCAAGGCAAGCGAACGGAAAAACAGCAGATCGGTAGCCATGCTGCCTTTGGGCTTGCCCTGAACGGGCAACTCGCCAGTTGAAGTTCGCAGGTTGGTTTGAGGCCGAAACCCAGTCACTGATTCAATCACTTGTGCCGCAGTTGGATCAAGATGGGCCTGGGCTGCCAGGCTCATCCGTTCCAATCCTTCCACTAGAGCCACCAGCTTCAGGTGGCCTACCGGCTTGCCCGCCAACAGCGCCTCGGTTACCAGTTCCAGCCGGTCTACCGCGAGCAGTATCACCTCACCCAGCAATGGTGTATAGCGCAACTCCCCCGAGCGCAAACGAGTCAGGAGCGACTCGATCGGATGAACGATCAGGCCGGCTGTTTCCACCTTGCACAGCGCGGCATCACCCTTGATGTTGTGCAGAGAACGGAAAAGATCGGCAATCAACACCCGGTTGGCAGGTTCCTTGCCCAATCTGGCCATGTCCCGTTCAATATCCGCCGCGCGGTCGGTCAGTGCATCCGCAAATTCGTGCAATGCTTCATGGTCCTGTATTTCCGGGTGGGTCAATGCCTGAATGTTCGCCATGTTGTTGCGTCTTTTTCCTGATAGAAGGCCATGAGTTCAAAAATCTGTGGGCAGTAAGCGTTAAGAAAATGCCGGTTAAATCCGCCCGCATCGTGCAGGATAAACTTTACGCCACTTGTTCATTTGGCGGGTTTTTTGGCGTGATCGCCCAAGCTGGCGTTCATGGCCTCGATGGCTTCTTTCAGCGTCATCGCGGTGTCCTTGGGATCCTTGTTGCCGATCATCATTTCACCACTGACTGAGGATGAAGGGACGTTTCCACCGGTATGCCGGGCTGACGGAACATAAGACTGCTGTTGCGGCAGTTCCTTTTTAAGCGCCTCGATTCGTGCCTGTAATTCAGCGTTCTCTTTTTTGAGCATTTCAATTTCGGTTTGAGATTTTTCAGGCGCGGACTCTAGCTGGCTTGGGCGGGAAGTAATGGTGGTAGCGTCGTGCCTGGTGTCCCGTCGTTCTTGAGGTGGCGGGAAGACTGGCCAAATGGCAATCCCGATGCCGACCAGCAATAAAACCAGCAGGCCGATTGCGCCACCGATAACCAGCCGTTTATTGGAGCGTACCGGTTCGGCGTCCGGCGCAGACATTTTTTTGAAGCGCCGGGTCAGGGTAATGAGCCGCAATTTTACCCACACGACCAGCCCCGGCTTGGTCGGCGCTTCCATGTCAGGCGACTCCAGATCAGGTTCTATGGCCGCAGCGTCATCCGGTTTTTCCGAACCGCCGAGCGCATCCGGAGCATGATCCTCATCTGTGCGAAATGCCGGGGTTTTCTTGAAATGCCTGGTCAGGGCAGTAAGCCGTAATTTCAGCCGTGCGACCAGCCCCGGCTTCGCTGGAGTTTCTGGCTTGGGTGGTTCCGGGTTACGCTCGGCGATGTCCTGTTTCGTGGTAGCAAAATCAAGCGACTCCCGCAGTTTTGTGCTCATGGCAAGATTTTCCTGCGAATTTTCAGCCTCTTCCCCGGAGCCGGTTTTTTTCTTCCAGAACATCAGGTTCATAGTGCCTCCATTTTTACGTATCACCGGCTATCGGCATGTGGGCGCTCGCTGCGGTCTTGCGCTTATTTCGTCCAATAATGCCAAACCATCCGGATACAATAGTGCAGCATATTGTGCCCATTGCCCATCGTCAAACTGACGCCAGCCGTATTCCGTAGAGCTCAACGTTTCGTGAAGTGGGGCCGGACTTTTGCGGCAAACTTATCAAATCGTCATCGTGCGCCGCACAACAGCGGTATTTTCCACAGGATAAAAATTACCGGATAATCCGTATCACTTCCGGTATCTTGCGCAGGCTGCGCATAATGTTGGCGAGGTGCAGGCGGTTATTCACTTCCAGCGTGAAATGCAGCGCGGTGCATTCGCCCTCATTGGTAAAGTTGACGTTCTCGATGTTGGATTCCGCTTCGGCAATTGCGGCCGCCACCTTCGCCAGCACGCCGCGCTGGTTGGCGACCACCAGTTTGATGCCGACATCGAAGGGGCGGTGGATATCTTTATCCCACACCACATCCAGCCATTGCTCGCCGCCACGCCCTTTGTGCAATGTCGGGCAGTCGCGGGTATGCACCATTAAGCCTTGGCCGCTCTTGAGCACGCCGATGATCGGATCACCCGGAATCGGGCGGCAACACTTGGCGAACTGTACTGCCATGCCTTCTGTGCCCTGTATCGTGATGGCCGTATTGGCCGCCGCTTCATTCGGCAATGTTTCGCCGATGCAAGCCAGTTGCCGTGCTACCACCATGTTGAGGCGGCGGCCCAAGCCGATGTCGGCAAGCATTTCCTGGCGCGTTTTTACACCGGTATCCTTGAGCAATTTGTTCCAGTGCGCTTCGTCCATGTCTTGCGGCTTGACACCCAGCGCATGCAGCGCCTGGTTGAGCAGACGTTCGCCGAATTGTGCGGATTCGCCGGACTGCATGGTCTTGAGGAAGTGGCGGATATGGCTGCGTGCTTTGCTGGTAGTCACATAACCCAGCCAGGCAGGATTCGGTTTGGCATGCGGCGCAGTGACTATTTCCACGCGGTCGCCGTTCCTGAGTTCGGTGCGCAATGGCACCAGTTCATGATTTACATTGACGGCGATGCAGTGATTGCCGATGTCGGTGTGCACGCAGTAGGCGAAGTCCACCGCAGTCGCGCCGCGCGGCAGTGAGAGTATTTTGCCCTTTGGCGTGAACACATATACCTCGTCGGGGAACAGGTCTACCTTGAGGTGCTCCAGGAATTCCGAAGAATCGCTGCTCTGGCTCAGGCTTTCCAATAGCTCCTGCAACCATTGGTGGGTCTTCTTGTGCAGGTCGTTGATTGACGCATGGCCGCTCTTGTACAGCCAGTGCGAGGCCACGCCGGCATCGGCGATCTTGTGCATCTCATGGGTGCGGATCTGGATTTCGATGGGTGTGCCGAAAGGACCGAATAGCGTGGTGTGCAGCGATTGGTAACCGTTTACCTTGGGGATGGCGATGTAATCCTTGAACTTGCCGGGAATCGGCTTGTACAAGCCGTGCAGCGCGCCCAGCGCCACATAGCAGGAAGCGAAATCGTTGACCAGCACGCGGAAGCCGTAGATATCCAGCACCTCGGCAAAGGCCAGCGACTTGCTCTGCATCTTTTTGTAGATGCTGTAGATATTTTTTTCCCTGCCGGTGACATCGGCCTGGATGTTGAACTCGGCCAGCCGTTGCCGTATCGCATCGAGTATCTTGTTGACCACTTCGCGGCGGTTGCCGCGCGCCACCTTAAGTGCCTTGGATAGCACCGTGTAGCGGTTGGGGTGCAGGTATTTGAAACTTAAATCCTGCAATTCGCGGTAAATATCGTTCAGGCCGAGGCGGTTGGCGATCGGCGCGTAGATTTCCATAGTCTCGCGGGCGATACGCTCGCATTTATCGTGCGCCATGGATTCCAGCGTGCGCATGTTGTGCAGGCGGTCAGCCAGCTTGATGAGAATGACACGCACGTCGCGAGCCATCGCCAGCAGCATCTTGCGGAAATTTTCCGCTTGCGCATCCTCGCGGGTCTCAAACAGAATCCGGTCCAGCTTGCTCAGCCCGTCGACCAATTCCGCGACCGGCTTGCCAAACTTCCCGGCGACCAGTTCGGTGGTGACCTCGGTGTCTTCCACCACATCGTGCAGCAACGCGGCGATGATCGCCTGCGCATCGAGGTGCAAGGTGGTGAGGATGCGCGCGACGGCAAGCGGATGGGAAATATACGGATCGCCGGATTGGCGCGTCTGGCCTTGGTGCGCGGCGTGACTGAATTCAATCGCCTCACGGACGTATTCGACGTCCTGCGGTTTAAGATAGGCGGAGACTTCCTCGATTAGTAGATCTGCGTCGGCCATGCAAAATCACGAGGTTATGCCTGGCCGCGGTTGAGGATTTCCTTGCCCACCTTGCCCTCGCTTATCTCACGCAGCGCGACGACGGTGGGTTTGTCATTGCTCTCTTCTACCAGATGGCTTGCGCCGTTGGCCAGTTGGCGCGCGCGATAGGCGGCAGCCAGTGTCAATTCAAAGCGGTTCGGAATATAAGTGAGACATTCTTCAATAGTGATGCGTGCCATGGTTTACTCCGGATTCTGTAACTGGTTGATTAATGCCTGATGACGTGCCAATTGCGTTGCACATCTCAACCTGGCGGAAAGCACCACCGCATTGAGTTCGCGCAACGCTTCATTCAGGTTGTCGTTGATAATAACATAATCGAATTCGGCGACATGGGCGACATCATCGCGCACCGCCGCCATGCGCTTGGCAATGACCTCATCATTATCCTTGCCGCGCCCTTTCAGGCGTTGTTCCAGCGCATCCATAGACGGCGGCAGGATGAAAATACTGATGCATTCGGGAAACAGCCGGCGCACTTGCGCCGCGCCCTGCCAATCGATTTCCAGCAGAATATCGCGTCCCTTGGCGATTTCCTGGCTAATCCAGGTTTGCGATGTGCCATACAGGTTGCCATAAACTTCCGCACTTTCCAGGAACTCGCCGCGCCGCGCCATCGCGGAAAAGGCGTCGCGGCTGACAAAATGATAGTCCTTGCCGTCATGCTCCCCCGGACGCGGATTGCGCGTGGTGTAGGAAACCGACAACTCGATCTGCGGATTGATGTTGAGCAGGGCATGCACCAGGCTGGTCTTGCCCGCACCGGAAGGCGCGCTGATGACGAATAGATTTCCCGACATGATTTACTCCAGATTCTGAATTTGTTCGCGCATCTGCTCGATGAGTATCTTCATCTCCATCGCGCTGCGCGACACTTCCGCATCTACCGACTTTGAACCGAGCGTATTGGCTTCCCGGTTCAGTTCCTGCATCAGGAAGTCCAGGCGCTTGCCCACCGCGCCGCCCTGCACAAGGATACGGCGCATTTCGGTGAGGTGGCTGGCCAGCCGCGACAATTCTTCATCGACGTCGATCTTGCTGGCGAATAGCGTTATTTCCTGGCGGATGCGCTCATCCCACATATCCTGTGTTGCGGCGTTTTGCATCGCCTCGCGCAGCCGCGCGGCAAGCTTCTGCTCGTAAGCGGCGATTGCGGCGGGAACATGCGGCATCACGCCGGTGCGTAACGCCTCGATCTTCTCCACGCGCTGCAACAGAAAATCCTTGAGCTTCTCGCCTTCGCGCGCGCGCGACGCAGAAAATTCCTGCAATACGCCTTGCAGCAGGTCGAGCAGTGCGACGCGCAATTCGTCCGCCGATGCGCTGGGCGTTTCCAGCAGGCCGTTCCAGCGCAGCACATCGGCCACGCTCAAGGAGAGCGCATCCGCCAGGGTATCCTGCACTTCCTTGTTCCATGCAGCGAGCTGTTGCAGCAGGTCGTGATTCAGCGCTGCGCCGCTTTGCGCGCCGCGCGCCGCATAGTTGATGCGGCATTCCACCTTGCCGCGCTTCAATTGCGCGGTGATCGCCTCGCGCAGCGCACCTTCGACGCTGCGCAATTCGTCCGGCATGCGCAACTGGAGGTCCAGATAGCGATGGTTGACGGCGCGCAGCTCCAGCGTCAGCGAGCCGCTGTCGAGTTCCGCGCTGGCAGTGGCATAACCGGTCATACTGAGAATCATGGCAAGGGCTTCCAAAATAAAGGGCTGTGCTGGAGCGGCGCATTATATTACGATTGCGACCTGTCAAATTCCCTGTTCGCCCATGAATTTCTCGATACACCAGGCCAGCCATATCGGCAACCGCAAATACAATCAGGATCGTGCCGCCTATGCCTACAGCAGCGACGCATTGCTGCTGGTGCTGGCGGACGGCATGGGCGGGCATTTGCACGGCGAGGTGGCTGCGGACTTGATCATCGGGACGTTTGTCGAATCGTTTGAACGGGAAGCGCAGCCGCGCATTGCCGACACTGCCGAGTTTGTTTCAGGCGCCATGCGCCATGCACACGAACGCATCCTGAGAATTGCGCACGACAAGGCATTGGGCGGTTTTCCGGGATCAACCGGAGTGGCTGCGCTGATCCAGGACGGCGAAGTATATTGGGGTCATGCCGGAGACTCGCGCCTGTACCTGCTGCGCGACGGCGCGGTATTGGCCAGGACACGCGATCATTCGATGGTGCAGCAGTGGTCCGATTGGGGCATGATCACCGCAGAAGAAGCGCGCGTCCACCCGCAACGCAACCAGATCACCAACTGCCTCGGCGGCGTCGAGGACATGTTTTACATGGAGCCCGGCAAACCGGTCGCGCTGCAATCCGGCGACGTGCTGCTGCTCGGCAGCGATGGCCTGTGGGGGCCGTTCACCGACCAGGAATTGAACGAGGCATTCGCCGCGGAACCCGTTGCCGATGCGCTGGACAATCTCATCGTGCGCGCGCTGGAGCGCGAAAACGGCCATTCCGACAATATCACCGGCATCGCGGTGCGCTGGGGAGAGGGCGAAGCTAACCACGATACCGCCAAACCCGTCTGTCATATCCTGGAAATTTCCTGACCACACACTAACCACCTGTACGGGCGATTCATGAATCGCCCCTACTATTTACATCGAGAACCCAGCATGCGCCCCAGCCAAAGATTGCCCCACCAATTGCGTGAAATCCGCATCACCCGCCGCTACACCAAACATGCCGAAGGTTCGGTACTGATCGAATGCGGCGACACCAAAGTGATCTGCACCGCCAGCGTGGAAGAGAAAGTCCCGCCGCACAAGAAGGGTAGCGGCGAGGGCTGGGTCACGGCGGAATATGGCATGCTGCCGCGTTCCACCAATGAGCGCATGGGGCGCGAGGCCGCCAAGGGCAAGCAATCCGGCCGCACCCAGGAAATCCAGCGCCTGATCGGCCGCAGCCTGCGCGCCGTGGTTGATCTCGGAAAGCTCGGCGAGCGCACCGTCGTGATCGACTGCGACGTGATCCAGGCCGACGGCGGTACGCGCACCGCCAGCATCACCGGCGCGTTCGTCGCGCTGCATGATGCGGTTTCCGGCCTGATGCAAAAAGGGTTGGTGAAGGAAACACCGCTCAAGGAGTTCATCGCCGCGATCTCGGTCGGCATCTACCAGGGCAAGCCGGTGCTGGATCTGGATTACGCGGAAGATTCCGCCTGCGACACCGACATGAACGTGGTGATGCTGGGCAATGGCCACTTCGTCGAAGTGCAGGGCACCGCCGAAGGCCATGCCTTCACCCGCGCCGAGATGGACGAACTGCTGGAGCTGGCGAAGTCCGGCATCGAGCAGCTGGTCGGGATGCAGCGCGCGGCGCTGGCGAATTGAGGATGCGCAATTATTTTTTTCCGTTCGCCCTGAGCTTGTCGAAGGGTAGCGTTCCAATTCCGTTCATGGTTCGACAGGCTCACCACGAACGGGTTTGATGCAACCATGAAAAAACTCGTCATCGCCTCCAACAACCCCGGCAAGCTGCGCGAATTCCAGTTTCTGCTGCAGCCGCTCGGCATCGAGGTGCTGACGCAGGCGCAGCTCGGCATCGCAGAGGCCGAAGAGCCGCACGTCACCTTCATCGAAAACGCCCTCGCCAAGGCGCGCCATGTCAGCCGCCTGAGCGGCCTGCCCGCACTGGCGGATGATTCCGGCATCTGCGTGGAAGCGTTGGGCGGCACGCCCGGCGTACAGTCCGCGCGTTACGCCGGGGATAACCCGAAATCCGACCAGAAGAACAACGAGAAGCTGCTGCAGGACATGCAAGGCGTGACGGATCGCCGCGCGCATTACTACTGTGTACTGGTGCTGCTGCGCCATGCCGACGATCCGCAGCCGCTGATCGTCGAAGGCGAATGGCACGGCGAGATCGCGCATGAAGAGCGCGGAGACGGCGGCTTCGGCTACGACCCGCTGTTCTGGCTACCGGAGCTCGGCAAGATGAGCGCGGAACTGGAGCGCGAACAGAAGCACGCCATCAGCCATCGCGGCAAGGCGCTGCAAGTGCTGCTGCAACGGCTGCGCCCCACCACCTGACAATTAATATAAAGAGCACATGGCGATCAAGAAATCCGAACTCTATTCAGCTCTCTGGAAAAGCTGCGACGAACTGCGCGGCGGCATGGATGCCTCGCAGTATAAGGACTATGTGCTGGCGCTGCTGTTCGTCAAATACGTCTCCGACAAATACGCGAACGATCCCGATGCACCGATCGAGATTCCAAAAGGCGGCAGCTTCGCCGACATGGTGGCGGCAAAGAACGACAAGGAGATCGGCGATAAAATCACCAAGATCGCCAGCAAACTGGCCGCCGCCAATTCCGGCCTGCTCAGGATCAGCGACTTTCCCGACTTCAACGACGAAGAAAAGCTCGGCAAGGCGCAGGCCATGGTGGAACGGCTCACCAAGCTGGTGGCAATCTTCGAGGGGCTGGATTTTGCGCGCAACCGCGTAGAAGGCGACGACCTGCTGGGCGACGCTTACGAATACCTGATGCGGCACTTCGCCACCGAATCGGGAAAATCCAAAGGCCAGTTCTACACCCCGGCGGAAGTCTCCCGCGTCATGTCCATGGTGATCGGGCTGGCTCAAGCCAGCAGTCGCAAGCAAACCATTTATGACCCGAGCTGCGGGTCGGGATCGCTGCTGCTCAAAGCGCACGACGAAGCCAGGAACCGCACCGGATTCGACCTTGCCCTTTACGGGCAGGAGATGGACAACGCCACCTCCGCGCTGGCGCGCATGAACATGGTGCTGCACGATTGCACCACGGCGATAATCTGGCAAGACAACACGCTGGCGCATCCCTACTTCACGCAGGCTAAAGGTCAACTCAAAACCTTCGACTTCGTGGTTGCCAATCCGCCGTTTTCCACCAAGGCATGGAGTCACGGCTTCCAGCCGGAGAACGACGAATTCAACCGCTTCGAATACGGCATCCCGCCCGACAAGAACGGCGATTACGCTTTTCTGCTGCATATCCTCGCTTCGCTCAAAAGCACCGGCAAAGGCGCGGTGATCCTGCCGCATGGCGTGCTGTTCCGGGGCGGCGCGGAAGCGGCGATCCGCAAGCGCCTCGTCACGCAGGGCTACATCAAAGGCATCATTGGCCTGCCCGCCAACCTGTTCTACGGCACCGGTATCCCCGCCTGCATCATCGTGCTGGACAAAGAAGGTGCCGCCGGACGCAAAGGCATCTTCATGATCGACGCCTCCAAAGGCTTTATCAAGGACGGCAACAAAAACCGATTGCGCGAGCAGGACATCCACCAGATCGTGGATGCCTTCAACAAACAATTGGGGATCGAAAAATATTCGCGCATGGTGCCGCTGGACAGGATCGAGGCGGAAGGCTACAACCTCAACCTGCCGCGCTACATCGACAGCAGCGCAACGGAAGATTTGCAGGACATCGCAGCCCATCTCAAGGGCGGCATCCCCAACCGCGACATCGACGGTCTTGCCGCCTACTGGCAGGTATTCCCCAGCATGCGCCGCGAGCTTTTCTCCCCTCGCCCGCAGGCGGGACAAGCAGCGACTAGCCAGCTTGCTGGCGTAGTCGATTGCTTGGTTGTTTCATCAGAGGGGCAGGGGGAGAGGGGCGGCTATAGCCAACTCAAAGTAGCGCCCGGCGCAATCAAAACCACCATCTTCAACCATCCGGAATTCGCCAGTTTCAACCTCAAGGTCAACCGGCAATACCAGGTCTGGCTGGAAGACTGCGCCAGGCCGCAGTTTCAAGCGATCCAGCCCGGCACGCGCCCCAAGGCGCTGATCGAGCTTCTTGCCGAAAAATTGCTGGAAATTTTCGGCCCCGTGCCGCTGTTCCATGCCTACGATGTCTATCAGCACCTGATGGACTACTGGGCCGAGACCATGCAGGACGATGTATACCTGCTGGTCAGCGACGGCTGGCAGGCCGCCGCCGCTGTCAGGCAGCTCGTTCCGGCGAAAGACAAGAACGGCAAGAGCGTTTACAACGAAGCGCACGATTTCATGTTCGACAAACAGCGCTACAAGGCCGACCTCATTCCGCCCGCGTTGATCGTCGCCCGCTATTTTGCCGCCGAACAGGCGGCCATCGAAACGCTGCAAGCCGAAATTGCCGCCATCGAGCAGCAGATGGAAGAGCTGCGCGAAGAGCACGGCGGCGAGGATGGCTTGCTGGCCGGGGTGATGGAAGACGGCAAGATCGCCAAGGGCGCGGTGACGGAGCGCCTGAAAGAAATAAAATCCGTTCGGGCTGAGCCCGTCGAAGCCGCCGAAGAGCGCAAGCTGCTGGTCGCCTACCAGTTCCTGATCGAGCAGCAAGCTGTCTCCGGCAAGAAGGTGAAAGATGCCCAGCAGGCGCTCGATATGCAAGTGTTCGTAAAATACGGCGAACTATCTGAGGCCGAAATCAAGGCGCTGGTGGTGGACGACAAATGGCTCGCCGACATCACCGCCGCCGTGCAGGGCGAACTGGAGCGCGTCAGCCAGACGCTCACCGGACGCATCAGGCTGCTCGCCGAACGCTACGCCACGCCGCTGCCCAGGCTGGCCGATGAAGTGGAAACCCTCTCCGCGCGCGTGGACGAACACCTGAAGAAGATGGGCTTCGTGTATGGCTGATCTTTCGACAGGTACACGGCTTGAGGTGCGCGAGGCTCCGGCCAGCTATCGGGTCATGCTGGATCCGTTGCGCATCAGGCCGGGCTACAAACAGACGGTTGTAGGTATGATTCCAGAAGATTGGGAAGTTAAGTTGTTGGGCGACTGTCTTATAGGCCGACCTGACTACGGTATCAATGCCCCGTCAGTTCCTTTCTCTGGCCGTCTTCCTGCTTATATCCGCATCACTGACATTACAGATGATGGGCGGTTCTCTCATGAGAATTTGGTATCTGTTAATAGCGCCGAATCACCCAACTACTACCTTGATGAAGGTGACATCGTTTTTGCACGGACAGGGGCAAGCGTTGGCAAGACATACCGGTACAACTTGAGCGATGGCCCACTTGTTTTTGCTGGCTTCCTGATTCGGATTCGGCCTGATCAGAAGAAACTCCTATCTTCCTATGCAGCCGCTTATATCACCACTGACTTCTATTGGAGTTGGGTGCGGTTGATGTCCATGCGTAGTGGACAGCCAGGAATCAATGGCAACGAGTATTCACAATTGCCAATACCGACCCCACCTCTCTCAGAACAACGCGCCATCGCCACCGCGCTGTCGGATGTGGATGCGTTGATTGCGTCGCTGGACAAGCTCATCGCCAAGAAGCGCGACCTCAAACAGGGTGCCATGCAGCAACTGCTCACCGGACAGCGCCGCCTGCCGGGGTTTAGCGGGGAGTGGGAGGTGAAGCGGCTGGGTGATGTTTGCCCATTGCAACGTGGCTTCGATTTGTTGACGAGCCGACTTCGCCAGGGCTGTTATCCAGTTGTTTATTCGAATGGCGTGATGAACTACCACGATGAGTTCATTGTGAAAGGGCCGGGTGTCGTAACTGGCCGTTCCGGTACCATCGGCAATGTTCATTTCGTAGAAGAGGATTTTTGGCCACACAACACTTCGCTTTGGGTAACGAGTTTTAAGGGAAACTATCCCAAGTTCATCTTCTACCTACTCGGTAGCTTAGGTCTTGAAAGATTCGGTACGGGATCTGGTGTCCCCACGTTGAACCGAAATGACGTTCATACCCATAGAGTTCAAATTCCGCCGACATCAGAGGAACAAACCGCCATCGCCGCCGTCCTCTCCGACATGGACGCCGAGATCGCCGCGCTCGAAGCGCGCCGCGACAAGACCCGCGCCCTCAAGCAGGGCATGATGCAGGAGATGTTGACCGGACGGATACGGCTGGTGTGAGGTATTTGGGACGTTTCTAAAAATCCGTCACACCGGCAAAAGCCGGTGTCCAGTGGCGCGCAAAGCGCGCCGATATTGATTTTTGCTGGATTCCGGGTCAAGCCCGGAATGACGAGGCATCTAAATTAACGCCTTGCGCTATTTTAGTTTTTGCCTGAAATCTAAAACAACGCTGAGGCGCCCTTTACGTTTCTTGTATTATAGCTTTACAATTAAGTCAATTTTTCTTTACGTTTGATCCGCTATGACTGCCGACTTGCGTCGTTCCATCCTCGCTGCCATTGCCCGTGACGGGAGCAATGTTGCTGCCCGTCTGGCCGAGCAGCACGGCGTATCGCGCCAATCGGCCAGCGCCTGGCTGGCGAAACTGAAACGGGAGGGGATCATTACTTCTTCCGGCGTGGGGCGCGGTGTGCGTTACCAGTTGGCGGTGTCGGCCAGCGTGCAGGAGGTATACGAACGTGCCGGGCTGAACGAAGACCGTGTGTGGCGCGGGCTGGTTGCGCCGCAACTGGCCGATTTGCCGCCCAATGTGCGCGATGTCTGGCATTACGCCGTGACCGAGATGGTGAACAACGCCATCGACCATTCCGGTTCGGAGCGCATATCGGTGGGCATGGTACGCGATGCACTGAATACCTCGGCCTATGTCGCCGACGAAGGTGAGGGCATTTTCCTCAAGATTCAGCGCGCGCTGAATTTGTACGATCCGCGTGAGGCGATCCTGGAGCTGGCCAAGGGCAAGCTGACCACCGACCCGGCAAACCATACCGGTGAAGGAATTTTCTTTTCGTCGAAGGTGATGGATGCCTTCGATATCCGTTCCGGCAAGCTGCATTTCGTGCATGACGACTGGGGCACGGATGTGTTGCTCGAACGCGCTGCCGATGCGCCCGGAACATTGGTGCTGATGCGCCTCGCCAACGACAGCAAGCGCACCTTGCAGGAGGTGTTCGACCAATTTGCCGCACCCGAGGAATATACCTTCGCCAAGACCATCGTCCCGGTGAAACTAGCGCAGCACGAAGGTGAAAAACTCGTTTCGCGCTCGCAGGCCAAACGCCTCACCATGCGCTTCGAGCGTTTCCAGATTGTTGTGCTCGATTTCGCTGGGGTGGAGGAGATCGGCCAGGCTTTTGCCGACGAGGTATTCCGTGTTTTCCAACAGGCGCATCCGGGGACGCGCCTGTTGCCGATCAACCTGACGCCTGCGGTGGAGAAAATGGTGAAGCGGGCGCTGGGGGGCGGCATCCCGAAGCAAGATCATCTGGAGGAGCATTGATGAGCGCTGTCGGACAAATCGAACGGAACACGCAGAACCGCGTGGTGGCGCTGTTCCGCGAACAGTTGGGTTATGACTATCTCGGTAACTGGATAGACCGTGACGGATTCGAGGGCAAGGGTAACCGCAACGTCGAACCGGAGCTGTTGCGCGCCTGGCTGCAAAAGCAGGGCGTGAGCGATGTGCTGATTGGCCGCGCGCTGCACGAACTGGAGAAGGTGGCGGGCGACACCGGCAAGAGTATTTATGATCGCAACCGCGCGGTGTATGACTTGCTGCGCTACGGTGTGAAGGTGAAGCCCGAGGTGGGCGAAAAAAATGTCACCGTCTGGTTAATCGACTGGAAGAAGCCGCAGGCCAACCACTTCGCCATCGCCGAGGAGGTGACGGTGAGCGGGGCCGATGCCAGAGCCAGTGCGAAGCGCCCGGACATCGTGCTGTATGTGAACGGCATCGCGCTGGGGATTCTGGAGTTGAAACGCTCCACGGTGTCTGTAGCCGAAGGCATACGTCAGAATCGGAACAATCAGGAGAAGCGATTCATCCAGCCATTCTTCTCAACCATGCAGTGGCTGATGGCGGGCAACGACAGCGAGGGGCTGCGCTACGGCACGATCGAAACCAAAGAAAAGTATTACCTGCAATGGGTGGAGGAAGAAGTAGGGGCGTATGGCAATACGCCCCTAATATTGGATCGCCATTTGTTGCAGGTGTGCGGCAAGGCGCGTTTTCTGGAGCTGATCCACAATTTTGTGGCATTCGATGCGGGCATCAAAAAGGTGTGCCGCCAGAACCAGTATTTCGGCGTGAAGGCGGCGCAGGATTTCATCCGTCGCCGCGAGGGTGGCATCATCTGGCATACGCAGGGCAGCGGCAAATCGCTGACGATGGTGTGGCTGGCGAAGTGGATACGCGAGAATGTGCAGGATGCGCGCGTGCTCATTATCACCGACCGCACCGAACTGGACGACCAGATCGAGAAGGTGTTTTTCGGTGTCAACGAGAAAATTTACCGCACGAAGAGCGGCGCGGATTTGATCGCGGCGCTCGACCGTAGCGATGAATCGCTGTTGTGTTCGCTGGTGCATAAGTTTGGCGGCAAGAGCAAACAGGACGAGGGTGCGGACAGCAAGGCGTTCATTGAAGCGATTCGGAAACTGCCGCCTGATTTCAAGGCCAAGGGCGACATCTATGTGTTTGTGGACGAGTGCCACCGCACGCAAAGCGGCGATATGCACGAGGCGATGAAGGCGCTGCTGCCCAACGCACTATTTGTCGGTTTTACCGGCACGCCGCTGCTCAAGGCGGACAAGCAGAAGAGCATCGAGGTGTTCGGGCGCTACATCCATACCTACAAATTCGACCAGGCAGTGCGCGAAGGCGTGATACTGGATTTGCGCTATGAAGCGCGCGACATCGACCAGCGCCTGACCAACAAGGAGAAGGTCGATCAGTGGTTCGAGGCCAAGACCCGGGGCTTGAATGATCTGGCCAAGGCGCAATTGAAACAGAAGTGGGGAACGATGCAGCGCGTGCTGTCGAGCCAGGATCGGCTGTCGAAAATCGTTGCCGACATTTTGCTCGACATGAACGACAAGCCGCGCCTGATGGATGGCCACGGTAATGCGATGCTGGTGGCGGGCAGTATCTACGAGGCGTGCAAATTTTACGAGCTGTTCGCCAAGACGGAATTGGCTGGCAAGTGCGCCATCGTTACCAGCTATGCGCCGACCGTGGCCGATACCAAAGGGGAGACGACGGGCGAGGGTGAAACCGACAGCCTTTTCAAGTACGAGGTCTATCGTCAGATGCTGGCGGACTGGTTCGATGAGGCGCCAGAGACCGCCATCAACAAGGCGGAAAAATTCGAGCAGGAGGTGAAGAGAAAATTCATCGACGAGCCGGGGCAGATGAAACTGCTGATTGTGGTGGATAAGCTGCTTACCGGGTTCGATGCACCCTCGGCTACCTATCTCTATATCGACAAGCAAATGCGCGACCACGGCCTGTTCCAGGCTATCTGCCGGGTGAACCGGCTGGATGGAGACGATAAGGAATACGGTTACATCGTGGACTACAAGGATTTATTCAAGAGCCTGGAAGGTGCGGTGCAGGATTACACCAGCGGCGCGCTGGATGGTTACGACAAGGATGATGTGAAGGGCTTGCTGGAAAACCGGCTGGACAAAGCGCGGGAAGATTTGGAGGAAGCGCGCGAGGCGGTGAAGGCATTGTGCGAACCGGTGGATGCACCGAAGGATCAAAGCGCGTATTTCCGTTATTTTGTGGCGATAGCCAACGATAACGAAGAGGAAAAGAAGGCGAATGAACCGAAACGCCTGTCGCTGTACAAACTGGTCGCTTCCCTGATCCGCAAGTATGCCAACCTTGCCAACGAGATGAGTGAGGCTGGCTACAGCGTTTCGGAGATAAAGACGATCAGGGATGAAGTCTCTTTTTACGAAAATCTGCGCAACGAGATCAAGCTGAAAAGTGCCGATTACATTGACTTGAAAATGTACGAGCCGGCCATGCGTTATTTGATCGACAAATACATCCGTGCCGAAGAAAGCGAAAAAATTTCGGCCTTTGATGACATGAGCCTGATCCAGCTCATCGTCGAACGCGGCGTGGGTGCGGTGAATGCTTTGCCCAAGGGCATCCGCAAGAGCGAAGACGCGGTGGCAGAGACTATCGAGAATAACGTGCGCAAACTCATCATCAACGAGTCGCCGGTCGATCCCGCCTATTACGAGAAGATATCCAAGCTGCTGGATGCTTTGATCGAACTGCGACGCAAGGGGATGATCGATTACAAAAAATATCTGGCTGAAATCGTTGCGCTGGCGAAAGAGGCGGCCATGCCGGGCGGAAGCATGGGCGGTTATCCGGCGAGCGTGAAGACGCAAGCACAACGGGCGCTGTATAACAATTTGAACAAGGACGAGACGCTGGCACTGGCGGTGGATGCGGCGGTACGCGACAAACTTCAGGACGGTTGGCGCGACCATACGGTGAAGACCAAGCTGGTGCGCAATGCCATCAAGGCGGTGTTGGAGCAGGCTTTCAATTCATCGCAAACGAGCGGATTTACGGGTATACGGCAGGCCAACGGCAAGTACAGTGTGGAAGTGGAAACCACGCGCATACTCGAACTGGTGAAGAGCCAGCAGCATGATTACTAAAACCCACAACATCAGCGTTGGCGGTATTGCCGTCGAAGTGGTGCGCAAGGACATCAAGAATTTACATCTGGGTGTTTATCCGCCGCAAGGACGGGTGCGCGTAGCTGCTCCCTTGGTGGTAAGCGACGAGGCGGTGCGGCTGGCAGTGATCGGCAAGCTGGGCTGGATCAAGCGACAAAAAATAAAATTCACCGGGCAGCCGCGCCAATCGAAGCGCGAGATGGTGAATGGCGAGAGCCACTATTTTATGGGGCGCCGTTACCGGCTGCGGGTGCATGAGCAGGATGAACCGGCCAGAGTTGCACTGCGCGGCATTGCTTCGCTCGATCTTTTTGTGCGGCCTGGAACAAGTGCAGAGAAGCGTGAAGCTGTTTTGCAGCGCTGGTATCGGGAACAGCTTATGGTGCTGATTCCGCCTTTGCTGGAGAAATGGCAACGTCAGCTTGGCGTGCAGGTCGCCGCTTGGGGAATCAAGAAAATGAAGACCAAGTGGGGAAGCAGTAACGCGGATGCCCGGCGTGTTTGGTTAAATCTGGAGCTGGCCAAGAAGTCTCCGCAGTGTTTGGAGTACGTTGTCGTGCATGAACTTGCACACTTGCTGGAGCGGCAGCATAACGAGCATTTTTTGTCCTTGCTGGATAAATTCATGCCGCAGTGGCGGCTATACAAGGAAGCATTAAACAAGTCGCCGCTGGGACATGAGTGTTGGAATTAAGCACAGCTACCCAATAGAAACCAACGACATTATGACGCTTCACTCCCTACAACCTGCCGGGTTGAAATCGCAGGCCGTGAATTTCCAGGCGTTGCCGCCGCTGTCGCTGTATATCCACATCCCGTGGTGCGTGCGCAAATGCCCGTATTGCGACTTCAATTCGCACGAGGCGCACGGCTCAGTGCCCGAAAAAGAATACGTCGCGGCATTAGTGTGTGATCTGGAACTGGCCCTGCCGCTGATCTGGGGGCGCAAGGTCTACACGGTGTTCTTCGGCGGCGGCACGCCCAGCATGTTGAGCGGCGAGAGTGTCGCGGAGATTCTGCGCCAGGTGCGCATGTTGCTGCCGCTCGACCTCGGCGCGGAGATCACGCTGGAAGCCAATCCCGGCACGGTCGAGGCGGCGCGCTTTGCGGCGTATCGCGATGCGGGGGTGAACCGTTTATCGCTTGGTATCCAGAGTTTCAACGACGCGCATCTGCAGGCGCTGGGGCGCATCCACAGCGCCGACGAAGCGAGGCGCGCGATCGAAATCGCGCAGCGGCATTTCGACAATATCAATCTCGACCTGATGTATGCATTGCCCGGTAAAAATCAGGATAAAACTCTTGGACAAACCCTGGAGCAGGCGTTGCAGGACGTGCAAACCGCGCTGTCGTTCGCGCCGCAACACCTATCCTGCTATCACCTGACGCTGGAGCCGAACACGCTGTTCCATCGCAATCCGCCATCGCTGCCTGACGACGACGCGAGCAGCGACATGCAGGGCAGCATCGAGGAACTGCTGGCGGCGCACGGCTACCAGCACTACGAGACTTCCGCTTTCGCGCAGCCGAAGCGTCAGTCGCGCCACAATCTGAATTACTGGCAGTTCGGCGATTATCTCGGCATCGGCGCGGGCGCGCACAGCAAGCTGAGTTTCCACGACAAGGTGATCCGCCAGGCGCGCCACAGGCAACCGCAGGCTTATATAGAGCAGGTGGCAAAAAGCACACCGCTGCAAAGCGAGCATGAAGTGGGGCGCGACGAGCTGGCGTTCGAGTTCATGATGAATGCGCTGCGCTTGAACCGGGGTTTCGACAGCGTGCTGTTCCAGGAGCGCACCAGCCTGCCGCTGCTCGGCATTCGCCGCGAACTGGAGGAGGCCGAGCGGCGCGGGCTGTTAGTGCGCGACCATCAGCGCATTGCGCCGACGCAGCTCGGGCAACGGTTTTTGAATGACCTGCTGGAGATTTTTTTGGTGGGTAAATAGGCTTTCTTGAAGTCCGTTCGCCCTGAACTATGGGGTTTTAAGGAGTAGTTTTCCGCCGGAACACCAAATCCCACACTCCATGTCCCAGGTTGATGCCGCGTTTCTCGAATTTGGTGAGCGGGCGGTAGGCGGGGCGCGGCGCATAATCCGCCGCCGTATTCTCCAGTAGCGGCTCCGCGCTCAATACCGCCAAGACCTGTTCGGCATAGTCCTGCCAGTCGGTGGCGACGTGAATGTAACCGCCGGGTTTGAGCTTCTGCACCAGTTGCGCGACGAACGGCGCCTGGATCAGGCGGCGCTTGTTGTGCCGCGCCTTGTGCCACGGATCGGGGAAGAAGATATGCACGCCGTCCAGCGTTGCGTCGCCGAGCATGTCGCGCAGCACTTCCACCGCATCGTGCTGGATGATGCGGATGTTGGGTATCTGTTGCAAATCGATCAGCTTCAGCAGGTTGCCCACGCCCGGCGTATGCACCTCCAGCGCGAGGTAGTCGTTTTCGGGATGCGCAAGCGCGATGGTCGCGGTGCTGTCGCCCATGCCGAAACCGATCTCCAGGATCTTCTGCGCGGCGCGCCAGAAGGCCTGATCCAGGTCGAGCGGCTGCGCGGTGTAGGGGATGCCGAAACGCGGCAGCAGCGTGTCGCAGGCACGCTGCTGCGCGGGCGAGACGCGGCCCTGGCGCAGCACGTAGCTGCGGATATGTCTTTTACTGAAATCGGGTGTGTCGGGCATTCGATTAACCTAAGCCGGGCGAGCCGGAATCAAACACGTAGCCCGGATGAAACGTTAGCGGAATCCGGGGAACGCCGAAGTCTCCGGATTCCGCTAACGTTCCATCCGGGCTACGAATCTGCTCATAAATGTGAAGCGTTGAGTCATAAGAGACTGAAGCAGTTCGCCCCTCTAATCTCAGGGTGAACGGGTCCGTGATTAACTGCGTACCGAGCTGATGATCCCCGCCGTCGGCGAGCTCGGGCTGGCGCTGTACAGTTTCTTCGGCATGCGTCCGGCGAGATAAGCTTCGCGCCCTGCTTCCACAGCCTTCTTCATCGCGCCGGCCATCAGCACCGGATTCTGTGCGGCGGCAATCGCGGTATTCATCAGCACGCCGTCGCAGCCCAGTTCCATTGCGATCGCCGCATCCGACGCGGTGCCGACCCCCGCATCCACGATCACCGGCACCTGCACGCGCTCCATGAGGAGTTGCAAATTCCACGGGTTGAGGATGCCCATGCCGGAGCCGATCAGCGAGGCCAGCGGCATGATCGCCACGCAGCCGATGTCTTCAAGCTGCTTGGCGATGATAGGGTCGTCCGAGGTGTACACCATCACCTGAAAGCCTTCCGCGACCAATGTCTTCGCGGCGGCGATGGTCTCGATCACGTTCGGATACAGCGATTGCGGGTCGCCCAGCACTTCCAGCTTGACCAGGGTATGTCCGTCCAGCAGTTCGCGCGCCAGCCGCAATGTGCGCACCGCGTCGTCGGCGGTGTAGCAGCCTGCGGTGTTGGGCAGCAGCATGTATTTCGACGGCGGCAGGATTTCCAGCAGGCTCGGCTCGTTCGGGTTCTGCCCAATGTTGCTGCGGCGGATCGCGATTGTGATGATCTCCGCGCCGCTGGCCTCGACCGCCGCCTGGGTCTCGGCGAAGTCCTTGTATTTGCCCGTGCCGACCAGCAGCCGGGACGAGTAGCTTTTACCTGCGATGATGAGTTTGTCGTTCATGTCGTTTCCTTAAGCTCTATTGGGGCATCATTCCGGCGCAGGCCGGAATCCAGTGGGTTTAAACAAAAATGTATTTTGGTCTTGCTGGATTCCGGCCTGCGCCGGAATGACGGTTTCGCTGGTCAGCCGCCACCCACCGCGACAACCACTTCCAGCCTGTCGCCGTCCGCCAGTTGTTGCGCGGCGAACATGCCGCGCGGCACGATCTCACCGTTGCGCTCCAGCGCGATGCGCTTGCCGGCCAGCCCCATCTCCTCGATGAAGGCGGCGACGCTGATGGCTTGCGGAAATCGGCGGGGTTCGCCATTGATGCTGACCGTTATCACTTTGGGATTCTCTTAATTGCCGATGGCCGTGTTAAAATACGCGCCGTATTCTACACCAAGCGGGTGTAGTTCAATGGTAGAACGGCAGCTTCCCAAGCTGCATACGAGGGTTCGATCCCCTTCACCCGCTCCATTCCCTGCGCCGTTTTCGCGGCATCTTTCCTGACCGTATTCTAGGTTGTATCGCTGCTAAGGCGACGAATATTTCGTCAACTCCTGCTGAAAAAGTTGCTTGGCGTCTGTTCTGATGCCTGCGTCCATGAGGCCTTCTTCCTCCAGATCAAGCCACAGCTTTAGGCATGATTTAATGCTGAAGTTTTCTTTTTCTGGGTCAATGCCATTAAGAAATTCATCTGGTTGAAGGGCCATATCTTCCGGATGCCATGTCACACATCCAAACTCCCAGATGCCTTCGCCCTGCCAACCAAGAAGAGTTTCGCCATAAGCCAGCTGGTCGATTGTATTCTTGGGTTGGCTAATGCCATGAATATAGACCTTTCGCTTCCAAGCAATTGCAACACATGCAGTCAAATAGGTGCGTGCCTTCCAGTAGGAAAATATCCAGTTGTTACACAAGTGATGGCGAAAAATTGGCTTGTCGCCTATATGGCCAATGGTTTCTTGCAATATGAGAAGTGCTCCAGCATCCCAAACACGCTCGTTAGGAGCGATTAGTACGCCTTCCATATGGCCCTCTGGATTGTTTACTTTTAAGGCATCCAAGAATCTCAGAAACTCTTTTGGGTACTTATAGAAGTCGTGATATGGATGTGCTTGAGATTCTGCTCCGTCAAGCCATTCCCTGCGTACAGCGAAACGCGTGCAAGCAGCAGTCAGCATATTCTCATCGAGTTTGGCTAGGAGAGATTCGTCACTTTGAACGTCCTTCAGAATTAAACCGTAATCAAAAAAACGTGGAATCTGATTGCGATGAACTCCGTGAGCCTCAAATAAACGAATGAAACGCGCGGAAACTGTTTCGGGTGATGGGAGAGTCGGAGTTTTTCGAGAAGTGCGCCATTTCAAAAATCTATCCAAAATAGACAAGGCGAAATTTATTTCGCCGAACGCCATGTTATGAACCTCAGCTTAGTTACAACGCAAATAGGGCAGGTACAGCTTCTTTGGTGGTGGTAAGTGTTACTGCTTGATCCGATACAACCGCTTCTCCAACGTCTTGCCTTTTACCCCGTCGAAGCGGTCGTCCATCGCGCTGCCCAGTTTGCTCAGGCGGTCGTCGGGATGCGGGTGGGTCTTGAACAGCAGCGCGACGTCGCCGTCGTTCTTGGCGAAGTGGCCGATCTGCTGCAGCACGGCGGGCAGGCCGAAGGCGTCGTAGCCCGCGCGCGTGGCGAGCACCACGGCGATGCGGTCGGCCTCGAATTCGGCGTCCTTGTCCAGCGAGCGCGACACGATTTCCGCGCCGCTGCCGATCAGTCCTTGTACCTTGTCGCTGCCACCGCCGACGTTCTTCGCGACCACCTGGCTGCCGAGGTCGAGCAGCTTGCTTTGCTGCAATATCTTCAGGTGGTGCTGGCGGATCACATGGCCGACTTCATGCGCCAGCACTCCGGCCAGTTCGGCCTCGCTCTGCAGCAGGCGGTACAGCCCGCGCGTGACGAAGATGTAGCCCCCGGGCGCGGCGAACGCGTTCACGTCGTTCGAATCGATCACGCCGAAGTGCCATTCCAGTTCGGGGCGCTCGCTCTGGTTCGCGACCCAGCGGCCGACGTTGTTGACGTATTTCTGCAGCTTCGCGTCCTTGACCAAGGGGGCTGCGCCGAGCAGGTTGCCGGCGATCTGCCGCCCGATCGCGGTTTCCTCCTCAACCGAGGTGGCGGGTTTGCCCGTCACCTGTTGCTGCACACCCTGCTTCAGCGTTTTCAGCAATTCTTGCTCGAACGGGTTGGCGCCCCATGCGGCCGTGGAGAACAGCGCCAGCGTCAGAATCCATAATGTTTTGTTGTTCATGGCGTTTCTCCTCATTTCGGCGCGGGCAGGTAGTCGAACGGGCGCGCAACGAGCTTGCCCGATGCGGCGAATTTCGACGCCTCTGATTTGCCGGTGGCGTAGGATTCGGCGCGCTTCAGCTCGGCCTCGTTGAACTTGGCTGCCTTCAGCTCCTCCTCGTTCAGGCCGCGGATGCCGGTGGTCGCGACCACCTTGCCGGTGCCGGCGCGTCCCGAGGCGAGGGCGAGTACACCGGAGGCGTCGCCGCCGCCCTTGCGCGCATCGCCCTTGCGCATGCTGAGCATGCGCACCCAGCCATTGCCCTTGGCGCTCTTCACCTGGTACCAGCCGCCGTCTTTCTTGAGGATGTCCACCTTGTCGCCAGACGCCAGTTTCGCCACCGTCTTCGCGTCGCGGAACGGCTCGGCCTTGAGGTCGTCGCCCTTGATGGCGGTGCCGCTCTCGGCGGCATGCAGTGCGCCGCTCAGCAGCAGCGCGCAAATCATCAAGCTGAGTTTCATGGTTTTCATGTGGGTTCCTTTTCCTGTTTGTCCCATTCCAGCAAAGCCTCGGCGAACATCACGCGCCAGCCGGCGCGCGCCGCATCACCCCCGGCAATCTGCCCGTGATAGACGAAGTGGCTGGCCGCATTATCCGGCTGGGCGAGATGGCGGCGCAATACTGTCGGCAAGGCAGCCAGCAGCGCGTCGATGTCGCGCCGGATCGCCGCCTGCGCCTCGTCATCTCCGGCATTGGCGACCCACGAGACCGCGAGGGTATTCTCAAACAGGTTCCACAGGCCCTTCTGCTCGCCGGCCAGCGCCTCGACGCTCTTGGTGATCCGGCCGGTCTTCAGCAGAGCCTGGCAGATCCTGCCAAGCGCGATGGGGCGGATCACATTGCGCTCGGTATTCAGCCGGATCAGCAGCAGGGTGGCCTGCAATTCGCCGCTGCGCACCGCCGCTGTGCGCACCATGCTCCGTTCCAGCGCCCGGCTGGTCGTTGTCGCATACAGGCGCGCCAGCGTGAAGAACGCCACACCCACCGTGACCGGCCCGGTGAGGTTGATGTAGGTGGTGGTGAGGTTGATGCTGGCGTAGCTGATGCCGACCAGGACGAACTGCGACAGGCCGAACGCCCGGTCGATCTTGTCGCGCCCCGTGTCGCGGTAGAAGCTCCAGGCCGTCAGCCAGACGATGGCCAGCGTGAGCAGCAGGTACGGGAAGCGCCACTCCGGGAAGCGTAGCGCGTCGCCATGCTTGAAGTTGTCGATCGCGGTGGCGAGGATCTCCACGCCGGGGTGCATCTTGTCCAGCGGTGTCGCCTTGATGTCGAACAGGCTGGGCGCGGTCGAGCCGATGATGACGATCTTGCCCTTGAACTCGTCCTGCGGGCGTTTCTTCTCCTTGCTGCCCATGTCGGCGAACACGTCGCTGAAGCTGACGTAGCGGTAGGTGAACGGCTTGCCGCGCCAGTTGAGCAGTACCTGCTGCGCGGGCGGTTTGACCCAGCCCAGTTCCTGCGCGATGCGCGCCGGCAGCGAGGGCACCTTCCAGCCGTAGTCATCGCGGTACACCATGTATTCGCGTGCCACGTTGTCGGCATCCGGGTAGATGTTGTGCAGGCCGAGGCGGCCGCCGTCGAGTGCTGCCTGGAAGTGCGGCAGTACCACCGCCACGGTCGCGTCCGGCTGCGCGCCGGGCAGCGGCGTCACGCCGGGGATCATCGCGGGCTTGACTTGGCTCAGGCTGTCGCTGGAGGGATCGAGCCGCAGCATCGGAAAGAAGGTGTTGTTCGTCGCCGCGATGGCGTCGTTGAAATAGGTGTCGCTGTCCGGGTTGTACACGTCCGCGTCGCTGAACAGGATATCGAACACCACCGCTTTGGGCTGCTGCTTCTCGATCTGTTCGACGAACTCGCCCATCACCTGGCGCGGCCACGGCCAGCGTCCGTAGTCCTGCGCCATCGCCGCAAGACTGGCCTCGTTGATGTCCACGATCACGATGTCGGGGTCGGGCTTCGGCACCACGATGCGATAGCGCACCATCGCGTCAAATGCCGATTGGCGCATATCGGAGGTGTAGTGCAGCACCGTCGTGTCGAGCACCGCGAACACGCTGAACAGCCCGGCGAGATAGAGATAGAAGCTGTGCTTCCAAAGTTGCGCGATGCGCTCGGAGAATCGGGCGCGCCAGCGCAGCAGGTGGTTGACAATCTGTTTCCGGTTCATGGGATCCCCGATGGTTGAGGCGGTACGGCGGCGCTCTGTCCGTGCATCGCGATGCGGGATACGAACCACACCGCCAGCAGGTTTGCCATCATCGCCACATAGCCGACCATGCCGTAATCGACGATATGCCCCGCATTGTCCTGCGAAATGATGAATCCCGCCAGTGTCGAGGCCAAGCCCATCGCGAACGCCTGCGTGGTGGCATTGAGCGACATGAAGGTGCCGCGCAGTCCCGGTTGCGCCGCCGAGGTGATGATCGCCATCGCCGGGATCATGCGCCCCGATACCAGCACGAAGAAGGTCGTGGTGCAGACCAGCCACAGCCACAGCGGCACTACGCCGATGTGCGTGACCACGAGCAGCGGCAGCAGCGCGGCCACGGCGACCACGCGATAGACCTCGATCTTGCCGTGCAGGTCGGCCCAGTAGCCAATCAACCGCGCGGTGACGAGTGTCGCTGCGCCGCCTGCGAAATAGACGAGCGGGATGTCATGCAGTGAAATGCCGACGTTGTGTACCGAGTAGAGGGTGATATAGGGAATCACCGTGAAGCCGGAGAAGATGATCAGCGCGGAGAACAGCAGCGCGCGCAAGTGGTTAACGTCGCGCAGCACGGTGAACATCGCGGCGAACGGATGCGCCTGCTTCTCGGCGCTGATGTGGTGGCGCATCTCCGGCAGCACGCGCAGCGCGACGAGGATGAACAGCACGACCAGCGCGGCGATGAAGACGAACGGTGCGCGCCACTGGAAATGGTTGGCCAGCCACAACGACAGCGGTACACCCACGACCGTGGAGACCGAGAAAGCCGCCGATACCATGCTGCTGGCGCGGGCGCGGCGTGCGAACGGAATCACGTCGCCGATCATGGTCTGCACCAGCGCGCCCATTACTCCGCCGAACGCGCCGGCCAGTCCGCGCGCGATCAGCAAGGTGGCGTAGCCGGGAGCCAGGCCGCACGCCAGCGTCGCCAGGCCGAACAGCGTGAACATGGCGAGCAGCAGGCGCTTGCGCTCGAACCGGTCGACGAAGGTTGCGGCGAGCAGGCCGGATGCGGCGGCGCTGAAGCTGTAGGACGCGACCAGCAGGCCGAATTCGTGCGTGGTGATGCCGAATTCGGCGATCAGGATCGGGCCGAGCGGCATCATGATCATGAAATCGAGCACGTGGCTGAACTGGATGCCCGCGAGGGTCAGCAGCAGATATTTTTCGCGTTGCGGGGTGAGGGGCGGATGCACGTGAAGTCAGGGCGGCAAAGTGGGGGGAGTGGATTCTAACGTTTTGAATCGCCGGTAAGAAATTTTAGTGCTGCCGACGGTGCTAAAATTGCTGCTCGAATTCTCACGTTTTCATCATGCCGCAACCATCCTTCGTCCATCTCCGGCTGCACAGCGAATACTCCATTTCGGATGGCATGGTGCGCGTGGATGAGGCGGCCGCCGCCGCGCAGGGCGATGGGATGCCGGCGCTGGCCTTGACCGACCTGAGCAACGTGTTCGGTCTGGTGAAGTTTTATCAAAGCGCGCGCGGCAAAGGCCTCAAGCCCATCGTCGGCTGCGATGTGTTTATCAGCAACGATGCCGACCGCGACCGGCCGCATCGCCTGTTGCTGTTGTGCCAGTCGCGCGAAGGCTATCTGTTGCTGTGCCGCCTGTTGTCGCGCGCCTATCTCGAGAACCAGCATCGCGGCCGCGCCGAGCTACGCCGCGAATGGTTCCACGAGGGTACCTCCGGGCTGATCGCATTGTCCGGCGCGCATCTCGGCGATGTCGGCAGCGCGCTGCTGTCCGGCAACGCGAAACAGGCCGAGCAGTTCGCGCAGGAATGGGCCGGGCTGTTCAACAACCGCTATTACCTCGAAGTGCAGCGCGCCGGATTTGCCGACGAAGAGCATTACATACAGGCAGCGGCGCAATTGGCCGCCAAGCTCGGCCTGCCGGTAGTCGCCACCCATCCGGTGCAGTTCCTCGCCGCCGACGACTTTAAGGCGCATGAAGCGCGCGTGTGCATCGCCGAAGGCTATGTGCTGAACGATAAGCGCCGCGCCAAAAAATTTACCGCACAGCAGTATTTCAAGACGCAAGCGGAAATGGCTGAGCTGTTCGCCGACCTGCCGGAAGCATTGCAGAACAGCGTTGAGATTGCGCGCCGCTGCAATCTTTCTCTGGTGTTAGGCAAGCCGCGTCTGCCGGATTTCCCTACACCGGACGGGCAGGAGCTGGACGATTATCTGCGCGAGCAGGCGGTGCTCGGTTTGCGGCAGCGCATGGCGTTGCTTTATCCCGACGAAACAGCACGCGCCGCGAAGCTGCCGGAATATCAAGAGCGTCTTGTCTTTGAGGCTGACACCATCATCAAGATGGGTTTTCCTGGCTACTTTTTGATCGTGGCGGATTTCATCCGCTGGGCCAAGGCTTACCGCTCCGAAGCATTTCCCAATGGCGTGCCGGTCGGCCCCGGCCGCGGTTCCGGCGCGGGTTCGCTGGTGGCGTACAGCCTCGGCATCACAGACCTCGATCCGCTGCGCTACGGCTTGCTGTTTGAGCGCTTCCTGAATCCAGAACGCGTATCCATGCCCGACTTTGACGTGGATTTCTGTCAGGACGGGCGCGAGCGCGTCATCGAGTATGTGAAAAATAAATACGGGGCGCAGTGCGTGTCGCAGATCGCCACTTTTGGCACGATGGCGTCCAAGGCGGTGATCCGCGACGTCGGGCGCGTGATGGATTTCCCGTATGGGCTGTGCGACAGCCTGTCCAAGGCGATCCCGGTCGAAGGGGTGAAACCGGTGTCGCTAAAAAAGGCGCGAGAGATGGAGCCGGAGATCAACGCTATCGCCGAACGCGAGGAGGGTGTGCCAGAACTGCTGGAGCTCGCCGGACGACTCGAAGATTTGACGCGCAATGTCGGCATGCACGCCGGCGGTGTATTGATCGCGCCCGGACAACTCACCGATTTCTGCCCGCTGTATTGCGCCGACAGCAGCACCAGCGTGGTCAGCCAGTTCGACAAGGACGATGTCGAAGCTGTCGGTCTGGTGAAGTTCGACTTTCTCGGCCTGCGTACGCTGACCATCCTGGATTGGGCGATGCGCCATGTCGCGCGTCTGGCTGGTGGCGTTGCGCCGTTCTCGCTGGAAACCATGCCGCTGAACGATATTGCGACTTACGACCTGCTCACGAAAGCTAACACCACCGCCGTGTTCCAGCTCGAATCGCGCGGCATGAAGGACATGCTAAAACAGGCCAAGCCAAATCGCTTCGAGGACATCATCGCGCTGGTGGCGCTCTACCGCCCCGGTCCGATGGATTTGATCCCGGATTTTGTGCGGCGCAAGCATGGCGAGAAGTTCGAATACCCGCACTCTGCGGTCGAGCCGGTGCTGCGCGAGACCTACGGCATCATGGTCTATCAGGAGCAGGTGATGCAGATGGCTCAGATCGTGGGCGGCTACAGCTTGGGCGGAGCCGACTTGCTACGCCGTGCGATGGGCAAGAAGAAGGCCGAAGAAATGGCCGAACAGCGCGAGATCTTCGTTAGCGGTGCGCTCAAGAACGGCACATCGAAGGAGCAGGCCGGCAACCTGTTCGACCTGATGGAGAAGTTCGCCGGCTATGGTTTCAACAAGTCGCATGCTGCCGCCTACGCATTGGTAGCCTATCAGACGGCCTATCTCAAGGCGCATCATCCGGCTGCCTTCATGGCAGCGACCCTGTCTGGAGATCTGGATAACACCGAAAAAGTCAGCATCTTTTACGCCGATACCTTGCAGCAAACTATTCGTGTGTTGCCGCCTGACGTCAATAGCTCGGGCTATGTGTTCTCGCCGGTGGACGAGCAGACCATCGCCTACGGGCTGGGCGCCATCAAGGGCACCGGCGAGGCGGCCATCAACAGTATCGTCAAGGCACGCGAGAACGGCCCGTTCAAAGACCTGTTCGATTTTTGCCGACGCGTGGACAAGCGCATCGTCAACCGGCGCACTGTCGAAGCACTGATACGAGCGGGTGCATTCGACAGCATCAACAATCATCGTGCCGCGCTGATGGCCAGCGTGGATGCGGCCTTGGCGAGTGCCGACCAACACGCGCGCGCGGCGAATCAAAACAGTCTGTTCGGCAACGACGAATCCGATGCGGTGCTGATCGTGCAGACCATCGACGTGCCGCGCTGGCGCTTGCGCGAACAGCTTGCGCACGAAAAAGCCAGTCTGGGAATTTATCTGGGCGGGCATCCGTATCAGGAATACGCCGATGAATTGACCAGCTTCATCAAAGTGAAACTGTCCGACCTGACACCACAATTCGTCGGGCAAACGAATGGCTCTGGAAGCGGCTCGGGCCACAGTTCGCGGCGCGGCGTGCCGGTGGTGCTGGCGGGCATCGTGGCGGGGCTGCGCATTCAGCAAACGCGGCGCGGACGTATGGCGGTGGTCACGCTGGATGACGGCAGCGCGCAGGTCGAGCTGACGGTATTCAACGAAATCTACGAGGCCAGCCGCCCGTGGATACGCGAGGATGAATTATTGGTGGTGCGCGGCAAGGCCAGCCTGGATGAGTATTCCGGCAACGTGCGCGTGAGCGGCGAAGAGTTGTTCGACTTTGCTTCGGCGCGCTCCAGCTTCGCGCAGCAACTGGCATTGCGCTGTAGCGGCAAAGTCAGCGTCGCACAGCTCAAAAAACTGTTTACCCCGTATCTCGACGGCAAATGCCCGGTGCAGATTCACTACAGCAACGAGGAGGCAAGCTGCCAACTGCGCCTCGGCGAGGCATGGCAGGTGACGCTGCACGACGACTTGCTGCGCGGTTTGCGCGAGCTGCTGCAAGCGGAAAACGTGAAAGTCATTTATGCATGAAAGTTGCAATCGATCATAATTGGCATTTGAAAGGAGAGAACATGCGCATCATCATTATTGCGGCATGGTTGCTTGCCGCCATCGGTTCGACGGCATGGGCAGAGGCCGCACCTGCCGAGCCGGCAAAAACCGAAACGCTGGCGGCTTCTGCAACACCGGATAATTCTGCCGGGGCCGTCAAGGCAGCTGCTCAGGAAAAAGCCGTGAAACCGAGGGAATCAGGATTGGATCAGCCACTCTGCACCGGAGAATAAGGGGGTGTATTGATGGGGCAGGGTGCGAGATGCTTGTCCGGATACTGATGTCAAACAGCCATCCGGAGTATCGGCTGGTGCTGCCGATCGAGGCGGGAACGGACGTCATCAGCACGGCCATGAGAGCGGCGATCGAACAACTGGGAGAGTGGGAAGAAAGATCGCGGGACGATCTGGACGGCAGTCGGCCGGAACACCGCGAGGCGATAGAGGATATTGCCGTTTACGGTGCCTACCTGTGGATGGTATCCGCCGCCTACACCGGTAGAGTCGAGGTAGTGCAGTCCGCGCAAAATGCTGCCTAAGGACACCTCTAAAAATTTAGATTCCGTCATCCCCGCGCAGGCGGGAACGACTAATATATTCGCGTTTTCTTAGTGTTTTTCCGGCGGCCTGCACAGCAATGCGGCGATTTGTTTTTTGGGTTTGTCCGGGCAGAAGGAGGGCTGATCCTCAACTTTGGTGGCGCTCGGGGAAGGCACGTAAGGCTTCATGAACCAGTCGTCCGCCGCCGGTTTTCTTGCATGGGTATGGGACGGTGTGGCTGGCTTGGCAGGCCGGTGGCTGGGGGTCGCGCGCGGGGTAGATGAAACTGCCGCCCGTTCGCGCGGGAATTCGCGCTTGAGCAGCTTCTCGATTTCCACGAGCCGCCGCTCTTCTTCACCATCCACCAGCGAGATGGCTTCGCCGCTGGCGCCGGCGCGGCCGGTGCGTCCGATGCGGTGGACGTAGTCCTCGGCATTGGTCGGCAGTTCGTAATTGACCACCAGCGGCAGCTGGTCGATATCCAGTCCGCGCGCGGCAACGTCGGTCGCCACCAGCGCGGTAATCTTGCCTTCCTTGAAGGCATCCAGCGCCTTGATCCGCTCCAGTTGGGTCTTGTCGCCATGGATGGCATCGGAGGGTATGCCCTCGCGCTCCAGCTTGCGCGCCAACTGTGCTGAGGTTAGCTTGGTGCGGGTAAAGACCAGCACCTGCTTCAGGCCGCGAGAGCGGATCAGATCGGCCAGCACGCTGAATTTGTTGTCATGGTCTACCATGAGGACGGATTGCTTGACGGTTTCTGCGGCCGTGTTGCGGCGCTCCGCTTCGACCGTAACGGGGTTGACGAGGAAATCCTGCGCGAGCTTTTTGATCTCGTCGGAGAATGTGGCCGAGAACAGCAGGGTCTGGCGCTGTTTGGGCAGCAGCGTGAGGATGCGTTTGAGATCGGGCATGAAGCCCATGTCCAGCATGCGGTCGGCCTCGTCCAGAATCAGTATTTGCACCTGATTGAGCATCAGGTTGCGGCTTTCGACGTGATCCAGCAGGCGGCCGGGTGTCGCCACCAGGATTTCCACGCCCTTTGCCAGCGCAGGTTTTTGCGTTTTGATGTCGATGCCGCCGAATACCACGGTGGAGCGCAGCGGCACATGCCTGGAGTAGGTTTCTACGCTTTTCTCAACCTGAATCGCCAGTTCGCGCGTCGGTGCCAGGATCAATGCGCGTATCGGGTGGCGTGCCGGAGAGGTGCTGGTGCTGGCATGCGGCAGCAGGCGCTGCAAAAGCGGCAGCGTGAAAGCCGCCGTCTTGCCGGTACCGGTCTGCGCCATCGCCATCAGATCGCGGCCTGCCAGAACGTGCGGAATAGCCTGCGCCTGAATGGGCGTCGGTTCGGTGTAGCCTTCTTCCTCAATGGCTCTCAGAATCTGAGCGTCGAGGTTGAGGGATGAAAACATGACTTTGTCTGCTGTTGTATCTATCATAAAGCGGGGCATTATACCGAATTGCTGCGGTATCTGGCCGGTTTTCCAGCAGCGGCCGGGATAAAAAGCAAGTATCCGGAATCCTGTGGGGTAAGGGTGTGTGGCAAGCTTATTCGATGACTGGTTAATCAGTGTTGAAACAAGCGGAATGGACTTGGGCGTATGGCCGGTTGAATCCGCAACCTAAATAAGACGCTGAAGAATAAGGGCGTGGCTTTCAGCACCCAAGGATCAAGGAGCCTATAAAATCCGCTACAGCTGATTTGAATTAACGAACTGCTTTACGGAGGGATGTTTGCAATAACGGGTATCTCCCAAAGAAGATACCCACGGGCACCCGATTGTTTTCATCAGGCACTCCACTAAGCCGGTATCACCAGCACTACGCGTCCGACAGTTAAAGTTTTCGTTCTCTATGTGGTTATTGGGCTGTTCGGTTGGGGCGTTTTTAAGGGCCATGTTGCTATCCGCTAGTTGTAGGTGAGTTGCACAATAACAACAATATTTTGGAATTCATACATACTTAAACACCTAGATATTTCGACGTAGGCGAATGAAGAAATTTAGCTATCGGTGTTTGTCTTACAATATGCGCAGGAGGCGCGCTGGATTAAATCGAACAACCAACAGGCTTAATTCGTGAACTGGTGGCAGGGTTTGGCAAATGGCTGAATGACCAGTAGCAGCACGCAGTCGCCAGACAATTTTGTTGTCACTCTTCCAGGCAGCGGACGCTCGCGAAGGGACGCAACAGTTAGGCAGAGATGTGGCGATTACTTGTGGGTAATTCCAATTCATCCAATGGATGATTCCATCACTGATGTTGAGGTCAGCATAACAGAGGGAGTAGAATTACTGGCTTACGCAGTTTGGCTAACCTGCAAGGCGGAGAAAAAACAATCAGGATGGACATTGTCGGTGTATTGCCGTTGGATGTGGCAGGCACGATCATTGTGCTTTGGCTGGCGCTGGGTCTGCTGGGGCTGGCGTTACAGGGCAGCCCGCTTATCATCACCAATCTCATCTTCCCCGCCGGCGCGCTCGTCTCGCTGGCGCTTGCAGCAACCGGTTTATGGGCGCTCGGCGAGGTTGCCGGCATCGCCGTATTGCCGCTCGGCCTGCCCGATCTGCCGCTGCATCTTCGTCTCGATCCGCTCTCGGCATTTTTCCTGATCCTGCTGGGCGGCGCGTCGTTCGGCGTGTCGCTGTTCAGCGCCGGCTATTTCCGCACCATGACCGGTAATACGCTCGGCCTGTTGTGCCTGGAATACCACCTGTTCCTCGCCGGCATGGCGTTGGTGTTGCTGGCGGACGATGCCTATATGTTCATGGTGGCATGGGAAACCATGGCGCTGTCTTCCTATTTTCTGGTCACCACCGACCATCATGTTCCCGACATCCGCAAGGCGGGCTATCTGTACCTGCTGATCGCGCATGTGGGTGCAATCGCCATTTTGCTCGGCTTTGGCGTGATGCAGGGCGGGCAGGGCATCGGCGCGTACACCTTTGCGGCGATGCGCGCGGCGCATTTGTCGGTATTCTGGTCGTCGGTGGCGTTCCTGCTGGCGCTGTTCGGCTTCGGCGCGAAAGCCGGGCTATTACCGCTGCACGTCTGGCTGCCCGAGGCGCATCCGGCGGCGCCTTCGCCGGTTTCCGCATTGATGAGCGGCATCATGCTGAAGACGGCGATCTACGGCATCTTGCGCGTCACCTTCGATTTGCTGGATGTGCAGCAATGGTGGTGGGGGGTGCTGGCCTTGGCGCTGGGGCTGCTCACCGCGGTGTTCGGCGTGATGTTCGCCGCCGTTCAGGGCGACATGAAACGGCTGCTGGCCTATTCTTCCATCGAGAACATCGGGTTGCTGCTGGTGGGCATCGGCCTGACCATCATCTTCCATGTCTATGGCAAGGACGCGCTGGCGGCCCTGTCGCTCACCGCGACGCTGTACCACAGCCTGAATCACGCGTTCTTCAAGAGCCTGCTGTTCATCGGCACAGGCTCGATCCTGCACGCGACCGGCGAACGCAACATGGGAAAACTGGGCGGACTGATCCATCGCATGCCGTGGACCGCGATGCTGATGTTGGTCGGCGTGCTGTCCATCGCCGGCCTGCCGCCGTTCAACGGTTTTGTCTCGGAATGGCTGTTGCTGCAGGCGTTCCTGCTGTCGCCGGGTTTGCCGAACAGCTACATCAATATGCTGATCCCGGTGGCGGCGGCGGTGATCGCTCTGGCCGCCGCGCTGGCGGCCTATGTGATGGTGAAATTCTACGGGATTATTTTCCTCGGTCAGCCGCGCGAGCCGGCGCTGGAACATGCGCACGATGCCGGCCGCTGGGAGCGCATCGGGCTGAGCTGGCTGGCGCTCGGTTGCGTGGCGCTCGGGCTGGCGCCGGTCTTTGTGATACAGCGGCTCGATCTGGTCACGCAAATGCTGGTCGGGCAGGGGCTGGGCAATTCAGCCGGCGGCTGGCTGTTCCTTACCCCGGTGGATACCGAGCGCGCCAGCTACAGCCCGGTGTTTTTCCTGCTGGCGGTGCTGGGCGTGATGCTGGTGACCGTATTGGTAGTGCATCGTTTCTATCACGGCCGGCTGCGCCGCGGCCCGGCCTGGGATTGCGGCTTTCCGGCGCAGACCGCGCGCATGCAGGATACCGCCGAGGGGTTCGGCCAGCCGATCCGGCGCATCTTCGAGCCGTTCTTCAAGATTGAAAACGAGTTGCCGACCGCGTTCGACACCCATCCGCGCTATCACGGCCGCAGCGATGACCGCATCTGGCTGTACCTCTACCTGCCGGTCAAGCGCATCACTGAAAGACTGTCGTCCTGGGTATCGCTGTTGCAGCACGGTCGTATCCATCTGTACCTGAGTTATACCTTTGTCACGCTGGTCGTGTTGCTGGCGTTCGTGTGATGACTATGGATCAATCTCTCGGCATCCTGTTCCAGCTTTACCAGTCGCTGCTGGTCGTGCTGCTCGCGCCGCTGCTGACGGGTTGGGTGAACCAGTGCCGCGCCTGGCTGCAAAACCGTTCCGGCCCCGGCCTGCTGCAACCGTTCCGCACGCTGCGCAAGCTGTTCCACAAGGATGCGGTCATCGCCCACAACGCCTCGCCGTTATTCCGTATCACGCCCTACATCCTTTTCGGCTGCATGTGGCTGGCGGCGGCCATCATTCCGATCGTCGCGGTGGACTTGCCGTTCTCGCCCGCCGCCGATGTGATCGCGCTGGTCGGCGTGTTTGCGCTGGCGCGGGTGTTCATCGCGCTCGCCGCGATGGATATCGGCACCGCGTTCGGCACGCTCGGCGCACGGCGCGAGATGCTGGTGTCGTTCCTCGCCGAGCCGGCGTTGTTGATGGTGTTGTTCACCGCGTCGCTGATCAGCCAGTCGACGCAGTTGCCGCGCATCGTGGAAGCGCTGGCGCATCACCAGTTCGTGCTGTACCCCAGTCTCGCCTTTGCCGGCCTGGCTTTCGTGATCGTGCTGCTGGCCGAAAATGCGCGCATTCCGGTGGACAACCCCGGCACGCACCTGGAGCTGACCATGATCCACGAGGCGATGATCCTGGAGTATTCGGCGCGCCATCTGGCGCTGGTCGAATGGGCGAGCAGCCTGAAACTGCTGGCCTACATTTCGCTCGGCATTGCGCTGTTCTTTCCGCACGGTATCGCCGAGGTGGGCAATTGGCGCGCGCTGCCGCTGGCCATCGCCGTGCTATTGGTGAAATTGACCCTGGCCGGCGCAGGACTGGCCTTGCTGGAGACGCTGCTCGCCAAGATGCGCATCTTCCGCGCGCCGGAGTTCCTGGGCACGGCGTTCCTGCTGGCGGTATTGGGGCTGTTGATCCACTTTTTATTGGGCGCATGATGGGAACCCAGCAATGACTTACACCATCCAGTTCATCAACCTGCTCGCGGCGATACTGCTGCTGATCGTCTTCGCGATGCTATCGCAGCGGCGCATCCTGTCGCTGATCAATTTGTTTGCGTGGCAGGGGCTGGTGCTGTCGGTCAGCACCTTTGTAGTGGCGTATTCGACGGCGCAGAGCCATTTGTATTATTCCGCCGCGCTGACCCTGCTGCTGAAAGTGCTGGTGCTGCCCTGGCTGCTGCATCGCCTGATCCGAAAACTGAACGTGAGATGGGATGTGGAAACACTGATCAACATTCCCACCACCATGCTGGTCGGCATCGCGCTGGTGATTTTCGCCTTCAACCTGGCCGCGCCGATCTCGCAGTTGTCCGAAGGCATTACCCGCGGCCTGATCGGCATCGCGCTGGCCAGCGTGCTGCTGTCGCTGCTGATGATGCTGACGCGGCGCAAGGCGATTTCGCAGGTGGTCGGTTTCCTGGCCATGGAAAACGGCCTGTTCTTCGCCGCGACCAGCGCCACGCACGGCATGCCGTTAGTGGTTGAACTGGGCATCGCGCTGGACGTGCTGGTAGCCACCTTCATCTTCGGCATCTTCTTCTTCCAGATTCGCGAGACCTTCGACAGCCTCGATATCACCCATATGGAGAAGCTCAAGGATGATTGATTTGCAACTCACGGCACTATTGCTGGCCCCGTTGCTGGGCGGCTTGCTGCTAGCCGCATTCGGCTCGCGCAGTTGGGCGGCAGAGCTGAATTCGCTGATGAGTTTCTGCACCTTTGCCGCAGCGGTGGTGCTGACCATGCGCGTGGTTGAAGCCGGGCCGCAAGTCGCGTTTAACGAACAATTCTTCATCGACCAGCTCAACGTGTTCCTGGTTGCGCTGACCGCATTCATCGCGTTCACCACCTCGCTGTTCTCGCGCCCTTACATGCGCATCGAGCAGGATCATGGCAGGCTCAGTACGCCGATGCTGCACCTGTATTACAGCATGTACCAACTATTTACCTTGTCCATGTTGGTGGCGTTGACCACCAACAACATGGGCATCATCTGGGTGGCGATGGAGGCGGCCACGCTGACCACGGTGCTGCTGGTCAGCCTGTACCGCACTCCCGCCAGCCTCGAGGCGGCGTGGAAATATTTCATCCTGTGCGGTGTGGGTATCGCGCTCGCGCTGTTCGGCACCATCCTGCTGTATTTCGCCGCCGAGCGCGTGCTCGGCCAAGGCGGCACCGCCTTGCTGTGGACACACCTGAATGAAGTCAAGGGCGAGTTGGAGCCGACCGTGCTCAAGTTGGCGTTCATCTTCCTGTTGGTCGGCTACGGTACCAAGATCGGGCTGGTACCGCTGCACAGCTGGCTGCCGGATGCGCATGCGGAAGGCCCCACGCCGGTTTCTGCGGTGCTCTCCGGCCTGTTGCTGAATGTCGCGTTATGTGCGGTGATGCGCAGCAAGGTGCTGGTGGACGGTTCATTGGGTACACATTTCGCGGGCAACCTGATGATGGGCTTCGGTCTGTTGTCGGTGGTAGTCGCCGCTTTGTTTCTGTCGCGGCAGAAGGACATCAAGCGCATGTTCGCCTATTCGTCGATCGAGCACATGGGGCTGATCACGTTTGCGTTCGGCATGGGTGGTCCGGTGGCGACCTTCGCGGCGCTGCTGCATATGACCATGCATTCGCTGACCAAGTCGGCGATCTTCTTCGCGGTCGGGCATGCGGTGCAGAAGGCCGGCACCCAGCAGATGGAGAACATCCGCGGTATGCTGCAAATCAGCCCGACGGTCGGCTGGGGGCTGATGCTCGGCACGTTCGCCATCCTCGGCATGCCGCCGTTCGGCGTGTTCGCCAGCGAATTCCTAATTATCACCACGGCGATGCACGATTATCCGTGGACGACGCCGATTCTACTGATCGCCGTGGGCATCGCGTTCGCCGCCATTTTCGGCAAGGTGCAGCCGATCGTGTTCGGCGAGACGACCGCGCGCCGCCTGCCGCATCCGCCCGCGCTGCTGCCGGTGTTTGCACACCTGCTGCTGGTGCTGATCCTCGGGCTGTATATGCCGCCCTATCTGGCCAACTGGTACCGCCAGGCGGCAGCTTTATTAGGGTAAAAACATGCCTATCACCTATCACAATCTGCATCTGACCCGGCTGGACGGCGCAATCCCCGTCTGGGAGGGTGAGATCAAGCCAGGCGATTTGCCGCCGGTTTGCCAGAACGTGGCGGACGGTGGCGGGCGGCTGCTGGCGTTGTGGGGTAGCGATGCGCGCGGCGATGCCGGCGAACGGGGTAACGGCTTTGCGTTGCATGTCGTGCTGGTCAATGAGGCGGGTTTGATTTGTTTGAGCATGGCACTGGACGCCGTGCAGCCCGTCTATCCGGACATCAGCCGGATTTTCCCGGCGGCCAGCCGGATGCAGCGCGCGGCGTATGACCTGTTGGGTATTTACGCGCACGAAGGCCATGACCATCGCAAATGGGTGCGCCACGGTGCATGGCACGGCGGCAGCTTTCCGTTGCGCAAGGATTTCGATGCCGCGCAGAACCGCGACCCTCTCTCTAACTCTCTGAGTAAAACAACTAGCCATTCGACTAGGCTGCAAGAAACCGCAGCCAAGTCGCTGGTTATCCCGCAAGCGGGAGAAAGGACAAACGAGAAAGGCAATCTTGAACCCTTGGAGCCGGATGCCTATCCGTTCGTGCAGGTCGAAGGGCAAGGGGTGCATGAAATCCCGGTGGGGCCGATACATGCCGGCACCATCGAGCCGGGGCACTTCCGTTTTTCCGTGGTCGGCGAGAAAGTGCTGCGCCTTGAAGAGCGTTTCGGCTACACGCACAAGGGCATCGAGAAGCGCTTCGAGAGCCTGACCTTGCAACAGGGCGCGAAACTGGCCGGGCGGGTCAGCGGCGACAGCACCGTCGCCTACGCCTGGGCCTATGCGATGGCCGCCGAGAGCATCGCCGCCGTGACGCCGCCGGATCAGGCATTGTGGCTGCGCGCGCTGTTCCTGGAACGCGAACGCATCGCCAATCATCTGGGCGACCTCGGTGATCTCGGCAATGATGTCGCGCTGTCGTTCGGCTTTGCCCAGTTCTGGATATTGAAGGAGCAGGTGCTGCGCAATAATGCCGCGCTGTTCGGGCACCGCTACCTGATGGGTAAAATCGTTCCGGGCGGCGTGGCTGCTGACCTGACGGAAGCGGGCAAGCAAACGCTGCGTGAAGAATGCGCGATGCTGGAGCGCGAGGTGCGCGTGCTGCGCGGCATTTACGAAGAACATGCCGGGATGCAGGATCGCTTTATCGCCGCCGGGCGCGTCGAGCCGAAACTGGCCGCACAGCTTGGTTTATGCGGACTGGCGGGGCGCGCCAGCGCGCAGGCCTGGGATGCGCGCGTGCAGTTTGCCTGTGCGCCTTACGACAGGCTGGACGTGCAGATGGCGACTTACCGCAACGGCGATGTCGCGGCGCGCGTCATCGTGCGCTTCGATGAGCTGTTCGAATCGTTGCGCCTGCAGCGCGAAATTCTGGACCATCTCGCGCATGACGGCGAACTGGCAATACCGCTGGAAAGGCTGCCCGGCAACGGCTTCGGCGTGGGCATGGTGGAAGGCTGGCGCGGCGAAGTGCTGGTGGCGATCCACACCGATGTGCAGGGTAATCTCACGCGCGTCCATCCGCACGATCCGTCCTGGCAGAACTGGCCGGCGGTGGAACATGCCATCATGGGCAACATCGTGCCGGATTTCCCGTTGATCAATAAATCGTTCAACCTCAGTTATTCAGGCCAGGACCTATAGCTATGCCTACCTATCAAATCATCAGGCAGATCATCAGGACGGGCATCAAGACCGAGGCGCCGCCGCTGCCGGATGAGGCCATGCGCGTCGAACCGCAACGGCTCCAGCAGGAAATCCTGCGCGCATTCGGCGGCGCACTGAGCATCCGCCAGGTGGATGCCGGTTCGTGCAACGGCTGCGAACTGGAAATCAGGGCGCTAAACAACGCCTATTACAACATCGAGGGATTGGGCATCAAGTTCGTCGCCAGCCCGCGCCATGCGGACATGCTGCTGGTCACCGGCCCGGTGTCGCGCCACATGGTGACCGCGCTCAAGCGCGCCTTCGATGCGATGCCGGAACCCAAGCTGGTGGTGGTGGTTGGCGATTGCGGTTGCGACGGCGGCATCTTTGCTGCAAATGGTGCAGGTGGCGCGGGCGAAAGCTACGCCAGTTGCGGAAAAGTTTCCGGCGTGATTCCTGTGGATGTGGTGGTGAGCGGCTGTCCGCCCACGCCGACGGCGATCCTGCAAGGCATCCTTACCGCGATCGGTGCGCAGAAAACGTAGTTATGTAGGTTGGGTTAGCGGTTTTATCGCGTAACCCAACAAACCTGTTCCAATACCGATTTATCTGGCGAGCCGGATTTTGTAGTTCAGCATGGCCAGCAACAGTACGAGCAGCGCCGCGCCGCCATTGTGGATCACCGCCAGCGCCAGCGGAAAATCCAGGTAGACCGTCAGAACGCCGGTCGCGAATTGCAGCGCGATCCCGGCCAGCAGCCAGCGCGCGGTCTTGTGCAGCCCGTCGATTTTGCGGGCTTTCAGCGCCACCCATGCAACCAGCGCGATCACGGCAAAGGCGAAGATGCGGTGCACCCAATGGATCGAGGTCAATGCCGCGAACGGCAGGAATTCGCCGCCGGCGGTTTTGCCCAGGTCGCGCCACAGCGCAAAGCCGTGCGTGAAGTCCATAGTCGGCAACAGCATGCCCTGGCACAGCGGGAAATCGGTGCAGGCCAGTGCCGCATAATTGCTGCTGACCCAGCCGCCGAGCGCGATCTGTATCGTCAGCAACAGGGCCGCCAGCACCGCCGGCAGGCGCAACGCCGCAGCCGCTTGCGGCACCGGGGCATGATCGGTCTGGCGCGCGCCGAGCCAGGCCAGAAGCGCCAGCAAGGCCATGCCCAGCAACAGGTGGGTGGTCACGATGATCGGTTGCAGTTTCATCGTCACCGTCCATGCGCCGAAAGCGCCCTGCAGGCAGACGAATCCGAACAGCAGCGTCGGGAATAACGGCGAAAAACGGGTTTCCTTGCGGCCGGATTGCCGCCATTTGCGCCATGCAATCACCATGGTCGATATGATCAGCACACCGATCGCCATCGCCAGGTAGCGGTGGATCATCTCGATCCATGCCTTCATGACCGTCACCGGGCCGGTCGGCATCGCGGCTTCGGCGGCGCTGATGTCCGCATGCGCCCGCATCGGGTCGGCCTGCCCGTAGCAGCCCGGCCAATCCGGGCAGCCGAGTCCGGAGTCGGTCAGCCGGGTGAAGGCGCCGAACATGATGAGGTCGAACGTCAGGAACAGGGTGACCCATACCAGTTTGCGGTATTTGTCCGGGTTGTCGGATACCCAGACGATCGATAGCGGCAGCATGGCCGCGATCATCCCGATGATGGCAAGCTGGATCAGCATGTTGGGTGCTCCTGATGCGGCAAGTTAATCCGCCCTAACGGGCATGGAGAGCAGCCACTCATGATAATGAAACTCGTCATGCCCGTTTCCCTCACCTCAATCCTCTCCCGCAAGCGGGCGAGGAGGCAAACGAATCGCTGCGCGAGTTTCACGTTAAGGAGGCGCTGGCGCACAAATTACTCGACAGTTTCATAAGGCAGGCAAATTTCGTTACTGATCTGGTGCGCTCGGCGGGAGTCGAACCCACGACCCTTGGCTTCGGAAACCAATACTCTATCCAGCTGAGCTACGAGCGCATTTTGTAAGGTGAGCAGCATAACGTTTTTTGGCCAGCCCGTCCATGCAGCCTCCCCGTTCTTTGCGGCATGGCAGGGGTAATGTGCGCGGCAATGCGGCGTAAAAGTGTTATCTTGTGCGCCTCTAAAATATCAAGCTATCAACATGCCCTTCTCCAGACCGGCATCCTTGAATAAACCGCGTTGCGCCTGGGCGGGCAGCGATGCGCTGTATCAAACCTATCATGACCGCGAATGGGGCGTGCCGCTGCATGACGACCGGCGCCTGTTTGAATTTCTGATCCTGGAAGGCGCACAGGCGGGCTTGAGCTGGATCACTATTTTGCGCAAGCGCGAAAACTATCGCGCCGCCTTCGATAATTTCGACGCGGCGCGCATTGCCCGTTATGACGCGAATAAAATAGAATCGCTGCTGCAGGATGCGGGTATCGTGCGCAATCGTTTGAAATTGGAGGCCGCCATCGTCAATGCGCAAAAATTCCTGGATGTGCAGGAGGCGTCGGGCAGTTTCGAAGCGTTTATCTGGCAGTTCGTCGAGGGCAAGCCCAGGCAGAATGCATGGCGCAGCCTCGCCGATGTGCCGGCCAGCGCGCCCGAGTCCGACGCGATGAGCAGGGAATTGAAGCGGCGCGGCTTCAAATTCGCCGGCACGACGATTTGCTACGCCCTGATGCAGGCGACCGGCATGGTCAACGACCATGTCACGAATTGTTTCCGGCACGCCGAATTAAGCGACAAAAAGGAATAACCAAGAATGCTGTTAAAGTTCACCAAGATGCATGGCGCCGGCAACGATTTCGTGGTGCTGGACGGGGTACGCCAGAAAGTCGAGTTGTCGCCGGAACAGTTGCGCCTGCTCGCTGACCGCCATTTCGGCGTGGGCTGCGACCAGATACTGCTGGTGGAGAAGGCGCAGCGCGCCGCAGCCGATTTCCGCTATCGCATTTTCAACGCGGACGGCGGCGAGGTGGAACAATGCGGCAACGGCGCGCGCTGCTTCGTACGTTTCGTGCATGACCAGAAGCTCACACCCAAGCGCGAGATCGTCGTGGAAACCAAGAGCGGTTTGATTACGCCGCGCCTCGAAGATAACGGGTGCGTGACGGTGAATATGGGCGCGCCGATTTTTGATGCGGCGCTTATCCCGTTCGACGGCGGCAGCGGCGCGGCGAGCGAGCCGCTGGATGTGGCAGGTGAGACGCTACAGATTAGCGCGCTGTCGATGGGCAATCCGCACGCGGTGCAGGTGGTGGCGGATGTCGAGCGCGCGCCGGTGGAAAAACTGGGGCCGCTCATCGAACGTCATCCGCGCTTCCCCAGGCGCGTCAATGCCGGTTTCATGCAGATCATGGACCGCCAGCATATCCGGTTGCGCGTGTATGAGCGCGGCACGGGCGAAACCCTGTCGTGCGGCACCGGAGCCTGTGCGGCAGTGGTGGCGGGCATCCGGCGCGGCCTGCTGGACAGTACGGTAAATGTCGCGACACACGGCGGCGCGCTGATTATCGCGTGGGCCGGAGAAGGACAGCAGGTGCTGATGACCGGCCCGGCGATTACGGTATTTGCCGGCGAAATCAATTTATAGGGAGCCATGATGAGAGCTGAAGACGTCGCACAATATTTGCAGGATAACCCGCAATTTTTCGAGGAGCATCTTGAGACGCTGGCGCAAATCACCCTGCCGCACCCGCACGGCGGGCGCACCATTTCGTTGAGCGAGCGGCAACTACTCGCGCTGCGCGAGAAGAACAAGGAACTGGAAAAAAAGCTGCATGAGCTTATCGAATTCGCCAAGGAGAACGATGTACTGCAATACAAGGTGCATGAGTTCGTCGTCGCGCTGTTTGCCGCGCGCGACCTGGCCACTCTGCAGGAAATGATCCCGCATCTGCTGCGCGAAATCTTCGCGATACCGCATACGGCATTGCGCCTGTGGCAGGTCAATCCGCCTGGCGCGGAAGTGCTGGCGTTCGCCGATGCGCAGGCGCAACCGGTCTGCCTGCATCACGCCGCGCACGATACCGCCGGTTGGTTCGGCGAAGCTGCCGCGCAGTTGCATTCGTTCGCCTACCTGCCGCTGCACGCGGGCAGCGAGACCATCGGCCTGTTGGTGCTGGCCAGCGAAGACAAGCAACGTTTCTACCCGGAGATGGGCACAGTGCTCCTGCAGCGCATTGCCGAGGCGGTAGGCAGTGCATTGCATCCGCAGCTTGATCACTAGTGGATAATTTCAAATATCCATACTTCGTCATTCACGCGAAGGCGGGAAAACAAGGCCGGAGGCCGATGTTTCGAGGAACGGCCATCCAGCGTTTTATTCAACATGCCTTTTGGTTTGGTCCTCGCCCTGCGGGGAGGCATATTCATTAACTGGATTGCCACCTTCGCGTGAATGACGAATTTATGACCAACGCCGCCGAGCCCAATCAAACATATCTGAATGGCTACCTGGCGTGGCTGCGCAACGAAAAGCAATACTCCGCACTGACTGCCGAGAATTACGCGCGCGACCTCAGGCATCTGTTCGAACTGGCCGCCGATACGCCGCTGGCCAATCTTAAAATTCACCACATCCGCCGCTTTGTCGCGCAACTGCACAGCAAGGGCTTGGGCGGACGTTCGCTGGCGCGCATGCTGTCGGCGTGGCGCGGCTTCTTCACTTACCTGATGCGCGACCACGGTCTGGCCGACAATCCCTGCATCGGCCTGCGCGCGCCCAAGTCGCCGAAGACCCTGCCGCAAGCCCTGTCGCCCGACGAGGCGGCGCGCATGGTCGACCTGCCGGCCGACACGCCGGAAGCGATCCGCGACAAGGCGATGTTCGAGTTGTTCTATTCCTCCGGCCTGCGCCTGGCCGAACTGGTCAGCCTCGACCGTGAACCGATGCAGGCCGACATACAAGCAGGCGAAGTGCGCGTCACCGGCAAGGGCAGCAAGACGCGCGTCGTGCCGCTCGGGACTTTCGCCGGCGCCGCATTGCAGGCCTGGCTGGCGGTGCGCGACCAGCTTGCCAAAGCCGATGAACCCGCGCTGTTCGTCGGGCAGCGCGGCAGCCGCATCTCGCCGCGCGTGGTGCAGTTGCGCATGAAGCAATGGGGCATCAGACAGGGCATCACCAGCAACGTGCACCCGCATCTGCTGCGCCATTCGTTCGCCACGCATGTGCTGCAATCCAGCGGCGACTTGCGCGCGGTGCAGGAAATGCTCGGCCACGCCAGCATCTCCACCACGCAGGTGTACACCCACCTCGATTTCCAGTATCTCAGCAAGATTTACGACGCGGCGCACCCGCGCGCCAAGAAGAAGACCCAAGAAAAAATATGACCAGCCAGAAACCCAAACAACCCTCCACACCGCATCGTCCATCGCAGGGAAACCGGGATTTTCGCAACCGGACCAAACATGGCGGGAAACGGTCTGGCGAGCAGAAGAACCTTCCTCGCGGCACACCGCAACCGCTCGCCGGCAATGCGGCCGCGCAACCCGGCATTACTCTCAAGGCGGGGCGGGATAAATCCTTGCTGCGCCGCCACCCGTGGATTTTTTCCGGCGCGGTCGAGCGCGTCGATGGCGCGCCTCATAGTGGCGACACCTTGCCGGTGCGCGATACTTCGGGGAATTTTCTCGCGTGGGCGGCCTATAACGCCGGCTCACAGATCACCGCGCGCATCTGGTCGTGGCGCGAAGAGGAGGTTATTGACGCGGAGTTTTTTCGCCGCCGCATCAGTGCAGCGCTAGAGGCACGCCGCGCTTTGCTCCCCTCTCCTGCAGGCGGGATAACCAGCGACTTGGCTGGAGTCTTCTGCCAGCCTAGTCGAATGGCTAGTAGTTCATCAGAGGGTCGGGGTGAGGGGATGAACAACGGAGCGCGTCTTATTCACGCCGAATCTGACGGCCTGCCGGGGCTGGTCGTCGACCGCTACGGCGACACGCTGGTGATGCAGGTCGGCAGCGCGGGCGCGGAACACTGGCGCGACACCATCGCCGACATCCTGCAGGAGCAGTGCAAGCCAGCGTGCATCTACGAGCGCTCCGATTCTGACTCGCGCGGGCTGGAAGGGCTGGAGCCGCGCAACGGCGTGCTGCGCGGCGCGTTGCCAGACAATGTGGAAGTGGTGGAGCACGGCCTGCGTTTCAAAGTGGATGTGGCGGAAGGGCAAAAGACCGGTTTCTATCTCGATCAGCGCGACAACCGCGCGCTGACCGAAACCTTGGCGCGCGACAAGGATGTGCTCAACTGCTTCTGCTACACCGGCGGCTTCTCGCTGTACGCGCTGCGCGGCGGCGCGAAATCGGTACTGTCGATCGACGCGTCGGGCGATGCGTTGCGCATCGCCGAGCAGAATTTAACGAATAATGGCCTGGATGCGGCTCATGCCGAATGGATGGAAGCGGACGTGTTCCAAGCGCTGCGCAAGCTGCGCGATCAGGGCCGCAGCTTCGACTTCATCATCCTCGATCCGCCCAAGTTCGCCCCCACCGCCGCGTTCGCCGAAAAAGCCGCGCGCGGCTACAAGGACATCAACCTGCTCGCCTTCAAGCTGCTCAGGCCGGGTGGCCTGCTCGCCACCTACTCCTGCTCCGGCGGTATCAGCGAAGACCTGTTCCAGAAAATCGTCGCCGGCGCGGCGCTCGATGCCGGGGTGGATGCGCAGATCATCCATCATCTGCACGCCAGTGCCGACCATCCGGTGCTGCTCAGCTTTCCGGAGGGGGCGTATTTGAAGGGGTTGGTGTTGAGGGTGGCGGGATAATTTATTGCGCTGGTGCGGATTGATTTTGCTTCCAGCTATTCATGCTTCGACTTAGCTACGCTCAGCACGAACGGCCTCAGGTGATCCGCCGTTTATCGCAAATTAACCAATGGCTTGAACCCCAACTTCCCCTTCAACCCTTCCGCGCTACTGCGCGCTTCGTTCTGGCTCGCATACGGCCCGAGGTGGACGCGGGTGAGACCATCCTTGAGAAACACGCTGAGTTGTTTGCCGGCATCACCCAGCTTGGCGCGCATTTGCGCCATGAAGTTTTCTGCGGCTTCCTGTGATTTGAACGCGCCGAGTTGCAGGTAAACATTGCTGCCTGCGGCGGGCGTGGCGCTGGCGGCGGGCGGCGCGCTGCTGGCTGCCGGTTCGGTTTTTTCCAAGGGTTTGCTTTCCACGGCATCGGCCTTGACAAGGGTTTTCACGCTGGTATCGGGAGCCAAGCTCTCGACTTCCACTTCCGAGCTGCCGTTGCCGAGGATGCCGAGCTTGTGCGCGGCGGTGTAGGACAGATCCATCACGCGCTCATGCAGGAACGGCCCCCGGTCATTGACGCGCACCACTACGGATTTCTTGCTGGCGACATTGGTCACGCGCGCATAGCTCGGGATCGGCAGGGTGGGGTGCGCGGCGGTCATGCCGTACATGTCGTATACCTCGCCGCTGGAGGTGCGCTGGCCGTGGAATTTCTTGCCGTACCACGAGGCGATGCCGCGCTCCTTGTAGTTGCCCGCCGTGGTCAGCGGCGTGTAGGTCTTGCCCAGCGCGGTGTAGGGGCGGTTGGCGTAGCGGTGCAGCGGTTCGCTTTTCGGCACCGCGTCGGGAATCGCGTCGAGGTTGGCTGGAGCAGCCGCGCCGGGGCCGTCTCCGGCGAGATAGCCGCCCCCTGTCGATGATGCGGGCGCGCCGACTGTGCGGTCTTCAACCGGCGCGGGGGTGCTGCGCGTTTCCACCTTGCGCTGCGGCGCGCTGCCGCAGGCGGCGAGTATCAGGGTTGCCAATGCCAGAACTACGACTTGCTTGTTCATGCGACCTCCTAATAAACAGCCACTTGGCTGCCGTTAACCAGCGGCTTATGCCACCGTATTCTGGTGACTTAGCCGAATGGCTATGCAAAGCATATTGTTGTCCTGGTGAAATGGCTATAACCAATGACTTGGCCAGCGTTTTCTGTTGGATTATAACCAGCCGCTTGGTTGTCGTCTTTTGACAATCTAGTGGAATGGCTAGTAGTTTTATCAGTCAGATAGATAGTTGTTTCACCAGTTGTTTTATCAAGTTTTAACCAGCTTTTTATGAGTCTCGATGCTCATCAGCATACCAAAACCCAGCAGCAGGGTCAGCATCGATGTGCCGCCGTAGCTCACCAGCGGCAGCGGCACGCCGACCACCGGCAAGATGCCGCTGACCATGCCCATGTTGACGAACGCGTAGGTGGCAAAAGTCAGCGTGATGGAGCCCGCCATCAGGCGCGTGAAATAGGTCGAGGCATTTGCGGTGATGACGAAGCCGCGCCCGATCACGAAGAAGTATAGCAACAACAGAATCAGGTTGCCGAGCAGGCCGAATTCTTCGGAATACACCGCAAAAATAAAGTCGGTGGTGCGCTCCGGCAAGAAGTCGAGATGGGTCTGCGTGCCGTTCAGGTAGCCCTTGCCGAGGATGCCGCCGGAACCGACGGCGATCATGCCCTGGATGGTGTGGTAACCCTTGCCCAACGCGTCTTGCGAAGGATCGAACAGCATCAGGATGCGATGGCGCTGATAGTCGTGCAGCATCGACCACAGTACCGGCGCGCTGGCGAGTGCCGCGGCGAACATGACTCCCATCACACGCCAGCTCAGCCCGGCCAGGAACAACACATAAAAGCCGCTGGCAGAAATCAATATCGCGGTTCCCAAGTCGGGTTGGCGCGCGATCAATGCTATCGGCATCAGCAACAGCAGCGCGGCAATGAAATAATTTTTCAGCGTGAGCGTGGCTTCGTGCTTCTCGAAATACCAGGCCATCATCAACGGTACGCCGATTTTCATCAGTTCGGAAGGCTGGATAGTCGCCACACCGATGTTCAACCAACGCCGCGCGCCGTGGCTGATTTCGCCAAACAATGCCACGCAGATCAATAATAACATACCGAGCAGATAGATCGGCACGGCGGTGCGCATCAAATAATGCAGCGGCAGATTGGCGACCAGCCACATGCAGGTCAGTGCCGCCACAATATTGAGCACTTGGCTAAGCGGGCGATGCCAGCTTGCATTGTCCGCGCTGTACAACACCACCAGGCTGGTCAGCATCAGCAAGCTGATGCCCAGCAGCAGCGGCAGATCAAGATGCGCGGTAATACGCCGCCAAAGTTGCCGCCTGGTCATGATAATCGCCTAGTCATGCTGTTCATCCTCGCTTTCCACCATGTCCGGCAACGGCTTCGGCACCTTGCCAAGCAGGTAGTAATCGAGCACCTTGCGCGCAATCGGGGCCGCCGTCCCGCCGCCGTGCCCGCCGTTTTCGGCCAGCACCACCAGCGCGATTTTGGGTTGTTCGGCAGGTGCGAAGGCAATGAACCATGCGTGGTCGCGATGCCGCTCATCGATCTTGCTGGCATCATATTTTTCACCCTGCTTCATGGCGACCACCTGTGCTGTGCCAGTCTTGCCGGCGATATGATAAGGCGCACCGGCAGAGGCTTGCGCAGCCGTTCCGCCGGGTTGCGTGACCGCGGCCATGGCGCGCTTCACCAGATCGAGATGCGCCGGGTCAAGCTTCAGATCGAACTCCGGCTTGGCTTCGATCAAGCGATTTTCATGATTGCGTGAACTGCGCACCTCCCTGATCAGGTGCGGTTTGTAGCCAATGCCGTTATTGGCCAGCGTCGCAGTCGCGAAAGCCAGCTGCATCGGGGTCACCAGGTTGTAGCCCTGCCCGATGCCCACCGACACGGTGTCACCCGCATACCATTTGTCCTTGTAGCGTTTCATTTTCCATTCTTGCGAGGGCAATAAACCGGAAGTTTCACCTTCCAGATCAAGGCCGGTTTTCTTGCCGAAGCCAAAGCGCGACAGGAAGCTGAAGATGTTGTCTATGCCCAGTTCTGTGGCCAAGCCATAGTAATAGGTATCGCAGGAAATAACGATGGACTTGAACATATCGACGCTGCCGTGCCCGCCCTTTTTCCAGTCGCGGTACTGGTGGCTGCTGCCGGGCAGGTTAAAGTAGCCCGGATCGCTGATGGTGCGGCTAGGTGAACGGGTGTTATAGAACAGCCCGGCCAGTGCCATGAACGGTTTGATCGTGGAACCAGGGGGATATTGGCCGCGCAGCGCGCGGTTGTTAAGCGGGTGATCGGGCGAATTATTCAGCTCGTCCCAACTTTGCGGATCGATTCCATCGACAAACAGGCTCGGGTCGTAACCGGGTTTGCTGACAAAAGCCAGCACTTCGCCGTTGTTCGGGTCAATCGCCACCAGCGCGCCGCGATAATTGCCGAACGCCTGCTCGGCGATTTCCTGAAGTTTGGCATCGATACTCAATACCAGCGTATTACCGGATATCGGCGGCTTGCGCGACAGCATGCGCACCGCGCGCCCCGCCGAATCCACCTCGACTTGTTCCACGCCAGTGGCACCGTGCAACTCGTTTTCATAGCTTTGCTCCAGGCCGGTTTTACCGATGTAATCGGAGCCGCGGTAGTTCGCCGCCAGATCGTTTTCCTCGAGCTGCTCGACGTCGGTCTCATTGATGCGCCCGATATAGCCAATCAGATGCGCGGTCTTTTCGCCCAACGGATAATCGCGGAACAGCCGTGCCTTGATTTCGACGCTGTTAAAGCGGTATTGCTGTACGGCAAAGCGCGCAACCTCTTCATCGGTGAGTCGATTGCGGATCATCAAGGTTTCTGAATTGCGTCGTTCGGCAAGCAGTTTCTTGAAACGTTTGCGATCCTTGGGGCTTATCTCCATCAAAGTGGACAGCTCGTTTATCGTAGCTTCCATATCTGTTGTTTTGCTCGGGTTTATCTCCAGCGTATAACCGGAATAGTTGTGTGCCAGCACCACGCCGTTTCGGTCGAGGATCAGGCCGCGATTGGGAACAATGGGGACGACGGAGATGCGATTACTTTCCGCCAGCGTTTGGTAATAGTCGTGGCGTACTATTTGCAAATAAACGAAACGCCCCAGCAAAATCGCCAGCAGAGCCAATACAAAACCGATGCTGATGGCCAGTCGTAGCCGGAAGTAGAAAATTTCGCGCAGATGATTTTTTAGCTCGACGTGCTTGTTCATTCACGATCCACGCGCATCCGCCGCGCCGCCTGGAACATGATGCTGAGCGGCGCCCACAGCAAGGTCGAAGTCAGACAACCGAGGAAGTACGGCCACACCATATAGCCATTTACCTGCCAATGCACCAGCGCATATACCGCGTAGGTCAACGCCAGGATGCCGAACACCTGCGTGGTCTGCTGGCGCAGGTCGAACATCTTCAAACGGTGATGCAGTGCCACGCCGCCAAAGGCGAGCAATGTATAGGCCAGCGCATGCTGGCCGAACAGGCTGGCATCGGCCACATCGGCGAGGATCCCCACCGCCCAGGATAGCCCGATGCCGACGCGCAGCGGTCTATGCGTACACCAATACAGCATCACCACGGCCACGAAGTCCGGGCGCAGCATCAGCCAGACACCTTCCCAAGGCAGCCCATTCAGGAACAGCGCGAGCAGCACGCTGAGCACAATCAAGGTAGTGCTGACCGGGCGCTGAATTTCCGGATTAGCAGGAGCGAGATAAGGCATTATTTTTTCTGCTTCGCTTTTAAATTTTGCGTAGCCGCAGGCTCTTGTGTCGGGCGCTCGGGCAGCTTGGGCAGGCCGGACAAAATCAGCAGATGACGGTGCTTATCCACACCGGCCACCGGCAAGCAGGTCACGCGCGCAAACGGGTAGGCGGCATCGCGTTCGATTTTGACCACTTTGGCGACCGGAATGCCCGGCGGATAGATGCCGTCGATACCCGAGGTGACCAGCAGGTCGTCGTTCTGGATATCGGAACTGATCGGCATGTAGCGCAGCGACAGCTGGCTGGTATCGCCCGCGCCGAACACGATGGTGCGCAACCCGTTGCGCAACACCTGCACCGGCACGGCATGATCTTTTTCGGTAATCAGCGTGACTTCGGAAAGCCAGGGATAAACGCGGGTAATCTGACCGACGATGCCGGTGTCGTCCATCACCACTTGCCCAATCTGCACGTTGGCATTCGCGCCTTTGTCGATGAGTACCTTGCGTTTAAATACATCGTGTTCGGCATACACGATTTCAGCTGATTGCGTGGTGAGTTCGCCGCGCTGTGGCAGCGTCAGCAAATTGCGCAATTTCTGGTTCTCCTGTTGTAGCGCCTGCAACTGCAACAACTGCGCAGCATCATGCTCATGCTGCTGATGCAGCGATTTGTTGTTCTCTACCAGGTTGCGCTGCGTAGTAAAAAAATCGCCGGCCTGCTGCCACAGCACGCCTGGCAAGGTCGCCAGCCGCTGTATCGGCGAAACCAGCACGGACAGCGTGCTGCGCGTGGATTCCAGATAGCGGTAGCGCGCGTCGATGAACAACAGCAACAATGAGAGCACCACGAAGAACACCAGCCGCACCGCAGGACTGGGGCCGCGATTGAAAAACTGGAAGGATTGTGTGTTGTCTGTCAACGACGTTCCATCGCGGCTTCTGAGGGATGATGGGTTATGAAAATTATTCGGTAGTGAAAATGCTGGTGGATTTATCCATGCTTTCGAGGGCGCGTCCCGAACCGCGTACCACGCAGGTCAGCGGATCGTCGGCGATCAGCACCGGCAGGCCGGTCTCTTCCATCAGCAGGCGGTCAAGGTCGCGCAACAGCGCGCCGCCGCCAGTCAGCACCATGCCTTTGTTGGCGATGTCCGCGCCGAGTTCCGGCGGGGTTTGTTCGAGCGCGGTCTTTACCGCGCTGACGATGCTGTTGAGCGGGTCGGTCAGCGCTTCAAGGATTTCGTTGCTGGAAATGGTGAAGCTGCGCGGCACGCCTTCCGCAAGGTTGCGTCCCTTCACTTCCATCTCGCGCACTTCGCTGCCCGGAAAAGCCGAGCCGATGGTTTTCTTGATTTCTTCGGCGGTGGTTTCGCCGATCAGCATGCCGTAATTGCGGCGGATGTAATTGATGATCGCCTCGTCGAACTTGTCGCCGCCGACGCGTACCGAACCGGAATACACCGCGCCACCCAGCGAAATCACGCCCACCTCCGTGGTGCCGCCGCCGATATCCACCACCATCGAACCGGTCGCCTCTTCCACCGGCAAGCCCGCACCGATCGCCGCAGCCATCGGCTCCTCGATCAATTCCACGCGGCGCGCGCCCGCGCCGACGGCCGACTCGCGGATCGCGCGGCGTTCCACCTGCGTGGAACCGCACGGCACGCAAATCACGATGCGCGGGCTGGGGCTGAAAATACCGGCCTTGTAAACCCTGCGGATGAATTGCTTGAGCATTTGCTCGGTGACGGTGAAATCGGCGATCACGCCGTCTTTCATCGGACGGATCGCGGTGATGTTGCCCGGCGTGCGTCCCAGCATCTGCTTGGCGGCCAAGCCCACCTGCTGGATCACCTTCTTGCCGTTCGGCCCGCCCTCCTGGCGGATCGCCACCACCGAAGGCTCATCCAGCACAATGCCCTGCCCACGCACCCAGATGAGGGTATTGGCAGTGCCGAGGTCAATCGCCAAATCGTTGGCAAAATAGCCGTTCAAAAATCCAAACATGTTCGATCCCGATAGTCAAAGAGGTGTGTCAATAAACCCCTTTATGATACCCTATTGGCCTTATTCCAATAAAGTTTTTACTATGTCACTGAATAATGCAGATGTGCGCAAAGTCGCCCGTTTGGCGCGGCTGGCGATGAGCGAAACGGAAATCGAAACGGCCCGCTCGCAACTGTCCGGCATTTTTGCCCTGATTGCGGAAATGCAGGCCGTCGATACCAGGGGTATAGCCCCGATGTCGCACGCTCAGGACGTATCGCAACGGCTGCGCGAGGATGTCGTCACCGAAACCAACCAGCGCGAACTGTTCCAGTCCCTCGCCCCGAAATATAAAGGCGCGCCGCAAGTCGAAGCCGGGCTGTACCTTGTTCCGCAAGTCATTGAATAGCCATGTTTGAATCCAGTTTGCAGCAACTCGGCAGCGCGCTGCGCGCCAAACAGATATCCAGCGTCGAATTGACGCAGCTTTACCTCGACCGCATCGCCAGCCTCAATCCCGAACTCAACGCTTATATCACCATTAGTCCGGAAGTATCGCTGGCGCAGGCAAGGGTGGCCGATGCCCGCCTTGCCGCCGGCAAAGCCGATGCGCTGACCGGCATCCCGATAGCGCAGAAGGATATCTTTTGTGCCAAGGGCTGGCTCACCACCTGCGGTTCGAAGATGCTGCATAACTTCGTCTCGCCCTACGACGCGCATGTCATCGCGCGTTTCAATGACGCGGGCGCGGTGAATCTCGGCAAGACCAACATGGACGAGTTCGCGATGGGCTCGTCCAACGAGACTTCGCACTATGGCCCGGTGAAGAATCCGTGGGATCAGGCGCGCGTGCCCGGCGGCAGTTCCGGCGGCTCGGCCTGTGCAATAGCCGCGCGGCTGTGCGCGGCGGCCACCGGCACCGACACCGGCGGCTCGATCCGCCAGCCCGCCGCGCTGTGCGGTATCTCCGGCCTGAAACCCACCTACGGCGTGGTCTCGCGTTACGGCATGATCGCGTTCGCCTCCAGCCTCGATCAGGCCGGTCCGATGGGGCGCAGCGCGGAAGATTTAGCCTTGCTGCTGAACACGATGGCCGGGTTCGACGAGCGCGATTCCACCTCGCTGCAACGCGAAAAAGAAGATTACGCGCGCGACCTGACGAAGCCGCTGAACGGACTGCGCATCGGCCTGCCGAAAGAGTTTTTTGCCGAAGGGCTGGGCAGCGATGTGGCGCAAGCGGTCGAAGCGGCGATCGCCGAATACAGGAAACTCGGCGCGACCACGGTGGAAATCAGTCTGCCTAATTCCAAACTGTCGGTTCCGGTGTATTACGTGCTCGCGCCGGCGGAGGCGTCCAGCAACCTGTCGCGCTTCGACGGCGTGCGCTACGGCTACCGCGCGCCGGAATACGGCGACCTCGCCGACATGTACGAGAAGAGCCGCGCGCAGGGCTTCGGCGCGGAAGTGAAGCGCCGCATCATGATCGGCACCTACGTGCTGAGCCACGGCTACTACGACGCCTATTACCTGCAGGCGCAGAAGATCCGCCGCCTGATCGCGCAGGATTTCACCGAAGCGTTCCGGCAGTGCGATGTCATCATGGGGCCGACCGCACCTTCCACCGCCTTCAAGCTGGGCGAGAAGGGCGATGATCCGGTGCAGATGTACCTGTCCGACATCTACACCATCGCGGTGAACCTCGCCGGCCTGCCCGGTATGTCGATCCCCTGCGGCTTCGGCGCCAACAATATGCCGGTCGGCCTGCAGATCATCGGCAACTATTTCGGCGAGGCGCGCATGCTGAATGCGGCGCATCAATATCAACTGGCGACCGGCTGGCACAGCCGCGCGCCGCAGGCGTAGTAAGGAAACGACATGACCTGGGAAATCGTCATCGGGCTGGAAGTGCATGCGCAGCTCTCGACCAGCAGCAAGATCTTCTGCGGCGCATCGACCGCGTTCGGCACAGCGCCGAACACGCAGGCGGATGCGGTGAGCCTTGCGCTGCCCGGCGTGCTGCCGGTGCTGAACAAGGGTGCGGTGGAACGCGCGATCAGGTTCGGCCTCGCCGTCGGCGCCCATATCGCGCCGCGCTCGGTGTTCGCGCGCAAGAATTACTTTTATCCCGACCTGCCCAAGGGCTACCAGATCAGCCAATTCGATCTGCCGGTAGTCGGCAACGGCCAGTTGACGATTCACGTACCTGCGTCAGACAAGACAGCGGCTTACGAAAAAACAGTGCGCATCACCCGCGCCCATCTGGAAGAGGACGCGGGCAAGTCGCTGCACGAGGACTTCCACGGCATGACCGGCATCGACCTGAATCGCGCCGGTACGCCGCTGCTGGAGATCGTCTCCGAGCCGGACATGCGTTCGGCGGACGAAGCCGTGGCCTATGCCAAGGCGCTGCACACGCTGGTGCAGTGGATCGGCATCTGCGACGGCAACATGCAGGAAGGCTCGTTCCGCTGCGACGTGAACGTGTCGGTGCGCCGCCCCGGTGCGCCGCTCGGCACGCGGCGCGAGATCAAGAACCTCAACTCGTTCAAGTTCATGCAGCAGGCCATCGACTACGAAGTGCAATGGCAGATCGACACGCTGGTGAACGGCGGCGCGATCCATCAGGCTACGGTGCTGTTCAATCCCGATACCGGTGAAACGCGCTCGATGCGCAGCAAGGAAGAGGCGCACGATTACCGCTATTTCCCAGACCCCGACCTGCTGCCGCTGGAGGTCAGCGAGGAGTGGAAGGAGCAGATACGTGCCACGCTGCCGGAGCTGCCGCAGGCCAAGCAGGCGCGCTATGTGAACGAACTCGGCCTGTCGGCATATGACGCCAGCATTCTCACCGCCTCGCGCGCGATGGCGGGTTTCTTCGAGATTGCGCTCGCCGCCGCCTCCCCTGATATAACAACTAGCCATTCGACTAAGCTATCAAAAAACGATAGCCAAGTCGCTGGTTATGACAAGGGGAGGGCGGGAGGGGTTGAGGCCAAGCTGTGCGCCAACTGGATCATGGGCGA
>JAQTLM010000002.1 GCA_028714895.1 Gallionella sp. | reverse complement strand
CGTGGAAAGCAAAACCAGTTTGATACGCATAATAGTCTCAGTCAGTTCCAAAATTTAGCCGGCGCATGATACCTCAAGCGGCCGCGCCCAACATCTCCGCCGCATGCTTGCGCGTCGTGTCGGTGATCTTCACGCCGCCCAGCATGCGTGCGATCTCCTCGACGCGCTGTTCGCCGTCCAGCACGGTGATATGACTCAGCGTGACGCCGTTCTCCGCCGCCTTGCTCACCTGCCACTGGTGGTCGGCGGCGGCGGCGACCTGCGGCAGATGCGTCACGCACAGCACCTGATAATCCTTGCCCAGTTTTTTGAGCAAATGCCCGACGATTTCCGCGACACGCCCGCCGATGCCGCTGTCCACTTCGTCGAAAATCAGCGTCGGCACGCTGGCGACCCGGCTCGCGGCAACCTGGATCGCCAGGCTGATGCGCGACAACTCGCCGCCCGAGGCGACCTTGGCCAGACTGCGCGGCGGCACACCGGGATTGGCGGCGACCTGGAACTCTATCGTCTCCAGACCACAAGCATTCCCTTCAGCCAGCGGCAGCAGCGCCACGGCAAAACTGCCGCCCTGCATCGCCAGCGTCTGCATCGCCTCGGTGATCTCGCGTCCCAGCTTGTCGGCGGCTTTTTTGCGCGCCGCCGACAATTTTTGCGCCGCCGCCAGATAGTTTTGCTGCGCGGATTTTTCCTGTAGCTCCAGCGTGGCCAAATCGGCATCGCCGCCCAGTTCCGCCAAACGCGCCACAATGCGCTGCAAGGCTTCATCCAGTTGTTCCGGCGCGACACGGTGTTTGCGCGCGGCATCCATCACGCCCTGGATGCGCTGCTCCTGTTCATGCAGACGTTGCGGGTCGGTATCCAAGCGCTGCTGGTAATGGCGCAAGGCATACACCGCCTCCTGCAACTCGGCCTGCGCGCTTTCCAGCATGCGCAGCGTTTCGCCCAGGCCGGCATCGTGCGCCATGCCGTCGCGCAGGCGCACCGCCAGCGCATTGAGCTGCGCAAGGCAGGCGTTGTCCGCCTCGCTCAGAGTTTCGATGCCGAATGCGGCGGTCTCCAGCAGGCTCGCCGCATGGGTGAGGCGCGCATAGTCCGCCTGCAGTTCTTGCCACTCCGCCGCATTGAAACCCAGCCCTTCCAGCTCGTCGCGCTGAAAGCGCAGCAACTCGCGTTCGGCGGCCACTGCCTCTGCATTCTCGCTGAGGCTGATACGGCGGCGGCGCAGGGTTTGCCAATCGCGGTACAGGGCTGCGACTTTCTCCGCATCGGCGGCCACACCCGCATAACCGTCCAGCAACATACGCTGCGCGTCGGGCCAAACCAATGATTGATGCGCATGCTGGCCGTGGGTATCCAGCAACTGCTCGCCCGCGTCGCGCATCTGTTGCAGTGTGGCGCTACGCCCGTTGATGAAGCCGCGCGAACGGCCATTGGCATCCAGCACACGGCGCAGCAAGCATACCCCATCATCGCCTTCCAACTCCTGCTCGATCAGCCAGGCCTGCAAATGCGGCAACGCGGCGATATCGAACCCGGCGGCAATCTCCGCGCGTTCGCAGCCGTTGCGCACCATAGCCGCATCGCCGCGCTCACCGAGCGCCAGCGACAATGCGTCGATCAGGATGGACTTGCCCGCGCCGGTCTCGCCGGTCAACGCGGTGAAACCGGAAGAAAAATCCAACTCAAGCGAGGAGACGATGACGAAATCACGGATGCTCAGGAACTTCAGCATTTACAGGGTCTGGTTCCAGAGCAGCTTCTCGCGCAGCGTGTGGTAATAGCTATGCCCCACCGGATGCAGCAGGCAGGCAGGCTCGGGATGGCGCGTGACGATGATCTTGTCGTGCAACTGCAGATCGTAGTTGGTGTGGCTGTCGAAGCGTACACGGATATCGCCGGTGCGATGCATCAGAATCTCCAGCACCGATGAGCCTTTCACCACGATGGGTCGGTTGCTCAGCGTATGCGGGCATACCGGCACCAGTTCCAGCGCATCCAGGCTGGGATGCAATATCGGACCGCCCGCAGACATCGCATAGGCGGTTGAACCGGTGGGCGTCGCCACGATCAGCCCATCGGCGCGCTGGTTATAGAGGTATTCGCCGTCGATGCGCACCTCGAACTCGACCATGCTGCCGACATGGTTGCGGTGCACCGCCACTTCGTTGAAAGCCAGCCCGCTGAACACTTCAACATCGTCGCGCAACACGCGCGCCGACAGCAACAGGCGCTGCTCGGTGACGAACTTGCCGTCCAGCATCGCCGCCATGCTGTCCTGCATGTTCTCCAATGTGAGATCGGTGAGAAAGCCCAGTCTGCCCTGATTCACCCCGACTAGCGGCACTTGGTACGGCGACAGGGTGCGCGCAATGTTCAGCATGGTGCCATCGCCACCAATCACGACGGCCAGGTCCACCGCATGGGCCATCTCGTTCAGGTTCATCGCCGGGTAAGGGCTGGATTCGATCTGTTCGGCAGTCAGGCTATCCACCACCACATTCAGCCCCCGGGACGACAAAAACGCAGCCAGGCGCAACAACGGCTCGGCGATTTCCGGAGCCTTGTGTTTGCCGATCAGTGCGACATTCTGGAAGGGGAATTTCATGGGCGCGATTAAACCACATTGCCCAGGCAATGACAAAGCTGGCGGATTACGTCGGAGCTATGTCCGGGTGGAAATCGATCCGACTCCGGCACCTTTGTTGTTTTTTCGGTTGACGGGCTTTTCTGCTCATGGGTTGTTGCTCAACGCCCCTCACCCTAACCCTCTCCCGCCAGCGGTAGAGGGGGCTCAATCATCGCTCCTCAATCCTCCCTCACCCTGAACCACGCCGCATACAGCGCGGGCAGGAACAGGCAGGTGAGCAGCGTGGCGACGACCAGTCCACCCATGATGGACACGGCCATCGGCCCCCAGAACACCTGGCGGGTCAGCGGGATCATCGCCAGGATCGCCGCAGCAGCGGTCAGTGAAATCGGGCGGAAGCGGCGCACGGTGGAGCCGATGATTGCTTCCCATTGCGTCTTTCCGTCTTCCTCATCCTGGCGAATCTGGTCCACCAGAATCACCGAGTTGCGCATGATCATCCCGGCCAGCGCGATAAAACCAAGGTTGGCGACGAAGCCGAACGGCACCTGGAACAGCAGCAGCGCGAGTGTGACGCCGATCAGGCCGAGCGGCGCGGTGAGCAGCACGATGACGGTGCGGCTGATGCTTTGCAACTGGATCATCAACAGCGTAATCACGCCGACCAGCATCAGCGGCACCACCGCCTTGATCGCGGTCTCGCCCTTCGCGGATTCCTCGACGCTGCCGCCCATCTCGATGCGATAGCCAATCGGCAGCGTGGCGCGCATTGTATCGAGCTGCGCGTTCAGTTCCGCCGACACGGTAGCGGGCTGAGTCTTGTCGGCCATGTCGCCCAGCACGGTCATGGTCGGCAGGCGGTTGCGCCGCCAGATCAGACCTTCTTCCAGCACCGGTACCAGTTTAGCGACCTGCGCCAGCGGCACATGCCGGCCATTCGGCAGCGGGATATCGAGATCGGACAGCCTGTCCAGCGAGCGGGTTTCAAGATCGCCAGCTCCGCGCCACACCACGTCGATCAACTGGTCGCCTTCGCGATACTGCGCCAACGCCACACCGTTCAGCCAGCCTTGCAGGGCCTGCGAAATCTCCCGGCTGGAGGTGCCGAGCTGGCGCGCCTTATCCTGATCCACTTCGACGCGCAGCGCCTTTATTTTTTCGTTCCAGTCGAAACTGACATCCTGCAGATGCGTGTTGGCGCGCATCAGGTCGGCCACCTTGGCGGCAATCGCGCGCACCTGCTCGACATCCTCCCCCATCACGCGGAACTGCACCGGATAACCGATTGGAGGGCCATTTTCGAGGCGCGACACGCGCGCATGAATATGCGAGAAGCCGCCTTCCGCCGAGGTGAATATCTCCGTCAGCCTGCGCTTGAGCTCTTCGCGCTCTTGCAGCCCCTTGGTAATGATCACGATTTGCGCATAGTTATCGCTGAACAGGCGCACATCGAGCGACAATATGAAGCGTGGCGCGCCGTTGCCGATATAGGAAGAATAAGAGACTGCCGCCGGATCGCCCGCCAGTATCCGCTCGATGCGTTTGGTCTCGGCCTCGGTTACCTTGAGCGATGCGCCCTGTGGCAACCAGACATCGACGATCAATTCAAGACGATTGGCGGCCGGGAAAAACTGTTTCTGCACCCCGACGTTGAAGGCAACAATGGACAGCACGAAGATTCCTGCCGTGGCGGTTATCACCTTCCAGCGGTTGCGCAGGCACCAGGTCACTACGGCGCGGAAGCGGCGGTAGAACGGCGTGTCGTAGATATCCGTGCCATGCTTCTGCGCTTTCTCCAGCAGCTTCTTCGGGTCGAGCAACCGGTAGCCGAGATAAGGCGTGAACACCACCGCAACGATCCACGACACCAGCAACGCAATGGTCACCACCTGGAAGATCGAAATGGTGTATTCGCTGGCCGCCGATTTTGAAAATCCCACCGGCGTGAATGCGGCGGCGGTGATCAGCGTGCCGGTGAGCATCGGGAAAGCGGTCGAGGTGTAGGCAAAGGTCGCGGCCTTGAAGCGATCCCAGCCCTGCTCCATCTTCACCACCATCATTTCCACTGCGATGATCGCATCGTCCACCAGCAGGCCGAGCGCGATCACCAGCGCGCCGAGCGAAATACGCTGCAGGCCGATGCCGAACACCTTCATCAGGAAGAAGGTGATCACCAGCACCAGCGGGATGGACAACGCCACCACCGTGCCGGTGCGCCAGCCGAGGCTAAGGAAGGACACCGCCAACACGATCAGGATCGCCTCGGCCAGCGAGTGTTCGAACAGGCGGATGGAACCTTTCACCACTTCCGGCTGGTTGGCGACCACATGCATATCCACGCCTGCCGGCAGATCCGCCTCGATTTTTTTCATCGCCAGCTTCAGGTTTTCGCCGAGATGTATGACATCCCCGCCCTTGTCCATCACGACGCCGATGCCGATGGCAGGCTGCCCGCCCACGCGCATCTGCGGGTTGGGCGGATCGGCGAAACCGCGCGACACCTTGGCGATGTCGCCGAGGCGAAAGTGCTGCCCGTTCACCAGCAGATCGGCATTGCGCACCCGCTCAACGCTGTCGAAACCGCCTGACACATGCAGCTGCACACGGTCGGTCGCGGTATCGACAAAACCGGACGGACTCACCATATTCTGCTTCTGCAAGGCCTCGCCGATCTGGCCGGGCGTGATGCCCAGATTCGCCAGGCGGTGCGGCGCAATCTCCAGGTAGATTTTTTCATCCTGCACGCCGAATAATTCGACCCGCCGCACATCCGGCACCTGCTTCAAGTCCAGCGCGACCTGATCGGCATAACGGTGCAACGCCGCCAGGTCGAAGCCGTCCCCGGTCAGCGCGAAGATGTTGATCTGCACATCGCCGAACTCGTCGTTGGGGAACGGGCCTTGCACGCCGTTCGGCAAGGTATGGCGGATATCGTCCAGCTTCTTGCGCACCTGCCGCCAGGCTTCCGGCACCTCGGTCTTGGGCGTGTAATCCTTGAGCATCACGAAGACCATCGAGTCGCCCGGCTTGGAAGCAGAGCGCAGCACATCCACCCAAGGCGTTTCCTGTAATTTCTTTTCGATGCGCTCGGTCACTTCCCGCTCGACTTCCTGCGCCGTCGCACCCGGCCACAGGGTACGCACCACCATGACCTTGAAGGTAAAATCCGGATCTTCGGCACGCCCCAGATTAAAATAGGAAATCATCCCCGCGCCCATCAGCACGATGATCAGGAACAGCACCATCTGCTGGTGCGCCAGCGCCCAGGCGGAAAGATTCGGTCCCTTCATTGCGCGCTGCCGCTCTCGACAATGCGGATTTTTTCCCCTGCCGCCAGCCGGTGTACTCCGTTGCTGACGATGCGTTCGCCCGCCGCAAGCCCGCCCGCGATGACCGCGCCATCATCGCGGTATGCGGCAACCTGCACCGGACGCAGGCTGACGGTATGGTCGGCCGCGACGATCCACACTGCCGCCTGCTTGTCCTGCTGAAAGATCGCGGTCAGCGGGATCAGCAGGCCGTCGCTCTTTTTGTTCGCAGTGAAACGCACCCGCGCCGTCATGCCCAGCGCAACGTCCGGGCCTGGCTTGGTCAGCATCACGCGCGCCGCATAGGTACGGCTGAGCGGGTCGGCCGCCGGAGCCAATTCGCGCAGGCGTCCGGCCAGCGGCGGCGCGCTGCTACCGGCAGTCAACAGGGCAATCTCGGCAGCAGCGCCGATTTTGAGACCGGTCAGTTGCGATTCCGGTATCGCGATCGCCACCTCGCGCTCACCATCCGGCGCGAGGCGCAACACCGGCTGCCCGGCAGTGGCCACCTGCCCGGCCTCCGCCAGGGTTGCGGCGATTACACCCGCGCGGTCGGCATGCAGCGTGGTGTAAGCGGACTGATTGCGCGCCAGCCCGGCCTGGGCGGCGGCGGCCTTGAGTGCTGCTTCCTTGGCCTCCAGCGCCGACTGGCTGATAAAACCCTTGCCGCGCAACTCGCGGTAGCGTTTCGCGTCGGCCTCGGCCAACTGGTACTGCGCTTCGGCCGAACCGAGCTGCAAGCCGGCATCGCCGGGGTCGAGGCGCATCAGCGCCTGCCCTGCCTTGACCCGTGCGCCCGCATCCACCAGCCGCTCGATGATTTTTCCGCCGATGCGAAAACCCAGTTGCGTTTCATAGCGCGCGCGAACCTCGCCGCTATAGGTGTTGCCGCTGGCGGTTGCAGCAGAACCCACTACCATGGTCAAAGCCGGTCGCTCGATCTTGGCTGCCGGGGCTATTTCCTTGTTGCATCCGGTAAGTATGGGCACAAGGAGGAGGAACAGGATACTGCGATTCATAATTGATTCGGATGATACGGGGAAGGATGGGCAATGTAGGGGCAGGGTCAAGGACTGTCAACACTGCAACACCAGGAGCGCAGCAATCGCAAGGCAAAATGCAGCATCGCCGAAAGAAAAATTTCGAAATAACTCGATCGGATCAAACTATAAATAATACTTATTGTTCTTATAAAAACAATTGACTATCTCTTATACGACAACCTGCCTATATTCATGACCGATTTACAATTACAAATGATTACAAAATCCCTGGTGGCATGCCAGCAGAAAGGTTTGAACTTCACTACAATGCAGCAGTCTTTAACGGGCTACTATTTTTTTGCAGGAACAACATCTTCTATGAACGCTCAGCCGAGGTTTCCATCATGACTTCATCGCCCTTTCACGCCGGCGAGCTTGACGCACAGCAGCGCTGGGGCAACCCGGAGTTGTGGACCGAGGCGCGCATCGGCCAGCTTATCTGGGATCGCATCCCGGAGCAGTTCCACGCCCGGATCGAGGCGGCGCCGTTCTTCTTTCTCGCCACCAGCTCTCCCGATGGCCGCTGCGACTGCTCGTTCAAGGGCGGCGTGCCCGGCCTGGTCAAGGTGCTGGCGCCGAACCGCCTGGCTTTCCCGCATTTCGAAGCGCGTGTGAAAGGCAACGGCGCCTACATGAGCCTCGGCAACATCCTGCTCAATCCCTATGTCAGCATGCTGTTCATCGATTTCGCCGACGGCGCCCGCCTGCGCGTGAACGGGAAGGCATCCATCCATGAAAACGCGGCGATGATGGAGTCGTTTCCGCAGGCAGAATGCGCCGTGGTCGTGGATATCGAGCTGGTCGCGCCGAGCTGTTCGGCCTATATCCCCCGACTGGTTCCGGCCGAACCGCTTCCCGGTACCGCAAAATGAGTTCCTACCGCATCGCCGTCAACGTCGAGTGGACCAGCAAATGCAATGCGCTTTGCCCGATGTGCCCGAGGGGTTTGATCGAGTACCCCCAGCTCATGACCGAACAGACCTGGCGGCAGGTGCTGGAGCGCCTGACTCCGCAGGATGTGTTCCGCGCCGTCATCGCGGGTTATGGCGAGCCCACCACGCATACCAAATTTTTCGAATTCGTGGACGACATGCGCGGCCACCCGATCCGCTTCGACATGGTGAGCAACGGCCACCAGCTCGATGCCGAACGCATCCGTCACCTGGACGGCGCGATCGACCTGTTATTGATTTCTTTTTCCAGCATAGACCCCGATGTATACAAACGGGTGCACGTCAATCTCGACCAGGCGCGCGTAATGGAGAATATCAAGATGGCGCAGCAACTCTTCAAGCATACCAAGCTGGCTATCAGCCTCACGCCGATGCCGGAATGCCTGCCTTCCCTGCCGGATACCATTGCCTGGCTGCGCGCGCAGGGCGTGGAAACCCTGACCATGTCGCCTACCCTGTACAATCGCGGCGGCAGCCTGCAAGAGCATGAACTGGCCACCGAAAAGCTGCGGCAACTGATCCAGCAGCACCATTTGCGCTCGCAGGAATTCGATTTCATCCCCAGCGTCCGGGATGTTATCCAGCAATGGCGCAGCAACAGTTTCAAATGCATCCCGCGCAATATCGATGTGTTCATTGCGGCGAGCGGCGATTACCTGTATTGCTACAACGACGTCAAGCATGAGCACCCCATCGGGCATGTGGCGAATCTCAGTATCCGCGAAGTGCTGGCCAAACGCGAAGGTATGGCGCTGATCCCGACGCTGTGCAACGACTGCAATATGCTCAACCGCTACGATGCAAAGGAGTTGGTAAAAGCAGGATTCTCATATGCACGCGCCAAACTAAAAGGGGCTTCTGCCTGATCTATGAGGTTACAGCGCAACATTTATAAGGCGTGCAACGCGAGATTATGACCTTTGAACTTTTTTACTTCCGGATAGCCTGATGCCGGTCATTTGTAATTCTAATTTGCGTTAAATAATGATTCTGCAGGGTGCGTTCCATGCACCCTACGTTATTCCTGTTTCTATCGCGAATTGGAATAATGACCCGAAAAATGTGTGCATAAATTCACACCTACCGCACCGCAGACTGGTTTCCCCTGGGAGCGATAGATATACTTGTTACTTCATAACGATACGGATACAAACAAATTTTTCAGTTTCACTTTAGACAAATAGCCGGCCACACAAAAATCGATGAATACCGTAATTTCCAACCCAACCATTGGCCTGGCAGATCGCCCTTTCACCGTACATTTCTCGCAACCCGGCGCAGACGACCGCGCCGAGATTGAACACTTCATAAGCGATGTTTTTCATCAGGCATATGGCGCAGAAATCAAACGCTTCAAACCCTGCCTGATGAGCCTGCGCGATCGGGATGATAAATTGATTGCGGCTTGCGGATTTCGCAGCGCCGCGCTTGAACCGCTATTCCTGGAAACCTATCTGGATCAGCCTATCGAGGCGGTACTCTCAGAACACGCCGGTTTTCCGGTCAAGCGCAACGATATTATCGAGGTGGGCAATCTTTCAGTCGCCGAGCCGGGGATGGCACGCTACCTGATTTCAGCCATCTTTACCCAGCTCCACGCCACATCCAAGGAATGGGCGGTATTTACCGCCGTTCCGATGTTACGCAATGCGTTTATCAAGATGAATTTGAATCCGGTCATGCTCGGTGACGCGGACAAAAACCGGCTCCCCCCCGAAGAACAAGAGAAGTGGGGCAGTTACTATGAGCAGAAGCCGCAAATCATGGCAATACGGCGCATTGAGCATCGCAGCAAACTCCGAATTCCGGAAGCCGGAACGCCCGAATCTGTAACCAGCACGCGATGCCATGCCTGCGCACTGATATTGAAGCAAAAAACAAGTCCGTCCGTCATTGATGTCATCACCCAACGGAGCAAGGAACAGCCTGACTCGCCTGCCTTGGTCGGTAATCGGCATGCGCTCACCTATCGGGAACTCGCCGCCGCAATCGAACAACTCGGTGCGCAATTGCGCGCGGCTCCCGCCAGAGCAATCGGCTTGGCGCTGGACAATTCGCCGCTCTGGGCAATCCTCGACCTAGCCGGGTTGCATGCCGGTAAGCCGGTTATCCCGTTGCCGTTCTTTTTCTCGGCGGAGCAGATCGCCCACAGCATCCACGATGCGGGGCTCGATTGCATCCTCACCGACCAGCCGGAGCAGTACCAGAAAATCCTTACGGCAACGGGGATTGAAACCGATGCGGTATTAACGCACGATCTGAATGGACAGGCATTCAGCGAACTTCGTCTGCGCAACATCGCCGCGAAGACGTTGCCCGCAGGGACAATCAAAGTCACCTATACCTCCGGCACCACCGGGCATCCCAAAGGCGTGTGCCTGAGCACCGATACGCTGCAACAGGTTGCATCTTCTCTGCTGACTGCCACGCGTGGCAAGGCGGATGACCGGCATGTCAGCGTGCTGCCGCTGTCCACCTTGCTGGAAAACCTCGCCGGCGTGTATGTGCCGCTGTTGGCCGGAGCAACCTGCCATTTGCTGCCGCTCGCCGAGGTGGGCCTGAGCGGCTCGACCGGGCTGGACGTAAAGAAAATGCTCGCCGCGCTCATCGAATGCCATGCCACGACCACCATCCTGACGCCGCAACTGCTCCACGCGCTGGTCGCCGCCATCGAAGCGGGGCATCCCGCACCGAAACAGATGCGCTTCATCGCGGTGGGCGGCGCGCCCGTCGCCGCGCGCCTGCTGCAACGCGCACAGGCGCTCGGCCTCCCGGTGTTCGAGGGCTACGGCCTGTCCGAATGCGCCTCGGTGGTCGCCCTCAACACGGAAAACCAGCATTGCGTAGGCAGTGTCGGCAAACCGCTGGCGCACGCGCAAGTGAAGTTTGCCGAGGACGGCGAGATTTTAGTGGCGGGTACGACACTACTCGGCTACACCGGCGATGCGCTGGTGCAACCCGGTGAATTCTGGCCGACCGGCGATATCGGGCATCTCGACGAGCAGGGTTTTCTGCATCTCACCGGGCGCAAGAAAAACATTTTCATCACCTCGTTCGGACGCAACGTTTCGCCGGAATGGGTGGAACGCGAACTGACCCTGCATCCGGCCATCGCCCAAGCGGCGGTGTTCGGCGAAGCGCGCCCATGGAACGTGGCGGTGATCGTGCCGCGCGGCAACACTCCCGAAGCGGTTAACGCGGTAAACCAGGCTATCGCGGAAGCCAATCATGTGCTGCCGGATTATGCACAGGTAAAATGCTGGCTGCCCGCGCAGGCGCCGTTCCTGCCGCAAAACGGGCAACTGACCGCGAATGGCCGGTTGAAGCGCGAAGCAATCTGGCAACTTTATCAACCATCCATCGAACAACTGTACAAGGAAAAATCAGATGACGATTTGGCTAACCGTTTTACTCCAACACCGGGAGGTACCGCATGAATCTGTCCGGTAAACGCATCATCCTGACCGGCGCGGCCGGCGGCATCGGCTATCGCGTGGCGCTGCTGCTCGCAGAAAAAGGTGCGCGGCTGGCACTGGTCGAACGCAACGCGCCGCGCGTCGAAGAAATCTGCGCCGAGATCAACAAGAACAGCGGCTCGGCCACAGCCATCGCGCTCGACCTGTCCGCCGAGGGCGCGCCGCAACAGGCGGTGGACGCGGCATTGCAGGCCATGGGCGGCGTGGACCTGCTGATCAACAACGCGGGCATCATGGACTTCACGCTGTTCGAGCGCCACGACCCGAAACGCATCGAGCAGATGATCGGCGTCAACGTCATCGCACCGATGCTGCTGGTGCGCGCCGTGCTGCCGCATCTGCTGAAGCAGGACAGCGGGCGTATCGTCAATATCGGTTCGGCATTCGGCTCGATCGGCTTCCCACATTTCGCGACCTACTGTGCGAGCAAGTTCGCGATGCGCGGCTTTTCCGAGGCATTGCGCCGCGAACTGGTCGACAGCCAGGTTGGCGTCACCTACGTCTCGCCGCGCGCGACCAAGACGCCGCTGAACGACGATGTCACGACCAGGATGCTGGCCGAAACCAAGACCAACATGGACGAGCCGGACTACGTCGCCGCCCAGATCGTGCAGGCGATCGAGCGCGACTGCAAGGAACATTTCATCGGCCAGCCGGAGTCTTTCTTCGCCCGGCTGAACGGCATGTTCCCGCGCCTGGTCGACAACGGCCTGCTGAAGAACACCCGCATCGCCCGCAAATACGCCCAATCCATCAACAAGTAATTTTTTCACTACAAGGAGCTATCCATGAAGATGTACGCCTGGTTAATCGCGCTGTTGTTCGCTGCCAACACCGCCTTCGCCGAAACCACCCCACTCGACGCCTCCATCGCAAAACTGCAGCATGAATGGGCGACGGCCAACTACCAGACACCTGAAAAAGACCGGGAGGCGGCACTCAAGAAGCTTTCCGAACAAGCGCATCAGGTGTCTGCCGCCAACCCGGGCCGCGCCGAGCCGCTGATCTGGGAAGGCATCATCACCAGCACCCTGGCCAAGTATCAGGGCGTATTCTCGGCCGGCGGGACAGCAAAGGCTGCGCGCGACCTGCTGCTGGCTGCGGAAAAAATCGATGCCAATGCACTCGACGGTTCCGCGCTGACATCGCTCGGCAGCCTGTATTACAAGGTGCCGCGCTTTGGTTCTTTCGGCGACCATGACAAGGCGCGCGAATATCTCGAGCGTGCGCTGAAGGTCAATCCGAACGGTATAGACCAGAACTATTTCTATGCGGACTTCCTGCTCGAACGCGGCGAAAAGGCCAAGGCACTCGAATATTTCAAGAAGGCATTGAACGCCCCGGCGCGCCCCGGCCGCGAAGATGCCGATGCGGGCCGCAAGGCAGAAATCCAGGAAGCCATCAAAAAAATCGAGAAGAAATAATACTCGCACAATGGCTGTGCCTCATTGATCGACAATGAGGCCAGCCTCACCGGGCGACTACCTCCTTATTTGCGGTGGTAGAATCCACCCATGCTCAACGAACGCGCGCAAATCCTGCTCAAGACCCTGGTGGAACGCTACATCAGCGACGGCCAGCCGGTCGGCTCGCGCGCGCTGCAACAGTATTCCGGTCTGGAGATCAGTTCGGCGACCATCCGCAACGTGATGGCCGACCTGGAAGACATCGGCCTGATCAGCAGTCCGCACACCTCGGCGGGGCGCATCCCGACCGGCATGGCATACCGGCTGTTCATCGACACCATGCTGGTGACCAAACCGCTGGATAGCGTGCGCGTGCAGCAGATGGAAAACCAGCTGCAGCCGGACAATCCATCGCGCCTGATCGCGCAGGCCTCCAACATCCTCTCCGAACTGACGCAGTTCACCGGCGTGGTCGCCACGTCCAAACGCAGCACGATCACCGTGCGCCAGATCGAATTCCTGCGCCTTGGCGAGAAACGTGTGCTGCTGATTATCGTAATGCCGGACGGCGAAGTGGAAAACCGCGTACTGCTGCTGGAGCGCGATTACACCCAGTCGCAACTCACCGAGGCAGCCAACTTTCTCAACCAGAATTACATCGGTTGCAGCTTTTCGCAGATTCGCGAAAAGCTGCGCGGCGAACTGCGCCAGCTGCATCAGGACATGAGCTCGCTGATGGCGGCGGCATTGGCGGCAGGCGATGCGGCGGAAGCGAAACAAGGCAGGGATTACGTGATCAGCGGCGAACACAACCTGCTGCATGTGGAAGATTTTTCCACCGATATGGGCCGCCTGCGCGGCTTGTTCAGCCTGTTCGAACAGAAGACCGAACTGTTGCAATTGCTCGATGCCGGCCGGCGCGGGCAAGGCATCCACATTTTTGTCGGCAGCGAATCCGGTCTCGCTTCGCTGGATGAATGCAGCGTGATCACCGCGCCCTATTCCGCCGATGGGCAAGTAATTGGCACACTCGCCGTGATCGGCCCGAAACGCATGGATTACCAGCGGGTCATTCCCATCGTGGACATTACCGCCAAGCTGCTGGGCAACGCGCTGTCGCTGGCTTGAGTACTGGAATGCCGTGATTTTTCAACTCCGCTCACAATCCCTCACCCCAACCCTGATGGAGCCACTAGCCATTCGACTAGGCTGTCCAACAACGACACCCAAGTCGCTGGTTATCTCCCGCCTGCGGGAGAGGGAGCATGATTCCCCTCCCCCGCCAGCGGGGGAGGGGCTAGGGGTGAGGGTCGATCAACAACCCTCCAGTCTCTAAATGACCTACCAACCCGAACCTGCCCACACCCACGGCTCACCAGAAAAAACCGGCATCCTGCTGGTCAATCTCGGCACGCCGGATGCGCCCACACCGGAAGCGGTGCGCCGCTACCTGAAAGAATTCCTGGGCGACCCGCGCGTGGTGGAAATGCCGCGCGCCATCTGGTGGCTGATTCTCAACGGCATCATCCTCAACACCCGCCCGAAAAAATCCGCCGCGAAATATGCCAGCATCTGGCTGAAGGAAGGTTCACCGCTGCGCGTCTATACCGAAAAGCAAACTGCGCTGCTGCAAGGCTATCTCAGCCAGTGCACCAAGACGCCGTTCGTGGTCGACTACGCGATGCGTTACGGCAACCCCTCCATTCCCAGCGTACTGCGCAAGCTCAAGGAGCAAAACTGCCAGCGCATTCTGGTCGTGCCGATGTATCCGCAATATGCCGCCAGCACCACCGCCACGGTATGCGACATCGTATTCGACGAGTTGAAACAGATGCGCAACATGCCCGCACTGCGCACCATCCGAAATTTCCACGACCATCCCGGTTACATCAAAGCGCTGGCGAACAGCATCAACGATTACTGGATGAAGCATGGCCGCCCGGAAAAACTGCTGATGAGCTTTCACGGCCTGCCGCGCGACACGCTCGACAAGGGCGACCCCTACCACTGCGAATGCCAGAAGACCGGCCGCCTGCTGGCGCAGCAGCTCGGCCTGAAGCCCGAACAATATGCCATTAGCTTCCAGTCGCGCTTCGGCAGGCATGAATGGCTCAAGCCCTACACCGCCGCCACGCTCAAGGAACTGGGGCAACAAAAAACCAAACGCCTGGACGTGGTCTGCCCCGGCTTCGTCGCCGACTGTCTGGAGACGCTGGAAGAAATCGCACTGGAAGGCAAAGAAGAGTTCCAGCACGCGGGCGGCGGCGAATACCACTACATCCCCTGCCTCAACGACCGCAACGACTGGATGCACGCACTGACCGACCTGGTGATGGATAATTTGCACGGCTGGCTGGTAACGCCGGATGCGGCGGAGCTGGAACAAGGCAGGCTGCGCGCACTGGGGATGGGAGCGGAAAAATGAAACTCGGGATCGTCATCTATTCAAATGACGCGGAAACCGTCTGGAACGCTTTCCGTCTCGGAGTATTTTCTCGTAAGCAAGGAGATGCGGTTTCAGTCTTTTTGCTCGGCAAGGGTGTCGAGGCCGAGTCATTGGAAAGCGACAAGTTTGATGTCATTGGTCAGATGCGCAGCTTTTCAAAGGCTGGCGGTTCAATTTTGGCTTGCGGCACTTGTCTGAAAATACGTCAGTCTGAAGGATCAGATATTTGCCCGGTGTCCACGATGCAGGATTTGCACGCTCTGATCAGAGATTCGGACAAAGTGCTGAGCTTTTAAGGAGATTCAGACATGGATAGCAAGCAACATTGGGAACGGATATATACCATCAAGACACCTGACTCTGTTAGCTGGTTTCAGGAACATGCCGATCAATCTCTACGGCTCATCCACAACACAAGGCTTGGCAAAGATACTGCCATTATCGATGTAGGCGGCGGGGCTTCGAGACTGGTGGATGACCTTGCTGCGGAAGGCTATACCGACCTGACAGTGCTTGACCTCTCATCAGCGGCGCTTGTTGTCGCAAAGCAGCGTTTAGGCAAGCATGCAGATGACGTGCACTGGATGGAAGGCGATATTACTCGCGCAGAGTTTCCCGTACACCGGTTCGATATTTGGCATGACCGCGCAGTATTCCATTTCCTGACTGACCCGGCTGACCGCCATGCTTATGTCGAGCGGGTCATGCGTGCAGTTCGCCCAGGCGGCCATGTGATCGTTGCCACCTTCGCCGAAGATGGCCCGGATAAATGCAGTGGCCTGCCAGTGATGAGATACCAACCCGAAACCCTGCACGCTGAATTTGGAGACGCTTTCCTGCTTGTCGAACATGAAAAGGAGGCGCACCACACCCCGTCCGGCACAGTCCAGCAGTTTGTTTATTGTTATTGCCGCAAGGTTCATAGCTAGCTCAGGGCAGGACTATTGCGCGGAGTTCTAATTCAAAAATTCACTGGAGCAATCACCATGCCCTACGTCAACATCAAGATCACCGAAGAGGGCGTTACCTCCGAGCAGAAGGCCAGGCTCATTGAGGGCGTCACCAATCTGCTCAAGGATGTCCTCGACAAGAACCCGGCGACGACCATGGTCGTTATCGACGAGGTTCCCACGGACAACTGGGGCGTGGCCGGTGAACAGGTTTCCTCGCGCAGAAAACGCGGCCTGTAACGACCGCGCCAGGAAACGTGAAATCCAGCAGTTCGTCGCCAGCGTAGCGTGCGCTGTGCGCACGATATAATTCAAAACCGTGCGCACAGCGCACGCTACATCTGACAAGAAACAGCTTCCATAAAATGACCGCCGCAAATCCCATAGGCGTTTTCGATTCCGGTGTCGGCGGATTGTCGGTGCTGCGCGAAATCCGCCGCGAGCTGCCGGGTGAAGACCTGCTGTATGTGGCGGATTCCGGGTATGCGCCGTATGGCGACAAACCCGGTCATTTGATCGAGGCGAGATCGATTGCAATCGTCGAGTTCCTGGTGAGTCAGCGCGCCAAGGCCATCGTGGTCGCGTGCAATACGGCGACCGGAGCGGCGATAGAGACGCTGCGCGCGCGATTTCCCCTGCCGATCGTGGCCATGGAGCCTGCCATCAAACCGGCGGCGGCGAGCACCCGATCCGGCGTGATCGGTGTGCTGGCCACCGGCAGTACGCTTGCCAGTGAAAATTTTGAGCGGCTGTTTACACGGTTCGGCACCGACGTCGACATCCTGATCCAGCCCTGCCCCGGATTGGTCGAGCAAGTGGAAGCCGGCGATTTGTCCGGCGACCAGACCCGCGCGTTGCTTGAGCAATATGTCCTGCCATTGCTGGAGCGGCAAGCCGACACCATCGTGCTGGGCTGCACGCACTATCCGTTCCTCGCCCCGCTCATCCGCGAGATTGCAGGGCCATCGGTTGCGATCATCGATCCGTCTGCCGCCATCGCGCGCGAACTCCGCCGCCGGCTGGCGGATACCGGCCTGCTGTCGCGCGAGCCGCATGCCGGCACGGAACACTTCTGGAGCAGCGCTACGCCAGACAAGGCGCAGCCGGTAATCTCCCAATTGTGGAGGGCGGGGATTGAGGTGTGGAGCTTGCCGGACACTCCCGCCTGCCGATGACGGCAAAGCGTCAAGTTAGTAAAAATACTGCATTCCCATTCAATTAGTGCTAGCCTGAAAACCGGAAAATAAAAATCCAGTATTTACAAACTGAGCCAACAAAATAGCACCATTCATTTCAAGGAGACAATCATGACCGATCGATCAAACCCTGCTGGCTTCCGTCCCATCCGGCATGACCGGTTGTTGCAGGAAGCGGTGCACGACACCTACCAAACCAAGGGAAAACTTGCCGAACCGACAGTCTGCCCGGACTGCGGTGCGGTATTCCACGCCGGCCGCTGGCAATGGCTGGACAAGCCGAAGGATGCGCATCAGGCGAGTTGCCCGGCATGCCACCGGGTGCGCGATAAATTTCCGGCGGGATATGTGTCGCTGGCCGGGGAGTTTCTTGCGGCGCACGAAGCGGAAATCCTGCAACTGATACGGCATCGTGAAGCGCATGAAAAAACCGAGCATCCGTTGCAGCGCATCATGGATATCGAAAAGACAGAACACGGTAGCCTGGTAACCACCACCGACATCCACTTGGCGCGCGGCATCGGTGAGGCATTGCACCATGCCTATCAGGGCGAACTGGAGTTCCACTACAACCCGGAGCAAAATCTGCTGCGCGTCAACTGGAGCCGTTAACGCCAGCCAAGCAGGCAGGATTACAGCTTGAAGAAATGCTCGCGGTAATGGCGCAACTCGGCAATGGATTCGTAGATATCGGCCAAGGCCTCATGCTTGTTGTGTTTTTTTATGCCCTGCGCCACTTCCGGTTTCCAGCGTTTGGCGAGTTCCTTGATGGTGCTGACGTCCAGGTTGCGGTAATGGAAATAATCTTCTAATTTCGGCATCCAGCGCGCCAGGAAGCGCCGATCCTGGCAAATCGAGTTGCCGCACATCGGCGAGATGCGGGGCGGTACATATTCCTTGAGGAACTCGACCATCTGCGCTTCGACCGTGGCCTCGTCCAGCGCGGAGGCTTTCACCTTGTCGATCAGGCCGGATTTGCCGTGGGTGGATTTATTCCATGCATCCATGCCGTCCAGCACGCTGTCCAGCTGATGCACCACCAGCACCGGAGCCTCGGCGATGGTTTCCAGGTTGCTGTCGGTAATCACCAGCGCGACTTCAATCACGCGATCGGTATCCGGGAATAGGCCGGACATTTCCATGTCTATCCAGATAAGGTGGTTTGGGTTTTGTGCCATAATTCGCGCGTCTTAAATAGGAACGGTAAGGCGCGTATTGTGTCATAAGCGCACCTCTCACGAAAACTGAATTCACATCCCCATGACCGCAACGCAATTTACCTTTATTTTTGTTTTCACATTGGTATTCACCTCACTCGCCAAGCTGTGGCTGGCGTGGCGCCATCTGGCACATATCGCCGCACATCGCGCCGCGGTGCCTGAGGCGTTCCGTGAAAAAATTACGCTCGCCGACCACCAGAAAGCGGCGGATTACACTTCCGCCAAAACCAGCTTTGCCATGCTCGGCATCCTGTTTGATGCCGCGCTGCTGCTGGCCTTCACCCTGGGAGGCGGCATTCAGTTCATTGCCGACCTCTGCACTGTCTGGTTCGTTTCGCCGCTCACGCAGGGCGTGACGACCATCGCTGCGGTGCTGCTGCTTTCATCGCTGCTGGAAACCCCGCTCAGCCTGTATCGCACCTTCGTCATCGAGGCGCGTTTTGGTTTCAACAAAATGACTTTGGCGCTGTATCTCAAGGATGCGCTGAAAGGCCTGCTGCTCGGCGCAATCCTCGGCCTGCCGCTGCTGTTCGGTGTGCTGTGGCTGATGTCCGCGATGGGGTCATACTGGTGGCTGTATGTGTGGCTGGCATGGATGGTGTTCAACCTGCTCATCCTGTTCATCTACCCGACGTTCATCGCACCGCTGTTCAACAAGTTCACGCCGCTGCAGGACGAGGCGATGAAAGCGCGCATCGCGGCCCTGCTCGGCAAATGCGGTTTTACCGCCAGCGGCCTGTTCGTGATGGACGGCAGCAAGCGCAGCGCGCACGGCAACGCCTACTTCACCGGCTTCGGCAAAACCAAGCGCATCGTGTTCTTCGACACGCTGCTGGAACGCCTGAGCGGCAATGAAATCGAGGCGGTGCTGGCGCATGAGCTCGGCCACTTTAAACGCCGCCATGTATTGAAGCGCATCGTGGCGACCTTTGCCATGAGCTTGGGATTCTTATGGCTGCTCGGACAGTTGATGCAGACCGCGTGGTTTTACCAGGGTTTGGGAGTCAGCACGCCATCCACCGCGCTCGCGCTGCTACTGTTCTTCATGATCCTGCCGCTGTTCAGCTTTGCGCTGCAACCATTGCTGTCGGCCTATTCGCGCAAGCATGAATTCGAAGCCGATGAATACGCCGCCAGGCAAACCGCCGCAACGGATATGGTGAGCGCACTGGTCAAACTGTATCAGGACAATGCCGCGACGCTCACCCCCGATCCGCTGTATTCCAGTTTTTACGACTCGCATCCGCCTGCCGCAACACGCATTGCGCATTTGCAGTCCCACCGTCTTCAAGCCCACTGAGGAGAGCGTCATGAAACTGATCACCGCGTTAATGCTGCTATGCGCCGCAACAGCGGCGTCGGCCAACTCCTTCCCAAACGGCAACGTGCAGGCCGGTCAGAAGTTGTTCGAACAATACAAATGCAACCGTTGCCATGCGGCGATGCTGGGCGGCGACGGCAACACGATGTTCACCCGCACGGACCGCAAGGTGCATAACGCAACGGAACTCATCGAACAAATCCGCATTTGCGGCGGCAATGTCGGCGCAAACTTCACACCGCAGGATGAACAGCATCTCGGCGCGTACCTCAACCGCTATTACAACCTGAAATAGGAGGCATCATGGAACAAGCGTGCGACCTGACCAGCAAACAATGCAAACCCTGCGAGGGCGGCATGCCGCCATTGCCGCAACCGGAAGCCGATAGCCTGATGAAACAACTGGAAGGCTGGCAGCAATACGGCAACCTGATTGGCAAGACCTACCACTTCAAGAATTACTACCAGACCATCGCCTTCGTGAATGCCATCGCCTGGATGGCGCACCGCGAAGACCATCACCCCAACCTCACCGTCACCTATAACAGTTGTCAGGTGGAATACACCACGCACGCCATCCACGGCCTGTCGGAAAACGACTTCATCTGCGCCGCGAAAGTGGACGCGCTGTTCAAGCTTTGAGCTTGGCTATTCAACATGAAAAACATTCAGCCACGGATTAACACGGATGTTCACGGATTACCACCGGCCTGTCTGCCTCAGACTACTCGCATTGCAGATGATCTGTAGGCGCCATCAAACCCGATGTTTAATCTGTGTCAATCCGTGTTAATCCGTGGCTAATAGTTCTTTACAGATTCAAGGACAAATCATCGCCGCCTTCGGCCGCCAGTATCTGGTGCAACTGGCGGACGGCAGCGAACTCGCCTGCCTGACGCGCGGCAAAAAAAGCGAAGTGGTATGCGGTGACAGGGTGGAAATCAAACTCACAGGAGATGCCTCGGCGGAGAACGGCACGGGCGCGCAGGGCGTGATCGAACGCATCGCGCCGCGCCGCTCGCTGCTGCACCGCTCCGACGCGTTCCGCGAAAAACTCATCGCCGCAAACGTCACGCAAATCATTGTAGTGGTCGCTGCCGAACCCTCATTCAGCGATGAACTGCTGGCGCGTTGCCTGGTCGCCGCACAAGACCAGGAACTGGAGGTGCTGATCGTGCTGAACAAATGCGATCTTGCAGAGGCTGCGGCCGCCGCGCGCCAACGGCTCATCCCCTACACCGCCATCGGCTACCGCGTGCTGGAGCTCAGCGCAAAGCAGGATGTGTCGGCCTTGCGCCCGTTCCTGCAAGGCCACACCAGCGTGCTGGTCGGGCAATCCGGCATGGGCAAATCCACGCTGATCAACGCGCTGCTACCCGATGCGCAGGCCGCCACGCGCGAGATTTCCGCCGCGCTGGATTCCGGCAAGCACACCACCACCCACGCGCGCCTGTACCGCTTGGACGAAACCAGCTCTTTGATCGACTGCCCCGGCGTGCAGGCGTTCGGCCTGCACCACCTCAGCTTCGGCGGGATAGAACAGGGATTTATCGAGTTCGCGCAATATCTCGGCCAGTGCCGCTTCCACGACTGCCATCATACGCATGAACCGGGTTGCGCATTACGGGAAGCCGTTGCAGCGGGAAAGATTAATGCAAGAAGATTGGATCTGTTTCAGCAGATCACCGCGAATAAGGCGTAGTGACAAACTACACAGTAGAACGATGTAGTAGGCGCGGATTTACCCGCACGGAATGGGCGAATGAATTCGCCCCTACACCACCCACAGCGGCGGCTCATCCATCAGCGCAATCTGTTCCCGCAATTCCAGAATCCGGTCCTGCCAGTAGCGCTGGGTGTTGAACCAGGGGAAAGCTGCGGGAAAGGCCGGATCGTCCCAGCGCCGCGCAATCCACGCGGCGTAATGGATCAGGCGCAGCGTGCGCAGCGCTTCGACCAGGTGCAGTTCGCGCGGGTCGAAATCGTAAAAATCCTGATAACCAGCCAGCAGGTCGCCGAGTTGCCGCATCTGTTCGGCGCGCTCGCCGGACAGCAGCATCCACAGATCCTGGATCGCCGGCCCCATGCGGCTGTCGTCGAAATCAACGAAGTGCGGGCCGAGGTCGGTCCACAACACGTTGCCGACATGGCAGTCGCCGTGCAGGCGCAAGGTGCGCACCGTACCCGCGCGTTCGAAACAGCGCTTCACACCATCCAGAGCCTGCGCAACCACACCGCGATACACCTCGATCAGCTCCGCCGGGATGAAATCGTGCGCCAGCAGGTATTCGCTCGGCTCGATGCCGAAACTGTGGATGTCCAGCGTCGGGCGATGCCGGTAAGGCTCCAGCGCGCCGACCGCATGTATGCGCCCGATGAACCGCCCCATCCATTCCAGCGTGTCGCAGTCATCCAGCTCCGGCGCGCGGCCGCCGTGTTTGGCGAACACCGAAAAACGAAAACCGTTGAAGGCATGCAGCGTGCTGCCGTTGATTGCCAAAGCGGGCACCACCGGGATCTCGCGCTCGACCAACGTCGCGACAAAGGCATGCTCTTCCAGAATCGCCGCATCCGGCCAGCGTGCGGGGCGGTAGAACTTGACGACCAACGGCGGGCCGTCTTCCATGCCCGCCTGATAGACGCGGTTCTCGTAACTGTTGAGGGCAAGCAAACGACCGTCACTGCGCAGCCCGATGCTGTCCAGCGCATCGAGCACGGCATCGGGGGTGAGCGCGGAGAAGGGTTGAGTAAGCATGGGCGGATTGTACGGCAAGCGGAGAAGGCGCAAACATCGCAGGGCAACAATAAGCTTGTCCCGGGCATAGTCGAAGCGCGAAACGCATTGCGCCGCGAGTTGTTTCCCGGCCCGACAGCGACACGGCCGGGCAGAAATATATAGGCATTTCGGCATATATGCTTCCATCAATCGGGGTGGTATGCTTCAAACAAGCTGCTTTTTCAAACCACAAGCATCCGCCTATCGGTCATACCGCCAGAACGTTGCCAGTCAAAGGAGCTCCAATAATGGAACATGCCATGGAACACACCGTAAAATGGCCCGGCACCGGGACGAGGCTGGCCAATGCGCCGCGCTTCATCGGGATATTCAAAGGCATCGGCATATTCCGGGCAACGATCAACCGGCCGCCACCCGGTTGCGCGGACAGGAGTGTCCGGGCATGAGCCAGCCTGATACAAACCCCACAATGGAAAAACTGCGCGTTCTCAATCTCGAAAACGATGAGAACGACAGCGAGTTGATCCGTGCGGAACTTGAAACCGGATGGAAAGAAATCGAACTGATGCGCGTCGATACGCGCGAGGCATTCGTCCGGGCGCTGGGAGAATTCAAGCCGGATGTGGTTCTGTCCGACTTTCAGTTGCCCGGTTTCGATGGCCGCTCCGCACTGGGCATCGTGCGGCAGACCCACCCGGAAATCCCGGTAATCATAGTCACTGGCGCATTAGCCGATATCGAGGCCCTCAATCTGGTCAAGATGGGCGCCAAGGATTACGTGATGAAGGATCACTTGCAGCGCCTGACTTCCTCCGTGCAAAGTGCCTTGTCACGGGAACAAGGCATACGCACCCGCAAAGCGATGGTAAATGTATTGCGAGAAGACGAGGTGCGCTATCAGGCGATCATGTCCAACGCCAACGATGCCATCGTATGCATCCAGTCGGAAGGCCTCATTTACCTGTGGAACCGCAAAGCCGAAGAGATGTTCGGCTACACGGCAGAAGAAGCCATCGGCCGGAATTTGCCCCAATTGGTTATCCCGGAGCAATATCACAAGTCGGCGGAAGAAGCCTTGCAATACTTCGCCCAAACCGGAAGCTGCCCGCTCACCGGAATGACTAGCCAAATGATGGCCCGGCGCAAGGACAACAACGAATTTCCCATCGAGCTGTCAGTCTCTTACATGAACATCAACGGCGAATGGCATGGCATCGGCATCATCCGCGATATTACCGAGCGTAAACAGGCTGAGGCCGGACTGGCTGCCAACCTTGAGCACATGACCAGGCTGAATGAAGAACTGCAGCGTACCAACATGGAATTGAAAACCGCACAACGGCAACTCTTGCAATCGGAAAAGATGGCCTCGATCGGTTTGCTCGCAGCCGGCGTGGCGCACGAGATCAACAACCCGGTCGGCTATATCAATTCCAACCTCGGTACACTGGAAAAATATCTGGCGGGTATTTTTACGGCATTGGACAAGTACGAAGAAATTGTATCGTCCGACGCACACGACAGCCAGGAACTACAGAAGCTGCAACGGCTCAATGAAAAACTCGATCTCGACTTCCTGCGCGGCGACATCAAATCCTTGCTTGCCGAGTCGCGCGAAGGGCTTGGGCGCATCAAGGGAATCGTGCTGAACCTGAAGGATTTTTCCCGCTCCAGCGCCGACGAAGCATGGCAGTGGGCGGACTTGACCAAATGCCTGGAGAGTACGCTCACCATCGTGTGGAACGAGCTGAAATACAAATGCGAGGTAGTCAAGGAATTCGGCGTATTGCCGCAGATCTACTGCCTGCCTTTGCAGCTCGACCAGGTATTCATGAATCTGCTGGTGAACGCCGCGCAGTCCATTGAAACGCGCGGCACCATCACCATCCGCACCGGGCAGGAGCGGGATCGGGTATGGGCCGAGATCACCGATACCGGCGCAGGCATCCCGGCTGACATCCTGCCGCGCATCTTCGACCCGTTCTTCACCACCAAACCGGTAGGCACCGGCACAGGACTCGGTTTATCGGTTTCTTACGGCATCATCGAACGGCATCATGGCAAAATCGAAGTACGTAGCGAAATCGGCAAAGGCTCCACCTTCCGCGTCATCCTGCCGGTGCAGCCGAATATCAACAAGGAGGAGGCATGAACCAGACCGCAACCCTTGAACCAACACCGGACGCAAAACTCACGTTATTGTTCATCGACGACGAGGCCAACATCCTGGCCGCACTGAAACGCCTGTTCCGGCCGCTTGGCTACCATATTCTGACGGCGGAAAGCGGCACGGAAGCGCTTGCGCTGCTGGAAAAAGAAAAAGTCGACCTGACCATTTGCGATATGCGCATGCCGCAAATGAACGGCGCCGAGGTACTGGAGCAGATACGCATCAAATGGCCGGATGTGGTGCGCATTTTGCTGACGGGTTATTCGGACATCACCTCGACCATCGCCGCGATCAATCGTAGCGAAATCTATCGTTACATTTCCAAACCGTGGGACGACAACGACATCGTCCTGACCGTAAACGGTGCGCTGGAACGCAAGTACTTGCTGGCCGAGAAACAACGGCTGGATGCGTTGACCCAGCGCCAGAACGACGAGTTGAAGGCGCTGAATGCCAGCCTGGAAGACAAGGTGCGCCAGCGCACCGAAGAACTGCGCGTTGCGCTGGAATCGCTGGCCCATGCGCACGAACAATTGAAAAAAGATTACTTCGCCACCATCCGGGTCTTTGCCAACCTGATGGAGTTGCGCAAAGGCGCGATGGCCGGGCATTCGCGTCGCGTCGCGCAACTCTGTTGCAATATTGCGCGCAGGATGGGGCTCCCGGAAACGGAGGTCGGGAATCTGGAGGTTGCCGCCTTGCTGCATAACATCGGCAAGATCGGCTTGCCGGATCGCCTGCTCGACAGGCCTTTCGCCGAACTGTCCCGCGAGGAGCGCGCCCAGTTTGACAAACATCCGCTGCATGCGGCAGCGATATTGATGGCGCTTGCCCCATTGGCCGATGCCGCCCAACTGATCCGCTATCATCGCGAGCATTACAGCGGGAACGGAAACTCATCCGGCCTGCGTGCATCCGCCATCCCTTTAGGCGCGCGCATTTTGCTGGTCGCCAGCGATTATGAATCGCTACAGGAAGGCTTTATCGGGCGCGACAAACTGGTGCCAGCCCAAGCGCTCGACATGGTTATCAATGGCCGTGGCACACGCTACGATCCCGCAGTTGTCGACGTGTTGCACGAATTGGCCGCCCATGAGGGACAGCATGGCCATATCGGAACCGAGTTCCAATTGACCAGCGGTCAACTGCGCGAGGGTATGCTGCTTACACGCGATATCGTGACCAGCAACGGGATGTTGCTGCTGCTAAAAGACTCGACGCTGAGCGCGGAACACATCCGCGAGATACAGGAATTCGAGCAGGCGGCAGGCGAGCAAATAACGATCCATACACACTCGATATAAACCTGCATTCAGCCGCTGGCATGCGCTTTGGAAATCGGCGTGCGGCGATTGCCAAAGCGGGCACCACCGGGATCTCGCGCTCGACCAACGTCGCGACAAAGGCATGCTCTTCCAGAATCGCCGCATCCGGCCAGCGTGCGGGGCGGTAGAACTTGACGACCAACGGCGGGCCGTCTTCCATGCCCGCCTGATAGACGCGGTTCTCGTAACTGTTGAGGGCAAGCAGGCGGCCGTCGCTGCGCAGACCGATGCTGTCCAGCGCATCGAGCACGGCATCGGGGGTGAGAGCGGAAAAGGGTTGGGTATGCATGGGCGGATTGTACGGCAAGCCCGATGCATATTTCAAAGGCCGGCCAAGCGATTACTTTAAAAACGGGTGGTCATTGGGCAATTGTTTTGAATACCGGATGGCAATCTTGTGCCGCAAGGATTCGAACTGTTTTTATTCATGTACCACCAACGCCTCGTGGGTGATTTCGACAAACCGGCTGGATGGGAAAGCGGCTTCAATACCGGACAGATTCGCGCGCAGTAGCTTTTCCAACTCTGTGTTGCTGATATTGCCGGTGGAGATCAATAACAGCGCCGGCTCGCCAGTAATCAGGAAAGACTGCACGAAATCGGCATCCTTGCTGACCACGATGCGACCATCCTGCTTGGCACGGGCGATGACTTCGTGGTCTCGTGTGAAGTTCTTCCGGGGTAGATCGAGGGTGTGCAATGCATCGTGTCCCGCTTCGTTCAGCCAGTTGGCGAAGCGCCGGGGGAGTTGCGCATCGACCAGGAATTTCATGCCGCCAAACGTTCCAGTCGTTTAATGTGCGTCAAACGCGCGGCATAGGACAGCGCAGCCAGAATATCTTCGCGTTCCAGGTCTTCATAATCGGCCAGTATCTCTTCGGTGGTCATGCCGCTGGCCAGCCACTCCAGCACGTTTTCCACCGGATAGCGCAAGCCGCGAATACAAGGCTTGCCGTGACATACCAACGGGTCAACTGTAATGCGGTCGCTCATTTTTCTGCCTCCTGCCTTCCTTGAAAATATTCACGGCACTAATCGTGTCGCCAGCGGCAGCATCTTACACCAGTCGCCCCATCGTGCGGATAATCGGAATAATCGGGCTCAGACCACGATTTCACCGTGCGGGGCGATAGAACTTGGCGACCAGCGGCGGGCCGTCATCCATGCCCGCCTGATAGACGCGGTTCTCATAGCTGTTGAGGGCAAGCAGGCGGCCGTCGCTGCGCAGCCCAATGCTGTCCAGCGCATCGAGCACGGCATCGGGGGTGAGCGCGGAAAAGGGTTGGGTACGCATGGGCGGATTGTACGGCAAGCCATGCAGGCAATGGCTAGGCCTTTCGGCATATTGTTAATGCGGGAGTTTGTTGGTAGTGTGCGCCTCCATGTATTCGTAGTCTTCCGTGTTGCTTGGGCTGTGACAGCCTGACTGGCATTCGACCGGAGCACCTGAAATTTTCTAAAAAATGGCCATCATTCTTCCCGCATTACATTCCAAAAACCTGAAACTTACGACAGGTGAGCGGCGCTTTGGCACTTGCTTGCTGCGCAATCTGGAGGATGACTATCACTGCTGGGTCGATGTGCCAGTGGGGCCTAAGCAACGCCGCCCCGATTTCATTGTGCTTCATCCCGGTAGAGGCATTTTGGTGCTGGAGGTAAAAGACTGGAATCTGGTAACGATACAGCGGGTGGATAGGCTCACTTTTGAAATACACACGGATCGCGGTTTGAAGACGGTGGTCAATCCGTTAGAGCAGGCGCGCTCATGTGCTATCGAAATCAGGGGGCTTCTTGAACGTGACCCGCTACTGGTGCAGCAGGAGCAGGGACGTTATCACGGGCACTTGTTATTGCCCTGGGGCTTTGGTGTCGTGCTCACCAATATTACGCGCAAGCAATTTGAGGCGGCAGGACTGGATCAGGCCATTCCCGGCGACAAGGTGATCTGTCAGGATGAAATGACCGAATCGGTTGATGCCGAAGTATTTCAAAAACGCCTGTGGGGAATGTTCAACTACAGCTTCGGCGGCGTGCTTTCTTTGGCGCGGATTGACCGGGTGCGCTGGCATCTGTTTCCCGAAATCCGGATTCAACAAGGCAGTTTGTTCGATGCGGCCGGTGATGGCGCTGATCCGCAACAATCCATCGCCAAGGTGCTGCCGGATATTGTCAAGGTCATGGATTTGGAGCAGGAGAAGCTTGCCCGTAATCTGGGTGAGGGGCACCGCATCATTCATGGTGTTGCCGGCTCCGGCAAGACTTTGATTCTGGCTTATCGCGCCATGTATCTGGATAAGCTCGGCTTCGCCAAACCCATTCTGGTGCTGTGCTTCAACAGGGTGCTGGCGGAAAAACTCAAACAGTTGCTGGCTGAACGGGGTGCGGGTGATCGCGTGCATGTGCGCCACTTTCACGGCTGGTGCAAGGATATGTGCGACCTCTACCAACTGGACTTGCCCGGTGAGCAAGGTCAGCCGATATATGAGCGGTGGGTGGCTGCCGTGATTGCCGGTTGTGAGAAGGGTCGCGTTCCGCTCGCCCAATACGCAGCGGTGTTGATTGATGAAGGGCATGATTTCAAACCGGAGTGGTTCAAGCTGCTGGTGCAGATGATCGATCCGGAAACCAACTCGCTGCTGCTGATGTACGACGATGCGCAAAATATTTACGGCGGGAGCAAGCGGCGGGTTTTTACCTGGTCCAGCGTCGGTATCAACGCGGCAGGGCGCAGCACGATTCTGAAGGTGAATTACCGGAACACCGTGGAAGCACTCGATTTCGCCTACCAGTTTGCTTCTGCCTATCTCGACCAATCCGGCGGCACCGAGGAAATGCCGCTGGTGCATCCGGAATTCAGCGGCAGAAATGGGGCAAGGCCAGAGGTGCATCGTCTGTCCAGCAATACGCAGGAGCTGGAATATTTGGCCTCCTGGCTGAGAAAACGCGCCGAGGCTGGCATTCCTTTCCGCCAAATGGCGGTGCTATGTCGTTTCAACAAACAGGCGGAGAAAATGCGCGAGGGGCTGGCCCGGAAGGGGATCGCCGTGGACCCGGATCAATTCAACGGCCAGCGTTCCAAGGCATACGATCCTGCTGAAGACACCGTTAAAATTTTAACCATGCACTCCAGCAAAGGGCTGGAATTCAACAGCGTTGCGATAACCGATCTGGGCTGCATGCCGTGTGCAAAAGCAACACCTGAAGAGGAGGCAAGGTTGCTCTATGTCGCCATGACACGCTCAACGGAAAGCATGCTGGTTACGTACCACAACGAAAGCCAATTCACGAAGCAATGCGAGGCACTTCATCAACAGAAGCCCAATTAAACGTATATTAAAAAACAGACCTCTGTTCACCTCCATCACCCTACCCCCTAGGCTGAGCCTTTCGCAGCATGAAATAAATCTGGGGCACGTGCGTACCGGCAAAATCAACCGTGCGACTACTTTAACAGCGGATGATCCTTGGGCAATTGTTTTGAATACCAAATGGCAATTTTGTGCCGCAAGGATTTTTCGGCGACCTGATCTTCCGGCAAGGGTTGAATGACTTTATCGTGGACCAGCAGCCGGTAGATGTACAACAGTTTCTCGCTCGCCGAATCGGTTGCTTCAAACTCGACCACGCCCCGCCCCTCCGCATACTTCACGCCCGCGAGCAACGCTTCCTTGAATAATGCCGCTTCATTTTTCAGTTTCTTCATGGCGATTCCCGTCATTTTTTCCAGTGCAGAAATACTTTCTGCCGCCCCTCTATGTTTTGCATTATAGAGTCGTCCATTAAAAAGATTGAAATCCGTTTAGAGCGGCCGGGGTCAATAAAGCGAGTTTCGCCTGACCGGAACCGCTTGAAAGTCTTCCTTAACGCCACTACCATGCGCGGCTTGTTTTGAGGATGTTTGACATGGTTATTGGCATCAACACTTTTCTGCCCGCGCTGCTCGGCGGCGCGCTCATCGGCCTCGCCGCCACGCTGTTGCTGTGGCTGAACGGCAGGCTGGCCGGGGTCAGCGGCATCCTGTGGCGTTTATTCTTCGCGAATTCGGGCGATGCGCTGTGGCGCGTGCTGTTCCTCGCCGGCGTGGTGGGCGGCGCGGCGGTGTATTACGCGGTGGTTGACGATGCCCCGGCGGCGCGCGAGACGTTTCCCGTATGGCTGCTGGTCGTGTCGGGATTCCTGGTCGGCTACGGCACTTCGCTGGGCAACGGCTGCACCAGCGGCCACGGCGTGTGCGGCCTGGGAAGGTTGTCGTTGCGCTCGCTGGTCGCAACCGTGATCTTCCTGCTGACGGCGATCATCACCACCTTTGTGGTGCGCCGCCTGCTGGGGGTGATGTGATGGGGCGCAATCTGGCAAGTCTATCGGCGGGCCTGCTGTTCGGCTTCGGCCTTGCGCTGTCCGGCATGACGCACCCGCAGAAGGTGCTGGGCTTCCTCGATGTGGCCGGGCCGTGGGATGCCAGCCTGCTGTTCGTATTGGGCGGCGCGGTGGGCGTCACGCTGGTCAGCTTCCGTTTCATCCTGCGGCTGGGCAAGCCCATGCTCGCGGAGCGATTCATCATCACCAGGGAAACGCATATCGACCGCCCGATGATCCTCGGGGCGATCCTGTTCGGCATCGGCTGGGGCATCAGCGGCTATTGCCCGGGCCCGGCGATCGCCCTGATCGCATCGCCGAATTGGGAGCTGCTGGCGTTCCTGCCCGCAGCAATATTGGGCGCGGTCGCCGAGAAATATTTCGAACTGCGCTCGCAGAAACGGGCTATGCAGACGCGGGCTGCGCAGCCACAGAAACCGGCAGCGCAAGATGATAAGCCTGACAGCGAGAGCCCTTCCGAAGGCTCATGCGGTTAGGCTTATCCCGAACCCGGCGGGAATAACGCTGCTTATTGAGCATTACATAATTCACGGCAACCACTCCGTTCGGGCTGATGCCCTTCGGCGTTGCTCAGGACTAAATGCCTTGTCGAAGGCCATTCACCTTTCGGCAGGCTCAAGGCGAACAGGCTCCAAACATAATCTGGCCGAACGAATAAGGTGTTTGGCTTATTGTTAATGATATATTTTGGTGATAGTCTGTTTTCAGATGATCCCGTAGCACACCATATTGTTTGAGCGCAGGCCGTCCAGAATATTGCCGCATTCAAGCCAGTGACGAATCACCGCTCAGGACTGACCGGGCTTCATCTCCGTACCGCAAGCTGCCGATGTGTTGCATGTATTAATCGTGTTTTTCAGCCACGTTAATTCTTAAACTACAGGAGGTCTTGTCATGGCAAAAGTACTCGTCTTGTATTACAGCATGTATGGGCATATCGAAATAATGGCGGATGCCATAGCCGAGGGAGTGCACACGGTGGCCGGCGTAGAGGCGGTGATTAAGCGCGTGCCGGAAATTATCCCCGAAGACCGGGCCCGTGCGATGGGCGTGAAGCTGGACCAAAAGGCGCCCATCGCGACCGTCGAAGAACTGGCCAATTACGATGCGATCATCTTCGGCACGCCGACCCGCTTCGGCAACATGACCGCCCAGATGCGCAATTTCCTCGATCAGACCGGCAAGCTGTGGATGGAGGGCGCATTGATCGGCAAGGTCGCCAGCGTATTCACCAGCACCGGCACGCAGCACGGCGGCCAGGAAACGACGATCACCTCCTTTCACTCGACGTTGCTGCATCACGGCATGGTGATTGTCGGCGTGCCGTATTCCTGCAAGGGACTCACGGTCATGACGGAAATCACCGGCGGCTCTCCTTACGGCTCCTCAACGCTGGCCGGTGGCGACGGCAAGCGCACGCCGAGCGAGAACGAGCTGGAGATCGCACGCTTTCAGGGCCGGCATGTCGCCCAGATTGCCAAACGCCTGACGGCGAACTAGCCGGATCTTTCCGGAAGCCGCTGGCCGGTATGGACGGCAAAAACTACATCGCTTACTTCACCATGGAGATCGGCCTGGCCGAAGCCATGCCGACCTATGCGGGCGGCCTGGGCATTCTGGCCGGGGACACCGTGCGTTCCGCTGCGGATCTGGGCATCCAGATGGTTGTCGTGACCTTGCTCCACCGCAAGGGCTATTTCCGCCAGCGGCTCGATGCTTCAGGCTGGCAAAGCGAAGAGGATGCCGCCTGGCCGGTAGCCGAACTGTTGCAGGAAATGGAGCCGCGCTGTTCGATCGAGATCGAAGGGCGCCAGGTTCTGCTGCGGGCATGGAAGTACGAAGTCAAGGGCGTGAGCGGCTATAGCGTGCCGGTTTATTTCCTGGATACAGACCTCGAGCAGAATGCCGCACCGGATCGCACCTTCACCGATCATCTCTACGGCGGCGATATGCGTTACCGGCTCTGCCAGGAGTCGGTGCTGGGCATAGGCGGGGTCAGGATGCTGCATGCATTGGGCTACAACGAAATCAGGCGCTTCCACATGAACGAAGGCCATGCCGCGCTGTTGACCTTGGAGCTTGCGTATGAGCTTTCCATGCAGGCTTGGGATATGGCCTACGAGCAGACCAAACACATCATCACGCCTGAGATGGTGCATCTGGTTAAACCCAAGTGCATTTTCACGACCCACACGCCGGTGCCTGCCGGGCAGGACAAGTTTCCGCTGGACTTGGTGCATCGGGTGATAACCGGTTATCAGGGGGTGTTTGCGGAACGCGAAAAGGAATTCTGCCCCGACTGCGTGCTGAACATGACTTACCTCGCGCTCGACAACAGCCACTACATCAACGGGGTGGCGAAAAGCCATGGTCATGTGGCGCAACAGATGTTCTCCAAGTACGACATCCATTCCATCACCAATGGCGTGCATGTGGCCACCTGGGCCGCTCCTCCCATCGCAAAGCTGTTCGACGAGCATATTCCGGGCTGGCGCGAAGACAACGCCAGCCTGCGTTACGCGCTCAACCTCTCCAAACGGCTTATCTGGGCAGCGCACCGCCAGGCGAAAGAGGCGCTCATCGGGCATGTGAACAGGCTCACCGGCATTGGCTTCGAGCCCGAGGTCTTCACTATCGGTTTCGCGAGACGGGCGGCGGTTTACAAACGTGCCGACCTGCTGTTCTGGGATACCGCAAGGCTCATCCAAATAGCAAAGAATGTCGGCCCGTTCCAGCTCGTCTATGCGGGCAAGGCGCACCCGCAGGATACGCCGGGGAAAGAAGTCATACGCCGCATTTACGAAATCAAGGAGGCGCTCAAGGGGAAAATCAAACTGGTTTACCTGGAAAATTACGGTATCGATCTGGCGAAACTGATCACCTCCGGCGTAGACCTCTGGCTCAATACGCCGCAGCCCCCGCTCGAAGCTTCGGGTACCAGCGGCATGAAGGCCGCCGTCAACGGCATCCCTTCATTCAGCATACTGGACGGCTGGTGGGGCGAGGGATGCATCGAAGGCATAACCGGCTGGGCGATAGGCGGAGACAAGGATGCCGGCATGGAAAGCCGCGATACCCGGGCCGAAGACGCTCACGCGCTGTATAACAAACTGGAGATGATCATCCTGCCGATGTTCTGCAACGAGCCGGATCGCTATGCCGAGGTGATGCGCCATTCGATCGCGCTCAACGCATCGTTCTTCAACACCGAACGGATGCTGTCCCAGTACATCACCAAGGCTTACTTCAAGTGAAGATAACCAGGGTAAATTCAAATACGGAAAAGCAAAGCTGGCGCATCCAAATAATCCAGCCTGGAATAGCGCCTGCAAATGTTTAACTTAAGGCAGCTGTTACCATGACGCTCACCGCACTGATTGCCAGCTATGGCTACTATGCCCTGTTCGTCGGCACCTTCCTGGAAGGCGAGACGGTACTGATTGCCGCCGGTTTCGCCGCCCACCGCGGAATACTCAACTTATCCTGGGTAATCGCGATTGCCTTTATTGCCAGTACGCTGGGGGATCAGCTGGCGTTCCTCATCGGGCGGCGGCACGGCGAGCGGCTGTTGCAGCGGTTTCCCGTCCTGCGCCGCAAGGCGCCCGTCGTACAGGCGCTGCTGGATCGTTACCATATCCCGCTCATCCTCGGATTGCGATTCTTTTATGGATTGCGTATTGCGGGGCCCTTCGTGATCGGCATGAGCAGCATTCCATTCCTGATGTTCGCTTTACTCAACATGGCCGGCGCCCTTGTCTGGGCTGCTGTCGTGGCGTCAGCCGGGTACTATTTCGGCATAGTGCTGGAAGTTTGGATTACCGACCTTAAACAATTCGAGGAAACGGTGCTGGCCATCATCCTTGCGGTGGGAGCCGGCATATGGTTATGGGGGCGGAGGCGAAAATCCAAATACCCAGATATATACCGCTAAAGCTGTCCCAATAAACATCACGGATGCGCCTCTTCGGCCTGCGCCTCGCATCATCAAACGTCGAACTGCAAGCTTGCCAGCCGCGCATAAAGCCCGCCTTGTTTGCGCAAATCCGCAGGGGTACCGGTTTCGACGATGCGTCCGTGTTCCAGCACCACGATGCGGTGGGCCTTCTGCACGGTGGCCAGCCGGTGGGCGATGATGAGGGTGGTTCGCCCCTGCATGGCGGCGTTCAGCCCTTCCTGCACGAGGATTTCGGATTCCGCATCCAGCGCGCTGGTGGCTTCGTCCAGCAGCAGCAGCGGCGCGTCCTTCAAAATCGCCCGCGCGATAGCGATGCGCTGACGCTGCCCGCCGGACAGGCGGGTGCCGCGTTCGCCCAGAAAAGTCTGATAACCTTCCGGCAGGCGGCCGATGAATTCATCCACCAGCGCCGCTTTGGCGGCGGCGATAACTTCCGCATCGCTCGCTGTTGGGCGGCCATAGCGGATATTCTCTAGCGCATTGGCCGAGAAGATCACCGGGTCTTGCGGCACGATGGCGATCTTGTCGCGCAGATCGTGCAAGTTTAGTTGGCGGATGTCCTGCCCGTTGAGGCGGATGCAGCCATCCGTCACATCGTAAAAGCGCAGCAGCAGCTGGAACAGGGTGGTCTTGCCCGCACCGGAGGGGCCGACCAGCGCGACGGTTTCACCGGGAGCGATGTCCAACGTGATGTTGTCCAGCGCAGCCGTTTGCAGGCGCGCCGGATAGTGGAAGCTGACCTGTTCGAAGCGGATCGCCGCCTGCCGGGGCTGCGGCAACGCTTGCGGCGCGGCGGTTTCGGCGATGGCGGATTCCGCGTGCAGCAGTTCCAGCAGGCGCTCGGTCGCCCCCGCCGCGCGCATCACGTCACCCCACACTTCCGCCATCGTGCCCACGCCGCCCGCCACTAAAGTCGCATAAAGGACGAAAGAAGCCAATTGCCCGCCGGTCATGCTGCCTGCATGCACCTGGTTCGCGCCGACCCACAGCACGAAAATGATGGTGCCCATCACCGCCGTAATAATTATCGCCGTCAGCGCCGAGCGCACACGGGTGCGCCGGATCGCGGTGATGAAGCTCGCTTCCGCGCGGTCGGCGAAGCGTTTTGTTTCATGCTGCTCCTGCGTATAGGCCTGCACCGTCGGCACGGCGTTGAGTATCTCGCCGGCCAGTGCCGAAGCATCGGCAATCTTGTCCTGCGATTCGCGCGAAAGCTTTTTCACTTTGCGGCCGATGGCGAAGATCGGCAGCATCAGCAATGCCATCAGCCCGAGGTTCAGGGAGAACAGATAAAAACTGGTGACCGCCAGCATGACCATGCCGCCGATAAACTGGAACAGGCTGCGCAAGCCCATCGAAATGGAGCTGCCGACCACGGTCTGGATCAGCGTGGTGTCGCCCGTCAGCCTTGACAGCACTTCGCCGGTTTGCAGGGTTTCGAAGAACTGCGGCGACTGCACCAGCATCCGTGCATACACCGCGCTGCGCAAATCCGCCGTGACCCGCTCACCCACCCATGTCACGGTGTAATAACGCGTCGCCACGGTCAACGCCCACAGAGTCGCCAGCGCGAACAGCAGGACAAAATGGCTGTTCAGGCTGGATGTGCCCAACAATCCGCCGGGGGTATTTTCCCGTTGCCCAAAACCGAAATCGATCAGGTCGCGAAACGCCAGCGGCACCAGCAACATGGTAGCGGAGCCGAGGCACAGCAGCACGAAAGCCAGTACGATCCGCCCGCGATAGGGGCGCAGGAAAGGCCACATATCCCGCAGCGGAGACAGGCGCCGGGCGATGGCAGGTTGGGCTGGTTTCGGAAGGGACATTGCTTGTCGTGTTTGATGAAGAGGGTTCTATTTTCCCATTTCCGGGGAACCGTAATGGGGAAATATTGATGGTATGAAATTTTTAGAACCTATCTCAACAGGCTCCCGGAAGCTGTCTTAAAAATTCGCGAGAAGGGATGGATGCAAGGCGCACGGAGCCTTGCATGGCCATTCGACTAAGCTGGCAAAGAACGCCAGCCAAGTCGCTGGTCAACACAGAAACCGGAATGTACAAAAGGTACATGAGGATTTCGAGTACCGCGCAACACCGCATAACCAGCCACTTGGCTGCTGTATTTTGGCAGCCTAGTGGAATGGCTAGTAGTTCCATCAGACGCCCTCCTCGCGAATTTTAAAGGCAGCTTTAGCCGAGCAGGCTCGCCAGCGTCAGCAACAACAACAGAATCAGCCAGAACACCACCGAGCGCCACACCAGCCCGATGGTGCTGCGCATGAAGTCGGCATCGGCATCGTCGCCGACGCCCAGTTCCGGCCTGTCCAGCGGCAGGCCGCCTTGCGGGATCGGCATGCCGAGGCGCACACCCAATGCCCCCGCGCCGCTAGCCAGCAGGATTCCGGCCTCAGGATCCGGCCAGCTCGCCGCTTGGGTGCGCCAGCAATACACCGTATCCTCGAAATCGCCGACGATGGCAAAAGTCGCGGCGGTCATGCGGATCGGCAGCCATTCCAGCACGTAGAACGCCTGGCGTGCGAAGCTGCCGAATTCTCCCCCGCCCCAATCCCCATCCATCAAGCCATCCGGTTCGCTAGCCGCATCCTCGTCGTCCCAACGCTTGCGCAGGAATTGCCCGAGGCGGTACAGCAATGCGCCCGCCGCGCCGCCCAGACCGACCGCGCTGAACAGCACGAACCACACGATCACGCCGAACACGTTGCGATGCGAGGCGATCAGCGCCTCTTCGATGGTAACGCGCGCCACTTCCTCGGTATTCAGTTCATGCGAAGGGATGCCGCGCCACTGGGTCAGCAGCCCGCGCGCCTCATCCAGTTTGTCGTCGCGCAACGCATGATGGATGTCGGTGAAGTAATGGCTGAACTGGCGAAAGCCCATGGTGAGATACAACACCAGCACATTGAATGCCCAGGCAAGGATCGGATGCGCGCGATACAGCAGCCAGGACAGCACCACCACGCCAGCCAGCAGCGGCAACACCGCCATCAGCCAGGCGATCTTGCCGTGTTTGCGTTGGCCGGAATTGAAGTGTTGCTGAAAAAACAGAACGTAGCCGGACAGCCAGCCATGCAGGTATTTACGCGATGAAAGCGGATGGAGCTGCTCCAGCAACAGTGCGGCGATCAGGGCAAACAGGCTCATGGCATCAATGTGGCATCAAATTCCGATATGGGGAAGATACCACAGGCACAGCCACTTACTCCAATACGGCAAAGGAGGCCTCGAAAACCGTCGCGAGCGATTCAAGGGCAAGGCGCATGGAGCACAGACAACGCAGCAAACGTAGCGTGCGCTGCGCAGCTTCAGGTTAAACAATCATCCCCGCCGCGACGGTGTTATTGGTCGCCTCGTCGATCACGATAAAACTGCCGGTGGCGCGATTGCGCTTGTAGTGGTCGAATGCCAGCGGCTGTTGCACCTTCATCACCACATGCGCGATGTCGTTCATGTTCACTGTCGGATTGGCGTGTTGCTCCAGCGTGTTCACATCCACACGGTAGTCGATGCTGGAGAACAGGCACTTCGCCGTGCGCGTAGTGTGCTTGACGAGGTATTTGCGATTCTTGTCGAGCGGTGTTTCGGACAACCAGCACAGCATCGCCTCGAATTCTTTCGCGACCGTCGGCAGATAATCGGCTTTGACGAACATATCGCCGCGCGAAATATCAATCTCGTCAGTCAGCGTGATGGCGATGGATTGCGGTGCGTAAGCCGTTTGCAGGTTGCCGTCGTAGGTGACGATCTCTTTTACCTTGCTGGTGCGACCCGATGGCAGCACGGTGATCTCATCGCCCACCGAGACTTCACCCGCTTCGATGCGCCCCATGAATCCCCTGAAGTCGTGGTATTCCTCGGTTTGCGGACGGCACACCCACTGCACCGGATAACGGAAGTCGGTGGTGTTCACGTCGTGATCAATCTCGACGTTCTCCAGCAACTCCATCAGCGTGGCGCCCTGATACCAGTTCAGGTTGTCGCCACGATCCACCAGCATATCGCCGACCAACGCGGACAACGGTAAGCAGGTGACGTTGTGCAAACCGAGCTGTGCGGCGAAGGCCAGATACTCGGTGCAGATCTCGTTGAAGCGCGCTTCGGAGTAATCCACCATATCCATCTTGTTGACCGCCAGCACGATGTGCGGGATGCCGACCAGGCTGGCCAGGTAGGTGTGGCGGCGCGTCTGGACCAGCACGCCCTTGCGCGCATCGATCAGGATGACCACCAGATTTGCCGTGCTGGCCGCTGTGACCATGTTGCGCGTGTATTGCTCATGCCCCGGCGTGTCGCCGATGATGAACTTGCGCTTGGGCGTGGCGAAGTAGCGATACGCCACGTCGATGGTGATGCCCTGCTCGCGCTCGGCCTGCAGGCCGTCGGTCAGCAAGGACAGATCGACGGCGGCCATGCCGCGCTTCTCGCTGGTCCTGGAAATCGCCGAAAGCTGGTCCTCGAAGATCGATTTTGAGTCGTGCAGCAGGCGGCCGATCAGCGTGCTCTTGCCGTCGTCCACGCTGCCGGCGGTGATGAAACGGAGTAGTTGTGTAGTGTTGCTCATATTTGTGCCTCTAAATAATCTGGTATGTCATTCCCGAACCCTCACCTCAGTCCTCTCCCGCCTGCGGGAGAGGAGGTTAATGCTCCTTCTCCCGCAGGCGGGAGAAGGTTGGGATGAGGGGTAGCAAAAAAGATAATCTCTTAGAAGTATCCCTCTTTTTTACGCAGCTCCATCGAAGCATCGGAGGTCTGGTCGTCCATGCGCGTCGCGCCGCGTTCGGTGATGCGGGTGGTCGAAGTCTCGTCGATGATCTCCTGCGCATTGTGTGCAGTGGACTCCACCGGCGCGGTACAGGTCATGTCACCCACGGTGCGGAAACGCACCGAAAGTACTTCCACTTTCTCGCCCGGCTTGGGTTGAACCAGATGCGATACCGGAATCACCGAATTGCCACGGCGGATCACTTCGCGCTCATGCGCGTAGTAAATTTCGGGGATATATAATTTCTCGCGGGAGATGTATTGCCAGATATCCATCTCCGTCCAGTTGCTGATCGGGAACACGCGGATGTTCTCGCCGGCGTGGACGCGCGTGTTGTAGATGTCCCACAACTCGGGGCGCTGGTTCTTCGGGTCCCATTGACCGAATTCGTCGCGGAACGAGAAGATGCGTTCCTTGGCGCGCGCCTTTTCCTCGTCGCGCCGCGCACCGCCCATGCAGGCGTCGAAGCCGAACTCGGCGATGGTCTCGAGCAGGGTCACGGACTGATACGGGTTGCGCGGTTTATCCGGGTCTTTGATGATGATGGTGCCGCGCTTGATGGAATCTTCCAGCGAGCGCACGATCAGCCGCTCGCCCAGATCCGCAGCCAGCTTGTCGCGGGTCGCGATCACCTCCGGGAAGTTGTGCTCGGTGTCGATGTGCACCAGCGGGAACGGAAATTTCGCCGGGCGGAACGCCTTCTCCGCCAGGCGCAACATCACGATGGAATCCTTGCCGCCGGAGAACAGCAGCGCCGGATTTTTGCACTCCGCCGCGACCTCGCGCATGATGTGGATGGATTCGCTTTCCAGCGCGTCCAGATGGGTAAAGGTATGTGCCGTCATCTTCAACTTTCTTTCATTTTTCAAACATCAAATTCAGTCGCGTAGGGTGCGCCATGCGCACCATAGTGCGTGAAACGCACCCTACTGTCACACCCTACGAGGATTTCAATTGCGAAACCTTGCCAACATGCAGGCCGCACTCCTTGCCTTCCGGTGATTCCCACCACCACCTGCCGGAGCGGATATCTTCACCGGGGGTCATCGCCCTTGTGCATGGCGCGCAGCCGATGCTCGGATAAAAATGGTCGTGCAGCTTATTGTACGGCACATCGTTTTGTTTGATGTACTCCCACACCTCGGCGTTCGTCCAGTCCAGCAGCGGATTGAATTTCTGCAAGCCGTGATCCGCATCGAACAACGACACTTCCAAGCTGCCGCGCGTGACGGCCTGATCGCGGCGCATCCCGGTGATCCACGCGCGTTTGCCCGCCAGCGCGCGCTTCAGCGGCTCGACCTTGCGGATGTAGCAGCAGCGCTTGCGCAGTTCCACGCTGTCGTAAAAAGCATTCGCGCCGTTTTGCGCGACATATTCCTCAACCGCCGTGCAGTCCGGAAAATAGATTTTCAGCGGTACGCCGTAACGCCGGTGCACCTCCTGCATCAGGTCGTAGGTTTCCTGCGGCAGGCGCCCGGTGTCGAGGCTGAACATCTCGATTTCAGGCCCATTCTCCGAAATAAAGTTTTTGGCGATCAGGTCGGTCAGCACCATGTCCTCCGCGCCCAGGCTGTTGGCAAAACACGCCGGCGCAAAATCGCGCGCGGCCTGCTGCAGCACGGCGACGGTCTGTTCGATTTTCTGTTGCAGGCTCATTTGGGCAAAGCCTCCGCTAAATCAAGCTGCGCGTCCTTTTCCGACGCGAAAGCCGCAGCCTTGATGGTCCAATTATCCACCGCCGAGCTGATTGCCGCGAGCGCTTCGGCGTCGATCTCCGCGCCGCTGGCAAGGCTGCCCGCGGCCTGCGCAAACTCGTCTGCAAGGACTCCGGGAGCCAGTTGCCGCAGTTGCCCGGCGAGCTGGCTCAAGTCGCCGTCATGCGCCCCCTCCAGCAGTTGCACGATGCCCGAACCGAGCAGGCGCAGGATCGCCTCGTTGCAGTGCGCCGCCTCGTCATACTTGCGCTGAAACACCAAAGCGTTGCGGTATTCGCGTTCATGCGCCGCCTCGAAGAAATTCGCGCCGATCAGCGCCTGCGATACGCCCGCACATTCGCCGCCGCCCATGTTCAGCACGCGGAAGTCGCCGGCATCGCCGTAATCGCGCATCACCGATTGCAAATCTTCCGCCTTCACGTCGGCCAGATCGGCCAGCAGTTGCTTGAAATAATCGGGGGCTTGCGCACGTGCCCAGGTAAAGAAACTGGCCTCACCGCTGGCGAGATGCGCCGCCTGCACGCGTTCGATGGCCTGCTTGATGCGCGCCACCGGCAACGCGGGGCCTTTCAAGGCCAGCGCACCGTTCTGCATGCCGCTGCCGGCAAAATACATCTGATAGTGCGGCACCAGTTTGCCGTGCAGCCGTTTGCCTTCACCGTAAATGCCGATATCGCCGGTTTCCGGCTGCGCGCAACCGTTGTGGCAACCCGACACGCGGATGCGCAAATCAGCCTTGCCGCCGGACAATTGCGGCGCGATCACCGGACTGGCGGTGATGCCGAGGCGGCAGGTCGAAGTCCCCGGGCACGCCACCACGTCATCCCCGGCAACCGGCTCATGCAGCCCCAGCTCGACCAGTCCGCCGCGCAACGCGGCCACGCTGGCTTGGGGCACGTTAAAAATGGAAAGGTTCTGGTCCTGCGTGGTGCGGATATCTTCCAAGCCGTGCGCACGCAACAAGGCGGCGATGCCGCGCATCTGCACCGGAGTCATGTCGCCGGTCGGCAGCGCAACCGGCAGCACGAACAGCCCTGCCTGCCGCTGCGCGAACAGCTTGCGCGGCGCGCCCGGCCCGGGGATTTCGCCGCCACCCGGCTGACGCCACTCGCCCTGCGGATAGGCTTGTGCGGCAAGTGCCTCCCTGGTGCGTTCGAACTCTTCGCGGTACTTTTCCACAAAACCCTGCTCGCCGAAACGCTCGACCAGAAATTTGATGCGCGATTTGGCGCGCTTGGTGCGGTCGGAATATTTGTTGTGCAGCGCCACCAGCGCTTCCAGCGAAAACAACAGCTCGCGCTCCGGAATGAATTCCTCGACCACGATCGCCTCGTGCGGCTTGTGCCCCAGACCGCCGCCGGCCTTGACCATGAAGCCGTGCTGTCCGTCCTTTTCGACCGCCACCACGCCGCAATCATGCAGCATCGCCTGCGCGCAATCCGTCTCGCAGGCCGAAAAACTGAACTTGAATTTGCGCGGCAATTGCTGGTTGAGAGGGTTGCGCAAAAAGTGCCTCACCGCGCCGTCCAAATGCTTCGTCACATCGACATGCTCGCGCGGGCATACGCCGGACAGGCCGCAGGCCGTCATGTTGCGCACCGTGTTGCTGCATGCCTCGCGCGAGGTCATGCCGACCTTGGCGATGCGGCGCATCGCGGCTGGCGTGCTGTCGAGCGGAACAAAATGGATCTGGATGGATTGGCGCGTGGTGACATGCGCAATACCTTTTTGCGAGTAACTCGCGGCGACATCCGCCACCGCATCCAGCTGGTCCGGCGTCATGCATCCGCCGGGCGCCTTGATGCGGAACATGTGCACGCCTTGCTGGCGCTGGCCGTACACGCCATGCTGCAAACGCACCGCCGTCATGCGGTCAATATCCAGGCTGCCGGCATTGAAAGCCTGGATGGCCTGTTCGAAGCGGTCGATTTCCGCCAGATCGGATAAATTCTGTGTGTTCGCGCTCATTGAGATTTTCCCTTTGTTAATCCCGAATTGTCTATATAGCAGGTACAACACAAACAAAATCGATAAATTGTAGGTCGGGATTCATCCCGACATGTCGGGCTAAAGCCCGACCTACGCCAAATAAATAATCCGAGTTAATACATCACCATCTTGATACCAATAATCAGCAGCATAACCGCCAGAACCGGGCGCAACACCTTTTCCGGCACCTTCGCGCTCAGGTGGCTGCCGATATAGATGCCGGGCAACGAGCCCAGCAGCAGACTGCCCAGCAGCACCAGGTCCACCGTACCCAGCGCCATGTGCCCCATGCCGGCCAGCGCGGTCAGCGGCACGGCATGAACGATGTCCGTGCCCACCACTTTCACCGCCGGCATGCGCGGATACAGGAACAGCAACGCAACCGTGCCCAGCACGCCGGCGCCGATGGAAGAAACCGTCACCAGCGCGCCGACAATGATGCCCGTCACTATCGTCGCGGCGGGCAGGTAGCGATGATGCAACTCGTACACCGTGCCATCCTTGCGCCGCGCGAGTTTCTTGATCTGATCCTTCAGCAGCAGCGCCGCCGCAGTCGCCAGCAGGGCCACGCTCAATACGCCGGTCACCAGGCTGCGCAGGGATTTTTCATCCAGCGCGAGATATTTCAGCAGCGCAATCGTGACCACGGCGGCCGGCAGGCTGCCCATGCCGAGCAAACCCACCACCTTCCAGTCCACCGTGCCGCGCCGCCCATGCACCCAGCCGCCCACTGTCTTGGTCAGCGAGGCATACAGCAAATCCGTCCCCACCGCCGTGGCGGGCGATACGCCGAAGAACAGCACCAGCAGCGGCGTCATCAACGACCCGCCGCCTACCCCGGTAACGCCGACGATCAGCCCGACCAAGAAGCCGGATAATGTGTACATCCAGTCCATGCGACCCACCCGAAAAATTCAGACGCGCATTCTAGTCGAGCGTGATTATATTTCTAAATGGTTTTCTGTTAGCATTATATAGCTATTAGCTATATAGGAATATATGCCATGAACTTGCAGCAACTGCGTTATATCAATGAAATCGTACGGCGCGGCCTGAAGATTTCCGATGCCGCTGACGCGCTGTACACCTCGCAGCCCAACATCAGCAAACAGATCAAACAACTGGAGCAGGAACTGGGTATCGATATCTTCGTGCGCAACGGCAAGCGCGTCGTCGCCATCACCGAGCCCGGCCAGGCCATCCTCGACATCGCCCGGCGCATGCTGCACGACGCGGAAAACCTCCGGCAGGTGGGGCAGGAATTCCACACGCAGGACAGCGGCCACCTGACCATCGCCACCACCCACACGCAGGCGCGCTACATCCTGCCGCCGGTGGTCAAACAGTTCATCCGGCGCTACCCGAAAGTGAAGCTCGGCCTGCACCAGGGCAACCCGACACAGATCGCCGAGCAGGTGCTGAACGGCGAGGCCGATATCGCGATCGCCACCGAAAGCCTGTCGCTGTACGACGACCTCGTCACGCTGCCGTGTTACGAATGGCACCACTGCGTGGTCGTACCGCCCAAACATCCGCTGCTGGACGAAAAGAAGCTGACTCTGGCGAAGATCGCGCAGTACCCCATCATCACCTACGACTTCGCCTTCAGCGGACGCGGCAAGATCAATGAGGCATTCGAGAAAGCAGGCATCGAGCCAAATATCGCGCTGACCGCCATCGATGCCGACGTGATCAAGACCTATGTGGAACTGGGGCTGGGCATCGGCATCCTCGCCCAGATCGCCTTCATCCCGGAACGCGACCGGCACCTGCGCATGATCGAGGCCAAGCACCTGTTCAAGCCCAACACCACGCGCATCGCGATCCGCAAGAATGAATACCTGCGCGGCTACACTTACGACTTCATCGAACTGTTCGCCCCGCTTCTGACCCGCGCGGTTGTTGCCAAGGCGATGCTCCTGTCCACCTCACCCCAGCAATAATTATCGGAGAAGCAACCATGAACGAAACCCTGCGCATCCAGCAATCCCACCGCAGCATCCGCAGCTACAAGCCCGACCCGGTCAGCGACGCCATGCTCGACCAGATCATCGCCGCCGCGCACCGCGCGCCGACCTCGATGAACGCGCAGGATATTTCGCTGATCGTGGTGCGCGATGCGGAAAAACGCGCCCGCATCGCCGAGCTTTGCGGCGGGCAGGCCTGGATCGCGCAGGCGCCGGTGTTCATCGTGATCGCCATAGACTTCCACAAGACCGACCTCGGCGTGCGCAAGGCCGGACAGGCGCAGATCATCCACGAAAGCATGGAAGGCTTCGGCGTCGCCGCCGTCGATGCCGGCATCGCTCTCGGCACGCTGATCACCGCCGCCGAGTCGCTCGGCTTGGGTATCGTCCCGATCGGCAGCATCCGCCGCAACCCGCAGGGCATGATAGACCTGCTCGGCCTGCCGCCACTCACCTTCCCGCTGGTCGGCCTGTGCATCGGGCATATCAAGGATGACGTGCCGCCGAAGCCGCGCATGGACCTCAAGACCTTCTGCCACGACGAGCGCTACGACGCCTCCGGCTACCCTGCCGCAATCGACGCCTACGATGCGGAGCTCATGGATTACTGGAAACAGACCGGGCGCAGCGACGGTATCCCGTGGTCAAGCAACCTCGGCAATTCCTACAAACATGTGTATTTCCCGCAGGTCAAGCCGGTTGCGGCGATGCAGGGATTGCTGAACGACAAGTGATGGGGCGAGATGCCGCTTTCGACCCGGAACAGCCCTTTAGGGACAATAAAAACTGTGGACAGAGGGGTTCGGAGTTTGCTCCAGCGTCCAAATTCACCGCCTCGGCAAAGCGTATCTTTTGGCCGGGCTATCTCCATCTCCGAAACGTTAGGCTACCGCCGAAGGAACACGCCATTTGATCATCGCGACCTTCACGGCATCGTTCACGACAAGGCACGCCACCATCGCATAGGCAAAAATCGCGAGCGTCTGCCACCAAGGTAATGGCATGAGGTCGGGAATGCCCACGAACGTCAGGATTGTTCCCATAAGCGCATCCGCCACAAGAGCCACCACGAGGGTCTTGCTGGGCATCGTCGTCCAGAACCGATGGCGCTCCCGTGCGGACACAATGGAGAACACGGCAAAGTAGAGCAGCGTCAGGAAGCTGAAGGTGTAAAGTGCATTGTTGTTGGTCGCCAAACCGAAATGCGACCAGCCAATCCATAACAGGAAGAGCGATTCCGCGACCATCGCGATGCCCAGCACCACGGACACGGTGATGAAGCCCCCGATGTTCCACGTCTCCGGTTTCTTGGACGGTCGAACGTGGTCGGTAGCCAGCGCGATCTTCGCGAAGTCCGTCATGAAAACCAGCAGCAGCATCGCAAAGGCGGAGACGACGAACTTGCCGGTCACCACGAAGGCAATGGCCACGAAGGCAGCCTTCAGGATCGTCCGGCTGATCTTGTTGATGATCCACGTCAGGATGCGCTGGTAGATAGTCCGCCCCTGCTCGACCAACGCCACGATGTTCGTCAGCCCTGGCTCGGTCAGTACAACACTCGCGGCGCCTTTGGCGACATCAGTCGCTGAGCTGACGGCGATACCCACTTCGGCCTGGCGCAACGCGGGCGCATCGTTGACGCCGTCGCCCGTCATGCCGGTTACATGCCCCGCAGCCTGCAAGTGCTGCACCACGATGTATTTGTCCTCCGGATAGACTTCGGCGTAACCGTCAGCCCCCGCCAAAAGGTCAGCCGCTTCGTTGCCTGCCTGAGCGCTCGCCGCCTTCAGATCCGCCACGCGCCGGATGTTGAACAGCCCCACTCCCTGCGCGATTTCACTCGCGACCGCCAGCGCGTCGCCGGTGAGCATCTTCACCGAAACGCCGAGGCCGTGAAGTGCGGCGATGAGTTGCTTGGCGTCCGGCCGCGGCGGATCATACAACGTCACCAATCCGACCATTGAGGGTGTGCCCGCCTCGGGGCCTCGCGCCACCGCTAGCGTCCGATAGCCCTTCAGCGCCGCTTCGCTGGCCTGCGCTTCCAACGCGTCGATCGCCGGGGTCTGGAGCCCGCAGGCTTCGGCGACGGTTCGTACAGCGCCCTTCATCATCCGCAGTCGCTGTCCGTTCTGCTCAACCACGGCTTCCGTTCGACGGTTTTTAGCATCAAACGGCGCAAAGGAAACCAGCGTGACCGCAGGAGCACTATCGAAGATACGCCGCTCCTTCGCAGCCGCAAGGAACGCCAGGTCTATCGGATCCTGGTTGGCTTCTTGCGATGCGAGTGCGCCGGCGAACAATACGTCGCTTTCCGACGCGTGCTCCAATGGAATCAGGCCGGTGACGGCCAGTTGGTTCATCGTGATCGTGCCCGTCTTGTCAACGCACAGCACGCCCATCGTCGCGGCGTCCTCGGCGGCACTGAGCCGCGTGACCAGCACACCGCGCTTCGCCAGCTCCTTCGCCCCAACGGCCATGCTGACAGTGAACATAACGGGAAGGGCGACCGGCACCGCACTCATCAACAAGACGAGCATGAGCGGAACCATCTCGATAAGCGGCGCGCTGCGGATTATCGATAGCACGATCACTACGCCGAGCAGCGCGCCGACGATGACGAAGAGCCAGCGGACTACCTTGGCTACTACCGCTTCGATGTGGAGCTTCGGGCGCGCTTCCTGCACGAGTTCCGTGGTGCGGCCAAAGTAGGTCTTCGCCCCGGTCAGGATTACCACGCCATTGCCTTCGCCGCGGCGAACGACTGATCCCGATGAGAGCACTTCACCGGGGGTTTTGTCAGAATCCTGTGACTCGCCGGTGAGGACCGACTGGTCTACGCTCAACGCTCCAGTGAGGAGTTTCACATCCGCCGGGATGATGTCGCCAGGGCGCACGCGGATGATGTCGCCGGGAACCAACTCGCGGGCGGCAATCATTTGCCAACTCGCGTCACGCAGCACGCGCGCACTGACCTGCAACCGTTGCCGCAATGTTTTGACGACGCCGGCGGCCCGGTGCTCCTGCATAAAGCTCAACACAGCATTGACAACCAGCAGCGCACTCACTACAGCGAGATCAGAATATTTCCCGAGGATGGCCGACAGTACCATGATTAGCTCGAGCATCCATGCCGACACGCCCCAAAATTTGCCGAGGAACTTGAGGGCTGGGTGCCCTTCTTGTTCGGCCACTTCGTTGTAGCCATGCTCTTTCCGGCGGATGTCCACCTCCGCACGCGTGAGACCTGTTTCGGGGTTCACATTAAGTGCCGTGAGCGTGGCGGCAACTGACACGGATATGATGTCCGATGTCTCGGCAGTAGCTGGTATCGCTCGCGGGTGCTCTGCTCCAGATTTCTTAGTGGTAAGTTGCATAGCGACCATCCTTCTTTGCGGATATCAGACTCAAAAGCAGATACTGCTCCGGTTGGTCTTCCTCGACAAGATGTCATGAGGGTCTGCTGTTGGCCGACTGCCGCTGGCCAATTCCAAATCGAATTTGACTTCGTGTGGAGTGACGAGTCCAATAGAAACCTCTATGGGCAGTAAGGATCACGATGGATAGACATGCTTCTCCCACGTTGGAGCCCACCAGCTTCGTTGCTGCCTGTGCCGAATGCGGCACGGTTTCTCGCGACCGGCAATATGTCCGCATACTCGGCCGTCATATCTGTGAGCATTGCCTCCTGGATTCCCGCAAGCGCCTCGGCGGTCTGGAAAACGGCCCTTATGAGATGTTCGTCGAATCCCTCGCCGAAGCCTTGGACTTGAGAGAGCGGGAAACCGGACTTCATTCCAAGCGGGTCGCGACGCATACGCTGCTCCTGGCAGCGCATCACTACAAAAGGGTAAACGATCTCCGGGAAGTCTATTGGGGCAGCCTACTCCACGACATCGGGAAGATCGGCGTGCCGGATGCCGTGCTCCTGAAGCCAGGGCGTTTATCGGATGAGGAATGGCATATCATGCGGGAGCATCCGCGCAACGGTCATCGCATCCTGCACAATCTACCTTTCCTCTCCATGGCTGCGGATATCGTTCTATGCCACGAGGAACGTTTCGATGGCTCAGGCTACCCAGCAGGACTCAAGGGTGAGGAAATTCCCCTGGCAGCAAGGCTCTTCGCCGTCATCGACACCCTCGACGCCATGACCTTCGATCGCCCCTACCGCAAGGCGCTATCGTTTGACACCGCCAAGGCGGAAATCCTGCGCATGGCTGGTAGCCAATTCGATCCTAAGGCGGTAGATACTTTCCTTCGCGAAGAGACTGCGTTGCGGGAAATGGCCGCCATGGAGTTCACCCCCGGCAAAATAGCGCCCCGCGACGATGGCCTCCCGTTGGAGCACAATGTGCCGGCGCCCGTATAACAACCCCCAATGGACAGTCAGGGTTCGACCTAAACGGCCTCTTCTGGCAAAAAGCCGCCATTAGCAACCAGCTTTAACTCACCGCCCGCTTGGAAAAATCACGCGGACGGAAGCCCAGCGCGGCGAGCACGGCAAAGTACACCGCCACGCCGACAGCCACCAGCGCCGACAGGCGCAGGACGCGCGACCAGCCCGAGCTGGTCAGCCAGCTCTGCTCGGTGCCCATGCCGAACCACAGCACGAGGCCGAGCGCCAGCAGCGCGAGGCATATCTTGACGAAGAATTTCGCCCAGCCCGATTCGGGCTGGTAGATGTTGTGTTTGCGCAGGTAATAAAACAGGATCGCGGAATTCAGGCACGCGCCCAGGCCGATCGACAGGGCCAACCCGGCATGTTGTATCCAGCCGATGAACAGCGCGTTCATCGCCTGCGTCGCCAATAGCGTGACGATGCCGATCTTTACCGGCGTCCTGATGTCCTGCCGCGCATAGAAGCCGGGGGCGAGGATTTTCACCAGGATCATGCCGACCAGCCCGACGCTGTAGCCGACCAGCGCCTGGCGCGTCATCAGCACGTCATGCGCGGTGAACGCGCCGTGCTGGAAGAAGGTCGCCAGCAGCGGCACGGCGATCATGCCCAGGGCCAGCGCGGCGGGCAGCGTCAGCATGATGGTCAGGCGCAAGCCCCAGTCCAACAGCTTCGAATATTCGGCCGTATCGTTGCTGGAGTAGCACTTGGATAACGATGGCAGCAGGATCGTGCCCAGCGCCACGCCCAGCAGCCCGTTGGGGAATTCCATCAGCCGGTCGGCGTAATACAGCCAGGACACGCTGCCCGCCACCAGAAATGAGGCGAAGATGGTGTTGATGATCAGGCTGATCTGCGCGATGGATACGCCGAACACCGCCGGGCCCATCTGCCTGATGACGCGCCACATGCCTTCGTTCTTGAGGCTGAAGCGGATGCTCGGCAGCATGCCGATCTTTTTCAGGAACGGAAGCTGAAACGCCAGTTGCACGATGCCTGCGACGAATACCGCCCACGCCAGCGCCATGATCGGCGGGTCGAAGTAAGGCGCCAGCCACAGCGCGCCGCCGATGAAGCACAGGTTGAGCAGCACGGGGGCGAAGGCCGGCACCCAGAATTTGTTATAGGTGTTGAGGATGCCCGCCGCGACCGAAACCAGCGAGATGAAGAAAATGTACGGCGAGGTGATGCGCAGCAGCTGCACGGTGAGATCGAACTTCTCCGCATCCTTGGCGAAGCCGGGCGCGCTGATATAGACCAGAATTGGCGCGGCGATGATGCCGATCAGCGTCACCGCGAACAGGATGATCGCCAGCATGGTGGTGACGTGATCGACCAGCAGTTTGGTCTCGTCGTGCCCGCGCCGGTTCCGGTATTCGCCGAAAATCGGCACGAACGCCTGCGAGAACGCGCCCTCGGCGAACAGGCGGCGCAGCAGGTTGGGCAGCTTGAACGCGACAAAGAACGCATCCGTCGCCGCACCCGCGCCGAATATCCGCGCGATCAGCACATCGCGCACGAACGCGAGGATGCGCGAAAGCAGCGTCAGGCTGCTGATGGTGGCGAGGACTTTAAGGAGGTTCATTGGTCGTAGGTTTACGCTGCAAACGCCGCGCATCATACCATCGCGCCCAGTTTAGACGCGCATCCCGACCACAGGATGCCGAAACTATCCATATGTTTCGGCATATTGACCGGCAGCCCGCAAGTGGATAGGGTGCGAGCCAGTAACCGAGCCTGAAAATCATCTAGCCGACCTCCCACCGCCTGCCCCCGCAAAAAAATTTGCAAAAGCTTGCATGAGCCACTAGAATGCGCGCCTTTCCGTTGTACCGAATTCTCAAGGAGTAGTCATGGCAAATAGCGCACAAGCCCGCAAGCGTGCACGTCAGGCAGTAAAACAGAATGCTCACAACAGCAGCCTGCGCTCGGAATTGCGCACTGCGATCAAGAAGGTTACCAAGGCAATCGAAGCCGGCGACAAGGCCGCAGCTCAAGCCGTTTACAAAGACTCCGTGAGCACCGTGGACAGCATCGCCGACAAGAAGATCATCCACAAGAACAAGGCTTCTCGACATAAGAGCCGCTTGTCTGCGGCAATCAAGGCGATGGCGTAAACGCCGCTGCGTTTTGATTCACCGCAAAGCAAGCCGGCAGCGATGTCGGCTTGTTTGCTTTGTGGGGCTGTTTGGCTCAATATACGTTCCCCATATATTTTGTTAACGGGATTTTGCTAACGGCGGCTTGTCCGCCGTCTTTGTTTAGGAACTTCATATGTCTCATGTGATGAACACTTATGCCCGGCTCCCCGTCACCTTTTCGCATGGCGAAGGCGTGTGGCTGTGGGACACCGAAGGCAAGCGCTATCTGGACGCGCTGTCCGGCATCGCCGTGAACACATTGGGCCACGCGCATCCGCGCTTCACTGCCGCGCTGAACGAACAAATCGGCAAGCTGATCCACTGCTCCAATATCTATCAGGTACGCGAACAGGAACTGCTGGCTGACAAGCTGTGCAGCCTGGCCAACATGCAGGAAGTGTTTTTTTGCAATTCCGGCTGCGAGGCGAATGAGGCCGCGATCAAGCTGGCGCGCATGTACGGCCATCAGCAAGGCATCGAATCCCCCGCGATCATCGTGATGGAAAAGGCATTTCACGGGCGGACGCTGGCGACCCTTTCCGCCACCGGCAACCGCAAGGTGCAGGCCGGCTTCGAGCCGCTGGTCAGCGGCTTCGTGCGCGTGCCCTACGACGATCTGGAGGCGATCCGCCAGGTTGCCCAGCACAACAGCAACGTGGTTGCGGTGCTGGTCGAACCGATTCAGGGCGAAGGCGGCATCCGCACTTTGGACATTGATTATCTCGAGCAACTGCGGCAGATCTGCGACGAGCATAACTGGCTGCTGATGCTGGACGAGGTGCAATGCGGCATGGGCCGCACCGGAAAATGGTTCGCCTTCCAGCACACCGGCATCCTGCCGGACGTGATGACGCTGGCCAAGGGGCTCGGCTCCGGCGTGCCGATCGGCGCGTGCCTCACCGCGGGCAAGGCGGTTGGACTATTCAAGCCGGGCAATCACGGCTCGACGTTCGGCGGCAATCCGCTGGCTTGCACGGCAGGCCTGACCACGTTGAATATCATCGAACAGGACAAATTGCTGGCGCATGCCGAAAGCCTCGGCCAATTCATACGCCAAGGCATCGCCACCGCCTTGCAGGGCGTGAGCGGCATCAAGGAAATTCGCGGGCAGGGGCTGATGCTCGGCATCGAACTCGACAGGCCTTGCGGCGACCTGGTAAAACTGGCGCTCGCCCGAGGACTGCTGACCAACGTCACCGCCGACAACGTGATCCGCCTGTTGCCGCCGCTGGTGATGTCGCAGGACGAGGCGCAGCAACTGCTGGATATCCTGTGCCCGCTGATAAAAGAATTTTTGCAATCCTGATTGGAACCGTGCCATGTCAGTAAAACAAATGCTGCCGGTAAAACATTTTCTGCAATTCAAGGACTTCACTCGCGACGAGTTTGAGTACCTGTTCGAGCGCACCCGCATCATCAAGCAGAAGTTCAAGGCCTACCAGCAGTACTGGCCACTGACCGACCGCACGCTGGTGATGATCTTCGAGAAGGCCAGCACCCGCACGCGCCTGTCGTTCGAGGCGGGGATGCAACAGCTCGGCGGCGCGGCGATCTACCTGAACACGCGCGACTCGCAACTGGGGCGCGGCGAACCGGTGGAGGACGCCGGGCAGGTGATTTCGCGCATGTGTGACATCGTGATGATCCGCACCTTCGAGCAGAGCATCATCGAGCGCTTTGCCGCCCATTCGCGCGTGCCGGTGATCAACGGCCTGACCAACGAATACCATCCGTGCCAGGTGCTCGCCGACATCTATACCTACATCGAGCAGCGCGGCAGCATCCGGGACAAGACCGTGGCGTGGATCGGCGACTCCAACAACATGTGCAACACCTGGCTGCAGGCCGCCGAAATACTGGACTTCAACGTGCATGTCTCGACCCCGCCCGGCTACGAAGTCGAGCCGGAACGCGCCGGGCTGTTCGGCGAGGACCACTACGAGGAATTTGCCGACCCGATGGAAGCCGCGCGCGGCGCCGATCTGGTGACCACCGACGTATGGACCAGCATGGGCTTCGAGGCGGAGAACGAAGAGCGCCTGAAGGACTTTGCCGACTGGCAGGTGGACGAAGACATGATGCGCGTCGCCGCGCAAGGTGCGCTGTTCATGCACTGCCTGCCCGCGCATCGCGGCGAGGAAGTTTCAGCCGGAGTCATCGACGGCTCGCAAAGCGTGGTGTGGGACGAGGCGGAGAATCGTTTGCATGTACAGAAAGCGCTGATGGAATATCTGCTGTTAGGCAAAGTGAGCAATTAAAATGTAGGTTGGGTTAGGCCATAGGCCGTAACCCAACATTTCAAATTGTTGGGTTACGCTACGCTAACCCAACCTACAAGTGGGAAGAATTAAAATGAGCGACATCAAAAAAGCCGTCCTCGCCTATTCCGGCGGACTCGATACCTCGGTCATCCTGAAATGGCTGCAAGACACCTACCAATGCGAAGTGGTCACCTTCACCGCCGACATCGGCCAGGGTGAGGAGCTGGAGCCGGCGCGCGCCAAGGCCCTGAAAATGGGCATCAAGCCGGAAAATATTTTCATCGACGATATGCGCGAAGAATTCGTGCGCGATTTCGTATTCCCGATGTTCCGCGCCAACACCGTGTATGAAGGCGAATATCTGCTCGGCACATCCATCGCGCGTCCGCTGATCGCCAAGCGCCTGATCGAAATCGCCGCCATGACCGGCGCGCAGGCCATCGCGCACGGCGCAACCGGCAAGGGCAACGACCAGGTGCGTTTCGAGCTGGGCGCTTACGCGCTGAACCCGAACATCAAGGTCATCGCGCCGTGGCGCGAATGGGATCTGTTGAGCCGCGAGAAGCTGATGGCTTACGCCGAAAACGCCGGCATCCCCATCGACATGAAACACAAACAGGGCGGCTCACCCTACTCGATGGATGCGAACCTGCTGCACATTTCTTTCGAAGGTCGCCATCTGGAAGACCCTTCCGCCGAAGCCGAGGAAAGCATGTGGCGCTGGACCGTATCGCCGGAAAAGGCGCCGGATGCCGCCGAATACCTGGACATAGCATTCGCCAACGGCGACATCGTGGCGCTGAACGGCAACCCAATGACGCCCGCACAGGTATTGCGCAATCTGAACACTCTAGGCGGCAAGCACGGCATCGGCCGCCTCGACCTGGTGGAGAACCGCTACGTCGGCATGAAGTCGCGCGGCTGCTACGAGACTCCCGGCGGCACGATCATGCTCAAGGCGCACCGCGCCATCGAGTCGATCACGCTGGACCGCGAGGTCGCGCACCTGAAAGACGACCTGATGCCACGCTACGCCAGCATGATCTATAACGGCTACTGGTGGTCGCCGGAACGCCGCGCATTGCAGACGCTGATCGACCACACCCAGCAGAGCGTCAACGGCTGGGTGCGCGTCAAGCTATACAAGGGCAACGTGATCGTCGTCGGGCGCGACTCCAAGACCGACTCGCTGTTCGACCCGACCATCGCCACCTTCGAGGACGACAAGGGCGCTTACGACCAGAAAGACGCGGCGGGCTTCATCAAGCTGAACGCGCTGCGCCTGCGCATCGCCGCCAATCTGCACAAGAAAAAATAAACAGGGGAAATAGTAATGTCTGACAAATTCGACAACGTCTCGGTTGGCAAAAAAGCCAACGTATTCTTCGATGGCAAGTGCGTGTCGCACTCGGTGTTTTTCCCGGACGGCACCCGCAAGACTGTGGGTGTGATTCTGCCCAGCACGCTGACCTTCAATGTCAGCACACCGGAACTGATGGAAATCACCTCCGGCACCTGCCGCGTAAAAATCGGCGACGAGCCGGAGTTCAAGACCTATGCTGCGGGCAGCAAGTTCTCCGTCGCCGCCAATAGCCGCTTTGTGATCGAAGCGAATGAAGCGGTGGATTACGTTTGCAGTTTTGGTTAAACAAATGGATGTAGGTCGGGCTTTAGCCCGACATATCGGGTTAAAACCCGACCTACGAGCAATCAACAAGGAGCAACCATGCCAACCTTCGACATCGTTTCAGAAGTAGACAAGACCGAAGTCAAAAATGCGATCGAGCAGACCAACAAGGAAGTCGGCACCCGCTTCGACTTCAAGGGCTCGGATGCGCGCGTCGAACAGGCCGAACTCAAGCTCACCGTGTGGGCCGACAACGAGTTCCAGCTCGACCAGGTGCAGGACATTTTGAACGGCAAGCTGACCAAGCGCGGCGTGGACATCAAGTGTCTGGAGATCAGCGACAAGATCGAAAAGGTCAGCGGCAACAAGGTCAAGCGCGGTTGTGAAGTGAAGGTCGGTGTGGAGATCGAACTGGCGAAAAAAATCGTCAGGCTGATCAAGGACAGCAAGATGAAGGTGCAGGCCAGCATCCAGGGGGACACCGTGCGGATCACCGGAAAGAACCGTGACGACCTGCAAGACGCAATCGCCTTCATCAAAAAATCGATCACCGATTTCCCGTTGCAGTACCAGAATTTCAGGGACTGATTTCAGCCGTTCATGCTTCGACAATGCCTTTAGTCCTGAGCAAAGCCGAAGGGTCAGCACGAACGGATCAAGTGATGCTCATACCGGAGGAGAATCATGCGCAAAGTTCTCGTCATGCTCGCACAAGGTTGCGAAGAAATTGAAGCCGTCACGGTCATCGACATCCTGCGCCGCGCCGGCATCAAGGTAACCAGCGCGGGGCTGGATGACCTGCCGGTGCTGGCCAGCCGCAGCATGATGCTGCTGGCGGACACCACGCTGGATCTCGCACAGCATCAGGATTTCGACATGATCGTGCTGCCCGGCGGCCAACCCGGCACCGACAACCTCAAGGCCGACAAGCGCCTCACCGCGTTGCTGCGGCAAATGGCGCAACAGGGGAAATACCTTGCCGCGATCTGCGCCGCGCCCTCTGTGCTCGCCGCCGCCGGATTGCTGGACGGACGCAAGGCCACCTGTTATCCGACCTGCCTGGATGGCTTTCCCAAGGTGGATTTGCAAGCCGCTGCCATCGTGGAAGACGGCAAGATCATCACCTCGCGCGGGCCCGGCACGGCAATGGATTTCGCGCTGACGCTGGTGGAACGGCTGGTTGGTAAGGTCAAGCGGCTTGAAGTCGAAGCAGCGCTTGTACGCTAACTTGCTCGCACTGTTCAAGAAACTCCCGCCTTCCGTCATCGCACTGCTGCTGCAATTCGCGGCATTCGCGCTGACCCTGCTCAGCGCCCGCCTGTCCGGCCTGCAGCCTCATCCGCTCGTCTTCGCGTTGCTGTGCGGCCTGCTCGCCATGACCTTCAGCCGCCTTGTCGGACTGGCAGGCTGGTGGCTGCCGATTCAATTGTTGTTCGCCCCCGCGCTGGTATTGGCGCTCGCGTTGGACATCCCGCCCAATTTTTTTCTCGCCGCGTTCCTCATCCTGCTGGTCGTGTACTGGAGCACCTTCCGCACCCAGGTGCCGCTGTACCTTTCCAGCCATAAGGTATGGCGCGCGCTGGAAGGTTTTCTGCCGCAGCCCGGCACAAACTTCCGCTTCATCGACCTCGGCTCCGGCCTGGGCGGCGTGCTGACGCACCTCGCCGATGCCCGGCCTGACGGGCAATACGCCGGCGTGGAATCCGCCCCATTGCCGTTTTTGTGGAGTTGTCTGCGCATCAAGCTGGGCGGCTATCGCAACTGCAACGTGCAATGGGGCAGTATTTGGGATGACAGTCTGGGGATTTGCGACCTGGCACAATACGACGTGGTGTTCGCCTACCTCTCGCCCGTGCCGATGGAACGGCTGTGGCGCAAGGCGCGCGCCGAGATGCGCCCCGGTACATTATTCATCAGCAGCACCTTCACCGTGCCGGATCAGGCACCGCAACAGAAAATACAAGTGAACGACCTGCACCGCTCCACCCTGCTGATCTGGCGCATGTAAAACCCTCCTGGCGCGCATAACCATGGATAACAAAGACGACAGCGAAAGATTCCGCATCGACAAGTGGCTATGGGCCGCGCGCTTCTTTAAGACGCGCTCCCTGGCAACGGCTGCGATCGAGTGCGGCAAGGTGCTGCTCAATGAAGCGCGCGTCAAACCCGCCAAGGCGGTTGCGCCGGGCGACATGCTGGACATCCGCATCGGGCAGCTTCAATTCGTGGTCGAGGTGCTGGCACTGTCGGGTAAACGCGGCTCGGCCACCGAGGCGCAAAAGCTGTATCGCGAGACAGAGGAAAGCCGTCAGCGCCGGCTCGCGATTGCCGCCCTGCTCAAGGAACAGCCGCCGCCGTTCCGTTTCAAAGGCAGACCGACCAAGCGCGACCGGCGCGTCATCGAAAAATTCAAGAAAGAAACGTGATGGGCATCAATAAACCAAGGCAATGCAAATGGTCTCCGATTAGCTGAAGTTTGCTTTCTTAATCCGGCTCGGCTACCATTTACTACAATTGTAGTAAATAGGAGATAAACCATGAGCATGCCTGTCCGCATTGATGACGAACTGTACGAACAAGCGAAAAGTGCTTCAAAGGGCGAGTGCCGCACCATCGCGGGCCAGCTTGAGTTCTGGGCGAAGGTCGGCAAGGCTGCGCTGGACAATCCCGACTTGCCCGTTGAATTCGTCCGTGAACTCATGATCGCCCGACAGGAAGATCGCAAACAGCTCAGCACTTTCGTGCCAGGGCAATTCCGTGGCTGATATCCACGTTCAGCAAACCAACGCATTTCTGCGTGCCTATAAAAAGCTGCATAACAACCAGAAAGACGCTGTCGATCAGGCCGTAGCGGACATTGTTCGCGATCCGGCCATCGGTGAAGCGAAGAAAGGTGACCTCGCCGGTGTTTATGTTCACAAATTCGACTGCGTGAACCAACTGTTTCTGTTGGCCTACGAATACAATCCGTCAACCCGCGTGCTGCTACTGGTGGGGACGCATGAGAACTTCTACCGCAACCTCAAACGCTGATTTATACCGCCCGGCTACTGCTTCTCCGCGCGCCGCAACGCCGCTACCAACTCTCGCACCACCGTCTGATGATCTTCCGACAAAGTGGCGATAGCGCGCATCAACTCGTAATCCGGCACGGTTGATTCGTCGCGAATCACATGCTTGCCAGGTTTCGCGCCCTCCCCAAAACGCAGCCAATCGTTTGCCACGCCCAGCCATTGTGCCAGTACGCGCAGCTTATCCTGACTGGGTATCGCTTCACCCAGCAACCACTTGCGCGCCGCGTAGTCAGATACCGGCTTGCCGGGATAGCGCCGGTTGAACGCGCGCGCCAATGCAGCCGGGCTATCGCTCGCCTCACCGGCACGTTTCAATGCCTCTTTCAGCCGTTTGCTGAACTGTTCCCGCTCTTTGATAGCTTCCATGTTTGAAAGCTAACAAGCTAAGCGTTGCTTATCAGTTCGCTAAATAAACGTGACTTGTGGTTTGCAGTCTGTTACTTTTGGTAGCTGTAAAAATTACAAACGCACATTCGACTCATTAATCGTTAATAAGGGGAGCAATAAATGGAATCTCGGTTAAAGATTTGCGCAGTTATCGTCGGTTTGACTTTTGGTTTGTCAGGATGCGCGCAAGACTTGGCGAAACTAAACCAGGATCTTGCCAACCTCAATGCGGCGTTGGCGGGCGGGGGCGGTTCACAACCGGGTAAAGCGCAAGCCGGTGGCGTTGCGATGGCCGCGCAGCCAGAAGAGAGTCAGCGCAAAACGGCACAGCTGATTATCCCCAATGACAAGCGTGTGGCGGCGGCAATAGATGGAGCGCTACCAACCATCAAGAAGATATGTCGATTCATCAATGCGTAAAAGACGCCGCATCTCTGCGGCAGATGAATGCTTATGCTGTTCCTGGTGAGGACATGGCAGTGTATACCGGGGGTGAGCGCTTCCCAAATCACACTAACTTCATGAAATATCATGATCGAAATAAATGCGTCAGCGTGAGCGCTATCGATCAATGGGTCATGCCCGCACTGAATGCCCTGCAATTCCGTGCTGTTTATTTTGCCGACGATAGCGGTGAAACCGTCAATTTCGCATATCAGTTCAAAAAGATGGATGACGGCTCATGGAAAATTGCTGGGTTTAATCGCACCAATTAAGCCCGTAAACCAACCGGCTCAATTCAAAATAACCATGTCCTCATTATTCCGCAACACCCTCGTTTTCGTCATCGGCTATGTGATTCTGATGATCCCGACCTATTTATTGCCTTGGCTGGGTTCCAATTCGGCGGTGCTGAATGCGGTGGGAGCCGCCATCGGTCACGGGATGACGCCGCAATGGTGGGCGCACGCCTGGTGCCTGGTGATGTTGATTTTGATGACGTGGATGCGTGGGGATTTCATCGGCAAGAAATACCTCCCGGCTTTTCCTTTTCTGGCTGCGGTATTCGATCTGACACCGGGATTGAGCATGATTCCGCTGATACCCACTGCACTTCATCTGGCCGCGATCATCTTGGGTGTAAAGGTCGGCGAGCAACAGGCGATTTCTGATGATGTAACAATGTCGAGCGGCTTGGCTTCAATATCCCGTAAAGCAGGAATTCTCGCCGGGTTGATGACGGCAGCGGCAATTTTTGGCAGCATACTTTTCGTTAGTACATCGAAAAAAAGCTTATCGGAGTTTGCAGAACAGAAAAGCGTTGTGCCCATAAAAAGTTTGCCGACAAAATCAGATTCACCTTTGCCTGTCGCCGCGCCAGCTCCGGCAAAAGTAGTTTTAGAGCCGCCCCCGGTGTCTGCTCCGCCAGAAAAAATGATACTCTGCACACGAATCATGCTAGTAGCGGGAAGCAATCCGCCACCTCTGTGTTAAAGCATCAACATATTCAAAAAAAGAAGCCAAACAGTAATCAGAATACGGCGAAAGATGCTGGCAAGGTACGCTACATCAATCTCAATGATTAACCAATTCGCGTGAAGCGAAACCATAGTTAAGGGAAAGAACAATGTCGCACCACATTCTTGAAATTCAGAAAGTTGACGAAGGCGGCAACCACGTTCCACCGTCTGATTTTTACGTTGTTGACGAGACCGGGAAAAAAGTCAGCAAGCGTTGCAACAGTATAGATGAAGCGATTGGCGAGTTATTAAGCTTAGAAACTAAGAAGAAATTAGATGCTGAAAAAAGTCGCAAGAAGGGCACAGGCCAAGAACGATAACTCAATGGGCACTGTTAACCCTTCGACAAAACCTTTAATCATGAGCAAAGTCGAAGGGTCAGTTTGCGCAATAACCAACGGGCATTGCGCCGTATGGTTGCTACCGCAGCCTCACGCCAGAAACTGCACCACTGCCCTAACATCGAACGGCCAGCCGAGTTCCGCACCATTGTCGATACGCCGCAATACCGGGATGCGCACGCCGTATTTTTCGAGCAAGCCGTCGTCGTCGGCGATGTCGATATGCTCCGCAACAACCCCTGCCTCGCGAAGGACTGTTTCTGCCTCCTCGCACAGGTGGCAGCACGAGGTGCCGTAGAGTTCGATCGTTGCTTTCACAATGATCACCGGCAAGCTTGGTCTAGCGCAGGCTGATGATGCGCCAGCCGTGCTGCTCGGCATGGGCACGCAACGTTTCATCGGGATTGGCCGCGACCGGGTGTTGCACTTTGCACAGCAGCGGCAGGTCGTTCAGCGAATCGCTGTAGAACGTGCTGTCGGCAAAGCTGTCCAGCGTCCAGCCGCGTTCAGCCAGCCAATTTTCCAGACGGGTGATCTTGCCTTCGCGGAAGCACGGCACATCCGCCACATTCCCGGTAAATTCGCCGTCCCTGTGCTCAGGCTCGGTGGCGATCAGGTGCTCGACGCCGAATTCGCGCGCGATCGGCGCGGTGACGAAACTGTTGGTGGCGGTGATGATGACGCATATGTCGCCCGCCGCACGATGGCGTTGCACCAGATCGCGCGACTGCGGGGTGATCATCGGCAGCACGCTTTCGCGCATGAATTGCTGGTGCCAGGCATCCAGCGTCTTGCGGGAATGGCGCGACAGCGGCTTCAATTGAAAATCCAGGAACTCATGGATGTCCAGCGTCCCGGCCTTGTAATGTTCGTAGAAGGTGAGGTTTTTGGCTTCGAATAATTCGCGGTCGAGTACGCCGATGCGGATCAGGAATTGCGACCACTCGAAATCACTGTCGCCGTTCAGCAGGGTGTGGTCCAGGTCAAATAAGGCTAGATTCACTTCAACTCCAATACTCGTTGCAAGATTTTCTTGAGCACGTAGCCCGGATGCAGCGAAGCGGAATCCGGGGAGCAGGGCATGTCCACAGGAATCTCCCGGATTACATTACATTCCATCCGGGCTACGTTCACTAAATTCACTTTATGCGCCTTTCAATTCCAGTTCATGTTGCAGGATTTCTTTCAGCAGCGGCACCGACGGCGCGCGGTGCAGGCGCAGCGAATGCGCGTCCAGCGCATCCAGCGCCGCCATCAGGCTGGGCAGGTCGCGGCGTCCGTGGCGCAATAAATATTGCGTGACTTCCGGCGGCAGCGCGAAGCCGCGCGACTGTGCATGCTGTATCAGCGCCTGTTTTTTTTCTTCGTCGCTCAGCCCATACACCTGATACACCAAACCCCACCCGAGGCGGGTACGCAAGTCGTCGCGCAGCGCCAGATGCAGCGGCGATTGCGTGCCGCTGACCAGCAACATGCCGCCGCTGTCGCGCATTTGGTTGTAGAGATCGAACAATCCGATTTGCGCGGCATCATCGAATTGCTCGACATCATCCACCGCCACCACCTCGGCAGGCTGCGGCACGCTGCCCTGCGCATAGATTGCGCTGCGCTGCGTGTCCAGTGCGGCACGCACACAGGCTTGCAGCAAATGGCTTCTGCCGCTGCCTGCCTCGCCCCATAAATAAAAACACCGCTCGCTGCTGCTGCCCGCCAGCGCGTGGCGCAGCGCAGAAAGCAATTCGAGGTTGTGCCCCGCGACAAAATTATCGAGGGTCGGCTGGCTATCAGGAGCGATGTCAAGCAATAGTTGACTCACGCCGGATTGACCATTGTGATTGATAAAACAGGGTGCATGTTTCGTAGGTCGGGCTGAAGCCCGACATGTCGGGCTTCAGCCCGACCTACGCTCAATGAAAAATTATGGTTCATGGTTTGCGATACATTTCGCTGGCGAGATACCACACCTTGCCGTGGCGCAGCGCGACCAGCAGGATCGCGGACATGGGCAAGGCCAGCAGCAGGCCGAAGAAGCCGAATACCTGGCCGAAGGCGAGCAGCGCGAAAATCACTGCAAGCGGATGCAGGCCGATGCGGTCGCCGACCAGCCACGGCGTGACCGCCATCCCTTCGAGCAACTGCCCGGCGCCGAACGCCGCCCATACCCAGAGCACGCCACTGAAGCCGGGGAATTGCATCACGGCCGCGAGCGTCGCGAGCGACAGGCCGAGGATCATGCCGAGGTACGGCACGAACACCAGCATCCCGGCGAGAATGCCGATCGGCAGCGCGAACTCCAGCCCGGCCAGCCACAGCGCCGCGACGTAATACGCGCTCATCAGCAGCATCACGGCAATCTGCCCGCGCAGGAATTCCGCGAGCACACGGTCCACTTCGACGGCAATCTCCGTGACCTTGGCGTGCCAGTCGCGCGGGATCAGTTCATCCAGTTGCGCGACCAGCGCATACCAGTCGCGCAGCAGGTAGAACATCGCCACCGGAATCAGCAGCAGATTGACCATCACGCCGATTATCGCGCCGCTGCCAGTGCCGAGCCACGGCAGCAGTTTCCCGGCGACCCCGCCCGCACTTTGCCAGTGGCTGAGCAACAGATTCTTCAACGCTTGGCTGTCCCATTCCAGGCTGACGCCAAACCATTGCTGCAACTGCGGCAACAGGCGAACACGCGCCGCCTCGATCCAGTCCGGCACGCGCGTCACGAACAGGCTGACTTCCTTTTCCAGCAGCGGCAGCATGATCAACAGCAGCAAGCCGGACAGCAGCAGCAACCCGCCCATCACCAGCACCACCGCCAACGTGCGCGGCATTTTCCGCGCGCTCAGCCGCTGCACTAGCGGATTGCAGATGTAGGCGAGGATGCCCGCCGCGACGAACGGCGTGAGTATCGGGCTGAGCAGATACAGCAGCGCGGCAGCCACTACGGCGAAGGACAGCCATTGCACGGCGGCAAAGCGGGATGGGGTCATTTCGGGTAAAATTCGCGGAAAATCGTGCAGCACTTTATCCTGAAGAAAGCGAGAACTCAACTTGAACGCGCCAACCAGCCAACCTTCATCGTCCAACAGCGGCACCGCTGCTTCCGCCAAAAGCGCGGGGCTTTCCTACCGTGATGCCGGTGTGGACATCGATGCGGGCGATCGCTTGGTCGAAAACATCAAACCGTTCGCCAAGCGCACCATGCGCCCCGAGGTGCTCAACGGTATCGGCGGCTTCGGTGCGCTGGTGGAGATTTCCAAAAAATACCGCGAGCCGGTGCTGGTGTCCGGCACCGACGGCGTCGGCACCAAACTCAAGCTTGCCTTCGAGCTGAACCGCCACGACACGGTCGGCATCGATCTGGTCGGTATGAGCGTCAACGACATTCTGGTGCAGGGCGCGGAACCATTGTTCTTCCTCGATTATTTCGCCTGCGGCAAGCTGGATGTGGAGGCCGCCACCGAGGTCATCAAGGGCATCGCCTTCGGCTGCGAACAGGCCGGTTGCGCATTAATCGGCGGGGAAACCGCCGAGATGCCCGGCATGTATCCGGCCGGAGAATACGACCTCGCCGGTTTTGCCGTCGGCGTGGTGGAAAAGGCCAACATCATCAGCGGTGCCGACATCAAGGCGGGCGACGCGGTGATCGGCCTCGCCTCGAACGGCGCGCATTCCAACGGCTATTCGCTGGTGCGCAAGATCATCGAACGCAGCAAGCCGGACCTGAATGCGAAATTCGACGGCGAGCGCACGCTGGCCGACTGCATCATGGCTCCCACACGCATCTACGTGAAGCCGCTGCTGGCGCTGATGCAATCGCTCACCGTGAAAGGCATGGCGCATATCACCGGCGGCGGCCTGCTGGAAAACGTGCCGCGCGTACTGCCGAAAAATGTCGTCGCGCAACTGGACGGCAAAGCTTGGTATACGCCCAAACTGTTCGACTGGCTGCGCGAGATGGGCAACGTCGAGCCACAGGAAATGTACCGCACCTTCAATTGCGGCATCGGCATGGTGGTGATCGTGGACAAGCGCGATGCGAATGCGGCGCTGGCGCAGCTCAACGCCGCCGGAGAACCCGCCACTGTCATCGGCACGATACGCGCGCGCCGGGGTGACGAGCATCAAACACAAGTCGGCGCGTAGGGGCGGGTCTGAGACCCGCCCTTCAATGAATATACAACCGAACACGGGCGGGTCTGAGACCCGCCCCTACGAATAAATGAAAAATATCGTCATCCTCATCTCCGGTCGCGGCAGCAACCTGCAGGCCCTGCTGGAAGCGAGGTTGCCCTGCCACATCGCGGCGGTGATCAGCAACCGCGCGGATGCCGGAGGACTGAAGATTGCGCAAACGCATGGCATTCCTACCGCCATCATCGAACACCGCGACTATGCGGATCGCGACAGCTTCGATGCCGCGCTTGCCCAGCTCATCGATACTTTTCATCCAGATTTCGTGATACTGGCAGGTTTCATGCGCATCCTCACTGCAGGCTTTGTGACACGCTATCACGGCAGGCTGGTCAATATCCATCCCTCGTTATTACCCGCCTACGGCGGCCTCAACACCCATGCGCGCGCATTGCACGACGGCGTGAGGATCCACGGCTGCACGGTACATTTCGTCACCGCCGACCTCGACCACGGCCCGATCATCATCCAGGCCGCCGTGCCGGTGCTGTGCCATGACACCGAGCAAACGCTGGCGGCACGGATACTGCACGAAGAGCATCGCATCTACCCGCAAGCCATCCGCTGGCTGTGCGCGGATCTGATTGAACTGCGCGATAACGGGCGGGTCAGATTGCGGCATCACAAACAATCCGGTTTTGCGTTGATCTCTCCCAGTCTGGAGTAAATATGAAATGGTACCTGCAAGCCCTCGCATGGCTCATGCTGTGCGCCGCTATCCCTGCACTGGCCGCCCCGCCGAACAGCGTGCAAGCCACCTATGATGTTTACAAAAGCGGCCTGCAGGTCGAAATTAAAGAGACCTATACACGCGACAAGGATCGCTACACACTGTCCAGCGTCTGGACGCCGGTCGGCCTGCTGGCGATGCTCAAACCGGAGAAGATTCTCATCGACAGCAGCGGCCTGATCGGCAAACAAGGCCTGCAACCGCTGCACCTCAGCCACCGGCGCGAACTCGACGAGAGCAAGAACAGCCGTGCCGAATTCGATTGGGATAACAAACAACTCACCCTAATCCATCAGGCGCAACGCACGGTGGTCGCGCTGCCAGACGGTACGCAAGACCGCTTGAGCGTGATGTATCAGTTCATGTTTCTGTCGTTACAAAATGCCGCCGCGCTGGATTTCCCGATAACCAATGGCAGCAAGCTGGATAACTATCACTACGCTATCGCACACAATCAAACGCTCAAAGTTCCGGCCGGGGAATTCAAGGTCATCTATCTCGACAGCCAAGCCAAGCCGGGCGAAAGCCGCACCGAAATCTGGCTGGCCACGCAGTACCACAACCTGCCGTGCAAAGTGATCATCACCGAGGCCAACGGCGACCAATTTACCCAAGTGCTGAGCAAACTCGATATCAGGCCGTGATCGCATTACCGCGCACTTCGACCGGAAGAATCGTCTTAGCCATCGCACTGTCGGCGTTGGTTCACGCCATCGCGCTGTTCGCGCCGCTGGTCAAGTTGCCGCCCGTTGAGGCGCCGCTGCCGCCACTCACCGCAAAGCTGGAGCCGTTGCCTAAGATCGCCGCCAAGCCGGTGCCACCCAGGGAACCAAAGCCCAAGCCGCGACCTGCTCCGCTGGTACCGAAAGAAGCGCCGCCCGACAACCAGCCGACTGAAAACGTCCGGACGGAAGAGCCGCAAATTGATGCCGAGCCGCAACCTCCGGCAATTGATAAGGCGGCCGAAGAAGTCCGGCCCGCACATCCGCTCCCCAAACACGCGCAACTCATTTTCACCGCCTACAAGGGCACGGATTTCGCAATCGGCGAGGCGCGCCACCGCCTGGAAATCGGCGACGACAAAAGCTACACCCTCAGGATCGGCATGAATACCACCGGCTTGGCGAGCATCTTCAAGACCTATGAATCGGACCAGCAAAGCAGCGGCACCCTGACAGCGCAAGGGCTGCGCCCCGGCAAATTTAGCGAAGCAAAAAACACTTCCAATGGCAAGGAATCGCTCGAAGCGAAATTTTCCTGGGAAGAAAAAGTATTGTCTTTTTCGAATGGCCACAGCATGCCGCTGCCCGAACAAACCCAAGACATCATCAGCTTTCTCTACCAGCTCTCGCAACTGGCTCTGGATAATGGCGCAATATCAATGTATATCAGCAATGGCAAGAAACTGGAACGCTATGAGCTCACTGTCGGCGAAGAAGAAATGATCCAGACCCGTCTCGGCAGACTGCGCGCTTTGCCGTTGCACAAGGTCCACGCACAGGGAGAAGAAGGCCTGGACATCTGGCTGGGGCTGGAATATCGCCTGCTGCCGGTCAAAATCCGCATGATTGACCGCAGCGGGCAAATCGCCGGCGAGATGGTCATCTCGGAAATACGCGTGGCAGACGAATAACCCCGCCCCGTTACCCCATTTTTCAGACGCCGTTAATCCTAATAAAAAGTAGTTCAGCCACGGATTTGCATGGATGAACACTGATTACCTATGGGTTAGCTTTCTTATCCAAGCCGCTTTTTGGGTGTATGGCGGATTTTCCACCATGCATGGTTTTATCGGTGGCAATCCGTGTATATCCGTGGCTAATCGCCGTTATCAGGTTAATTTTCAGGCCCCGTTAGATGACCTTGTTGTGCTACATTCACAGACCTGTTTGCTTTGCCGATGCACCCCGGCATCGCAACACTGCAAAAGATTTTCCACTAACCGCTTTTTGGATAACCTATGACCTCTATCCTTCCGCACATCACGCTCGATTCCGGCAGACAACCGCAACACAGCATCATCTGGCTGCATGGCCTGGGCGCGGATGGGCAGGACTTTGTGCCCGTCGCCGGCGAGCTGAATTTGCCCGTCGCGATACGCTATATTTTCCCGCATGCGCCGCGACGCCCGGTGACGATCAATGGCGGGTTCGTGATGCGTGCCTGGTATGACATTGCCCGCCCCGATATCGACGCGCAACAGGATGAAGAGGGAATCTACGGCTCGCAGGCCGCCGTCGAAGCGCTGATTGCACAGGAAGTGGCGCGCGGTATCGCGCCAGGCAATATTTTCCTGGCGGGGTTTTCCCAGGGCGGTGCCATCGCGCTGCACACCGCACTGCGCCAGACCGTCCCGCTGGGCGGAGTGCTGGTGCTCTCCGCCTACTTGCTGCTGGCTGAAAATCTGACCTATGAAGCCTCGGTGAATGCCCGGCAAACCCCCATTTTCATGGCGCACGGGCGCAGCGACCCGGTCGTGCCTTATGCGCTGGGAGCCGCTTCAAGTGATACGCTGCTGGAATTGGGCTATGCGGTGGAATGGCATGAATACGGCATGCAGCATTCGGTATGCGAGGAAGAGCTGCTCGACATCGAGACCTGGCTGACCAAGCAATTAAAAAATACCTGATGAAACAGACAGCAGCACAACAACTCGAACCGGCATATCGCCGGCATTTCGTTGTTTCTCAAACACCGGGCGGATGGTCAGAACCGGCCTGCTCCTGTATATTTTGCCTTCGAATTGTCATAACCGCTCGACGTCAGCACTAACAGGGAAAGAACATGCGCACACTTGCCAGCCGCCCGAACATCTTTGCAATAATTGCCGCCATGATATTCCTTTGCGGTGTGGCCGGATCGGCCTTTGCAGCCTCCGTGGAAGAACAGCGGAACGAAATCCGAAAAATGCGCAAAGATACCCTGGCGCGGCTCTACAAGGTGCACCCCGCCGCCCAGTCAAACATACAAAAGGCGGCTGGCTATGCGGTATTCAGCAATGTCGGGATCAACCTGATCTTCCTCTCTGCCGCAGGTGGCTCCGGAGTGGCGCACGACAACCGGAGCGGCAAGGATATTTACATGAAGATGGTCTCCGGTGGACTGGGGATCGGCCTCGGCGTCAAGGACTTCCGCGGCGTATTCGTGTTCTCGAACAGCAAGGCCTTCAAGCAATTCGTCGAGAGCGGCTGGGAGGCGAGCGCCCAAGCGGATGCTGCCGCCAAGTCAGGTGAAAAAGGGGGTGCTGCAGCAGGTGCGATCACCGTTGCACCCGGCGTCGACCTGTATCAGCTCACCGAAAACGGACTCGCATTGCAGGCGACGATTCAAGGCACCAAGTACTACAAGAATGACGATTTAAACTAACAGGCATTGTCGTTCCTGACTTGGGCGGCACATCAAGCCGGAACTGCTAATTAAGACTCTCCGGGATCTGACTCCTGTTCTATAACGCGGAAATTTGCCAGGTCGTAATCAAGGCCTTTTTCCTGCAACCTGCCGGGAATCAGCAGATAATTTTTTCCGTTCAGCCGGGCCTGCAAACTGCGATGCGCGGAAAAAGTGCCTGCCTTCATCAGCAGTTGCGCCTCACCGGATGACCCGCCCGGTTTCGTCTGCAACCATAGCGCGGGCTGCCCGTCTTCAAATCCGCCGCCCCCGCCGCTCGGGCTCAAGGCCACGCCAGTGATCTGGTTGGCCAGCATTTCCGCGCCCACGTGCAAGCGGTTTGCGTCGTCGCGCATCAGACGGCGCACCACCGCCGCGCCCCAATGCGGCACACCTTCCGGTTGCACGCCGAGCAGGCTGCCGATGCGTATACCGTCCGTTCCCTGCGCGGGCAACACCGTATGGAACCCGCTGGCGCTGATGTCCTCGACATCCCAATGCGCCGGTTGCTCATCGCTGAAATTCAGCGCGACATCGGTGCGATCAATCATCCTGGCAAAACCGTTCACCGCATTCAAACCGACCTTGATCCCGCGCCGCGCACTACGCCGCGATGGTGGTGCGGTCAGGAAATTCATGAGGTACTGCGCGGCCTCGCGCACCAGTTCCGCATCGTAGGTTCCACCCAGATTGAGGCTTTCCGGAACGGTGCCCTTTTCCAGTGTCTCGATCAATTCCGCCAGTTTCGGCTGCATCTCCGCCATGCTGACAAAGCGCATGGATGGACGTACGGTCGTGCCCGCCTTGACCAGCATTGGCGCAGCCGGACGGTCCAGATCAAAGCCGAACAGGCTGTTCGCGTCCTGCTGCGCGCCGATATCAATGCTGGAGCGATACTGCCCGGCGATGCGCTCGGTCAGGTTCATATAGAGCGGTTTCAGGGTGCTGATCCCGCAGCCGTACCAGCCGAGCAATCGCCCCAGCTCGTCTTTCACCGTGGTGTTGCCGGCCACGCCCGAATAAAGGGCAAGCGGCGTATCCAGATATTGCTGCTGCTCGGCATGTTGGCAAAGTTGCGCAAGGTTACCCCAGACCGTGGGGTCGACCGGGCCATAGTGCGCACAGACATATTTCAATTGCCCGGTCATGGCATACACCGCACGCGCCGCCAGCAGCGGCAATTGCGCCTTGAGGGCGCCGGCTCCCTTGTCGCCGCTGCAATAGCGGTTGAACACCACGTAATAAGCCTTGACGGTATGGCGGCACCAATTGTCCAGTACCAGCCACAAACGGTTTTCCTGGAATTTATTCAGCTCTTGTGGCGTAAAATAATCGCGCGCCAGCTTCCGCGCATAAGGCTGTGCGGTTTCATCGAGCAGGCGCAATACGGCAAACTGGTGATCCGGCTTGAAATCGGTATTGTTTGCCACCGACTCGATCCACTCGGATAATTCCATGAGCGATTTATAGGCGTCATTCTTCGGCAAGTCATTTAATAATGCCTGCGCAGATTTGATATCCGCCATGGGGTGATCAGATTTTTTGCCAAATATGCCCGATAACATCTTCCACCTCACGAACCGATTGCTTGAACCCGTGGCAATATAACCACAAAACACCTTCGATGAATGATATTTTGAAAGGAGCAAGGCTTGATCCCGTGGTTAACCGGTAACGCGCCATTTCCCCCGGTCGAGAGCGCGCTGCGCTCGCCCAACGGCCTGCTCGCGGCGGGCGGCGACCTGTCCGCGCCGCGCCTGCTGGAAGCCTATCGCCACGGCATCTTCCCGTGGTTCAATCCCGGCGAGCCGGTTCTGTGGTGGAGCCCCGATCCGCGCATGGTGCTGATTCCTGGCGAATTCAAAATTTCCCGCTCATTCGCCAAAGTGCTGCGTAACGCCGTATATGAAGTGCGCTGCGACACCGCCTTCGAACAGGTGATGCGCGGTTGCGCCGCGCCGCGCGGCGGGCATCACGGCGGTTGCGACACGTTACTGGCGCAGCCAGCCGATTGCGGGAGCAGCCGCCCAGCCGCCCTTCCCGCGCCAGAAGGCTCCGCCTCTCCGTGTCAGGGCGGCCACACCTGGATCAACGAAGAAATGATTGCATCATATTGCGCGCTGCATGAGATGGGCTACGCGCACTCGGTGGAAACCTGGATCGATGGCCATCTTGCCGGGGGGCTGTACGGCGTCAGCATCGGGCGCATGTTCTACGGCGAATCCATGTTCAGCCATGCCGGCAACGCTTCGAAAATCGCGCTGGCGTATCTGGCCGGGCAGCTTGAACGCTGGCAGGCCGATCATCCAATCAAGGGCATGATCGATTGCCAGATGAACACCGCGCACCTTGCCTCGCTCGGCGCGCGCGAAATTCCGCGCAGCGAATTCATCGCGCGGCTGCAGGAATTGATAAACTGTGAACCTGTTGCCCGCTGGCAATTCGACACCGATCTTTTTACGTAAGGATGTCTCTAGAAATTCGTTTTGCGGGATGAAGCGCAAGGAGCCGCGCAGCGAACGACGAGGCATATCGGATAGATAGACGAGAAGTGAGCGAGCACGCGACACCGCGATTTACCCGGAAAACGAATTTATAGAGATATCCATGAGTCTGTTAAACGACATCCCGCTATCCGCGCTGCATTTCTACATGACCGCGCCCTACCCGTGCAGCTACCTGCCCGACCTGCAGGCGCGCTCCCAGGTCGCCACACCCGCGTTCCTGATCAACGGGCCGGTCTATTCGCAACTGGTGCAGCATGGCTTCCGGCGCAGCGGAACCTATACCTACCGTCCGCTTTGCGACGACTGCCGCGCCTGCGTGCCACTACGCGTGCTGGCCAAACAATTCACGGCAAACCGCTCGCAGCGGCGCGCTTGGGCGCAACACGCCCATCTGAAGGCCAGCCTGCACCCCCTGCAAGATAGCCCCGAGTATTACGACCTATATCAGCGCTATCAGCGCGCGCGCCACCCGGACGGCGGCATGGACAATGACGACCGCGAGTCGTACCAGAACTTCCTGCTGCAAAGCCATGTCGATTCGCTGCTGGTGGAATTCCGCGAGGGAGGCGTGCTGCGCATGGTCAGCGTGATCGACTTGCTCAGCGACGGCCTGTCCTCGGTGTACACTTTCTACGAGCCGGATTTGCCGCGTGCGCGCTTCGGGGTTTACAACGTGCTGTGGCAAATCGAACTATGCCGCAAGCTCGACCTGGATTTCGTCTATCTGGGCTACTGGATCGAACACAGCCGCAAGATGGCCTACAAGACCGGATACCAGCCCGCGCAAGGCTTGATCGACGGCGTTTGGCAGGCTCTCGGCAAAGAATCGCCATAACCAAAGACCCTTAGAAAGCATCCAGAAATGTACTCATTGTTGCGCCCCGCCCTGTTCCGGCTTGATCCGGAAACCGCTCACCACCTCACGCTCGGCGGGCTGAAGGCCGCCTATGCGCTTGGCTTGAGCGGCCTCATCGCAAAGCGCCCGGCCGACGATCCGCGCACCGTGATGGGGCTGACCTTCCCCAACCCGGTCGGCCTCGCCGCCGGCCTCGACAAGAACGGCGACTGCATAGCCGGGCTGGCGGCGCTCGGTTTCGGCTTCATCGAAATCGGTACCGTCACGCCGCTGCCCCAGCCCGGCAACCCCCGGCCGCGCCTGTTCCGCCTGCCGCAGGCACAGGGCATCATCAACCGCATGGGCTTCAACAACAACGGCGTGGATTGGCTCATCGAAAATGTAAAACGCGCCGACTATCGCGGCATATTGGGCATCAACATCGGCAAGAATGCCGCCACGCCGATCGGCAAGGCGGCGGACGATTATCTGATCTGCCTGCGCAAGGTCTATGCGCACGCCAGCTACGTCACCGTCAACATCTCCTCGCCCAACACCAGGAACCTGCGCCAGTTGCAAGGCGGCGATGAACTCGATGCGTTGCTCTCGCAACTGAAAGCGGAACAACTGAAACTCGCCGACACGCACGGCAAATATGTGCCCATCGCCCTGAAGATCGCCCCCGACCTCAATGCCGAGCAGATCAAACAGATTGCCGCACTACTCACCAAGCACCGCATCGATGGCGTGATCGCCACCAACACCACGCTGTCGCGCGAGGGCGTGGAACACCTGCCGCACGGCGCAGAAACCGGCGGCCTGTCCGGCGCACCGGTGCGCAACAAGTCCACCACCGTGATCCGCACGCTCGCCGCCGAACTAAAGGGCGCGCTGCCCATCATCGGCGCGGGTGGCATCCTGAACGGCGAAGATGCGGCGGAAAAGATCAGGGCAGGTGCAGCGCTGGTGCAGGTATACAGCGGCCTGATCTATCGCGGCCCGGCATTGGTCGGCGAATGCTGCGCCGCCATCCGCGCCTTGTAATTTCAGCCCGCGCAGGTCGGGACGATAACCTCGGCAACGCGGCGATCGGAAAACACGAACTTCCGCTAATGCCCCCAGCAGTCATTACATGCAGGCTAAAAATCCTTGATAGTGGCCGTTGATATGTTGCCATAGTGGACGGAGTTATATTTCTATTCGCGTACCCATTTCGACAACCCGGTTGGTAGGGATTTTGAAGAAATCTGCCGCGTTCATCGCATTTTTGGACAACACTATAAATAACCGCTCGCGCCATTTCATCATGCCGGGGTTGGGGGCAGAAACAATCAAGGCACGCGATGTAAAGAATGAGGTAGTCATCATGTCGAATGGCAGGTCATATGAGGCGCACAGCTCCAGGGCGGCCGGAACATCAGGGATATCCATAAAGCCGTAGAAAATTCTTACCCGATAAAAATTTTTGCCCAAATCGTCAATCAATAACCGATTACCTTTGGTGACATAAGGTTTATCCTCAACGATGACCGTAAGCAGGATATTGCGTTCGTGCAGCACCTGATTGTGTTTGAGATTGTGCAGCAACGCGGCCGGTGCGCCTTCATCAATGCTGGTCAGAAAAACGGCGGTGCCGTGTATACGATTAACGCTGCCTATGCTGTCTATGAACGCCTTCACAGGAATGGATCGGCGGGCTATCTCGTCGAACAGCAGTTTCCGCCCGCGCTTCCAGGTGGTGAGCACGGTAAATGAAATGGCCGCAACACCTAGCGGGAACCAGCCGCCTTGTGGAATCTTTATGGCATTGGCCGAGAAGTAAGCCAGATCGACGCAGAAAAATGTGCCGATTAAGGGGATAACGAGAAATGGCGACCAGCGCCATGCCACCAGGACAAAGGCAATCAATATGGTGTCAATCATCATCGTGCCGGTGACGGCGACGCCATAGGCCGCCGCCAGGTTGCTGGAGCTTTGAAAGGTGAGCACCAGATAAATAACCGCCAGATATAACGTCCAGTTGGTCAGGGGAACATAAATCTGGCCATGCGCCTTATCGGAAGTCTGGCGAATTTCCATGCGCGGAAGGAAGCCCATTTGTACCGATTGGCTCGCAACCGAAAACGCACCGGAGATCACGGCTTGCGAAGCGATCACCGTGGCCGCAGTGGCGAGTAACACCATCGGCACCAGCGCCCATGCCGGGGCGAGCAAGTAGAACGGATTTTCGATGGCTTGGGGGCTGTTCAGCAACAGTGCGCCTTGTCCGAAGTAGTTCAGCACCAAAGCGGGGAGTACAAAGGAGAACCAGGTAAGCCGGATCGGAAATTTCCCAAAGTGCCCCATGTCGGTATACAGGGCTTCGCCTCCGGTCACGGCAAGCACCACGGAGCCTAGCGTCAAAAAAGATAGCCAAGGATCATGGACAAGGAAGTGGAAGGCATAGAGGGGATTGAGCGCAAATAACACCTGCGGACTTTGTGCGATGGATAGCGCGCCTAATAGCCCCAAAATGGCGAACCAGAAAATCATGATTGGGCCGAATGCCATACCTACCGCGCCTGTGCCATGTTTTTGCACCAGGAACAATGCGGTAAGCACCATGACGGTGATAGGCAGCACGTAACTATTGAGTTGAGGGGCGACGACGTTCAAGCCTTCGACGGCGGAGAGTACCGAGATGGCAGGGGTGATCATGCTGTCGCCATAAAACAATGCGGCGGCAAATACTCCGAGTATCGCGAGAAACCACTTGGTATTGGGACGCTGTGCGTTCAGTTCACTGGCCAAGGCCAGCAGGGCTAACGAGCCACCTTCACCGCGATTGTCCGCGCGCATGATGATGGTCACATATTTGAGTGACACCAGCAGCATGATGGTCCAGAACATCACGGAAAGTACACCGAGCACGTTCGCTTCGGTTACAGGCAACGGATGATGACCGGCGAAAGTCTCCTTCATCGCATACAGTGGGCTGGTGCCGATGTCACCATAAACCACACCGATCGCACCTAGCATGAGTGTGGATAACTTTTGTTTCGTTTGCGTATCGCCCATACCACCTCTTTTTTCTTCTCTGCTGAAGAATGGGGCGGCACTCTACGCTTGAATATTACCAATAACAATAGAACGCTGAAGATGACTGCAAATGGCACAAACCTACCTCTCGCCAATATCAGCCAACGCGATTGAAGCGCTATATGAATCGGGGGATAATCCACGCCTGACTTCAAAGGCGCATCAATGACCGAATATCTGCTCATCCTGGTCGGCGCGGTGTTTGTGAACAACATCGTGATGGTCAAGATTCTCGGCCTCTGCCCGTTCATGGGGGTCTCCAGGAAACTGGAGACTTCGCTCGGCATGGGCCTGGCCACCACCTTTGTGCTGACCGTGGCCTCGGGCGCCAGTTACCTCATCAACGAATATCTGCTCGGGCCGGAGCTTTCCTACCTGACCACGCTGTCGTTCATCGTGGTGATCGCCGGCATCGTGCAGTTCACCGAAATGGTGATCCAGAAGACCAGCCCGATGCTGCACCAGGTGCTGGGCATCTACCTGCCGCTGATCACCACCAACTGCGCGGTGCTGGGCATTCCGCTGCTCAACGTGCAGGCGAAACACAATTTCATGGAGTCGGTATTTTTCGGCATGGGCGGCGCGCTGGGCTTCACGCTGGTGATGGTGCTGTTCGCCGGAATGCGCGAGCGCATGGAAGGCGCGGATGTGCCGGGCATCTTCAAGGGCTCGGCGATCGCGATGGTCACGGCGGGACTGATGAGTTTGGCATTTATGGGATTCTCGGGGCTGATCAAATAATGATTAACCCAGATTATCCATTAGGCTGTAGGAGCTCGATTTATCGAGCGATTGTTGACAAGAATCGCGCAATAAATTGTGCTCCCACAAGAGGGCTTGGTTCTAATGGATTATCTGGGTTAAACGTAGGTCGGGCTTTAGCCCGACATGTCGGGTTGAAACCCGACCTACATTCCATGAAGCCGTTCGTGTTGAGCTTGTCGAAACATGAATGGCTTCATGGCCTTCGACAAGCTCAGGCCGAACGGAATGAAATTTCAATTTGTGCCGCATCAATAGCTGCTCTCCAACTACCCTCTCCCCAACCCCTCTGGGTGGAACAACTAGCCATTCGACTAGGCTGCCAAAAACCGCAGCCAAGTCGCTGGTTATCCCGCCTGTGGCGGAAGGGCTTCGATGTATGCTGAGCGCATTGCTGGTGATGGCGGGTATCGCGATCGTGCTCGGCGGGGTGCTGGGGTTTTCCGCGATCAAATTCCGCGTCGAAGGCAATCCGCTGGTGGACAAGATCGATGCGATCCTGCCGCAGACGCAGTGCGGGCAATGCGGCTATCCCGGCTGCAGGCCTTACGCCGAGGCGATTGCCTCCGGGGAAGCCGACATCAACAGATGCCCGCCCGGCGGCGAGGAAGGCATCCGCAAGCTCGCCGATCTGCTCGGCGTGGAGTTCAAGCCGTTCGGCGGCGGCACCGTGCTCAAGCCGAAATCGGTCGCCTTCATCGACGAAAACCTGTGCATCGGCTGCACGTTGTGCGCGCAGGCCTGCCCGGTGGATGCCATCGCCGGAGCGGCGAAGCAGATGCACACCATCATCGCCTCCGAGTGCACCGGCTGCGAGTTGTGCGTCGCGCCTTGCCCGGTGGACTGCATCAGCATGAAACCCATTGGAGAAAATATCGCCAACTGGAAATGGAAATATCCGGTTTACACACTGGCTCAGGCTAAATGAGAACGCTCTATCAATTTCACGGCGGCATCCATCCGCCCGGCAACAAGGAGCCCTCCACGCAATCCGGCATTGCGCGCGCGCCGCTGCCGTCGAAACTGGTCATCCCGTTCCGCCAGCATGCCGGCGCGGCCGCCAAACCAATTGTGCGGGCCGGAGACCAGGTGCTGAAAGGCCAGCTGATCGGCATGCCGGACGGCTTCGTTTCGAGCGCGGTGCATGCCTCCACGTCGGGAACCATCACCACCATCGGCGCGCAACCCATCGCCCATCCTTCCGGCCTGCCGGATTTGTGCGCCACGCTGATACCGGACGGCAGGGAGGAATGGATACTCCATGCAGCCCCTTCGACCCTTCGACAAAACTCAGGGCAGGCTTCGCTCAGGACAGGATTTGATTACCGCAACAGCGATCCCGCCGAACTGCGCCAGCATCTGCGCATGTCCGGCGTGGTGGGGCTGGGCGGCGCGGTGTTCCCCAGCGATATCAAGCTGCGCCCCGGCAACCGGAAAATCGATACTCTGATCCTGAACGGCGCGGAATGCGAACCGTATATCACCTGCGACGACATGCTGATGCGCGAGCGCGCCGCAGAAATCGCGCAGGGTGCGGAAATGCTGCGCTTCATGCTGGAAGCCGGGGAAGTGCTGATCGGCATCGAGGACAACAAGCCGCAGGCGATCGCCGCGATGCGGCAGGCGGTGGCCGAGAGCGGCTTTCTGTTTGAAGTGGTCGCCGTGCCGACGATCTATCCGGGCGGCAGCGCAAAGCAACTGATCCGCGTGCTCACCGGACTGGAAGTGCCGTCCGGCAAACTGCCCACCGACATCGGCGTGCAATGCTTCAACGTCGCCACCGCCTACAGCGTGTATCGCGCCCTCGCGCACGGCGAGCCGCTGCTGTCGCGCATCGTCACCCTGACCGGCAACGTCCGCCGGGCGCAGAATTTTGAAGTGCTGCTCGGCACGCCGGTTCGCGATCTGGTCGCGCTGGGCGAAGCTTTGCCGGGCACTGACCGCTACATCATGGGCGGCCCGATGATGGGATTGCCGTTATCTTCGACGGACATTCCGCTGGTCAAGGCAAGCAACTGCATCATCGCCGCATCGGATAAATTGTTCCCGCCCGCGCCGCCCGCCCTGCCCTGTATCCGCTGCTCGCGTTGCGCCCAGGCATGCCCGGCGGATCTGCAGCCGATGGATTTATTCTGGTTTGCGCAATCCAGGGAATTCGACAAGGCGCAGCAATTCAGCCTGTTCGACTGCATCGAATGCGGCGCATGCAGCTACGTCTGCCCCAGCCATATCCCGCTGGTGCAGTATTTCCAGTTCGCCAAGAGCGAAATCCGTGCGCGCGAGCATGACCAGCAGGCCGCCGACCATGCGCGCGAACGCCATGAATTCCGCGAATATCGTTTTGAGCGCGAGAAACAGGAAAAGGCCGAAAGGCTGGCCGCAAGAGAACTGGCCGCGAAACAGGCACAGCCGGCTGAGCCATCAGTAAGTCCGGCAGACGCCATGCAGCAGAAAATCCAGGCGGCCATCGCTCATGCCAGGGAACATGCTGCCGCCGGCAAGCCGAAAAACACCGAAAATCTTACCGCGCAGCAACAGGCGGAAATCGCCGAAATCGAGGCGCGCCGCACGCATATTCACGAACTGGCGAAATCGGCAGCCGAACCTCCTAACGATCATGGCGAGAGCCACTCCTGATGATGAATTTCACCATGACCGTTTCCCCCTCTCCTAACTCTCCCCCGCTTGCGGGAGAGAGGGGTAATGTCTCGCTTCGCGAGATTTACATGGACGAATAACATGAGCGCATTCTTCTCTCCCTTCATCAGCAAACCGGATACCGTCTCCGCAATCATGCTCCGGGTGCTGCTCGCGCTGCTTCCGGGCATCGCGCTGTATGTCTGGCATTTCGGCCCGGCGATCCTGGTCTCGATCGCGCTGGCCAGCCTCACCGCGCTCGGCACCGAGGCGCTGATGCTCAAGCTGCGCAACCGCCCGGTGATGCACTTCCTCGGCGACAACAGCGCGTTGCTCACCGGCTGGCTGCTGGCGTTGTCCATCCCACCGCTTGCGCCGTGGTGGCTGGTCGTGGTCGGCACGGCATTCGCCATCGCCATCGCCAAACACCTGTACGGCGGGCTGGGCAACAACCCGTTCAATCCGGCGATGATCGGCTATGCGGTGCTGATCATCTCGTTCCCGGCGCAGATGACGCACTGGCTTACCCCGCACGGCTTGGGGCTGGCCGAACTCGGTTTCCTCGACCAACTGAAGTACATGTTCCTCGGCGCGCTGCCGCCCAATGTGACGCTCGATGCCATCACCATGGCCACGCCGCTGGACACGCTGAAGACCCGTTTGCACCTTGACGAATCGGTCAAACAGATTCTCGGCATGCCCATCTATGGCCGTCTGGCCGGTCAAGGCAGCGAAATGGTGTCGCTGGGATTTATGCTCGGCGGCCTCTATCTGCTTGCCGCGCGCATCATCACCTGGCATATCCCGGTCGCCTTTCTCGGCACACTGTTCGTCACCGCCGGAATCTTCCATCTGGCCGACCCGGATCATTATGTTGCACCGCTGTTCCACTGGTTTTCCGGCGCGGCGATGCTGGGCGCGTTCTTCATCCTCACCGACCCGATCACCTCGCCGACCACGACCAGAGGCAAGCTGATCTTCGCCACGGGTGCCGGGCTGCTGACCTACCTGATCCGCATTTTCGGCAGCTTCCCGGACGGCATGGCGTTCGCCACGTTGCTGATGAATATCTGCGTGCCGCTGATCGTGCTGTACACGCAGCCTGCCGTGTTCGGCAAGAAGGAAAAGAGACCATGAGGACCACAGCCAAGGCTTCCGCCTACACCGCGCTGAACCTGCTGTTCTTTGCGCTGGCCGGCACGGCTTTGCTGGCCCTGACCTACGACCTGACGCACGAAACCATTGCGCGCAGCGAAGAAAACGAGAAGCTGAAACTGATCGCGCAAATCGCGCCACCAGCGACTTACGACAACGACATCATGAAAGACACCGCGCAACTGGCGGCGGATAAGTTACTGGGCGGCACGGGGACGAGCATCGTTTATCGCGGCCGCCTGAACAATCAGCCGTCCATCGCGGTGCTGCAGGTCATTGCGCCGGACGGTTACAGCGGCAGGATCAACCTGATCATCGCCATCCACAGCGACGGCAGAATCGGCGGCGTGCGCGTGGTGTCGCACAGGGAGACGCCGGGATTGGGCGATTACATCGAGATCACCAAGAACAACTGGATCACCGGCTTCAACGGCGCTTCGCTGGAAAACCGCAAGAGCGGCGAATGGAAAGTCAAAAAGGATGGCGGTTCATTCGACTACATGGCCGGTGCCACCATCACGCCGCGCGCGATCGTGAAGGCGGTGCACAAGGCCTTGCAGTATTACGCGCAGCACCGCGATGAATTGTTCGCAGATACGGAAGCAGCACACCGCGCTCCTGCCGCCCGCAAAGGAGAAATGAAATGACCTATCAGGGAATAAAAGATATTTTCTACAACGGCCTGTGGAAACAGAACCCCGGCATCGCGCAACTGCTCGGCTTGTGCCCGCTGCTGGCGATCAGCAATTCGGTGGTGAACGCGCTCAGCCTGGGCCTGGCCACCACGCTGGTGATGACCCTGTCGGGCAGCGGGGTGGCCGCGATACGCGAGGTGATCCCCAACGAAACGCGCATCCCGGTGTATATCCTGCTGATCGCCGTGCTGGTGACCATCGTGCAATTCCTGATGAATGCCTATATGTATTCCCTGTATCTGGTGCTGGGCATCTTCATCCCGCTGATCGTCACCAACTGCATCGTGCTGGCGCGCGCCGAATCGTTCGCCTCCAAAAACAGCGTGTTCGCCTCCGCGCTGGACGGCATCGCGATGGGGTTGGGACTGACGGCGGTGCTGGTCGTGCTGGGCGGTATCCGCGAGATCTTCGGGCACGGCACCTTGCTGTCCGGCATCGACATGGTGTTCGGCGAGACGGCGAAATCCCTGGTGATCACCGTCGTGCCGGATTATCACGGCTTCCTGCTCGCCATCCTGCCGCCCGGCGCGTTCATCGCGCTCGGCCTGCTGATTGCGATGAAGAACTGGCTGAACCTGCGCGCCGAACGCAAGGCGCACGGCGCGAATGCCACCGTCGCGCCGATTGAAGGCGGCTGCAGCCCGGCGACTCACGGATGAACGCAAACAAAAAGCGCGTAGCGGCTCAGGCATGCGATCTGCGCAGCAGGTGCTCGCAAATTTTCTTGCGCCTGCAAGCGGCGAACCCGCATCCGAAAACCGAACTGGAATACCACACGCCGTTCGAGCTGCTGGTGGCGGTGCTGCTCTCGGCGCAGGCCACCGATATCAGCGTCAATGCCGCCACGCGGCAACTGTTCCCGGTTGCGAACACGCCGCAGGCGATGCTCGAACTCGGCGAAGAAAAACTGCGCGAATATGTCCAGCGCATCGGCCTGTACCAGACCAAGGCAAAACACCTGATGCAGACCTGCCGTCTGCTGGTGGAACAGCACGGCGGCGCGGTGCCGCAGACCCGCGAGGCGCTGGAAGCCTTGCCCGGCGTGGGGCACAAGACCGCCAGCGTGATCCTGAACGCCGCCTTCGGGCAGCCGACCATCGCGGTGGACACGCACGTATTCCGCGTCGCCAACCGCACCGGCCTGGCGCCCGGCAAGAACGTGCTGGAGGTGGAAAACAGGCTGCTCGAAATCGTGCCGGACGAATTCAAGCACGATGCGCACCATTGGCTGATCCTGCACGGGCGTTATATCTGCCAGGCGCGCAAACCGAAATGCGGCATATGCATCATCAACGACCTGTGCGAATACAAAGATAAGGAACTCTGATGTTTTTCAACCCGTCGCGCGACGAAGCGCGCAACTTCCTGTTCGAATCCTGGCGCAAGCGCCGGGCCGGCGAATTGCTCACGCCGCTGGAAGATCTCGCCGCGCAACTCATCGCCAAACATCCCGAATATCACGCCGTGCTGGAGAATCCGGAACGCCATCAGGATCAGGACTTTCTGCCTGAGCAAGGCGCGGCCAACCCGTTCCTGCACCTGATGATGCACATCACCATCGAGGAACAGATCTCCATCAACCAGCCGGCGGGAATCCGCGCACATTTTGCGCGCCTGACGCGGCAATTCGAATCTGAGCACGATGCGCAACATCGCATGATGGAATGCCTCGGCGAGATGATCTGGCAGGCGCAGCGCAACCGCAACCAGCCGGATGCGGCAATTTACCTGGCTTGTCTGGAAAAGCAGTGAGCGGCGAAAACGGATGGCCTGCGCATCAGGCATGAACCGCGCGGCGCTGGCCGCGCAATTTTTGACAGCGATATCTACTGGCCCAGCTTGCCCGCAATCTCAAGCTCGGCAGCCACCCAATGGTCGGCCGAGCAGCCGCCAAACCCGTTGCGCTCCGCGATAAAGTAAGCGGCGGTTTGCACCATGCGATAGCGTTCTTCCGGGGTGATCTGTGCCATGATTTTCTTTGCGGCCGGTTTGGCTGCTGCAGCCTTTTTCGCCGGAGCTTTCTTTTCGGCGGCAGGCACCGTCGCCTTTTTCACTGCCGGGGTTTTGGTGCTTTTCGGTTTCGCGGCTGCGGTCGCCGTCTTTTTCACCGCCACTTTTTTGGGCGTCGCAACTGCCGCTGCCTTGGTGTTTTTCGGTTTGACGGCTGCCTTGCCGGCTGCCTTGGTTACAGCCACTTTTTTTGCGGCTGGTTTTGCTTTTCGTTCTGCCATGATGCAACCTCCCTGATGAAGTTAACAGCCAAAAACCTTGCCGAATGACCATAGTAGTAACGAAAACCTTACCAGTCAACAAGTTCCGCCAAACACACCGGCAAATCTGATATACCGCTGCGCGGGCTGGCGCCCCATACTGCGCTCAGGGCGGCCAACAATAATCGCATGCAAACCACCGTCAACATCGCACTGTTCAGCGGCGAACGCATCGAAATGACGCTCACACCGGTTCAAGCCGGCATACTGCTGACCTTCCTGACCGTGATGAACAACCTGCACGATGGCGAGACCAACGCCATTGAGTGCATCAGCCACTTCGCGCTATTTGCCGCCTTCATCGCGCTAGTAATGATGGGGCTGGTCTGACCGCTGGTTTTACTTGTCGAACAGACCCTTGATCGCCGCTCCCGCGCCGACCACTACACCACCCACGCTGCCGATCACCGCCGCCTTGGCGAGCGCCATGGCCAGTTTGGTATTCAACTCGGCGATGATAGCCTTGACCACCTGCGCGGAAGTGGCGCCGCCAGCCTTCTTGCCGACATTGCGCAATTCGATGTCCGGCAGCGTAAGCTCCATCAGACCGTTGTAATTGACCTTGGCGTTGCGGATGACAAAGGAGTCGATGATCATCCTCTTGCCGCTTCCCTGTTTGGGTTTCGCGCTCTTGTCGCCCTTTGCGCCGAGATATTCTTCGACATTGCGCTGAATAGCGTCGAAATTGGTGATGTCACCGGCCTTTTCATAGCCGATCTGCGGTGCATCGATCAATATCTTATGGATCACGATCACGTCCTTGGCAAGGCTCGCCGGTTCGAGCTCGATTTCGACGGCACCCGCCTTCAATGCATAATCGGACTTGAATCCCCTGGGATTGCCGAGAAATAGCCCGGATAACGCACCGCGCCCGTCCGTCGCCGAAATCTCGACCTTGCTGACCTTCACGGTCGCCTGCGTCATCTCCTGCCCGAATTCCTCGATGGCCATTTTGACCAGCCTGCCCAGCGGATTCTGCAGCACGAAGTAAGCCGCAATGGCTGCAATCACCAGCATGGCGACAATGGCAAGTATCTTTTTCATGGTCGCTCCGATCTATACTCGATACACGGAAAATTATGAAAACGCTGATTAAGTCCGTTCGCCCTGAGCCTACGGAGGGACTCAATCATCGCTTCCCTATATATCCTGATAACGCTGCCGCAGCGCGACGCGCCTGAGATAGGCTTCGCGCGCGATCTGCACATCTTCCAGGAAATACGGCAGCTCTTTCAGCAGCATAGCTTGCGGGCCATCCACCAAGGCTTTGGGCGGAGCGGGATGGAAGTCCACCAGCACCATGTTGGCACCGGCCAGCACGCCTTGCGCGGTGACATGCATCATATCGAGGATGCCATCCGGCGAGGCTTGCCGCGACCCCACCGAGTGCGATGGATCGACGCACACCGGCATGCGCGTCAGCCGCTTTACCACCGGCACGTGCGCGAAATCGACAAAGTTGCGATGCGGATCGCCCATGTTGGTCTTCATGCCGCGCAAGCAGAACACCACATTGCGGTTGCCTTCTGAGGCCAGGTATTCCGCCGCATTCAGCGATTCGTCCAACGTGATGCCGAAGCCGCGTTTGAGCAGCACCGGCATTTCGGTTTGCCGTCCGACGATTTTCAGCAGCTCGAAATTCTGCGTGTTGCGCGTGCCAATTTGCAGCATCACGCCGGTCGGGTTTCCGGTCTGATGCAACGCCTCGCGAATCTCATCGAGATGCGATTCGTGGGTGATTTCCATCGCCAATACTTTGATGCCGTACTTGCCCGCCAGCTCGAACACGTAGGGCAGGCAATTCTTGCCGTGCCCCTGAAAGGCATACGGGCTGGTGCGCGGCTTGTACGCGCCCATGCGCGTGCAAACCTGGCCGTTGTCGCGCAACGCCTTGAGCATGATCTCGACATGCTCGCGGTTGTCCACCGCGCACAACCCGGCAAACACATGCAGCGTGTCCTGCCCGAAGCGCACGCCGTTGTACTCGAAATGCGTGGGACGCTGGTCGTCCTTGTGCCGCCCCAGAATGCGGTACTCTTCTGAAACCCGCACCACACGCTCGACGCACGGCAAGTTCTGCATGTCGCCAATATCCAGCGGTTTGGTATTGCCGATCAGGTAAATTTCCGTGAGCGCTTTTTCGCTGCCGCGCTCGACGTGCACGCGGGTCTGGATACCTTGCAGCGTCGCCAAGTGTGCCAGCAATTGCTGGTACTCATGAGTTTGTTCACTGGCGCTGGAACTGAGAATCAGAATCATTATTTATTCCCTGAAATTATTTGCCCAATAAAATCGCCGACTGCACCGGCCACTGCATCATCGGGTCGCGCGCAAAACCGCTCTTGGCAAATTGCTGCCAGCGGCCGATCACATAACACACCAGCAGATTGGCGTGCGCAGCGATGTCTTCCCCTGACACGGTGCGCGCAGCGGCGGTGCGGGAAGGGGAAGAAGGCGGCATTCCCGTTCCAGATACCGGGGCACTCTGAGCTTGGCCGCCCACCGCATCGCCCATCTCACCCTGCGTGGCGGCCATGCGCAACGATTGTTTGAGCGTCGCCTCGATGCGGTCCAGCAATTGGTTGATGCGCTGCTGCAAACGCTCGTCCTCATTCACCAGCGCGTCACCGATCAGCACGCGCGTCATGCCGCGGTTTTTCTGCGCGAAGCCGAGCAGCATCGACACCATCGCATCAACCTGCTGCAAGCCGCTTTTCTCTTCCTGAATGATTTTGTTGATCAGGCCGAACACCGTCTGCTCGATGAACTCGATCAACCCCTCGAACATCTGCGCCTTGCTGGCGAAGTGGCGGTACAACGCCGCCTCGGAAAGTTCCAGCTTTGCCGCCAGTGCGGCCGTGGTGATCTTCTCGCTCTTGGGCTGCTCCAGCATCTGCGCCACGGTTTGCAGTATCTGTAATTTTCTCTCGCCCGGTTTGCTAGCCATGTTGTCCCCGTTGAATACCATAAAGCTTTTGAACTGTAGGAGCGGGCCACGCCCGCGACAAACTAGTTCGCGGGCGTGGCCCGCTCCTACAAACGAATTACACAAATGATGCGCAGGCTAGTTCAAACGATGCAGCATGCCCGGCAACTGCATCACATCACGAATCTTCACATCCACACACGGCGCACTTTTATTGCCGGCATTCACCCACACCGTGCGCATCCCCAGCCGTTTTGCCGTTTGCAGATTCTCCAGGCTGTCTTCGACCATGACGCATTGCGCCGCCGCAACGCGATGCCGCCGCAGCAAGCGCAGGAAGCCAAAACTGTCCGGTTTTGGACGGTAGCGCGTCTGTTCCACCGCCATCACATCGTCAAACAAATCCGCCACGCGCAACAGCTTCAACACTGCTTGCGCGTAGCGCTGCGGCGCATTGGAAAACACCACCTTCCTGCCCGGCAATGCCTTCAAGACATGGCGCAGGCGCGGCTCGCGCAACACCATCCGCTCAAGCTCCAGGAACTGGTGGGTATGCCACAGAAAATGCTCCGGCTTGGTACCGTGGTGGCGCATCAGGCCGCTCAGCGTCGCACCGTAACGCTGCCAGTAATGCATGCGCAATGCATTCGCCGCCGCCTCGTCCAGTTGCAGATGCTGCTGCAAATAGGCCGTCATGCTGCGGTTGATGTGCGGAAAGATATGCGGGCTCGCATCATGCAGCGTGTTGTCCAGATCAAAAATCCACAGCGGAGCGGTCACGTTTTACTTGCTTTTGATGAGCGTGCCCACACCCTCGTCGGTCAGGATTTCCAGCAGCAGCGCATGCTCCACCCTACCGTCAATGATATGCACCGAGCGCACCCCGCCGCGTGCCGCATCGAGTGCGGATGCGATCTTGGGCAACATGCCGCCGGACAATGTGCCATCCGCCACCAACCCATCGATGTCCTTGGGCGTCAGACCGGAAAGCAGGTTGCCGTCCTTGTCCAGCACACCCGGCGTATTGGTCAGCAACACCAGTTTTTCGGCATGCAGCACTTCCGCCAGCTTGCCTGCCACCAGATCGGCATTGATGTTCAGCGTCTCGCCGTCCGGCCCCACGCCAATCGGCGCAATCACCGGAATGAAATCGCCGGAATCGAGGAAGGTAATAATGGACGGATCGATTTTTTCAATCTCGCCGACCAGCCCAATGTCCAGCATTTTGCCCGGTTCGTCCTTACTTTCCAGCAGCAATTTCTCGGCGCGGATGAATGCGCCGTCCTGCCCGGTCAGCCCCACCGCCTTGCCGCCGTGCTTGTTGATCAGGTTGACGATGTCCTTGTTGACCTTGCCCAGCGCCATCTCGACCACATCCATGGTCTCCTCGTCGGTCACGCGCATGCCCTGCACAAAGGTGCCCTGCTTGCCCACCTTTTGCAGCAATTCGTTGATCTGCGGCCCGCCGCCATGCACCACCACCGGATTCATCCCGACCAGCTTCAGCAGCACTACATCGCGCGCGAAACTCTCCTGCAACGCGGGATCGGTCATGGCGTTGCCGCCGTATTTGACCACGATGGTCTTGTCGAAGAAGCGCTGGATATAGGGCATCGCCTCGGAAAGCGTGCGTGCTTTCTTGTCGGCGGCGGAAGGCGTCAGGGGCATGGTTTTTCCTCTGGATTAGGAGTAGGCAGGCATTTCGCCACCAGGCGAAAGCTCGCAAAATTTGCCGCGAATTCTACACCAGAAGAAAATTTGAATGGCTGAAAATTAATCAAGCGGCACATGCCGCCTGCTTTTGCGACGAAGCTAAGACTTACTCAATGTTGAGGCGTTTTGCCTGAGCGGCAACCTGTTTTGGCAGGCGCAACTCCAGCACGCTGTTGTTATATTTCGTTTACGCGGCAGCATCCCTAAGGCGAAACTTCGACCATCACCGCATCATCCGACAGCCCTTGTTCGCACAGTATGCATCCAGCTCCTGCCTGGGAGTGATGCGCTTATTTCTGTGGTGCGCTCTTCAGCGGCCTGACTTCCGCCTGTACGTCAACCTTGACGATGCGCTTGTCAGCCATTTCAATGCTCAGCGTCAGCGGCACGGTTGCGCCAGCCTTGAGCGGAGCCTTCAATCCTGCCAATACCAAATGATAGCCATGCATGCTCATTTCCAGACGCGCATTCGCTGGCAAACTGATGGACTTGACCTCATACATTTTCATCATGCCGCCTTTATGCTCCATGGTATGCATCTCCGCAGTTTTGGAGACCTTGCTGGAGACTCCGACTATTGTTGCGGCCTGCGTGCTGGTAATGGACATATACACCATTGCCATATCCTGCCCGGGAAGCGTAGTGCGCGTCCATGCACCTTCAACCTGAATGTCGCCCGCGTAAACGCTGGCGCTCAGCAACAGGGCTGCCAGCAGCCCGCCAAACCGGTAAAAATTAACCATGATGTCTCCCGTTATGAAATGAATTGGATGCACGGATTATACATGCAGCACATTCAGCACCGCAAAAAAGCAAAAAACCGGCATCGCTCTCCCGGTTCATTATTGCGGCGGCCTTGCTGCCGCGACAATATGCCGCACCCCCCGGCACCCATCTCTGCGCTTACAATAGTCGCATGAACAATACGATACTTTCTTCCCTGCCAGGCCACAGCCAGTTGCGCCGTCTGGTCGCGTTGCGCAGCATGGCTGTCACGGCACAACTCCTGACGCTTGCGGCAGTCTGGAAAATTCTGGAACTGGAACTGGATTGGCAGCCGATGTTGCTGGCCATCGCCGCGCTCGCCGCGATCAATTTGTTTTCCTGGCTGCGTTTGCGCAGCAGCAAGCCGGTTCCCAACACGGAGTTATTCGCCCAATTGTGCGTGGATGTGCTGGCGCTCAGCGTATTGCTTTATTACAGCGGCGGCTCGACCAATCCTTTTGTCTCGCTTTACCTGCTGCCGCTGGTGATTGCCGCCGCGACGCTGCCGGGCCGCTACACCTGGGGCATGGCGGCGCTTACCTCCGCCTGCTACAGCGTGCTGATGTTTTATTACATTCCGCTGCCGCATAACCATCAACATGATGGCGCCAGCGCGTTTAACGCGCATGTGGTGGGCATGTGGCTCGGTTTTGTCTTCAGCACGGTGGTGGTGGCCTATTTTGTGGTGCAGATGGCGCAGGCGGTACGCAACCGCGATGAGATGCTGACCCGCGTGCGCGAGGAGATTCTGCGCAACGAGCGGATCGTGGCGCTCGGCACACAGGCCGCCGGCGCGGCGCATGAACTGGGTACGCCGCTGTCCACCATGGCGGTGGTGATCGGCGAATTACAACACGAAGCCGCAACGCAACCTGGCTGGCGCGATGCGTTGGGCATCCTCAATGAACAGGTGCGCGGCTGCAAACGCATCCTCGACAAGATACTGGCCAACGCGCAAGTCAGCGGGGCAACCTCACTGCAACCGGCCGATCGCCTGATGGCGGAAGTGCTGGACGAGTGGCAGTTGTTGCGCCCCGCCGCACAATACCAATATCACAGCGATGGCGTACAGCCCGCACCGCTCATCAGCGTGGACGCCACGCTACGCGCCGCGCTGATGAATCTGCTCAACAATGCGGTGGACGCAGCGCCCGCAAGCGACGCTCCGCAAGCGATTGAAATCCGCACGCACTGTGATGCCGCCAACTTCACGCTGGAAATCCACGATCACGGCAAGGGGCTGAGCGAAGAAGCGGAACTCAAAGCCGGCTCGGCATTCTTCACCACCAAAACGGAAGGGCACGGGCTCGGTCTGTTTCTGGCCAATGCCACCCTCGAACGCATGGGCGGTTCGGTGCGCCTGTTCAATCGCGAGCAAGGCGGCGCAACCACAGAAATCATCTTACCCATCGCCAAGGCTCCCCTATGACCGAACTCCATGAAGAATCTGCCTCGCTGTTACTGGTGGATGACGACATCACCTTCTGCAAGGTACTGAAGCGCGCACTGGAAAAACGCGGATTCAGTGTTGCCGTGGCGCACAGCGTTGAGGAAGCAATTCCGATGGCAGAAGGCAATCCGCCGGAATTTGCGGTAGTGGACCTGAAAATGGGCGGTGCGCCGGGGTTGGCCCTGGTCAAAGCTTTGCACCGGCTCGACCCGAACACGCGCATCGTGATGCTGACCGGTTATGCCAGCATTGCCACCGCTGTCGAAGCCATCAAGCTGGGCGCGACGCAATATCTTGCCAAGCCCGCCAACGCGGATGAAATCGTAGCAGCGTTCGGGCACACCGCCAACAGCGACGCACCGATCAAAGCGCAGCCGACACAAATCGAAGATTTGGAATGGGAGCACATCCAGCGCGTGCTGCACGAGCATGACGACAATATTTCAGCCACCGCGCGCGCGCTCAATATGCATCGCCGCACATTACAACGCAAACTCGCCAAACCGCCTTCACGCGCCGAATAAAATCTCTCGCGCGAATTTTTCCAATCTCTCGTATAGTTTGCACCATACAGAAAAGCTGCTGCCACCCAACAACCCGCAAATGTACCCATGATTGACGCAAGTACCCGCCTCAGGCTTAAACAATCGCTTGCCAATCTTGATTCCCTGCCCGCCATGCCGGCCACCGCGCAGAAATTAATGGCGCTGCCGCTGGATACCGATGAGGGCGAGGCACAAATGCTCAAGCTGATCGGACAGGATCCGCAAATTTCTGCAAAAATAATCAGCTTGGCCAACTCTCCGATCATGGGCGTTGCGCGCAAGCTAAGCAAAGTCTCCGATGCCGCGATGTTGCTTGGCCTGACCCGGGTAAAATCGGTTGCCATCGGTATCGCTTCGATGTCCCATCTCACCCAGTCTCCCGCAGGAAAACATTTCAAACCGCAAGACCTGTGGCTGCATAGCATGACTGTCGCCATCGTGATGCGCACCATTGCGCAAGCCATGCCGAGAAATACCCGCCCCAATGAGGATCAGATTTTCCTGGCGGGGCTGCTGCATGACATCGGCTTCATGGCTTTGCACCATATCGACGCAGCGGCGAGCGATGAACTGCATCACCAACTATGCCTGCAACCCGAACGCCCCATACTGGAAGTCGAACTGAAAACCCTGGGGATCACGCACTGTTACATGGGCTCACAACTGGCGCGGCATTGGCATCTGCCGGAGGAAATCATTACCGTGCTGGGCTACCACCACCCCCCCTACGTCGAAGAAGTTGCGGCCGAAAACCCCTTGGTACGCCTGGTTAGCCTGTCCGAAAAAATCGCGCCGAATTTCGGCATTGCCGAACACACCTGCTGCGAAACCCAGGAATACGAATGGATAGAACTGGGCATCAACCCGGCGGATATTGACGATATTTGCGCTCAGGCCAATGAACTTGCGGTACAAACTGCGCAACTCAGCGGTGCGCTCTAATCCGGTTTGCCGACCTGACGGCCAACCCAAACGCGGAGTATAAAACCTGTCGAAATGAACCTAAAAACGGCGATTAGCCACGGATTACCACCGATAAAACAAGAAAACCCTCCATTCATCCGAAAAATGGCTTGGATAAACAAGCCGCCCATTGATAATCCGTGTTCATCTGTGTAAATCCGTGGCTGAACTGCTTTTTATAGGATGAATGCTTACTCTTCCTGAAGACGTTTGTTGATTTTGGTCAGTGCCTGGATGATTTGGCGCAACGACTGGTTGTATTCGTTCCTGAATATTGCTGCCGCGCCACTGCGGTCGCCTGCCTTCAGCCTTTCGATGATGAGCGCGCCAAACTGGTGAAATTGCTGGTGCGCCTCGCTTAATTGCTGGTGCACCTCCGGTTCGCAAAACGGCTCCAATACCGAACCGTTGATCCAACTCCCCAACTGGCAAATACCATCTTGTCCGAGCGGGGCGGATTCCAGAGATTCGCGAATGTTTCCCTGCACATGATGCCCCAGGCGCGTCTTCCACAATATATGCGCCTCGGCCGCCGCGACGAGATTAAGCCTGCCGCGCAACTCGCGCTTCCGGACATGACTAACTCCCAAAAAATCTTTTACGCTGGCTAACATTTCCATTACAACGCTCCCCAATCATCATGAAGCGCACTTTATAGCGGCTTGGAAATGAAAGAACAATATGCCGAAATGCCTATATATTTCGGCCTAGCCATATTGCGCGGCTATCGCCTAACCATGGTGTTAAAAGTATAATTACCACCCGAAAACGCCATCCAGCCATGAATATCATCCTATTGCTCGCCGGCTTGCTGTTGCCTGCCACGGCTTTCGCCCTGCCGCCGCAAATACCCGCCGCACCCGCCCTGGCAGCCAAATCCTATTTATTGTATGACTACACCAGCAGCCAGGTACTGGTGAACCAGAATGCCGATGCGCGCATGGAGCCCGCTTCGCTGACCAAGCTGATGACCGCTTACCTGGTTTTTGACGCGCTCAAACACGGCACGCTGTTGCCAGAACAAAACCTGACCGTTCCCGTTGCCGCGGTGCGCAACATCAGCGGCGAATCGCGCATGCTGCTCAAGGCCGGGCAAAGCGTGACCGTGGGCGAACTGCTGCGCGGACTGATCGTGCAATCCGGCAACGATGCGGCCGTCACGCTTGCGCTCAATATCGCCGGCAGCGAAGCGGGCTTTGTTGACCTGATGAATAGGGAAGCAAAACGGCTGGGCATGAACAACACTCATTTCGTCAACCCGGTCGGCCTGCCGGACGCGCAACACTACAGCAGCGCGTCCGATTTGGCTTTGCTGGCCGCGGCCATCGTGCGTGACTACCCGCAGCACTATGCGCTGTTCGGGCTGCGCGATTACACCTTCAACAACGTCACACAGGCCAACCGCAACCGCCTGCTATGGATCGATCCCTACGCGGACGGCCTGAAAACCGGGCACACCGAAACTGCCGGGTATTGCCTGGTTGGCTCAGTCAAGCGCGACAACCGCCGCCTGATCTCGGTGCTGCTCGGCGTGCCTTCTGACAACCTGCGCGCCACCGAAAGCCAGAAGCTGCTGAATTTCGGTTTCCAGTATTTTGATGCGGTGCGCCTGTACCAAAAGAATCAACCGGTCACCAATGTACGCATCTGGAAAGGCACGAAAAGCCACCTTAAAGTCGGCTTTCGCCAGGATTTGTTCCTGACCATCCCCAAAGGGAAACTTGCCCAACTCAAGGCGGCGATGGAAACACGCCAGCCCATCCTCGCGCCAGTCAGCAGCGGGCAACCACTGGGGCTGCTCAAGCTGACCATGGACGGCAAACCCTATGCGGAATTTCCATTGGTCGCCCTGGAAGACGCGCCGCTGGCGAATGTATTCTCGCGCGGCTGGGATAGCATTCGCTTGCTGTTCGAGTAAAGGAACATATGAGAACCTCCAGAAATTGTAGCGAGCGGCTCGAGAGCAAGGCGCACGGAGCGCAGCGACAGAGACATATCACAGCGATAGGCGACGAGCGAGCACCGTGCAACGCCGCTATCGAGCCGCGCAGTAAATTTATGGAGGTTCTCAAATGACTATCTACCTGAACGGGCAGTACATGCCCATCGAAGAAGCGAAGGTCTCCGTGCTGGATCGCGGTTTCATTTTCGGCGACGGCGTGTATGAAGTGATCCCGGTGTATTCGCGCAAGGCGTTCCGCCTGGAAGAACACCTGCGCCGTCTGCAACACAGCCTGGACGGCATCAAGCTCGCCAATCCGCACAGCAACGCGGAATGGACGCGCATCATCGACGAACTCGTCGCGCGCAATGCAGGCGAAGATCAATACCTGTACCTGCATATCACGCGCGGCGTGGCCAAACGCGATCACGCCTTTCCCAACCCTTCGGTCAAACCGACGGTATTCATGATGAGCAATCCGCTGCTCACCCCGCCCGCCGAGTTGCTGCGCAGCGGCATCGCCTGCATCACCGCGCCGGACAACCGCTGGCTGCGCTGCGACATCAAGGCCATCGCGCTGCTGCCCAACGTGCTGCTGCGCCAGATGGCGGTCGATGCGGGCTGCGCCGAGACCATCCTGATCCGCCCCGAATCCATAATCGAGGGTGCGTTCTTGACCGAGGGCGCGGCCAGCAATATCTTCGTAGTGAAAAATGGCACGCTGCTCGCGCCGCCCAAAGACAACCTGATGCTGCCCGGTATCACTTACGATGTGGTGCTGGAGCTCGCCGCCGCCAACGGCATCCCGCATGAAGTGCGCAGGATCGCCGTTGCGGAAGTGTTTGCCGCCGACGAATTGCTACTCACCTCGTCCACCAAGGAAGTGCTGGCGATCACGCAACTCGACGGCAAGCCGGTCGGCAGCGGCAAACCCGGCGCGATGTTCGCCCGGTTGCACGCGCTGTATCAGGATTTCAAACGCGACGTGATGCGCGCATAAATAAACAACCCACCATGAGCGAATCGCCAGACAACAAATTAACCGACAGCCTGCTCGAATATCCCTGCGAATTTCCGCTGAAGATATTCGGCCAACAGCAAGCGGATTTTGCGCAGGCCGTGCTGGAAGTGGTCAGCAAACACGACACGGGATTCACCGCCGCCAGCATGGAAATGCGCGCCAGCAAGAACGCCCGCTATGTCAGCCTGACCTGCACCATCAACGCCACCTCGCGCGCGCAACTCGATGCGGTTTACCAGGAGTTGTGCGACCATCCGATGGTGGTGATGGTGCTATGACGGATAGTGGGGAGTGGGAAGTGGGGAGTGGGAAACATGTTGCGCCACCGGTTATCCACTCCCTCGGTCTGGTCGAATATCAACCGACCTGGGATGCGATGAAGCAATTCACCGCCGAGCGCACCCCCGACGGACAGACACCGGGGACACGCGATGAAATCTGGCTGGTGCAACATCCGCCCACCTACACGCAAGGCCTGGCCGGAAAACCGGAACATCTGCTGCACCCCACTAACATTCCGGTCGTCAGGATCGATCGCGGCGGGCAGATCACCTACCACGGCCCCGGCCAGATCGTCGCCTATCTGCTGCTCGACCTGCGCCGCTGGAAAATCACCGTGCGCGAACTGGTGCGCCTGATGGAACAGGCGGCAATCGATCTGCTCGGCGAATTCGGCGTGGCCGCGCAGGGGCGCGAGGATGCGCCCGGCGTATATGTCTGCGGCGCGAAGATCGCTTCACTGGGGTTGAAAATAAAGCATGGCTGCTGCTATCACGGTCTCGCGCTGAATGTGGACATGGACCTGACCCCGTTCGCCAACATCAACCCGTGCGGCCACGCCGGACTGCGCGTCACGCAATGCCGCGAACTCGGCATCACCGCCGGCATCAGCGAACTGCAAGCGCAACTGGTGCAAAACCTGATCCACGGTCTACAGCAACACCTGATATCTATTGTAGGAGCGGGCCATGCCCGCGATTCGCATGCAGGGCGTGCTCCTACAGGTGAATCCGCCTAATTCCCATATAAGGACGAACCATGCCCGCCCCGCAAACCGTTCTGACCCTGGTCGAAAACTTCGAGCGCAATCTCGATGCCTACCGCAGCGGGAAATACAACGAGACGCAGGTGCGGCGCGATTTCATCGACCCGTTATTCAAGGCGCTCGGCTGGGACATGGACAACAGCGCGGGCTATGCCGAAGCCTACCGCGACGTGATTCACGAAGACGCGATCAAGATCGGCAACTCCACCAAGGCGCCCGATTACAGCTTCCGTGTCGGCGGCCAGCGCAAATTTTTCCTCGAGGCGAAGAAGCCGTCGGTCAACGTCAAGGATGATGTGGAACCCGCTTTTCAACTACGCCGCTATGCGTGGTCGGCCAAGCTGCCGCTGTCCATCGTCACCGACTTCGAGGAATTCGCCATCTACGACTGCCGCGCCAAGCCCGACAAGGGCGACAAGGCCAGCAAGGCGCGCCTGTTCTATTGCACCTTCCGCGACTATGCGAACAAGTGGGACGAAATCGCCGCGATATTCTCCAAGGACGCGGTGCTCAAAGGCTCGTTCGACAAATACGCCGGCACCAGCAAAGGCAAGCGCGGCACCACCGAAGTGGACAGCGCGTTCCTGGAAGAAATCGAAGGCTGGCGCGACCTGCTGGCGCGCAACATCGCACTGCGCAACGCGAATCTCACCCAGCGCGAACTCAACTTCGCGGTGCAGCAAACCATCGACCGCATCATCTTCCTGCGCATCTGCGAAGACCGCGGCATCGAGCCTTACGGCAAGCTGATGGCGTTGCAGAACGGCATCAACGTCTATGCCCGCCTGCGCGAGCTGTTCCGCGACGCGGACGACCGCTACAACTCCGGCCTGTTCCATTTCAAGCGCGAAAAAGGCCGCGCCGAAGCGCCCGACGAACTCACGCTGCACCTTGAGATCGACGACAAGCCGCTCAAGGAGATTTTCAAGAACCTCTACTACCCGGATTGCCCCTACGAGTTCTCCGTGCTCGGCGCGGACATCCTCGGCAGCGTGTACGAGCAATTCCTCGGCAAGGTCATCCGCCTCACGGCGGGCAACCGCGCCGTGGTGGAAGACAAACCGGAAGTCAAAAAAGCCGGCGGCGTGTTCTACACTCCCGCCTACATCGTGCAATACATCGTCGCTCACACCGTCGGCAAACTGCTGGCAGGCAAGACCCCGAAACAGGCGGCGGGCATCGCCATCCTCGATCCCGCGTGCGGGTCCGGATCGTTCCTGATCGGCGCGTACCAATACCTGCTCGACTGGTATCTGGCGCGCTATGCCGAAGAAGGCGCGGAGAAGCACAGCAAGGGCAAGGAAGCGCGCCTGCGCCACAGTACATCGGGCGAATGGCGGCTCACCACGGCGGAGAAAAAACGCATCCTGCTCGAACATATCTACGGCGTGGACATCGACGCGCAGGCGGTGGAAGTGACCAAGCTCTCGCTGCTGCTCAAGGTGCTGGAAGGCGAATCCGACCAGACGCTCGCCAGCCAGATGAAACTGTTCCACGAGCGCGTGCTGCCCGACCTCGACCGCAACATCCAGTGCGGCAACTCGCTGATCGGGCCGGATTTCTACGACGGCCAGCTCGATTTAGACGACGAAGCCATGCAGCGCATCAACGTGTTCGACTGGCAGGCCGCTTTCCCGCAGATTTTCAAGGCGGGCGGGTTCGATGCGGTGATTGGGAATCCGCCGTATGTTCGCCCGCATAACATTGAAGACGACATCAAGTCATACTTCTGGAAACACTATGGCTCGTTCGTTGGAAAGTCAGACCTTTACTGTTGTTTCATCGAAAGAGCTATATCGCTACTCAAAAATGGCGGCAAATTCGGCAATATCATATCCAACGGATGGCTTCGTCTTGATAGCTTTGAAGCGCTGAGAAAACAGATTCTCGCCCAAACATCAGTCGAGAAGATTGTGGACTTCACAGATAATGTTTTCGCTACTGCGACAGTAAAAACCTGCATACTTTTACTTAGGAAAGGCAAAACAAAAGCTAATACGATTGAAGTAGCAGCCTGTAAAGCTGAAACTCCGTGGCGAGAATTACCCTTCAATGTTATTGAGCAATCAAAGTTTGATCACACTTACAAGTGCATCTTTGACATTTCAATGGTGCCTGAACTTGAAGCTGTTAAAGACAAAATGCGAAGCTGTGGTAAACCGCTAGGCGAACAGTTTGACCTAGCCTTTGGCTTAAAGACTGGGGACGATTCAAGGTTCCTGACTTATTCTCCAAGCACTGACGAAGATAAGCGCCTCCTTAGAGGTGAAGATGTTCATCGTTACACATACCAGTTCAAGGGTGAGTATGTGCATTACGTTCCCAAAGAAATGACATCTCATCGAAGCACTGCAAGGCCTGGTAACTCAGAAAGATTTGAACAGCCTAAAGTGCTCATTCGCGATACTGGCGGAGCGCTGGAAGGCACATTTGATGACGACCATTTCTATGTAAAGGACGTGCTCGTTGTACTGGATTCCGAGAAGCAAAAAAAGCCATTGAAGCATCTAATGGGCATCCTCAACTCCAAGTTAATGCGTGTCTATTACGAAACATCTTTTCCCACACTTCACGTTCAACGTGATGAGCTTGCCTCACTGCCCGTCATTGCTTTAAATAACCATCCAAGTTCGGCAAGCATTGTCGCGCTCGTCGAAAAAATGCTCGCGCTGCACCAGCAACTCGCCGCCGCAAAAACCCCGCAGGACACCAACCTGCTGCAACGCCAGATTGACGCCACCGATCGGCAGATCGACCAGTTGGTGTATGCGCTCTACGGCCTGACCGATGAAGAGATCGCGCTGGTGGAAAAAACGTGATGTCGGGCGCATCTGCCCGGTTATCGTTCCCACGCTCCCGCGTGGGAATGCAGCTTGTGCCGCTCCTGCGGCACGGGACGCGGAGCGTCCCTCGATACGTTCCCACGCGGGAGCGTGGGAACGATGGTGGGGAGCGAGAGGAAATGCAGCCAGTGACGCTCTGCGTCACTTCACCAGAAAGCAACCGACATGGGCCGTAGCCGTTACGTTATCACCGATCCAGTCGCACCGCACTTTCTGACCTGTACCGTCATGGAGTGGCTGCCGGTATTCACGCGCCCGGATACCGTGCAAATCGTGCTGGATAGCTGGTCGTATCTGCGTGAACACGAAGGGCTGCGGCTTTATGGTTATGTGGTTCTGGAAAATCATCTGCACTTTGTCGCGCAGGCAGAGCGATTGGATTTATGTGTGAGCCACTTCAAATCCTTTACCGCGCGCCGGATTATTGACCACCTTGAAGCGCACTCGATCGAACATCTATTGGCGCGTTTGCGTTTCGCCAAACGGGCGCATAAGCCGGATCGGGAGTTTCAATTCTGGCAGGAAGGTTCTCACGCCGAACTGGTTTTCAGCGAGGCGATGATGCTGGAAAAGCTGGATTACATCCACGCCAATCCGGTGAAGCGAGGCTATGTGGATAGGGCGGAACATTGGCGTTATTCCAGTGCGCGAAATTATGCGGGGGAAGCGGGTTTGATTGAGATTGATCGGTGGGTTTGATTCTTGACGCGGAGCGTCACGGGCTGCGTTCCCACGCAGAGCGTGGGAACGATGACGGAGCGGAGCGTAGGAACGATGACGTGCGTAACATAGGAACGATATGTGGAAGGTAAATAATGAGCAACGCTGAACACAAACAAACCGGTGCCGCCAAGACCGCGCGCAATCCGATCAAGATCGTGCCGTTGCAGCAGCGGCTGCGCAAACCGGAATGGATACGCGTGAAGCCCGGCAGCGGCGCGGGGTACAACGACGTGAAGCGCATTTTGCGCGAGAACCAGTTGCACACGGTATGCGAGGAGGCGTCCTGCCCGAACATCGGCGAATGTTTCAGCAAGGGCACGGCAACTTTCATGATTCTCGGCGATGTGTGCACGCGCCGCTGCCCGTTCTGCGATGTGGCGCACGGCAAGCCGCAACCGCCCGATGCGGGCGAACCGGAGAATCTGGCGCGCTCCATCGGCCTGCTCAAGCTCAAATACGCGGTCATCACCAGCGTGGATCGGGACGATCTGCGCGACGGTGGGGCGGGACATTTTGCCGATTGCCTGACCGCGATCCGTGCCAGCGCACCCGCCACACGCCTGGAAATTCTGGTGCCTGATTTTCGCGGGCGTCTGGAAACCGCGCTGGACGCGCTTTCCCGCAGCCTGCCCGATGTGTTCAATCACAACCTGGAAACCGTGCCGCGCCTTTATCCGCTGGCGCGCCCCGGCGCGGAGTACGCCCACTCGCTGAAGCTGCTCAAGGATTTCAAGGCGCGCTTCCCGCATGTGCTCACCAAATCCGGCCTGATGCTGGGCCTGGGCGAAACCGATGATGAGGTGCTGCAAGTGATGCGCGACCTGCGCGCGCACGACGTGAACATGCTCACCATCGGCCAGTATCTGCAACCTTCCGACGGGCACCTGCCGGTGCTGCGCTATGCGCCACCGGAAACCTTTGCGATGCTCGAGCGCGCCGCAAAAGAGATGGGATTCAGCCATGCCGCCTGCGGACCGATGGTCAGGTCGAGCTATTTTGCCGATGAGCAGGCACAACGTGCGGGAGTGGTTTAACACACTGCCAATGGGAACCAATAAGCGATCAGCCAGTCTATTCGTTGGTTATATTCAACCCGTTTGATTTAACAGGGCATCAAATACCAACAAAAAGGCATCTCTAAAAATATCAATTTCGTCATTCCCGCGAAGGCGGGAATCCAGTTAAATCAAGCCGCTGGATGCCGGATCAAGTCCGGCATGACGGGTTTTTAGAGGCTCCAAAAAATATATCTCACCCGCCAATTACTTAATCGAAGGAAGCCATTATGAAAATTCATTATCTCGCGTTGACTGCCGCCTTGTCCGTTTCCGCTACCGCTTTCGCCGCAGGCGATGGCGCAGCTCTGTTCAAGCAGAATAATTGCGGCGCATGCCATGCCGCCGCCGGCAAATCGCTAGGCCCGGCGCTGGCGGGTATTGCCGCTAAATACAAGGGTGACAAAGGCGCCCAAGCCAGGCTGGAAGCCAAGGTACGCAATGGCGGTGCAGGTGCTTTCGGCACCATGCCCATGCCTCCCACCGCAAGATCCATCAGCGATGGCGACATCAAAGCCATGGTGGCGTGGATTCTGGGTCAGAAGTAGGGTTGCACTACCCGTCAAAGAAGCCGGTGTGAACCGGCTTTTTGTTGCCTGCGGCGCCGGGGATCGCCGCCGCGTGCTGCTATAATCTGCGGCAAATTTTCACTCACCCCCTCATGAATATCCTTTACGAAGAAGACGGCAGTTTCAAGGTCGGCAGCATCATGGCCGATAACACCACCTCACTCCAGGTTGAAAACGTTTCCGGCAAGCGCAGCAAGGTCAAGGCAGCCAATGTGATGCTGCGTTTCACCCAGCCCGCCTTGGCCGATTTTTTAGCCCAGGCCGAATCGGCTGCCGCAGGTATCGAAGTGGATTTCCTGTGGGAATGCTGTCCGCCGGACGAGTTCGGCTTCGAGCAAATCGCCGCCGAATATTTCGGTCATGCACCGAATTCATTGGAGGCCGCCGCCGCGCTGATCCGCCTGCACAGCGCGCCGATCTATTTCCACAAGAAAGGCAAGGGCCGCTACCGCGCCGCACCGCCGGATGTGCTCAAGGCCGCGCTGGCCGGAGCCGAGAAAAAGCGTCAGGCTTTAGCGTTGCAGGCGCGCTACACCGAGCAGCTTTGCCGCTTCGAGTTGCCGGCCGAATTCGCTGAACTTCTCACGCAATTGCTCTACAAACCGGATCGCAACACCCTCGAAGTCAAGGCGCTGGAAGCGGCCTGTGCGGCAACGCATTTATCCGCCGCGCATCTGCTGCAACGCTGCGGCGCGTTGCCTTCCACGCACGATTATCATTTACAGAAATTCCTGCTCGAGCACTTCCCCGACGGCACGGACTTTCCGCCCGTCGAATTAAGCGCATGGGATGAATTGCCGCTGGCTGGCGTCAACGCTTTCAGCATCGATGACGCGACCACGACGGAAATCGACGATGCGTTCTCGGTGGAAAAACTGGCCAACGGCAACTGGCGTATCGGCGTGCATATCGCCGCACCCACGCTGGGCATGCCGCGTGATTCGGCAGGCGACAAACTTGCCGCAGCACGGCTATCCACCGTGTATATGCCGGGACAGAAAATCACCATGCTGCCGGACAGCGTGGTGAAAGCCTTCACGCTATGCGCGGATCGCGTGTGTCCGGCGCTGTCGATGTATAACGAGCTGGATGGGGAAACGCTGGCGATATTGGGTCACGAAAGCCGCGTCGAGCGCATCCATATCGCCGCAAACCTGCGCCATGACACGCTGGAACCGCTGTTCAACGAGGAGACGCTGGCGGCGGGCAAGCTCGATTACCCTTATGCGAATGAGCTGACGCTGCTGTGGAGTCTGGTACAGAAACTGGAAGCCGGGCGCGGCAAGCCTTCCGACAACAGCGCGCAACAGGTTGATTACAACTTCCATATCGAGTCCGAAGAGCTTTTGATGGAACCACTAGCCATTCAACTAGGCGGGCAAACAACACCCGCCAAGTCGCTGGTTATGGCCGGGCACCCGAATGACCGCGTCAGCATCACGCAGCGGCGGCGCGGCTCGCCGATCGACAAGGTGGTTTCCGAACTGATGATCCTGGTGAACAGCGAATGGGGCAAGCACCTTGCCGAGCACGGCTTCGTCGGCATCTACCGCACGCAGCAAAACGGCAAGGTCAAGATGAGCACGGTGGCCGCACCGCATCAGGGCCTGGGTGTGGCGCAATACATGTGGTCGAGCTCGCCGCTGCGCCGCTACGTGGATATGGTAAACCAGCGCCAGATCATCGCGATGTTGCGCGATGAAGAACCGGCCTATCCCAAGAACGACACCGCGCTGTACGCCACGATGCGCGATTTCGATACCATGTACGCCATCTACAACGACTTTCAGCGGCACATGGAACGCTATTGGTGTTTGCGCTGGCTACAGCAGGAGCAGGCAAAGCTGGCTAATGCCCCCGTACGGGCGATTCATGAATCGCCCCTACCGGAGATTATCGTTAACGCTGTCGTACTGCGCGAAAATCTGGTGAAGGTCGCCGGTATTCCGCTGACTTTCCGTGCGCCATCGTTGCCGGAATTGCCCGCCAATACCCTTGTGCAATTGGCCATCGTTTCGATTGATTTGCTCGACCTGGATGTGCAGACGCGCTTTGTCGCAACGGTGGAGGGGGAGGCGGCGGCATGACACGGTGCGCGCAAGCGTCCGGTGCGGGAATGCCAGCCTCGCACCTCCTTACGCACTTCAAGGCTGCGTATTCCCTTGAAGAAGGTGCAGCTTGCTAGCCGCGCTGAAAACGCGCCTGTCTGTGGCGATGACTTTCTCCATCGCACTGCACGCCTTCGCGTTGTTCGGCGTCGCGCTGGTGCTGCCCGATCCGCGCAGCACGATTGACTTCATACAGCCGCTGCAAGTGGTGCTGGTCAACGCCAAGTCGAAATCCAGGCCGGCAAAAGCCGATGCGCTGGCGCAGGCCAATCTGGATGGCGGCGGCAATACCGCCGATGACCGGCAAGCCAAGACCCCGCTGCCCGCGATACGCGACGACCAGCAGTTCACCCCCGAGCAGATCGCCAAGCGCGTTGCGCAGCTTGAGGAAGAATCGAAACGGATGCTGACCCGGCTGAAGAGCGATCACAAGGTGGCGCAACCGGAACTCAAGAAACAGCAAAGCAACGATGCCAGCAGCGGCGAAGAACTGGTGCAAAAAAGCCTGGAGATCACGCGCCTCGAAGCGCAGATCAACAAAAATTGGGATGCTTACCAAAAGCAGCCGCGGCGCAAATTCATCGGCGCACGCACGCGGGAATACCGTTTCGCGCAATACATCGAAGACTGGCGCATCAAGGTGGAACGCATCGGCAACCTGAATTACCCGGAACAGGCGCGCCAGCAAAGAATTTTCGGCAGCCTGAAACTCAGCGTGTCGATCAATGCGGACGGCAGCCTGGGGCCTATTGAGGTGAGCAGGTCATCGGGCAACCGCCTTCTGGATGCGGCGGCGATGCGCATCGTCAAGCTCGCCGCCCCCTACGCGCCGCTGCCGCCGGACATTCGCAAAGACACCGACATCCTGGTCATCACGCGCACCTGGACGTTCACCTCGTCGGACCGGCTGGAAAGCGAATAACCCTAGCCTTGCGTTACCTCAGCGCTTATGCGCAGACCGGCAACCGGGCAAAGGACTTCGCATTCGCTACACGCGGAACACATCAACCGCCCCGCGCACCTGCGCCGCCTTTTGCTCCAGCTCAGTTGCAAGATCCAGCAGGCTGCGCGCCGCGCTGGAGTTCTCTTCGGACATCTGCGCAACCTGCTCGGTGCGTTTTGCCAGGTCGGTTGCCGCAGCGTTTTGCTCGGCAAGCGCGCAGGAAATGTCATCGATTGCACCCGATACTTCGCCAAAGCTCTGCTGGATGCCAACAATGGAACTTTGCGCGACCTCGGCATCACGCACCCCTTGGCGCGTGGTGTTCACCACCTTATCCATGCCGGCCAGCGCATGGCTGGCGACATCGCCTATCTTGGCAGACATCTGATTGATCTCCGCCGTGGCGTTGGCCGTGCGCTCGGCGAGCTTGCGCACCTCGTCAGCCACTACCGCAAAACCGCGGCCCTGCTCGCCGGCACGCGCCGCTTCGATTGCCGCATTGAGCGCCAGCAAATTGGTTTGGTCGGCAATTTCCTTGATGGTTTTCACCACGTCGCTGATACGCGAAGCATCGCCCCCCAACCGGGAAACTTCTGCTGATGCCGTTTCGATCTGTTGCGCGACCTCCAGCAGCCCAGTCACCGTCTTGTTGACCACCTGCGCCCCTTGCTCGGAGTTTGCGCGCGAATGATCGGCAATTTGTTTGGCGTTGCTCCCCTGATCGCTGATATGGGTGGAAGAAACGCTCATTTCCTCAATTGCAGCAGCCATTCCGCTCACCGCATCCGATTCATGGTTGACGTTCTCCGTGATCTGCCGCGCCGCCGCCGCCAATTGTTCCGCCATGCCGCCAACCTGGGTGGCCTGCATTTTTACTGTGGCGATCATGTCGCGCAGGCGTGACTGCATATCCTGGGCATTGGCCAGCAGGCTACCGTCTGCCGCACGGGCCGACTGCGCCGAAAAATCACCCGCCGCCATCACACCGATGACCTGCGCGACCTCTGCCGGGTCGCCGCCCAGCTGACGCATCAGACTCCGCGTCAACAACAGCGCAAATGCCACGGCACAGATGATGGCAATGATCCCCATGATTAACGCGATGCGCAGTGTGGATTGCTGAAGAGCCCCGAACTGACTGGATGCCTTTCTAAATTCGCGCTCGGTGATTTCCTTCAGCTTGGCTGCCGCCGCGGCAATGGGTTTGTCGGCGCCGTTGATGCCCTTGTCCTGGTCGGTAATGGATGCACCTTCAGCCTTGAGTTTCTTGAGTTGATCGAGAGCGACAAGATATGCGCCCACCGCGTTCCTGATTTCGTTCAACTGGCTCTGGGCTTCGGCTTCGACCCCCCCGGCCTTCTGGTATTTATCGACCGCGCCCAGCAGTTTGCCCATGTCGTCGCGGAACTTTGCTTCATAGTCCCCATTGCGCAGCACATAGTTTTTGAAATGGTGCACGCCATCGCCAAGGTAGCGATAGATTTCCATGTTGGCGTCCTGCCAGACGAACACTTGTTGCTCGATCTTGCGCCACTTGTTGTTCATCTCGCCCAGGTAAAACTGCGTGACCGCAGCCATCCCCACCATCAACCCCACGACCAGGCCAAACGACAGGCGCAGCTTGGCGCTGACCTTCAGGTTATGCAACCGCTCCCCCACATTCCCCATGACTTCTCCCATATAACTCCCCAATTCGGCATTTTCCCGAAAGCCTTAATCCCGGCATTTCCGGAAAAACTTTAGGCTGCGATTAGACCAGCAGCCTTTATAATCAGAAAGTCCAAATAGCGCCATTTTTTCGGTTCAATATCCATGACTGATCGCTACGCCGTCCTCGGCAACCCCATCGCCCACAGCAAATCGCCGCTGATCCACAGCATGTTCGCCAAACAGACCGGAGAGGACATCGGCTATGAGGCCATCCTCGCGCCGCTGGATGGTTTTGCCGCGACTATCGAGCGGCTGCGCAAGGAAGGCTACAAGGGCTGCAATGTCACAGTGCCGTTCAAATTCGAGGCATTCAGAATTTCCAATAATGTCAGCAATGAAGTTATTGATGCAATAAATTCAAGCCATGAAGCCGATGCCGTAAATACTCTTATTTTCTTGAATAATGAAATTATCGGCCGTAACACGGATGGCATCGGCTTAGTACGAGATATTGAGCAAAACCTCAAGTTCCCGCTCAAGAGCAAACGTATTTTGCTGATTGGTGCTGGCGGCGCCGCTGCTGGTGTGCTGCATCCACTGCTGGAATCATCTCAGTCACAATTGGTAATCTACAATCGAACCTTGGGAAGAGCGACCAGCCTGAAAAAAACTGTAGAACAGCACGATAAATTCCGGCTCTTCTCCATTAAAGCCGTTGAATTTGGTGGGCTCAAAGATGAACAATTCGATGTCGTCATCAATGCCACCTCCGCCGGACTCACCGACAGCGAAATTCCGCTTCCCCCCAACATTTTCGCTCCCGGTGCGCTGGCCTACGACATGATGTACGGGCGCGAGACGCCGTTCATGAAATTCGCGCGCGAGCATGGCGCCGCCGTGGTTTCCGACGGTCTCGGCATGCTGGTCGAGCAGGCCGCCGAATCTTTTTTCCTGTGGCGCGGCGTACGTCCCGATACCGCACCCGTGATTTCCGCACTCCGCGCAGTGAAATAAAAAATGATGGCATTCAATAGCGACGACTTAAGCTTGGTGATAGCAGACTCCCTCCCCTTGAAGAGGAAGGGGCGGAGGTACTCCCAGTTCTTTAAGAGGGACGGACGTAGCCCGTATGGAATGCAATGGAATCCGGGGAAACTCTGTGCTCACCCACCAATCCCCGGATTTCGCTGCGCTGCATCCGGGCTACGGCTTTCTGCCGCATGAAAAAACTCTGGGGCTGGACTTGGCGCGGTGTGGCGATTTGCTTCGCCCTGCTGCTGCTCTACCAATTGTGGATTTTCGCGCACATCTGCTGGTGGATAAAATTCAACCCGTCCACCAGCGCGTTCATGGAAAGCCGCCTGGAAATCATGCAGGACAAAAACCCGAATGCCGAGCTCCAATATCAGTGGGTGCCCTATGCGAAGATTTCCGGCAACCTCAAGCGCGCGCTGATCGCGTCTGAAGACGCAAAGTTCGTCGATCACGAGGGCTTCGACTGGGAAGGCATCCAGAAGGCTTACGAAAAAAACATGAAGAAGGGCAAAATCGTCGCGGGCGGCTCCACCATCAGCCAGCAACTCGCCAAGAATTTATTTCTCTCCACCAAGCGCACGCCGTGGCGCAAGGGTGAGGAAGTGCTCATCACCGTGATGCTGGAAGCGGTGATGGACAAGCGGCGCATTTTCGAGATTTATCTCAACGTGATCGAATGGGGCAACGGCGTGTTCGGCGCGGAAGCCGCCGCACGCCACTACTACCGCACCAATGCGGCCAATCTTAATGCAGAGCAGGCCGCCAGGCTTGCCGCGATGGTGCCCAATCCGCGCTATTACGACACCCACCGCGAAGCACGCGGCCTGCTGCGCAAAACCGGCATCATTCTAGGCCGCATGGACGACGCGGAAATTCCCTGAACAAACGGGTAATTCATCTGAAAATAAGCGGCCAGCTGAAAATCTTGCGTTGTTTCAATGTATTAAACTGCGCCTACCACCCTCTCAACGGTTTTTCAAGACTGATAAATGATCCCTGCATGAGCCATCCCTGCGCGGAAATAACGGAGCGCGCAAGGGTGGATATCATTTCGCGCCACCTAAATTTTCTTACAAGAGCTGCACTTCAGAACTGCATCCGCAAAACTTAACGTGCGATGAAAACGCTGCAACCTGGCAAGACTGATGTGACTGAAATATCACGAGCTGTTCGGCATAGCGTGCTCTCTGTGCTACAGTTTGGTTCGCATCACGGAACAGCATATCCTTCGTTCGCAGCGGAGATGCAAAGTCTCCAAGGTTGGAGTGATAGTGGTGATGCGTTTTGAAACTGGATCAGTGATCAGTTAATGACAGAAATACAGCAAAAACAACCCATGGAAGCGGTCGACCTGCTGGTCGCCTATCTGGAACAAATCGGCGTCGAGTATGTTTTTGGTGTGCCCGGAGGCGCCATCGAGCCGCTATACAACGCGCTCGCACGCAGCGCCCGGCGCGGCGGACCGCGCCCGGTAGTGGCGCGCCACGAAACGGGGGCAGCCTTCATGGCGGACGGCTACGCCCGCGAATCGGGCAGGATCGGCGTGTGCTGTGCCACTTCCGGCCCAGGCTCCACCAACCTCATCACCGGCGTGGCTTGCGCATGTGAGAACGAGATCCCGATGCTGGTCATCACCGCCCAGCCCTCGCTGCATTTGCTGGGCAGGGGGGCGATGCAGGAATCTGCAGGCATGGGGGGCATCGACACGGTCTCCATGTTTCGCACCTGCACACGCTACAGCGCGCTGATTTCCCATCCTGACCAACTGGAAAGACAACTGACCACTGCGCTGCTGAGCGCGTACCAGCCGACCCCCGGCCCGGTCCACCTCAGCATCCCGGTGGACGTGCAGCGCTCGCTGATGAAAAGCGGGCCGGCCTACGATCTGGCGCATCTGCTGCTGCCGCCGTCTGCTGTTGATGACGCGGCGGTTCGGGAATTGCAGGCGCAACTGGCGCAGGCGCACCGCGTGGTGATACTGATCGGCAGCGGCTGTGGGGAGGCGATCGACCTCATTCTCGAGTTGGCAGAAACAATCGGCGCGGTTTTCGTTGTCACGCCCGACGCCAAGGGGCTTGTCAGTCCGAGCCACTCTGCGTACCGCGGCGTGTTCGGGTTCGCCGGCCACCGGTCCGCCGACGCGGCGATGGAGAATAAGGGTGTTGACCTGATACTTGCAGTTGGTACAGATATCAGCGAGTTTTCCAGCAACGGCTGGTGTGAATCGCTGCTGAACAACCGGCTGATGCATATCGATTCCTGCGAGGTGCACCTGTTGCGTTCCCCCATGGCGCGGCTGCACGTGCGCGGCCGTATCCGCCCGGTGTTCGAGCGGCTGCTGGATATGATGCGTCAGAACGGCGGAAAATCGCTTGCCGCTACCTCGGCGCGGAAGCCTGCGGACGCATTGATGGACGATCCAGCCAAGCAGGTGTCGGACACCGCGCCGATCAAGCCGCAGTACCTGATGCGCGAACTCGGCCGGCGCTGCCCGCCCGATACGCGTTTCTTGGCCGATACCGGCAGCAGCATTGCGTGGGCGATCCATTACCTGGACCTGCATGATCACCAGGCCAGCGCAGGGGGCTGGCTGCGCGTCACGATGAATTTCGCCCCGATGGGCTGGGCTATCGGCGGCGCGGTCGGCACCGCGCTCGCCAATCCCGCCGCGCCGGTGGCCTGCATCACCGGCGACGGCAGCTTGCTGATGAATGGCCAGGAAATGACCGTGGCGCTGGCCGAGAAACTCTGCGTGCTATTCGTGATCCTCAACGACGCAGCGCTGGGCATGGTGAAACACGGCCAGCGCCTGGCCGGTGCCGAACAGATCGGGGTCGAACTGCCGCCGGTGGACTTCCGGCTGCTGGCCGAATCCATGGGCATTCCGGGCCATATGATTCGCTCCGCCGAGGATTTTGACAGCCTCGACTTGGACGCGATTCTGCGCAATCCGGGGCCGACCGTGCTGGACGTGCGCATAGACAAGGAGGAAGTGCCTCCCATGGGGCTGCGGATAAAAATTCTGGGTGCCGCCAAATGAGCGCGGGATCCACCCATACCCGCATCTGGCGGATTTTGGCTTTTCTCTGCGGGAATATTGTCTTTTCCGTATTCCCGCTTTCCTTACCGGCATGTCGCCATGCTACCTGGAAGCAGCGGAAAAACCGGCCAGCCTGTTGTTTCATCTGCCTTGCCGGGTTATGCTGCACAAAGGTATTTTCCGCCGCCGTTGGCGGGATGCACCCCCAAAACCTGATGTTCCCGGCTGATGAAAAACCTGTTACCGGGGCGAGCATTGCATAAATCATAAATATAATGATGTCGGCGCTCATTCCGGTGCGCCAAGGGAGGGATCATGAATAAATCGATTGCACGTCTCACCGTCGCGGCACTGGCAGTGGCAGTGGCAGTGGCATGGAGCGCTGGCGCTGGCGCCAGCCAAGAGATGGATGAAGAGGATCTGGCGCTGGCCTACGGCGACAAGCCTTTTGTCAGCATCGCCAGCGGCGCCCGGCAACCCATTGCGCGAGCGCCGTCGGTCGCCACCGTAGTCACCGCGGAAGACATCGCAGCCATCGGCGCGGCCGACCTGGACGATGTGCTGGAGACGGTACCGGGCGTACATGTGGCGCGTTCCGGCGCTGCCTACAACCCGGTCTATACCATCCGCGGCATCCACACCCAGTACAATCCGCAGGTGTTGATGCTGGTAAACGGCATTCCCATCACCAGCGTGTACACTGGCAACCGCTCCCTGATCTGGGGCGGCATGCCGGTAGAAAACATCGCGCGCATCGAGGTGATCCGCGGCCCCGGTTCCGCGCTGTACGGCGCGGACGCTTTTTCCGGCGTGATCAACATCATCACCAAGACCTCCGCCGACATCGACGGCACCCAGATCGGCTTGCGCGCCGGCTCGTTCAACAGCCGCGACGCTTGGGTGCAACACGGCGGCACATGGGGCGGCTTAGACGTTGCCGGTTATCTGCGGGTGGGCGCCACCGACGGCCAGCGGCAAATCATCAGCGCGGACGCGCTGTCCGCAACGCCGTTTTCCCTTGCGCCGGGGCAGGTCAACCTCGGCCGCGATGCCGTCGACACCCGCCTCGACCTGGCGCGCGACCAATGGCGGCTGCGCGCCGGTTACCAGCAGCGCGACATGGGTACCGGCACTGGAACAGCGCAGGCGCTGGATCCCAAGGGGCGCTATTTCGGCGAGCGCATCTCCACCGACCTCACTTATCAGAATACGAACTTCGCACCAGACCTAGACGTGACCGCACAGGCCAGCTATTTCTACCTCACCGAACAACTCAATTTGACGCTTTATCCTGCCGGCTTTCCCGGCTTCCCCGACGGCGTGATCGGCAATCCCTACAGGTGGGAGCGCCACTTGCGCTTCAACCTATCGGCTGCCTATACCGGCTTGCAGAACCACAAGCTGCGCCTCGGCGCGGGCTCTCAGGATGACGACCTGTATCGCATTCAGGAAACCAAGAATTTTTCCCAGCCTGCTCCCGGGGTATTACTTCCGCTGGGATCGGTGCAAGACGTAACCGGCAGTGCTCCTTTCATGCACCCCCACAGCCGCAACGTGAACCATGCCTACGTGCAGGATGAATGGGCTTTCACCCAGGATTGGTACCTGACCGCCGGCGTGCGCCGCGATCAGTATTCCGATTTTGGCGGTACCACCAACCCGCGCCTTGCACTGGTATGGGAAACGGCTTACAACCTCACCAGCAAGCTGCTCTATGGGCGCGCCTTCCGCCCGCCGTCATTTTCCGAACTCTACCTCCTCAATAATCCGGTGGGGCTGGGCAATCCAAACCTCAAGCCGGAATCGATCGAATCCGTGGAACTGGCTTTCGCCTGGCAGCCTGTCAGCACCGTGCAGACAAACCTGAACCTGTTCCACTACCGGATGAAGGATATCCTGCGTTTCGTGCGGAACCCGGATGCCAGTTTTACCGCACAAAATGCCGGTCAGCAGCGCGGCCAAGGCCTGGAAGTCGAGCTTGCCTGGGAAGCGAGCCAAAGCCTGCGGCTGTCGGGCAACTACGCGCAGCAACGCTCGATCGATGAGTCAACGAACCAGGATGCGGGCAACGCGCCCCGGCACCATGTCTATGTCCGGGCGGACTGGCGCTTCATGCCACGCTGGACATTGGACACACAACTCAACCATGTCGCCGGCCGCAAGCGTGAGCCGTCGGATACCCGCCTTCCCATCGCCGATTACCACACCGTAGACCTCACGCTGCGCAGCCAGAAGCAGAACAGCGGTTGGGATTTTGCCTTCACGGTGCGCAACCTGTTCAATGCCGACGCACGCGAGCCGTCTCCGGCACCGGGTCTGATTCCCAACGATCTGCCGCTGGCCACGCGCGAATGGCGCTTCGAACTGCGCCACCAACTCTGATCGAAAACCGCCCAATGTTTTCGCCTACCAAACCCGTTTACACCTGTCACGCCGAAGTCAAAGGCCGGCTGGCTGCCGTGATGAAACTACTAGCCATTCCACTAGGTTGCCCAAAGGCGGCAACCAAGTGGCTGGTTATGTTGCTGGGTGTCGTGCTGTTTGCCGCAACGGCGCTGGCTTGGGCGGCGGAGGAAAGCGGGATCGCAGTGATCTATCCCGACATCGGTGAACCTTATCGCGGGATATTCGCGAAAATAATCGAGGGCATCGAATATAAAGTCGGCACTCCGGTAGGTAATCATCCGGTGCGCGCCGACACGGATATCGGCGGGCTGAAAGCCAGTCTGCTGCGCCAGAATACCAAAGTGGTGATCGCCCTCGGCCGACAGGGCATGAAGACGGCAACGGTGCTGAGCAACGGCATCAGGGTGGTGGTGGGCGGCGTGTTGACAGTGCCGGAGAACGGGGCGAGCGGACAACCGGTGATCAGCCTGTCGCCGGATCCTGCATTGCTGTTTGCCCGCCTGAAGGCGTTGATGCCGGCGGCGAAGCGTGTGTTCGTTGTCTACGATCCCGGTTTCAACGGCTGGCTGATGAAATTGGCCAACGAAGCCGCTCATGCCCAAGGGCTGGAATTGGTGGCGTACGAGACGCAGGATCTGCGCGGTGCGGTACGGTTCTACCAGAAAATTTTTTCTGCGGCTGACGGCCAACATGATGTTTTATGGTTACCGCAGGATTCCACTACAGTGGAGGAAAGCTCGATTCTGCCTTTGGTGCTGCAGGAATCATGGAAGCAAGGCATCGCGGTTTTTTCCAGCAATTCCGCCCACGTCCGGCGTGGCGTACTGTTTTCGCTTTATCCTGACAACGTGGCGCTGGGGAAGAGTCTTGCCGGTTTGGCTCAGGGCATTTTGGCCTCGGGTGACTATGGAAGGCGTGGCGTGATGCCATTGCGCGACGTACAAAGTGCTGTCAACCTGCGCACTGCCAAGCACTTGAGGCTCAATCCTGGCCACCTGCAGGGTTTCGACACGACATTTCCAGAGCAATAAACCCAGTGCAATAAACGTACTCGCTCATGAAGAAGATTCTCAACGGATTTCTCCAAAAGCTCACTTTTGAGCGCCAGCTTGACGTCATGGTCACGCTCGGCATTCTTTTCCTGGCGCTGTTTTCCTCTGTGGTGGGATCGTGGCAGAGTAACGAGCGGGTACGCGCCAACCTTATTGAGCAGGGTCAGCGCATCACTGAGAATCTGGCCCATCAGAGCGCCCTGGCGCTGATTTACGCCTCGGCTGACAATGCCGCTGAGGCGGTGAATGCGACCATGGCTTTCCCGGGCGTGGTCAGTGTGGAAATACGCGACGTCAGCCAGCACACATTGTTGACACGCGGCAACGCCGACCCGGCCAAATTTCCCACTAGAGTCGAGCGAGCCGACTGGGTGCAGGGCGCAGCCATTCTCGATGCGGAAAGCCGAAATGCATGGCGTTTTGCTGCGCCGGTGTATACACAGTCTTCTGCCGAATCGCCATTCAATGTGCAGACAGCCGCACCCGAGTTGCTCGGCCATGTTTCGGTGGTGATGAGCAAGGCAGCGCTGTCTCAGACGACTACCGACATTTTTGTTGTCAACCTGGCCACGTCGTTTTCCTTCGCGCTGCTGTTCCTGTTCCTGATCCGCTTCCTGACCAACCGCATGACGCGGCCGCTTAACCAGTTATCGGCCAGCATGGGGCGCGCCAAGGCAGGCGAATCAAAGGTGCGCGCCGTGCTGACCGGGCAGAAGGACATCGCCGACATGGCCCATGCCTTCAATAGCATGATGAAGGTGCTGGAAGAGCGCGAGACGGCTTTGAGTGTTGCCGCCATTGCCTTCGAGATCGAAGAAGGCATGATCGTTACTGATCGGGACGAGGTGATTATTCGGGTCAACCGTGTTTTCACAAAACTGACCGGCTATAGTGCCGAAGAATCCATCGGCAAGACTCTGTCCCTGCTCAAGTTCGACCGCCAGGATACGGAGTTCTACTCACGTATGCGGGAAAGTCTGCATCGCGACAATTACTGGCAAGGAGAGATATGGAACCGGCGCAAGAATGGCGAAATCTACCCGGAATGGCTGACCATTACCGCCGTTGTCGGCACAGATGGTGAAATCACGAATTATGTTTGCGCTTTTTCTGATATCACCGAGCGCAAGGAAGCGGAAGAGAAAATTTGTGCCCTGGCTTTCTATGACACGCTCACCCAGTTACCCAACCGGCGGTTTCTGCTCGACCGGCTGCAACAGGCGCTCGCCCTGAGCGTCCGCACCGGACGGCAGGGCGCGCTGCTGTTCATCGACCTCGACAATTTCAAGAGTATCAATGACACCCAAGGCCACGCAGTCGGCGACCTGCTGCTGGTCGAAGTGGCAAACCGGCTGCAAGGTTGCATCCGTGAAGGCGACACCACCGCCCGGCTGGGCGGTGACGAATTCGTCGTCCTGCTTGAAGATCTGGACACCAATGAACAGATCGCCGCCACCCAGGCCGAAACCGTAGGAGAAAAAATATGCGAGACTATCGGGCACCCCTACCTCATCAACGGCCACGAACACCATAGCACCGCCAGCATCGGCATCACGCTGTTCCGCGGGCCGGTAAAAACGATGGAAGAAATGCTCAAGCGGGCGGATGTCGCGCTGTACCAGGCCAAGGCAGACGGGCGCGACACCGTGCGCTTCTTCGATCCCGCCATGCAGACTGCGGTCAGCGCCCGCGTCGCCCTGGAATCCGATCTGCGCCGCGCCGTTTCGGAGCAGGAACAATTCCTGCTTTACTATCAAGGGCAAGTCGATTCATCAGGCCGTATGACCGGTGCCGAGGCCCTGGTACGCTGGCGGCACCCCGAGCGCGGCATGGTGTCTCCTGCCGATTTCATTCCGCTTGCCGAAGAATCCGGGCTAATCCTGCCTTTAGGCCACTGGGTAATGACAACCGCCTGTCAGCAACTGGCGGCTTGGGCGACGCAGCCGGAAATGGCCCACCTCACCGTGGCGGTGAATGTCAGCGCCAAACAGTTCCACCTGCCGACTTTCGTTGAAGAGGTGCTGGCATTGATCGATTATTTCGGTGTGGACACCGCGAAACTCAAACTGGAAATCACCGAAAGCCTGCTGCTGGATAATGTGGATGACATCATCACAAAAATGACCGCACTGAAAGCCCGGGGCATAAGCTTCTCCATGGACGATTTCGGCACCGGCTATTCTTCGCTCTCCTACCTGAAACGCCTGCCTTTGTACCAGTTGAAGATTGACCAATCCTTCGTGCGCGATGTGCTCACCGACCCCAACGATGCGGCCATTGCCAAAATTATCATATCGCTGGCCAAGAGCATGAATCTGGCGGTTATCGCCGAGGGCGTGGAAACCGAAGCACAGCGCAAGTTCCTCGAACTGAATGGCTGCCACGCCTTTCAGGGTTATTTGTTCAGCAAACCGGTTCCGGTAAAGGAATTCGAGCAACTGGTTGAGCGATACGCCCAACAACCCCCGTGGAAACGTGGGGTGGATACCGGTGCAGGAATTTAACCCCATCAGATAGCTCGTCTGGCTAACTGTGGTTTGAAACGACCTCAATATCCCTCGCCGCGCTCGGGATAACAAGATTCGTGATGGTGCAATGCTCTGGATGACAAGGCCTTGCCATTCCGACCGCAGGGAGAAATCTTGCATTCGTTCCTTCGCTCATCCTGCCCTGCCGAATTTACGGTATAAATTTGCTGCACGGCCGGACGCCAATTTCATTACAATGGCGCGCGATTTATGAGACGTGCGTCATGACCGACAGCAACCGGGAAAATCACTACACCGAGAATGTGCAGAATCACCTCAAGGAGGTGGAATCGCTGCTGCACAAGCACGCACTGGTGGAAGAGGTTGTTCACCGGCAAGAGATACCGCGCGAAGATCGCCACGTGTTGGTCGATACCCTGCTGCACAAGCAACATCTCACCGAATTGCACCACAAGCTGGATAGCCTGCACCCGGCGGACATTGCCTATATCCTTGAAGCCCTGCCCATCGAACAGCGTTTGCTGGTGTGGGATCTGGTCAAGTCGGAGCGCGACGGCGACATCCTGATTGAGGTTTCCGATGCGGTGCGCGAGTCGCTGATTGCGACCATGAACCGCGAAGAGTTGCGCGCCGCCGCCGAACAACTCGACACTGACGAGATCGCCGACCTTGCCCCAGACCTGCCTCACAACGTGATGCGCGATGTGTTCAAGTCGCTGTCCGTCGAAGAGCGCGAGCAATTGCGCGCAGCGATGTCGTACTCGGAAGATTCGGTCGGTGCGCTGATGGATTTCAGCATGATCCATGTCCGCGAGGACGTCACGCTGGAAGTGGTATCGCGCTATTTGCGCCGCTTCGACGAGCTGCCCGATCACACCGATCAGGTATTCGTGGTAGACCGTGACGACCATTTCAAAGGCGTTCTGCCGATCAATCTCATCGTGGTCAACGAACCGGAAATAATTGTCGGCGACTTAATGCTGACCGACACCATACAACTGCACCCGGAAGAGAAAGCGGAGCAGGCCGCCCAGGCTTTTGAACGCTACGACCTGGTTTCTGCGCCGGTGATAGATGAGGATGGCAAACTGGTCGGGCGGGTGACGGTGAACGTGGTGCTGGACTTTATCCGCACCGAATCAGAAAGTGACGTATTGAATCTGGCCGGGTTGCGCGAAGAGGAGGATATTTTTGCCTCGGTATGGAAGAGCGCAAAAAACCGCTGGGCATGGCTGGCACTGAATCTTTGCACCGCATTCTTCGCCTCACGGGTGATCGGCAACTTTGAAGGCACGATAGAAAAATTTGTCGCGCTGGCCACACTCATGCCGATTGTTGCCGGCATTGCCGGTAACTCGGCGAACCAAACCACCACCATCATCACCCGCTCGTTGGCCCTGGGGCAAATCACCCAGGGTAATGCGCGCAGGCTGATGCTCAAGGAATTGGCGATTGGCGGATTTAATGGTCTGTTGTGGGGTGGTATTGCCGGATTGTTCGCTTACTTCCTCTACCACAGCATAGCGCTCGGCATCGTGATGACCAGTGCGATGCTGCTCAACTTGCTGGTGGGTGCAACCGTTGGGATGGCCATCCCGCTCGCCATGCAGAAACTGGGACGCGACCCGGCCATCGGCTCCAGCGTAATGATCACCGCCATTACCGACAGTGGCGGGTTCTTCATCTTTCTGGGATTGGCGACAATCTTCCTGATTTAAGGAGGAGCAAACACATCCCGCGTGAAACGCAGGTTGTTGCTGAAGCTTCGCCTGAGAAATAAAAAAGGGCGGGAAAGCCAAACCGCCCCCTGCGAGGCGAAATTATGCTTTCAGGATTCCGCCGGCTGATTTTGCTGCCGGCTTTTTAGCCACTGCTTTTTTCGCTACCGGCTTCTTGGCTACCGCTTTCTTTGCGGCTGGCTTGGCGGCGACTTTCTTGGCTACCGGTTTTTTGGCTGCCGGTTTCTTGGCTACCAGTTTTTTAACCGCTACCTTTTTCGCTGCCGGCTTCTTGGCTACCGCTTTCTTTGCGGCTGGCTTGGCGGCGACTTTCTTGGCTACCGGTTTTTTGGCTACCACTTTTTTCGCTGCCGGCTTCTTGGCTACCGCTTTCTTTGCGGCTGGCTTGGCGGCGACTTTCTTGGCTACCGGTTTTTTGGCTACCACTTTTTTCGCTGCCGGCTTCTTGGCTACCGCTTTCTTTGCGGCTGGCTTGGCGGCGACTTTCTTGGCTACCGGTTTTTTGGCTACCACTTTTTTCGCTACCGGTTTTTTCGCTGCGGGTGTTTTTGCTTTTGTATCGGATGTTGCCATTTTCATTCTCCATAAAAATTTTAGAACATTCACTACGACTCACTGCACACCCAAACGCCCTGTGTTTCAGCGAAAGACGCTTGCGGCATTGGCACTGTATCCACGTTTAAAAAAACGTGCAACAAATTTCGTAAATTTTTTTCGCGGAAATTACAACACTCACAAAATCATTTTTTCTCCGGCATACAATTGCGATACCGTTTCTCGCTCACGCACCAGATGCACTGTCCCGCCATCCACCATCACCTCGGCAACACGCGGGCGGGTGTTGTAATTGGAACTCATGCTCATCCCGTAAGCGCCGGCAGAAAGCACAGCCAGCAAGGATTGTGGTGCGATTGCCAAGCCGCGCGCATGGCCGATAAAGTCGCCCGTCTCACAGATCGGACCGACTATTTCGTAGCTTTGCGCCGCAACATTTTCCCGCTGCACCGGCAAAATTTCGTGGAACGCTTCATACAAGGCCGGGCGCATCAAATCGTTCATTGCGGCATCGACGATAGCAAAATTCTTCTCCTCGCCATGCTTGAGATATTCCACACGCGTCAGCAACATGCCGGCATTGCCGACCAATACGCGTCCCGGTTCAAGGATCAGTTTTTCGCTGCGCCCGCGCAGCGCACCCAGCAACGCAGCCACATAATCGGCAATCGCCGGCGGCGTTTCATCGTGGTAGCGAATGCCCAGACCGCCGCCGAGGTCGATATGCTCCAGGCGAATGCCTTCAACGGCCAGCGCATCCACCAATGCCAGAATTTTTTCCGCTGCGGCGATAAACGGGGCGGTCTCGGTGAGTTGCGAACCGATGTGGCAATCCACTCCAGTGATGTGCAGATACGGCAGATCGCGCGCCCTGCGGTACAGCGCGATAGCTTCGCCATAGGCCACGCCGAATTTGCTCTGCTTCAACCCGGTTGAGATATACGGGTGGGTCTTCGCATCGACATCGGGGTTCACGCGCAGGCTGACCGGCGCGACCTTGCCCATGTTCCCGGCCACTTCGTTGAGGCGCTCCAGTTCGGCAGCCGACTCGACATTGAAACACAGGATGCCCGCATCCAGCGCCAGGCGCATTTCCGCCACGGTCTTACCCACGCCGGAGAACACCACCTTGCGCGCATCGCCGCCTGCCGCCAGCACACGCTGCAATTCACCGCCTGACACGATATCGAAGCCCGCGCCGAGGCGCGCAAACACGTTCAGGATCGCCAGATTGGAATTGGCTTTCACTGCATAGCAGATCAGATGTTCGCGCCCCTGCAATGCGTTGCTGAATTGACGATAACCGTCCGTCAACGCGGCGCGCGAATACACGTAGCAGGGTGTGCCAAACTGCGCGGCGATGTCCGCCAGCGGCGTCTGCTCGGCATGGAGCTGGTTGTCTTGATAATGGAAGTAATCGCTCATGGTTATTTGCTTTGTTGTGAGGGTGAAGCGGCGGGCGCGGGAAGCGTAAGCGGGCCTTTGTGCCCGCAGCCTTGCAGCAGCGCAGCCAAAACCATGATAATGCCTAAAGTAATGCCATGTCGCATGATTACATTCCCCGAAAATTAACTATCCAAAATCAATGCACCAGATTATAAAGGCTAGGAGGCTCTAAATGAACGAAAGCGAATTCAACCGACTGGCCGATGCCGCACTGGCGCGTATCGAAACGGCCGTAGATAACTGCGGCGGCGATGTCGAATGCAACCGCAGCGGCAACGTGCTTGAAATCGAGTTCGACAACGGCCAGAAGATCATCATCAACCGCCACGACGTAAACCAGGAAATCTGGGTTGCCGCCAAGTCCGGCGGTTTTCATTACACCTGGCTGGACGGGGCGTGGCGCAGCCGGCGCGACGACAGCGAACTGTTCGGCAAACTCGCAGAATTGTTTGCGGAGCAAGGTGGAAAAATCAGCCTGCCGTAGGGGCAGGTCTCAGACCTGCCCTCCTTAATAATCAGGGCGGGTCTGATAACCAGCCACTTGGACACCGTTCTTTGGTGGCCTAGTGGATTGGCTAGTAGCACCATCAGACCCGCCCCTACAATGCAACAGCCTTGAGCTCGCGGCGCAGCCTCGCGTAATCCGGGCAAACGCTCCCCACCACTTCCCAGAACGCCGCCGAATGGTTCATTTCGCGCAGATGCGCGAGTTCATGCACCACCACGTAATCCACCAGGCGCAGCGGCAATTTGACGAGCTGTTTGTTCAGGCGCACCGTGCCGCGCGCCGTACAGCAACCCCACTGCGTTTTAGCCGAGGAAAGCCTGACCACACGCGGCGCAACATCCAGCAGCGCGGCGTAGTGCGCCACACGCTCTGCGAATAGCCGTTCTGCCTCAAGTTGATACCAGTGCACCACGGCGCGCTCGATTTGCGCCGCGTCGTCGTCATTGGCAATGAACACCGACAGCTCGCCGCAACGCCGTACCGGAGTCGCGGCAAACAGGCCCGGCACTACGCGCAGGGTCAACGCCTCGCCCAGATAATGGATCATCTCACCATCCGCCCAGTGTGTTTCCATCGGCTTGCACATCTGCCAGCCATCCAGTTTTTCCACCACCCAATGCGCCTTGTCCTGCAATACGTTGTACAGCCACTTTTCCGAAGCGCGCAATGGCACGCTCACGGTAAGGCCGCGGTCATCGATGCGCAGGCCGATGCTCTTGCGCCTGCTGCTGCGCTTCAGGGTGTAGGCAATATTTTTTCCGGCGAGGAGCGCGGCGCGTTGCTCAACGGCGGGAGGGTCGTTGCGAAGCAACGGGGACACCCCGGACGCGCCTCTTGCGAGTACGCTGGGCGGGGAAACCAGATTGCGCAGGCGTTTCAGCATCAATGCGGAAGCTGCTGAATTTCATTCTCAATCCACGCTTCAATGCGCGCATTGATTTCTTCCGCCTTGAGGCCTTTGGTCTCGATCGGCGCACCGATGCTCATGGTAATCAGCCCGGGATGCTTGCTGAACGCATTACGCCCCCACAGCCGCCCGGCGTTGTGTGCCACCGGCACGACCGGCACGCCGCTGCTCGCCGCCAGCATCGCGCCGCCGATCTTGTATTTGCCGCGCTGGCCGAACGGGATGCGTGTGCCTTCCGGAAAAACCACCACGCAGAACCCTTGCGCGAGCCTGTCCTTGCCCTGCTTCAGCAACTGCCTCATCGCACCCTTGCCGTCGCTGCGCTTGATGGCGATGGGGCTGGTCAGCGCCAGCGCCCAGCCGAAAAACGGAATCCACAACAATTCGCGTTTCAGCACCCACACTTGCGGCGGGAAGATTTTTTGCAGCGCCAGCGTCTCCCATGCCGATTGGTGCTTGCACATGACGATGCATGGCTGCTTCGGCAAATTCTCGATGCCGCGCACTTCATGGCGAATGCCGCACACCAGATGCAACAACGGCAGCATCAGCTTCGCCCATTGCGAAATGATGCGGTAGCGCGTGAGCGGGCTAAGCGGGAAAGACATCAGAGCCAGCATCGCAAAAACCGGCGTGATAATGATTTGCAGCAGCAGGAAAATCAGCGAGCGTAGTGCTTGCATGTCAGCTTAAATGGCAGTGGCAATTCATCAATCTCCCCTACACCAGTTCCGCAACCACTGCCGCCAGATCCGGATAGATCAGCGTGCCTTCCGGCAGGCCGCCTGCCGCCTGAGTTTTCATTCCCTTGCCGGTCAGCACCAGATAAGGCTGCGCGCCCAGCGCGGCGGCAGGCTGCAAGTCGCGCAGCGAATCGCCCACCACCGGCACATCGTCGAGGTTGCCGAGGCCGTAACGCGCCGCGATCTCCTCCAGCATCCCGCTCTTGGGCTTGCGGCAATCGCAATCGTTGTCGTTGGTATGCGGGCAGAAAAACACCGCGTCGATGCGCGCACCGACCAGCGCGCAGGCCTTGTGCATCTTGCCGTGGATCGCATTCAGCATCGCCATGTCGAGCAGCCCGCGCCCGATTCCGGACTGGTTGGTCGCCACCGCCACGCGGTAGCCGGCCTGGTTCAGGCGCGCGATCGCTTCCAGGCTGCCGGGGATCGGCTTCCATTCCTCCGGTTTTTTGATGAACTGGTCGGAGTCGTAATTGATTACGCCGTCGCGGTCGAGAATGATCAGGTTCATGGAAGCTTCCAGTAATTCGGAATTTCGGGATGCAGCGCAAGGCGCACGGAGCACAGCGACAGAGACATACCGTTCTGGTAGGCGAAGGAGCGAGCACCGCGCAACACAGCGATGCGCCCGAAAAACGAATTAATGGAAGTTTCCATCATGCCGCCAGCCTGGAGATATCGGCAACCTGGTTCATCAGTTTGCCGAGCTGCTGCAATAGCGCCGCGCGGTTCAAACGCAGCTCCTTGTCCTCGCACATCACCATGACCTTCTCGAAGAAATCGTCGATGAAAGGCTTGAGCGTGACCAGCACTTTCAGGTTCTGCCCATAGTCGCCGCGATCGAGATAGCCCTGTGCAAACGGCGCAATGTCCTGCATCGCCTGGTACAGGTCGCGTTCGGTGGCTTCTTTCAGCAACGCTGATTTCACGGTCACACCGGTTAAATCTGCGCCGAGTTCCTCGCAGTTCTTGCGCATGATGTTCAACACGCGCTTGTTGGCCGCAGCCAGATCCTTCGCCACTTCCAGCGCGGCGAAGGCGCGCACCCCTTGCAGGCGCGGAAAGACCTCGTGCATGCGCCCATTCAAAATGTGGAGCACTGCCTCGATATGCGACACTTCGAAATCGCGCTCGCGCAGATAGCCGCGCAGGCGATCCAGCATGAAGCCTTCCACGTCGCTTGCCACCGTCGCGCTCAGCATGCCATCCGGAAAATTCCCGGCGGCGGTCTTGATCAGCGCGTGCAGCGGCAGATCGAGCGGCGTCTCGACCAAAATGCGCAATATGCCCAGCGCATGGCGGCGCAAGCCGAACGGGTCTTTTTCGCCGGTGGGTACCTGGCCGATGCCGTAGATACCAACCACAGTCTCCAGCTTGTCGGCCAGCGCCACGGCGCACGCGATCGCGCCCTGCGGCAGCGTATCCCCGGCGAAGCGCGGGTGGTAATGCGCCTCGATGGCATCCGCCACGACCTTGTCCTCGCCGTCGTGCAGCGCGTAGTAGCGCCCCATGATGCCCTGCAGCTCGGGGAATTCGCCGACCATGTCGGTGAGCAGGTCGGCCTTGGCCAGCCGCGCCGCCAGTTCCGCGTCCGCCTTGTCCGCATCCAGCAGCCGCGCGATCGTGCCCGCCAGCGTGGCGACGCGCTCGGTGCGCTGCAACTGCGTGCCCAGCTTGTTGTGGTACACCACGTTGCCGAGCTTCTCGACGCGCGATTCCAGCGTCTTCTTGCGATCCTGATCGAAGAAGAATTTTGCATCCGCGAGACGCGGGCGCACCACGCGCTCGTTGCCGCCGATCACCAGGCTCGCATCCGCCGGGCGGATATTGGAAACGATCAAAAATTTATTGGTCAGCTTGCCGTCGGTGTCCAGCAACGGGAAATATTTCTGGTTCGCCTTCATCGTCAAGATCAGGCATTCCTGCGGCACCTCGAGGAATTCCGCTTCGAACTGCCCGATCAGCACGTTGGGACGCTCGACCAGCGCGGTCACTTCGTCCAGCAACGCCTCATCCACAATCGGCCTTACCCCGCCGCCCGCCTGCACCGCCGCCTTCGCCAACTGGCGCACGATCTCATCGCGGCGTTTCTCGAAGGACGGGATCACCGCGCCCTCGTTTTCCATCTGTGCCTCGTAGCTGTCGGCATCGCGGATTTCCAGCGTCGCGCTTGCCGCCTCGAAACGGTGGCCCTGCGTCTTGCGCCCGGCTTGCAAACCCAGCACCGAAACCGGCACGATTTCCGCACCGTACAGCGCGACCACCCCATGCGCGGGGCGCACGAACTGCACGCTGCTCCAGCCGTCGGCGAGCTGGTAGGTCATCATCTTGGGGATCGGCAATTTCGCCAGCGCTTCCTGCAATGCATGCTGCAAGCCTTCCGCCAGCGTCGCACCGGCTTGCCTGCTGTCATAGACTAGCGACTCCGCCTTGCCCTCGCCTTCGCGGCGCAACTGCGGCACGACCTCGGCTCCCACACCCAGCGCGGCGAGTTTCTTCAACAGCGCGGGCGTCGCCTGGCCGTTCGCATCCAGCCCGACGGAAACCGGCATCAGTTTCTGCGACACCGCTTTGTCGTCGGCCTTGGCGGCAACATCGCCCACCCGCACCGCAAGGCGGCGCGGCGAAGCAAAAGAAGCCACCACGCTTTCGGCGGAACTCAAACCTTGCGCCTTGAGGCTCGCAGCCAACGCGGCGGCGAAACTCTCGCCGAGCTTCTTCAGCGCCTTCGGCGGCAGTTCTTCGACGAGCAACTCGACCAGCAGATTCTTGGTACTCATGCCGCCACCTTCTTCCCGATCTGCGCCAGCACTTCATCCGCCCACGCCTTGGGTGCCATCGGAAAGCCGAGGCGCGCACGGCTGTCAAAGTAGCTTTGCGCGACGCTGCGCGCCAGGTTGCGGATGCGCCCGATATAGGCGGCGCGTTCCGTCACCGAAATCGCGCCGCGCGCATCGAGCAGGTTAAAGCTGTGCGCGGCTTTCAACACCTGCTCGTAGGCGGGCAAGGCCAGTTGCTGCTCTATCAGGTGTTTGGCCTGCTTCTCATGGCTGCCGAACGCGCCGAGCAGAAATTCCACGTCGCTGTGCTCGAAGTTGTAAGCAGATTGCTCGATCTCGTTCTGGTAGTACACGTCGCGATAGGTCACGCCGGGAGTCCAAGTCAGGTCATACACGTTCTCCACGCCCTGCAGATACATCGCCAGCCGCTCCAGCCCATAGGTGATTTCACCGGTGATCGGCTTGCAATCGATGCCGCCGACCTGCTGAAAATAGGTGAACTGCGTCACTTCCATGCCGTTCAGCCACACCTCCCAGCCCAGCCCCCACGCGCCCAGCGTCGGGTTTTCCCAGTCGTCCTCGACGAAGCGGATATCGTTCTGTTTCAGGTCGAAACCGAGCGCCTCCAGCGAGCCGAGGTACAGGTCGAGGATGTTGGCGGGCGAAGGTTTCAGCACCACCTGAAATTGGTAGTAATGCTGCAGGCGGTTCGGATTCTCGCCGTAGCGCCCATCCTTGGGACGGCGCGACGGCTGTACGTAAGCGGCTTTCCACGGCTCCGGGCCGAGCGAGCGCAAAAAAGTGGCGGTGTGCGACGTGCCCGCACCGACTTCCATGTCGTAGGGTTGCAGCAGCGCGCAGCCCTGCTTGTCCCAGTAATTTTGCAGCGTCAGGATGATCTGTTGAAAGGTAAGCATCGGTTGTTTCAGGCGATTGCAAAGGCGTGCATTTTACGGGTTTTAAGCACGTTGCGTCACCCTGTCTAAAAGCCTGTCAAAAACTTAGAACCCCAGCCTTTCCTGTGTCGACGCGTCTGTCAGCGGGCGCACGCGGGCAAAATTCAACAGCTCGCCCAGCCGTGCTCCCTTGCTGCGCCAGTCATGGAACATGGCTTCGCCCAGCAATACATAGTGCCAGGGCATACTGCCGCGCAATTCAGCATCCAAGCCGTTGATGCGCCCACACCACGCGGTGGCGGCCTTCAGTTTTCTTTGCACGTTGGGATGGGTGGTTTGTTGCTGCGCCTTGGTTTCCACCAGATAAACTGCCTGCTCGGTGCGCACCAGAAAATCGGGCGAGTAAAACGCTGGCAAGCCGTCTTCCTTCACGTAGCGCAGCCGCACGAAATCATGGCGGGTTTCGCTCACTTTGCAGAAGGCGTGTATTTGCGTATCCGCCTGCGCCCATTCGATGAACGCGCGTTCCAGTCCGCCATTGCGGGCGGGAAACGGCAATCGTTCGTAGATGCATTTGATGACCGGCAGCGAGTTGCTCTCGCGCATCATCAGCTTTGGGACTTCTGATAAGTTGCGATAGCGCACTTCAGTTGCGCCCACCACATCCTGATGTTCCGATTCGATTAACGCCACGGCAAATACTTTGCTGATGTGGTCGATCACTGGCTGCAATAACAGCACACGCCATTGCTCACCTTGCATCGGCTCAAATGTCGCGCCAAACAAATGCCCGCGAATGTAATCGTCCAGCCATCCCGTGAGTTCCGCCGTGTTCACCTGCAAATACGGGTTTGCCAGATGCGTGGCAATCTTGTTGCCTTTGGGCAGGGGCTGGCTCAATGCCTGACTGATGCGGCGTGTCAGCCGCGCCAGAAAATCGTTGTAGCCGCTGACATTCATCACCGCGCCCTCCACGCGGTAATCACCAAACAGCGTGCTGCTCTGCAAATCCTGCGAAACAAAGGTGTCGCCCTTGCCGAGCAACGCGGTGAGTTGATCCAGCGTCATGGCGATAAAAGCGGGCAGTGCCGTCAAGTCCAGCGCATGATGCTCCAGAAAAGATTCAGCCTCACGTAGGATGAACGGAATCGCAAAGTCGTATTGCTCAAAGCCCTCGCGCAACTCCACCGCAATCACATCGCCGGTGCTGCTGGTGCTATCCATTTCCTCGGTGGTTACGCCAGCCAGCCCTTCGGCCATCAACTCATCGTAAAACGACTGGAATGCCGGATGCTCGACGATGGAAAGAATATCGATCAGATTGCCCGGCTCCAGCCCGGTATTGATACGTTCACGGTTCTCGCGTTTCAGGTCGGCATATTCTTCGTCGCGCCACATCAGCCGCAAGCCGCGTCCGATGGTCTGCTCCAGCAGAATCTGGGCTTGCGAGGAGCGCAGCGGCACAATCACGCAGATATTATTTACGTCGAAGCCTTCACGCAACATCAGCACGCTGACGATCACGCGCGGCGTGGCGTGCTGATCTACGCTGAACAACCGTTCGCGCACCGGCGCCCAGTCTTTCTCGCCCAGTTCAGCCTTTTTGCCGGAATCAATGGACATCACTTCGTCTTCGGCCAGCCCTTCGTCGCGCAGGAATTGCGCTACCAGCGGCGATACCGTGGTGTCCTCACACACCACCAGCATCTTCGGATGGCGCAGCGGATCAATGCGCGCAAAATCTGCTTCCAGCTTTTTCAGCTTCTGCAATCCAGCGCGCAACATCACCCGCTGGCCTTCGCTCAAGCAGGGGTTGCCGTCCTCGTCGCGCTCGGCTTTGAATTCCAGCGGCAGCGCCCCGATTTCCTTGCGCCTGTCCAGTACCAGCGATTTCACCAGCCCGGCGCGCATCGCGCTTTTCAGATCAAAGTCGGTGATGATGTGCGGGAAGCACAGCTTGCGTTTGTTCTTGCCGGAGCCGACATCGTTGTAGGGCGTGGCGGAAAAATCCACCTGCACAAAGCGCCGGCCTTTGCTCTCGGCAATGCGGCTCAGGCTCTTCTGCCATTCCACCTCGCTGGTTTCGCCTTCTTTCTTCAACTCGTGGATGTGATGCGCCTCGTCGTTGAACACCAGCAAATCCGGCAACCCGACCAGAAACTCCAGCACATTGCCGCGCGCGTAGCGGCGATCCAGCATGTCCAGGCTGTTGCCGGTGGCGCGCCCCGGTGTCAGCGGCAGCACGGCAGCGATCACTTGTTGCGCTTCCGGTATTGCGCCCGGCGCCGCGATTTCCTCCTCGCTTTCCAGTTCTTCCGCATCCGCCAGCAAATGCCAGTTGGCGATGGCGATCATGCCGTTGCCCGTGGCCTTCAGGCCGATCTCTGTTTTGCTGCATACATTGCCGCGTACGAAACCGAACACCAGTTCGCGGTGCGCTTCGGGAACGAACAAGTCTGCAAATTTGAATACATCGGACGTGGCAAAGTCGCGCACCCCGTCAAGCTGCTTGCCGCAAAACGCATCCAGCAAACGGTCGTACACAATCAAGCCGGGCGCGACGATCAAGAACCGGCGCGTGAAGCGCGGGTCGTCGATGCCTTCCGCCAGCGCCGCCGTCTTATTGAGCAACTGCCAGATCAGCAAGGCTTGCAGTACCCAGGTCTTGCCCGTGCCGGTCGCCATCTTCAAACAATATTTTGGATGCGCGTGTTTGGCCTGTGCCACTTCACCCATCCGGCCACCTGCCAGCAGCGCGTCCGGCGCAGCCTGTTGATACAGATTGAGCAGCGTGCTTGCCCCCAGCACTTCATGCGCGACGATGGCGTTGAGTATCGCCTGCCGTTGCCCCGCATGAAAATTCAGCGTGCTGCGCGCGACGATCATGTCCTCGCCAAACCACCACTTCAGCAACTCCGCCGTGGTGGGCGTGACCAGCTCGTAAATATCCGCCACGCCGTATTCCAGGCCAACGCAAAACTGGTTGGTCTTGGCGGTCAGGCCAGCGGAAAGCGCGAGTTGCTCGTCGGTTTTTGCGGGAGGCCTGGCTGGGGTGAAGTCACTCATGGGAACCTCTAAAAATCTGTCATTCCGGCGCAGGCCGGAATCCAGCCAAAGGAAACGCCTTGCGTAGCAAGGACAAAACCCAAAAGCATGTTGAATAAAACCGCTGGATTCCGGCCTGCGCCGGAATGACGGAATAGGAATTTCCTGGAAGTGTCCTCATGCTTCATCAACTGTCGCCACCACTTCCGCCTCGAAGCCGAACACATCCACCACCCGCACACACACGCGGCGCGCACCGGGCCTGGCGGGCAGCGTCAACACCGCCTTCGTCACCACGCGCAGCGGATCGCCGTCGTTATCCGTGTTGCCGCGATAGTCCTGCCACACCGAGCGGAACACCTTGCCGTCATAGTCGGGATCAACCGCCCAGTATTCGATCAAGGCCAGCGGCTCCTGATTGATGACCGCCTGCAACTTGACGCGGTTGGCCTCGTCCAGATTGATCGCCTCCGGCGACAGCAGCACGTAGTTGTCCAGTTGCACGGTCAGCGTTTCTTCCCCTTCGTCATTCCGGCGTAGGCCGGAATCCAGCGGGTTTATCAAACAGGCTTCATGAATTTGCTCCCCGCGTTGCGGGGAGATTTTTTGATTGTCTGGATTCCGGCCTACGCCGGAATGACGGGTGCGCACCACCGGCCTGATCGTCAAATACTGCAACGAAGAAAACCGCACCGTACCCCTGAGCTTGTCCAGCCCGCCTTTTTTCTTCAGCCTGTCCATCAAGTCCGGCGGAATCACCAATACCTCAAGGCGGCTATCGTTCAGCGCGGTGATGGTCTCGCCTATCGACGGCTCAAAGTTCCAGCCCAGCACCACCACCCGATCCCAGCCGCCCATCAGGTTGTCGCGCTGCGCAATGGCTTTCTTGAGCGTGGCCGCACCGGTGAGCTTGTTGGGCGAATCGGCCAGCACCAGCGTCTTGCTGCCGCCAACGGTGATGTGGCCGAGGTTGCGTTGCGGCGCATCTTCCGGCGGCAACGGCAGCGCGCCAAAGAGCGTCAGCACGATCTGCGACAAATCGCCGATGCGGAAGCCGCGCCCCAGCGAGGCCTTGGCCGCCTCCACCTGATAATCGCCGATGGCCTGGTACAAAAACGGCTGCGCGTTCTGGTCGATCAACCGCTTGCGCATCACCATGCAGGCAGGCTTGCCAAGGTCGGAGGTGACCCAGCGGCGGCCCAGTTTTTCGGCCACGGCGGCAGTGGTGCCGGAGCCGCCGAAGAAGTCGGCGACGAGGCCGTTTTTGTTGGTGTGGGCCTCAATGATTCTCTGCATCAAGGCCTCTGGTTTTTGAGTAGCGTAGTCAGTTCGTTCTTTTGCTGATGGATGAATATATGCAATATCCCAAACGTCACCGGCATGAACTCCTTTGTCATCACGATAGATCTTGTAGCGCTGCCCATGAAGGCTCTGCCATCTAAATAGCCGACCATCTTCATCTGGTTCATAGCTTTCATTGCGACCCTTTTCTTCATTGGCTGGTTTTACCCAAACAGTGTTGTAAAGTTTTCCTTCTTTATTTTTTGCATACCAAAACAAAGTGTCATGCAATCGTTGGTAGTTGTTGGCAGGTGCCGTCCATCGCCTGTAATGCCAAACAATTTCGTTTACAAAATTGGTTTTCCCAAAAATCTCATCCATCACGATCTTCACGTAATGGCCGACGTGCCAATCCAGATGCACGTAAATCGAGCCGCTATCGCTCAACAGCTCGCGCATCAGAATCAGCCGGGGCGTAATCATCGCGAGGTAAGACGCCGTGCCGTCTGACCAAGTGTCGGAGTAGGCAAACTGCTCGATCACGGTGGGTTTCTGTTCCAGTTCAACTGACGCGCCCTCTCCCCCAGCCCCTCCCCCGCGAGCGGGGGAGGGGAGCACAACCTTGGTGCGGTAGTCGGCCTTGGAATCGAACGGCGGGTCGATGTAGATCAGGTCTATCTTGCCGCGCAGGCTGGGCGTCTGTTCGTCGCCCGCCAGCAGCGCCGCCATTGCCAGCAGGTTGTCGCCGTAGATCAGGCGGTTGGTCCATGCGCTGTCTGGGTTTTGTAGGTCGGGATTCATCCCGACTTGCTCACCATGTCGGGATAAATCCCGACCTACATGCGTGGCGAGGTGTGTTTGGCGCGTGTTGCTGGTGATCCAGTCCTGCTCGGCACTGTCTTTGGCGGGCAGCACCCATTCGCGGGTTTGCAGGCTGACGCGGTGGCGGCCTTCGATGCTTTCCAGAATGCGTTCGGCTTCCTTGCGACCGTTGGCGACAATTTCGGGGAGTTGCTCTAATAGAGTTTTGGACATTGTGGTTGCGCGTGGGAGACGTAAAGACGACACGCAACTTTACTATAAGTTACGTTAAACGCGTAACTTATAGTAAAGGTAACTTACCCTTGCATATTCTCAAGCCAGTAACTTCCGGCAATGGAAAAAGCAAGCAACAAATTTGCAAAACGGTTACGTGACGCGATGAAGGCGGCGGGATATGAAGCCAAACCGTCCGTGTTGGAGCGTGAATTCAATCTGCGCTATATGGGGCAACCAATGACGCTGCATGGCGTAAGGCGGTGGCTGCTGGGCGAATCCCTGCCGAGGCAGGACAAGCTTGAAGCACTTGCGGAATGGTTACGCATTCCGCCGCAGGAGTTGCGCTATGGTGTAGAGATTGAGAAACGGGTCAAGCAGCAGCGGGCGCGCTGGGACGAAGGCATTGGCTATCAGGAGCGCGAGGTGTTGGAGGCTTATCTTGGTTTACCCGCGCCTCAGCGCAAAATCGTGCGCGAGGTAATTCAGACTTTCGCCAAAGCGTTTTCGGTTGAAGGGAATCCTCCCGGCAAACTCGTCAAATCAAAGCGCTGAAGTTCTCCCGCACAACTTCAGTTTCTCGCTCCGCGTCAAACTCTTGATCTCAATCTCGCGCTTCGATGCGTCCGACCGGTCGACGCAAGGCTCGGCAAACACCAGTTCCACCGGCACGCGTGTCCGCGTGTATTTGGACGCCGTGCCGGCATTGTGCGCCGCGAGGCGTTTTTCGAGATCGTTGGTGATGCCGCAGTACAGGGTGTCGTCGGCGCAGCGCAGCAGGTAGCAGAACCAGTTCACCAAACACCCCTCTCCCTAACCCTGATAGAACTCCTAGCCATTCGACTAAGCCCGCTCGCGGTCAAGTCGCTGGTTATCTCCCGCAAGCGGGAGAGGGAATGTTTTGCGGCGCAGCCACGCATAGGCCAGCATCAGCGCGATCAGCAGCATCACCGCCGCATTGCCCCAGCGCACGTAGGGCGTGATGCCTTGATAGCCTTGTGCCATGCCGTTCAGTACGGCTTCCTGGTGCTGCGGCAGTTGTTGCAGCACCTTGCCGTTTGCGCCGATGATGGAGGTCACGCCGGTGTTGGTGGCGCGCAGCATCATGCGGCCGGTTTCCAGCGCGCGCAGTTGCGAGATCTGGTTGTGCTGCGCCGCCGCGTGGGAATGGCCGTACCAGGCGTCGTTGGTGAAGTTGACCAGCAGCGTCGCTTCGGGCAACGCACGGATGATTTCTTCGCCGAACACGTCCTCGTAGCAGATATCCGCCGCGACGCGCTGGCCGGCGACATCGAGCGGCGCTTGCCGCGCATCGCCGCGCGCCAGGTCGCCCATCGGGATGTCGAGCACGCCGTTGATGAGCCAGCCAAGCAGCGGGCGCAGCGGGATGAATTCGCCGAACGGCACCAGATGCTGTTTGCGGTAATGTTGCTCATCCGCGGTGCCGAGCGTGAACACGCCGTTGTAATAGCTGCCGTTGTTGCGCTCGAAGGAGCCTATCAGGATGTCGCCGCCGTTTTCCCTGGCGTGGCCGCGCAGTTGTTCGACCAGTTGTTGCGGCACTTCGTGGCGCAGCAGCGGCAGTGCGGTTTCCGGCAGGATGGTGAGTCGCGCCGGGTTTTGCAGGGTCAGGCGGCGGTAGGTTTCCAGCGTGCCAACCAGCGCGTCTTCGTTGAACTTGAGGTTCTGCGCAATGTTGCCCTGCACCAGTGCGACGCTGAACGGTTCGCCGTGCGGCTGCGTCCATGCGACGGTGCGCAATGCCGCGCCGCCGATCCACAGAGCAAGCAACGCTCCCAACGCGACCATGCCAAACCTGCTCCATCGCTCCGCTCCCGCATTACCGTTCGGGCTGAGGTATCGAAGCCCCTCCGGCACATTCACCCTTCGATACCTCAGGGCGAACGTGCTGAGCAAGCCTGCGCTCACCGCCGCGACCAGCGACACGCCGTACACGCCGAACAGCGGCGCGTAGCCCGCCAGCGGGCTGTCGCTGTGCGCATAGCCCAGCGTGAGCCACGGAAAGCCGGTGAAGATCGTGCCGCGCAGCCACTCGATCAACACCCATGCGGCTGGCATCACCAGCACGGTGCACATTCCGTTTGCCGCCGCGAAGCGAATGCCGCGAGTTTCGCAAAAACGCGCCTGCGCATAACCGGCCAGCGCCGGGAACAGCGCGATGAATGCGGCGAACAGCAGCGTGGCGGGCAACGCCAGCGGCAGCGGCATGCCGCCGTAATCGTGCAGCGCGACGTAGATCCAGCCGATGCCCGCAACGAACAACCCCAGGCCGAAGAAAAAACCCAGCCATGCCGCCGCAGGCGGTTTATCGGTACGGCTCCACAGCGTGAACAGTGCGGCAAGCGCCAGCACCGGAATGACGAATATCCCGAACGGCGCGAAACCGAATACGCAAGACAATCCGGCCAGCAATGCCAACCCAGAATTTTTATTGAATAAGCTCATGCAAAATACCACTGCCTAATGTGTTGCAAAACGCGCGCAGCATAACCGATTCAATGCATCTACTGCCAATCCGCAGAGCTGATATAAAGAAGGTAATGCGACAATATGCCGCATGGGCGTGCGCAAAATATTTGGTAGCATCGCGCAGCAATTTCGCCCAACGAAAATAATTTACAGGGGGATTCTTCAAATGAAAACCAGACTGTTGTTCGCCGTATTACTCTGCACCACTGCCAGTGCTCACGCCTCTTGCGGCTCATCATTTTGCGCGATGAACACCCACTGGGATACACAAGGGCTGGTGAATGACGAAGGCTTGCGCATTGATTTGCGCTATTCCTATGCCAGAGCCGATACCCCGCGTGTCGGTTCATCTAAAGTTGCCAAACCGTTGCCAACGGATCCGGCATTAGTGGGAGCGGAAGTAGAGAACATGCGCACCATCAATGAAATGTTGAACATGGATTTTGATTACGCGATCAACCATCAGTGGAGCGTTGCGGTCGGCTTGCCTGTGGTGATGCGCGACCACGCACACCAAATTGGCGACCCTGCGCTCACCATCGTTGAACAAAACAAATTTACCGAACTCGGCGATATTCGCGTGGTAGGTAACTACAAATTCGATTCCAGCGATTACATGTCCGGTAGCGGCATACGCTTTGGTTTGAAACTGCCTACCGGCAAAGCCAATTGGGAATTTGTTCCCGGAGCAGGCCCGGCAGAAGGCGGGTTGCAACCGGGCAGCGGCAGCACCGATGCGATTCTGGGCGCGTATTATTATCAGAATATAGCGAATTCACCCTATGGCTGGTTCGTCAGCGGCCAACTGCAAGCCGCAACAAAAACACGCGACGACTACCGCCCGGGCAATGAGGTCGCACTTGACCTGGGTATGCACTACACACTTTCTCCATCGCTCACCGGTTTGCTGCAATTAAATGCAAACTTTAAGGAACGCGACAGCGGCATTGGAGCAAAGGTCAATCCGCACTCTGGCGCACACAGTTTGAACCTCAGCCCGGGTCTGAGTTTCGCGGTTACACCCAAGACAAAATTGTATGGCTTTGTGCAACTGCCTATTTATCAATACGCGAATTCCGACCCAAGATGGTTGCCGGGCGATCCGATTATTGGCCAGTTGACCGCACCCTGGTCAATCTCCCTCGGCATCAGCCAAACTTTCTGATTGTCGCTGCTGCAACTTAATAACGCGGCCATGTGCCGCGTTTTTATTTGTATTTTTATTTCTCTGGGCACGCTGCTTTGTGCTTAAATTGCGTTTTACACTGCAAAATTCTCATGGAAAAGATCCGCCTCTCCAAACGCATGTCCGAACTCGGCCTGTGTTCGCGCCGCGAAGCGGATGGCTATATCGAAAAAGGCTGGGTGGAAGTCGATGGCGAAATCGTCAGCGAACTGGGCAGCAAAGTCTATCCGACCCAAAAGATCGTCCTGCGCACCGCCGCGCAGAACACCCAGCAGCAGCGCGTGACGATCCTGCTCAACAAGCCGGTCGGCTATGTGTCCGGCCAGGCCGAGCACAATTACAAGCCCGCCGTCACCCTGATCGACAGCGCGACACATTGGGCGGAAGATCAGTCGCCGCTGCGCTTCCATCGCAGCCAGTTGCTCGGCATCGCCCCGGCAGGCCGCCTGGATATCGATTCGCAGGGTTTGCTGGTGCTCACCCAGGACGGCCGCATCGCCAAACAGCTGATCGGCGAAGATTCCAAAGTGGACAAGGAATATCTGGTGCGCGTGCAGGGCAAGCTGGAGGATAGCGGGCTGGCCATGCTCAACCAGGGGCTGAAGCTGGATGGCGAATATCTCAAACCCGCCAAGGTGACCTGGCAGAACGAAGACCAGTTGCGCTTCGTGTTGCGCGAAGGCAAGAAACGCCAGATCCGCCGCATGTGCGAACTGGTCGGGCTGAAGGTGAGCGGGCTGAAACGCATCCGCATCGGCAAGGTAAAGCTGGGAAATCTGCCGGTCGGGCAGTGGCGCTACCTAGGCGAGAACGAGCAGTTTTAATGTAGGGGCGGGTTTCAAACCCGCCCTTATGTTCGGCGCAATAAATTAGGGCGGGTTTGAAACCCGCCCCCTACAAGACTTCCTCGGCTTTTTTCCGCTCCACCAGCAACGAATACAACCTGCGGCTATCTGCCCGCAGCATGGTAAAGGTCAGCCCGTCGATATGCACACGATCGCCGCGCTTGGGAAGTTGCCCGGCGGCCTTGAGCACCAGCCCGCCCACGGTGTCGCATTCCTCGTCGCTGAATTCCGTGCCGAGCGCCTCGTTGAAATCGCCGATCTCGGTGTCGGCCTTGACGCGATACTGCCCCACGCCATCCGGAATGATGTTGTCCTCGTCCTCGTTGAAATCGTATTCGTCCTCGATGTCGCCGACGATCTGCTCCAGCACATCCTCGATCGTCACCATGCCGGACACGCCGCCGTATTCGTCTGCCACCAGCGCGATGTGGTTGCGGTTGCTGCGGAAATCGCGCAGCAGCACGTTGAGGCGCTTGGCTTCCGGCACGAACACCGCCGGGCGCAACATGTCGCGCACGTCAAACTCTTCACCGGCGTAATAGCGCAGCAGGTCTTTTGCCAGCAGGATGCCGATGATGTTGTCCTTGCCGCCATCGGTCACGGGGAAACGCGAGTGTGCGGTCTCGATGACAAAGGGGATGAATTTTTCCGGTGGCTCGCTGATGTCGATGACATCCATTTGCGCGCGCGGAATCATGATTTCGCGCACCTGGCGTTCGGATACTTGCAGCACGCCTTCCATCATGGACAGCGCGTCGGCGTCCAGCAGGTTATTTTCGTAGGCGGAATGCAGCAGTTGGATCAATTGCCCGCGGTCTTCCGGTTCGCGCAACAGAAATGCGGACAGGCGTTCCAACAGGCTGGGTTTGCTACTTTCCGGGTCGTCCATTTGCAATTTGTGTTGTTTGATAAGGATCGGGATAGTGCAATTTTAGCATCAGCGCGGTTTCCAATGCTTCCATCTCTGCGGCATCTGAATCGTTTTCGTGGTCATGGCCCTGTAAATGCAGGGCAGCATGGATGGCGAGATGGGCGTAATGGGCAAGCAGCTCCTTGTGCTGCGCAGCGGCTTCCTGTTCCACCACCGGCGCGCAAATGACCGCATCTCCACAAAGAAAATCGGTATCACCGGGCAGCATATCGGCATCGTCGTATACAAAAGTCAGCACGTTGGTGGCGTAATCCTTGCTGCGGTATTTTTTGTTCAGCTCGCGCCCCTCGGCCTCATCGACGATACGCAGCGTCATGCGCACATCACGTTGCAAGGCGGACTTTACCCAGCGGCGCAACTGCGCGCGCGTCGGCATAATTTGCGCGCCGCTGGCGTATTGCACGGCCAAGGAAAGTTTATGGGCAGGTTGTTTGTTCATTGATTTATTCATGACGAACCCGATACTAACTCGCCACGCAAGGTATGGCGTACCACTTGCGTGATTTTTACGTTGGCAAAGCGACCGATCATGTCCTGTGATCTGACAATATCCGGCGAACCGGGGAAATTTACCACGCGATTATTGTCGGTGCGCCCGGCCAATTCCTGCGCATCCTTCTTCGACACGCCTTCCACCAGCACACGCTGCGTCGTGCCGAGCATCGCCTGCGCCACAGCCGCCTCCTGTTCCATGATGCGATCCTGCAAACGCTTCAGGCGCGCGGCCTTCACCTCGTGCGGCGTATCGTCGCGCAGCTCCGCCGCCGGTGTGCCGGGGCGCGGGCTGTATAGGTAGCTGAAGCTGTTATCGAAGCCCACCTCGTCGATCAGCTTCATGGTCGCCTCGAAATCCTGCTCGGTCTCGCCGGGGAAACCGACGATGAAATCAGAGGTGATGCAAATATCGGGGCGCACCGCGCGCACCCGGCGAATGATGGATTTGTATTCCAGCACGGTATGGCCGCGCTTCATCGCCGCCAGGATGCGATCCGAACCGGATTGCACCGGCAGATGCAAATGACTGACCAGTTTGGGCGTGGTCGCGTACACATCGATCAGGCGTTGCGTCATTTCCTTGGGATGCGAAGTGGTGTAGCGCAGGCGCTCCACCCCCTCCAGCGCGGCGATGGCCTGTAGCAGAAAGGCTAAATCCACCGTTTCACCGCCCTCCGTCGCGCCGCAGTAGGCATTCACGTTCTGGCCGAGCAGGGTGATCTCCTTTACGCCTTGCTCGGCCAGCACTTGCACATCGCGCAACACATCGGCAAGCGGACGCGACACTTCTTCGCCGCGTGTATAGGGCACTACGCAATAGGTACAGTATTTGCTGCACCCTTCCATGATGGAAACGAATGCCGTGCCGGAGGCCGCTTGCGGCTCTTCCCCCTGCGATAAGCTCAGGTCTGGGGCGGGCAAATGATCGAATTTTTCGATTTCGGGAAAACTGATATCCACTTGCGGGCGGCCGGTATCCCGACGTGCCTGCAACAACTGCGGCAAACGGTGCAAAGTCTGCGGGCCGAACACCACATCCACATAAGGCGCGCGCTTCACGATGGTTTCACCTTCCTGGCTGGCGACACATCCGCCCACGCCGATCAGCAAATCCGGCTTGGCCAGTTTGAGCGGACGCACACGCCCCAAATCCGAGAACACTTTCTCCTCGGCCTTCTCGCGAATCGAACAGGTATTGAACAGGATGACATCGGCCTCTTCCGGCCGATCGGTCTGTTCCATGCCCGCGCAGGCACGCAGCAGGTCCGCCATCTTGCCCGAGTCGTACTCGTTCATCTGGCAGCCATAGGTTTTGATATAGAGTTTTTTGGTCATGCTGGAGTATTGGCTGGATAATCGCCGCCGAATCTCATGGAATCCGGCATGGGGAAAATAACGGGTTGAATTTACGCTCAAATCCGTACAGGAGTGTTGAGCAGAATTTTATCAAAAAAGGGCTTGTTTGCCCAATGGATTGTGCTACGATTCGCCTCACTTGGACTTATTGTCGTGTTCAATTCAGTTCTCTCGGGAGGAGAAAAATGGCGATTATCGCTGACATAGCATCAATCGGTACCGCAGTGGCAGCAGTCCTGTTTTCCTTGTGGATGCTGAAGCAACTGTTCACCGGTAAGTAATACAAAAGCAAATAAGGAACCAGCTTCGGCTGGTTTTTTATTGGCTACAATGGCAGATGAAACATCTCATGCCTTGAAGGCTTCAACGCGGCCAGATTCGCTTATACCACCCGACTGTCGGCAGTTAGGTGCATGCTCTCCGATCCGGTTACTCGTCTTCCTGCCCCTGATTTATGATGCACTTAAACGGTATGCCCTCATCCTTTCCCATTGCCAACACAAAGCATCCTCGCGCCCGGAAGTGAAAATGTGCGCGTAATTTGGTAGAATCCACAGTCAGTTAAACCCGCGCACCCAAGGAATTGAATAACACGATGAATATGTTCAACCGTTTTAGCGAAACTCGCTTTTCTCGTTTTCACCATCATGCCGCGCTGTTTGCCGGCGCATTGCTGTTAAGCGCCAGTCTCGCTGTTTATGCCGATGACATCCAGGATGCCCACAAGTTGTTTAAACAGGGGCAGCACAGCCAGGCGCTGGACAAGGTGAATGGAGTTTTGGCCGGCAAGCCCAAAGATGCACAAGCGCGCTTCCTGAAGGGGCTGATCCTCACCGAGCAGGGCAAGACCGCCGAAGCGATCAAGACATTCTCGGCCTTGACCGAAGACTATCCGGAACTGCCCGAACCTTACAACAACCTCGCCGTACTGTATGCCAGCCAGGGCCAGTACGACAAGGCCAAGCTGGCGCTGGAAATGGCGATACGCACCCACCCCAGCTATGCTACCGCGCACGAGAACCTCGGCGATATCTATGCCAAGATGGCCAGCCAAGCTTATGATCGCGCGCTGCAACTGGATCGCAGCAACACCGCGACGCAGACCAAGCTGGCCATGATTCAGGATCTATTTGCCGGCAGCACACGCGGCAAAGCGACACTGGCGCGCAACAATCCTGTCCCGAGTAAAGTCGAAGGACCTGCCCTTGCCAAAGCCGAAGCAACAGCGCCGATCAATGAGGCGGCAAGCAAGCCAGAGCCCGCCAAGTCCGAGCCTGTTGCGCTTGGCGCAACCAAGCCTGCCCCCGCCGGAAAGAACATCCAACCTCCTCCCGCGACGAACAACAGCGGCGAAGTATTAAAAACCGTCAATGCCTGGGCTGCCGCATGGTCGGCCAAAAATGTGAAAAAATACCTGTCGTTTTATGCCGCCGATTTCAAAGTACCGGACGGCGAGAGCCGGGCGGCTTGGGAAGCGGCTCGCCACGAGCGCATCGGCAAACCTAAATCCATCCAGGTTGTCATCAGCGGCACGACGGTGAACTTCAACGACAGCAATCATGCCACCGTGAAGTTCCACCAGTCCTATCGCGCCAGTCACCTGAAAACATCAGGCAACAAGACCTTGCTGATGGTGAAATCCGGCGGCAACTGGCTGATTCAGGAAGAACGCGCCAAGTAAGCCATGCTGCCCAAAATACTGATTCACTCGTTGTTGTGCAGCTTGTTGATCGGCGTGGCGCATGCCGCGCCGGACTTGCGCAATACCGAAATGCAGCTGGCGAAAAGCCTGCAAGCCATCAAAAATAATCGCCTTGATATCGCGCTCAACGAGGTGGACAGCCTGCTGCGCGTCAACCCAAATTTCAAGCTGGCGTACCTGGTCAAAGGCGACGTGCTGATGGCCCGCGCCGGCGCGATTGACAACTTCGGCAGCGCGGCACATGCGCCGCGCGACAAGATTAATGACCTGCGCGATGAAGCGCGGGTGCGCCTGCAACGCGCTCTGTCCCAATCGGACATTAAGCTCATACCGCGTTTCTTGTGGAAGCTGGATGCACAGCAAAAATATGCGCTGGTGGTGGATACCAGCCGCGCCACGCTGTTCGTCTATGAAAACGTGAATGGCGAACCGCGCTATGTCACCGATTTTTACATCACCATCGGCAAACTCGGCACCGAAAAGGTTTCCGAAGGCGACAAGCGCACCCCCATCGGCGTGTATTTCGTCAAAGCCGATTTACCGAAGAGCAAGCTTGCCGATATGTATGGCAGCGGAGCCTACCCGCTCAGCTACCCGAACGAATGGGACCGCAAAAACAAGCGCACCGGCAGCGGTATCTGGCTGCACGGCACGCCCAGCGGCACGTATAGCCGCCCGCCGCGCGCCAGCGACGGTTGCGTGGTGCTGGCGAATGACGACCTGAACAAACTTGCCCCCTATCTGCAAGTCGGCATCACGCCGGTCATCATCACCAACCAGATGGACTGGAGCAACGAACAGGATCAGGGTGAGCGCGATGCACTGCTGCAGGAGGTCGAGCAATGGCGCAAGGATTGGGCCAGCCTCGATACCGGCGCCTACCTCAGGCATTACTCGCGCGATTTCTCCAGCGACAGCGCGGATTACGCGGCATGGGCGAAACAGAAGCAACTGGTGAACAGCGCAAAAGCATGGATCAAGGTCAATCTCTCGAATGTCAGCGTGTTCACTTACCCGGAGCAACCCAACATGGTGGTGGTCAATTTCGAGCAGGACTACACCAGCAGCAACCTGTCCAACCGCATGAAAAAGCGCCAATACTGGATCAAAAACAACAACCGCTGGCAGATCGTTTACGAAGGGGCCGCCTGACATGAAACACCTGATCACCACCCTATTCGCAGTACTGTTGTGCTGCGCAATGCAATCTTCCCATTCTCTAACTCAAGGCAAAAAAACCATGGTCAAACTGCACACCAATCACGGCACCATCACGTTGCAACTGGATGCTGAAAAAGCCCCGAATACCGTGAAGAATTTTCTGGAATACGTGAATAGCGGCTTCTACGACGGCACCATTTTTCATCGCGTGATTGCAGACTTCATGATCCAGGGCGGCGGCTTTGAGCCCGGCATGAAGCAGAAGAAAGTAAATGCGCCGATCCAGAACGAGGCGGCAAACGGCCTGGGCAACGACACCTACACCGTCGCCATGGCGCGCACTTCCGATCCGCATTCCGCCACCGCGCAATTTTTCATCAACACGAAAAACAACCGGTTTCTCAACCATGTTGCACCCAATGCACAGGACTACGGCTACTGCGTGTTCGGCAAAGTGGTGGAAGGCACTGAAGTAGTGGATGCGATACGCAAGGCCAAGACCGGCTTCCGCGCCGGACACCAAGACGTGCCTGAAGAAGACATCATCATCACCAAAGCGGAAGTGGTGAAGTAATTATAAAAACGGCGCACCTCGCGCCGTTTTGTTTTTCATGTCCCATTCTTTATTCATCTCCGACCTGCATCTCAGCGCCGACCAGCCGCACAGCATGGCGGCGTTCCGGCGCTTCATCGCCGGGCTCGCGCCGCAAGCCTGTCCTGATGAAACTACTGGTGAAACAACTAGCCATCCCACTAAGCAACCAGAAGACGGTTGCCAAGTGGTTGGTTATAGCCATTCGACTAGGCTATCAAAAGACAATAGCCTAGTCGCTGGTTATGAGCCCAGTCGAAGGGCCGAAGCGCTTTACATCCTTGGCGACCTGTTCGATTACTGGGCGGGCGACGACGATCTGGAGGATGAATTTTATGCTCAGGTGATTGCCGCATTGCGCGGCCTCGCCCGGCACGGCACCCAGGTTTATCTGCTGCATGGCAACCGCGACCTGTTGATGGGCGAGGCGCTGGCAAATGCCTGCCACGCCACCCTGCTGAGCGATCCGGCGCTGATCGATTTATACGGCACGCCGACGCTGCTCAGCCACGGCGACATGCTGTGCACCGGCGACACCGAATATCAACGCTACCGCGTCCAGGTACATGATGCAGATTTCCAGCGGCAGTTCCTCGCCAGGCCGCTGACGGAACGCAAAGCCTATATCGCCCAACTGCGCGAACGCAGCATCGCGGAAAAGCAAAGCAAGGACAGCGCGATCATGGATGTGGACGAAAATGCGGTCGCCGCGTTGCTGCGCAAACATGGCTACCCGCGCCTGATCCACGGCCACACCCATCGCCCGGATCGCCATGAGCATATGGTCGACGGGCACGTTTGTGAACGCTGGGTGTTAGGCGACTGGTATCAACAAGGCTCGGCGCTGCGCTGCGACGCGCAGGGGTGCCGCTCAATCGGCTTTTGATTCCTTGGCAGCGCACAGCTTCTCGCACGGCATGCCGTCGCTATTGCCGTCCAGCGTCTTGATGCCGCACTGCGTCAGATAATGCCTGGCTTCTTCACACGAAGCCATCTCTGAACAATACTTCTTGCTGCCACAGTCGGCGCCGGGCGGAGTTGCAGCAGCCGGAGTAGCGTTTGACAAGTTAACCGCATGGGGCTGATCGCCGCTGATGTTTGGATGCAATTTGCGCCACTCCCACGGTGGCATTGGATCACTCAGAGCCCACAAGCCACGCGGAACCTGTTTGGCTTCTTCCTGCAGGGCGATCAAAGTCTTGTTGCTGTGAAAATGCGAATATTCCCACGCCATGCCACGGCGGATTTGTTCGGCATTCACATCCAAACCGTTCAAGCCGAGATGCGCGACCATGCGCCCGTATTTGTCCACCGCCTGGCTGGACACCTTCACCTGCTTGCCCAGCACCATGTCGGAGAGCGAACGTCTGGATGTTTCACCGAAGGTCTGCATTTTTTCCGGCGCGTCGATTTCAGCAAGCCGCACTTTAACCGGGCGGTTGCCCCCGCAAGGGGGACGCCGTAGGGTTCCCGGAGCCTTTGGCTCCACCCTCTCGCAGTTGCGCAGCACCAGCAAGGTATCGCCATCCAGCACGGCGATCACCTTGCCGGAGAAGTCTGCCGCTTCCGCGATACCAACAATAAAAAGCAGCAGGGCGCATGCCAGGCAGCGCAAACCGTTCCTCATGGCAATACACTCTTGATTACGGCGAGGCACAGCAGGGTATAACCGGCGGCGAGCAGATCATCGAACATCACGCCCAGCCCGCCGTGCCAGTTGCTATCAAAATAGCGGATCGGCTGCGGCTTGACGATGTCGAAAAGGCGGAACAGTGCAAAGGCCAGCAGCGCCCAATCCCAGCCGGGCGGGGTGAAAAACAGCACCAGCAGGAAAGCAACGATCTCGTCCCACACGATGCCGCCGTAATCGGCGACGCCCAATACTTTGCCGGTGATGTTGCACGCCCACACGCCGACGGCGAATGCGCCCGCCAGCATGAGCATAAACATCGCGTCCGATAGGCGCGGCGCGAGATACCAGTACATCGGGAAGGCGGCCAGCGTGCCGAACGTGCCGGGCGCCTTGCGCGCCAGCCCGCTGCCGAAGCCAAACGACAACAGATGCGCCGGATGGCTCAGCACAAACTGCAAGCTGGGTTTGACGAGCAAGTCACCGGAAGTGGTCATAACCGCAAGCCTCGACGTTGAGTGGATTACCCGACGCATCGTGCACGATACAGCCGCGCCCCGCAACAATTTTCCCGATACAGGTCAGCGGCAGGTTGAGCCGCACGGCAATATCCGATAATTCCGCATGGCGCGCGGCAGAAACGGTAAAGCACAACTCGTAATCATCGCCGCCGGACAAGATGCATTGTCTTGCCAGCGGCTGCGATACATAGTTATTCAAGACTGGCGAAACCGGCAGCGCCGCGAAATCAAGCTGCGCACCCACTTGCGAGGCATCCAGGATATGCCCGAGGTCGGCGAGCAGGCCGTCGGAAATATCGATTGCGCTGCTGGCGATGCCACGCAACGCCAACCCCAACGCCACACGAGGCTGCGGCCGATGCAGGGCCGGCAGGCAGGCGGCGAGTTCGGCAGCAGACAATGCGATGCGGCCCTGCAGATGCGCCAGCGCCAGCGCCGCATCGCCCAGGCAACCGGACACCCAGATTTCATCGCCAACCTGCGCGCCGCTGCGGCGCAGCGCCTGTTGCGCAGGCACTTCGCCGAAGATGGTCACGCACAGATTGAGCGGCCCGCGCGTGGTGTCGCCGCCTACCAGCTCCACGCCATGCTGCTGCGCCAGTGCGAAGAAACCCGCGCTGAATTGCGCCAGCCATGTTTCATCGGCCTCGGGCAACGCAATGGCCAGCACCGCCCAGCGCGGCGCGGCGCCCATCGCCGCCATGTCGGACAGGTTCACCGCGAGGGTTTTGTGGCCCAGCAAAAACGGGTCGGCATCGGGGAGGAAGTGCGTACCGCATACCAGCATGTCGCTGGATACCACCAGCACATTGCCCGCGCTCACTTGCAGCAGCGCGGCATCATCGCCCACCCCGAGCAAGGCGCTGGGCGTAGGGCGGGTAAAGTGGCGCCGGATCAGGTCGAATTCGGACATGGTTTGTAGGATGGGTTGAGCGCAGCGATAACCAATGACTTGGCTGTCGTATTTGGACCGCCTAGTCAGATGGCTATGCAAAGCTACCCATCATTTTATGTTAACAGATTGATGGGTATCGCTGCGCTCAACCCATCCTACGACCAACGTCTACTTATTGCGCGCCGCAAATTCCGGCGCACGAACCTGCGGCGCCAGCTTGTCCAGCACGCCGTTGACGTATTTGTGGCCGTCGGTGCCTCCAAAGGTCTTGGCCAGTTCAACCGCTTCGTTGATGACGACCTTGTAGGGCACTTCGAGGTGTTGCGATAATTCAAACGCTCCCAGCAGCAGCACGGAAAATTCCACCGGGCTGAGTTCGGCAAGCGGCCTGTCGAGATGCGGCGCGAGCAGCGCCTCAATGTCGGCATGCTGGCTCAACGCGCCACGCAGCAGCTTGGAGAACAGCTCCTTGTCGTAGCGACCCAGATTCTTCTCGTCCCGGATTTGCTTTTCGATTTGCGCTTCCTCGCCCGCAGTGACACGCCATTGATAAACGCCTTGCAACGCCAGTTCGCGCGCGCGATGGCGCGGGCTTTTGTTTGGCGCATTTTTTACTTCATGGTCAGCGGCCGGATTATTCATGCCCGTGTTACTCATGCCAGATCCCGCAGCAGATTGGCCATCTCGATGGCTACCAGCGCGGCTTCGCCGCCCTTGGTATGCATGCGCGCGATCGCCTGTTCGTCGTTATCGGTGGTGAGGATCGCATTGGCGACCGGTACGCCGCACGCCAATTGGACTTCATTCACGCAGCGCGCCGACTCATTCGACACCACCTCAAAATGATAGGTATCGCCGCGTATCACCGCACCCAGCGCAATCAGCGCGTCAAACTTCTCGCTTTCCGCCATACACAGCAGCGCCAGCGGAATCTCCAGCGCGCCCGGCACCGTGGCCAGCGTAATATCGTCCTCTGCGACACCCTGTTGCGCCAGTTGCGCGCGGCACGCGCCGAGCAGGCCCTCGCATACTTCGGTATTGAAACGGCTTTGCACGATGCCGATGCGCAGGCCGCTGCCGTTGAGATTTTTTTCCAGTTCTTTCATATTCAGGCTCTCTGTTTTTAACCTTCCTCCAAAACGGAGAAAGAATTTATCCGTTTGTTTAATGCGATGCGTATCCCACCACTTCCAGGCCAAAGCCGGTCATGCTGGGCAGCTTGCGCGGCGTGGCCAGCAGGCGCATCTTACCCACGCCGAGATCGCGCAATATTTGTGCGCCGATGCCGTAACTGCGCGGGTCCCAGCGCAACACCGGATGCGTCTCCATTGTTGCGGCGGCGCGCGTCAGCAGATCCTGCGAAGTTTCTCCATGGTGCATCAACACCAGCACGCCGCATGGGGACTGGCTGATTTTTTTCAGCGCATCATGCACGCTGGTGGAATGCGAATAGTCGGTTTGCTCCAGAAAATCCATTACCGACAGCGGTTCATGCACGCGCACCAGGGTTTCAACATCGGGACGAATCTCGCCCTTCAGCAGAGCCAGCTGGGCACGCTGCGTGGTCTTGTCCACATAGGTAATCAAATCGAACGGGCCGTAAGCCGTCTGCACGCTGCGTTGCGCCACGCGCTCGACCAGCTTTTCGTTATGGCTGCGGTATTCGATCAGGCTGGCGATCGTGCCGATCTTGAGCTGGTGCTGCTTGGCAAACTCGATCAGGTCAGGCAATCGCGCCATCTCGCCGTCATCCTTGAGGATTTCACAGATCACCGCTGCCGGCATCAGCCCGGCCAGTTGCGCCAGGTCGCAGCCCGCCTCGGTGTGTCCGGCGCGCACCAGCACCCCGCCGTTCTGCGCCATCAGCGGGAAGATATGGCCGGGTTGCACGATGTCGGAAGGCCGCGCGTTCCGATTAGCCGCCGCCTGGATGGTGCGCGCGCGGTCGGCCGTCGAAATGCCGGTGGTCACGCCCGATGCCGCCTCGATGGACAGGGTGAAATTGGTGCCGAGCGGCGAACCGTTTTCGCGCACCATCAGCGGCAAATCGATCTGTTTGCAATGCGCCTCGGTCAGCGTCAGGCAAATCAGGCCGCGGCCGTGTTTGGCCATGAAGTTGACCTTCTCCGGCGTGACAAATTCGGCGGCGAACACCAGATCGCCTTCGTTTTCGCGGTCTTCCTCGTCCACCAGCACGACCATGCGCCCGGCGCGTATCTCCGCGATGATGTCTTGTATCGGTGCTATGTCAGTCATTTCGATTCTTCTTTCTCGCCCTGCATCATGCGCTCAACATAGCGCGCAATCAGGTCGATTTCCAGATTCACTTTCGCACCCGCCTTCAATTCATTCAGCGTGGTCACATCCAGCGTATGCGGGATCAGGTTCACGTCGAACTCCGAACCCGCGACATGGTTCACTGTGAGACTCACGCCGTTGATGGTGATGGAACCCTTGGTCGCGATGTATTTCGCCAGCGCGTGCGGCGCGCGCACCACTAGCCGCCAGCTTTCGCCGATGTCGTTGAACGCGACGACCTCGCCCACGCCGTCCACATGGCCGCTGACCAGATGCCCGCCCAGCCGGTCCGACAGGCGCAGCGCCTTCTCCAGATTGACATGGCCGCCCTGCCGCTCCAGCCCTGCGGTGCAATTCAATGTCTCGCGCGACACATCCACGGTGAAGGTGCGGCTGCGACACGTTACTGGCGGAGCCAGCCGATTGCGGGAGCAGCCGTTTGGCTGCCCCTCCTGAACGTGATGAGTATCCAACGTATCATCGGGGCTGCCGTCATCGAGTTTCACCACGGTGAGGCACACGCCGTTCACCGCGATGCTGTCGCCGATCTGCACGTCATCCATGCCCAGCACTTCGGTCGCGACACTCAGGCGCAAGCCGCCGTCGCGGTCTTCCGCGCGGGTGATGATGCCGACATCGGCAATGATTCCACTAAACATTCATTCTCCTTAATGTTGCTCCACGAAACCCCTGATGCAACTACTAGCCATTCGACTAGGCTATCAAAAGACAATAGCCAAGTCGCTGGTTATCCCGCCCTCCCCTTGTCAGGGGAGGAGTGCTTCCCCCCTGACAAGGGGGGATTGAGGGGGGTTTGCCTTTTCTACTTTTGCCAAAATGCGCAGGTCTTCGCCGACTTGGCGCACATCCTGCCACTTGAGGCCGACACGCTGTTCCAGACTGGTCAGCTCGCCCAATTGCGCCATGCCGCGCGCCGCATCACCGAGCAATTGCGGCGCGACGTACAGCAGTAATTCATCCACCAACCCGGCGTGCAACAATGCGCCATTCAGGGTGCGGCCCGCTTCCACCAGTATCTCGTTGCAGCCGCGTTGCGCGAGGTCGCGCAGGATGGCCGGCAAATCCACCTGCCCCTTGCCGTCCGGCATCATCGCCACCGTCGCGCCCAAATACTGCAACAGGGCCGTCTTCCGCTCATTGCGCAATGCGGTATAAATCAGCGTATTGCCGCCGTCGTACAACACGCGCGCTTCAAGCGGAATGCGCAACTGGCTGTCCAACACCACCCGCAGCGGTTGGCGCGGCGCATCAATCCCGCGCACATTCAACCGCGCATCGTCCGCCAACACCGTATTGATCCCGGTCAGCACTGCGCAGGAGCGTGCGCGCCAGCGCTGCACGTCCTGCCTGGCCGCATCGCCGGTGATCCACTGGCTCTTGCCGTTGCCCAGCGCGGTGCGCCCATCCAGGCTCATCGCGATCTTGCTTCTTACCCAGGGCATGCCGCGCGTCATGCGCGCAAAGAACCCGACATTCAATTCGCGCGCTTCCGTTTCCATCAGCCCGCTTTCGACCATGATGCCTGCCGCGCGCAACCGCGCGATGCCTTCCCCGGCCACCTGCGGATTCGGGTCTTGCACCGCAACCACCACGCGCGCCACACCCGCCTCGATCAACGCCTCGGCGCAGGGCGGCGTGCGGCCATGATGGCTGCATGGCTCCAGCGTGACATAAGCCGTCGCACCGCGCGCTGCTTCATCCGCTTCGCGCAGCGCATGAACTTCGGCATGCGGCTCGCCGGCGCACCGATGCCAGCCCGTACCGACGACATCGCCAGCCCGCACCAGCACGCAGCCGACGTGCGGATTCGGGCTGGTGCCATACAAACCGCGCTCCGCCAGCCGCAATGCCTGCGCCATCCATACGCTGTCTTGCGCGGAGAACATGCTAAATTGTCCGCTTCGCCCTGCGCGCCGGCGACTTGCGCACCGCCTCGACCGCTTCGGCGAAATCGCCGACATCCTGAAAACTCTTGTACACCGAAGCAAAGCGGATGTAGGCGACCTTGTCGAGCTTCAGCAATTCCTTCATCACCATCTCGCCGATCTGGCGCGAACCGACTTCGCGCTCGCCCAAGGCGAAAACCTTTTGAGTCACATGATCGATCGCCGCATCCACCAGTTCGGTCGGCACCGGGCGTTTGTGCAATGCGCGGCTGAAACTGGTACGCAGCTTTGCCGCGTCGAATTCGCTGCGCATCCCGTTCTGCTTGACCACCTGCGGCATGCGCAACTCCACCGTCTCGTAAGTGGTGAAACGCTTGTCGCACGACTGGCAGCGGCGGCGGCGGCGGATGCTGTCGCCCTCCTCGCTTTCGCGGGTATCCACCACTTGGGTGTTTTCGCCTTTGCAGAAGGGGCATTTCATCAGGATCGAGGAGCGGGGATTGAGGATTGAACAAAAGCGAAGATTGCGGAGCTGAGAGCTGGTTTTAGCTCGCTCCTCAATCCTCGCTCCTCGATCCTGCTCTTAGGCACCATACACCGGAAACTTGTCGCACAGCAGCTTCACTTCGCCTACCACGCGCGCGATGACCGCGTCGTCTTCCGGCGCGTCCAGCACATCGGCAATCAGGTGCGCCAGTTTCTCCGCCTCCAGTTCCTTGAAACCGCGCGTGGTCATCGCCGGGCTGCCGATACGGATGCCGCTGGTCACGAACGGTTTTTGCGGGTCATTGGGGATGGAATTTTTGTTCACCGTGATATGCGCACACCCCAGCGCGGTTTCGGCATCCTTGCCGGTGATGTTTTTGGCCTGCAAATCCACCAGGAACAAATGGCTGTCGGTGCGCCCGGACACGATGCGCAGGCCGCGTTCCTGCAGCACCTTGGTCATCACGCGCGCATTGTCCACCACCTGTTTCTGGTATTCCTTGAATTCCTTGCTGGCCGCTTCCTTGAACGCCACCGCCTTGGCGGCGATCACATGCATCAGCGGGCCGCCCTGAATGCCGGGGAAAATCGCCGAATTCAGCACTTTTTCATATTCCGCCTTGGCGAGAATAATGCCGCCGCGCGGGCCGCGCAGGGTCTTGTGGGTGGTGCTGGTGACGAAATCCGCAATGCCAACCGGGCTCGGGTACACGCCCGCCGCGATCAGGCCGGCGTAATGCGCCATGTCCACGAACAGATACGCGCCGACGCTGTCGGCAATTTCACGAAAACGTTTCCAGTCGATCACCAGCGAATAGGCCGACGCGCCCGCCACGATCATCTTCGGCTTATGCGCCGTTGCCAATGCCTGCACCTGGTCGTAATCGATTTCTTCATTTTTATCCAGGCCGTACTGGATGGCGTTATACAGCTTGCCGCTGGCATTGACCGACGCGCCGTGCGTCAAATGCCCGCCATGCGCCAGCGACAGTCCGAGGATAGTGTCGCCGGGTTTCAGCACCGACATGTACACCGCCTGGTTTGCCTGCGAACCGGAATTCGGCTGCACGTTGGCGTATTCCGCGCCGAACAGCGCTTTCACGCGGTCGATGGCCAGCTGCTCGGCCACGTCCACATATTCGCAGCCGCCGTAATAGCGCTTGCCGGGATAGCCCTCGGCGTATTTATTGGTCAGCTTGCTGCCCTGCGCTTCCATCACCGCCGGGCTGGCGTAATTTTCCGAGGCGATCAGTTCGATGTGATCTTCCTGGCGGCGGTTTTCGTTCTGGATCGCTACCCACAACTCCGGATCGGTCTGGGCAATGGTGTTTTTGCTGGAGAACATGGCAATTATTCCTAATAAATAATGAAAGCGGGAAAGGCGCGGATTTTACCATGTTGCAGGGGTACGCTATAGGGGCAATGCTGATCCGGGGCATTTGAAAGTGTTGGTCATGCTATCGGTAGCGTGCGCTGTGCGCACGGTTTTGGGGTGTGTTGCCGTGCGTACAGCGCACGCTACACGCCGGTTTTGTTTCGGGTATAGCGCCTCTTGTGCGCGGCAATAAATCAGGGGCGTTGCACCCTATCGCCCCGCCACGGTCATGCCTTCCACCAGAATCGACCCGCACTGCCGCGAGCCTTGCACCAGGATGTCGTTGCCGACCGCAACGATGTTGCGGTACATGTCTTTCAGGTTCCCGGCGATGGTGATTTCCTGCACCGGATACTGGATCTCGCCGTGCTCCACCCAGAATCCTGCCGCGCCGCGCGAATAATCGCCGGTCACCGCATTGACGCCGCTACCCAGCAATTCAGTGACCAGCAGTCCGCGCGACATGGTTTTCAGCAGCCCGGCAAAATCGAGTTCTCCTGATTGATCCCCCGACGCTTTCAGGATCAGGTTGTGATTGCCGCCCGAATTGCCGGTAGTGCGCATCCCCAGCTTGCGCGCCGAATAACTGCCGAGGAAATAACCGCTCAGCACGCCGTGCTCGACAATCGCGCGGCGTTGCACCCGCACGCCCTCGTCATCGAACGGGCTCGAGGCCAGCCCTTTGCGAATGTCCGGGATGTCTTCAATGTTGATGTGCGGCGCAAAAACCGGTTTGCCCAGCTGATCGAGCAGGAACGATGATTTGCGGTACAGGCTGCCGCCGCTCACCGCGCCGACGAAACTGCCCAGCAGGCTCGATGCGATCGGCGCCTCGAACAACACCGGCACCTGCATGGTATCGATCTGGCGCGCGTTCAGGCGGCGCACCGTGCGTTCCGCCGCAATCCGCCCGAGCTGCTGCACATCCAGCAAATCCCTGGCATCGCGCGCCACGCTGTACCAGTAATCACGCTCCATCGCGTCGTCCTTGCCGGCGATCACCGCGCAGCTAAGGCTGTGGCGCGAAGTAGGGTAGCCGCCGATAAAGCCGAGGCTGTTGGCATGCACAAACTGCGCCTCATGCACATTCACCGTCGCGCCTTCCGAGTTGCTGATGCGTTTATCGGCATCCAGCGCGGCCTGTTCGCACCGTTTGGCCAGCTCGATCGCATCATCCACCGGCAAATCCCACGGGTGGTACAAGTCCAGATCGGGGCAGTCGCGCGCCAGCATGTCCGCATCGGGCAATCCCGAACAGTCGTCTATTGCGGTGTAGCTGGCAATCGATAATGCCGCATCCACCGTGTCGCGCACCGCCTGCGGCGAAAAATCCGAAGAGCTGGCATTGCCGCGCTTCTGGCCGATATAGACAGTGATGCCCAGGCCTTTATCGCGGTTATATTCGATGGTTTCCACCTCGCCCTGGCGCACCGTGACGGCTTGGCCAAAACCTGTTGAAACTTCGGCGGCGGCGGCTGACGCGCCGCGCTGTTTGGCATAGTCCAGCATGTCCTGGGCGATGTTGCGTAACGCATCGGCGGAATGGGAGAAACGCGGGTTAGAAGATACCGGGGAATTCATAAGCAAAGCGGGTTATTGGCGAAAAGCGGTATCATAGCAGTATCGGCCTTCCACATTAAGGCCAGCCACATTAACTGTTATGACCACGCACAATAAAACCCCAAAAGCCCACGGCGAAAACGAGCCGCTCTATATTCATCTGGGAGATGACGAGGATGAAGATGAGCATGACGTTGCCGAGGCATGCGATGCCGAAGAACATGATGCAGATGAACACGATGATGGCGGCATAGAGGTCATCCGTCCCCAGGCGCGCAACCAAAACAGCTCATCTACCCGGGGACGCGGCTTGCGCAATCAACCCCAGGTTGCGGATGAGGAGGAGGAATTACCTCCGAGCAAAACCAAGATCAAAAAGCAGATGCACGAGTTGCGCGACCTCGGCAAGGAATTGACCGAGCTGGGCAAGGATCAAATCGCGCAACTCGACATCCCCGAGAACTTGCGCGATGCAATCCGTGAGATGAAGAACATCAACAAGTTCGGCGCGCAGCGCCGCCAGATGCAATACATCGGCAAACTGATGCGCGAAGTGGATACCGCTCCCATCCTCGCCAAGCTGGACGCATGGAAGGGGAAATCACAACATCACATCGCGTATATGCACCAACTGGAACGCTGGCGCGACCGCCTGATGGAAAACGACAGCGCGTTGACCGAGTTGCTCGCCGCTCATCCGCAAGCCGATGCGCAACGCTTGCGCACGCTGATCCGCAACGCACAAAAAGAAATGGAGGCCGGGAAGCCTCCTAAGAATTACCGCGAAATTTTTCAGGTACTGCGCGAGATTATTCCCGAACCAGCGTGAGGCGAGTCGCATAGACCGGAGGCTTGCTGGCCCTTGATGAAGCAACTGATGGGACTACTAGCCATCTGACTAAGCCGTCAAACTACGCCGGCTAAGTCATTGGTTATAGCCATTCCACTAGGTTGCCCAAAGACCGCAACCAAGTGGCTGGTTATCCCGTACCAGCGGGTACGCCCCACCGTATCGAGCCCCCTCAGTCGGGCTTGAAGTCGTACGGATAGGTTTGCAGCACCGGTTTCATCAGCATATCCTCCTCAACGACGTGATCGGTTATCCAATCACTCAAGAAATGAGAATAATGCTCTGCCGCACCATCTGACCATATGCCATTCTTGGCTATCAATTCGGTTTTCATGTGCTGAAACTCCTTCAGCACATATTCATGCTCCAGCTTGTTTTGGCCAAAAGGGAAATTGACCGCCTGCGCAATCTTTTCCTCATTGACGAAATGAATATATAAATGGTGCTCGAGCTGTTCAAGCGCTTGCGGCAAGGCAAAGCTATCCCTCGCCTTGATCATGGTCTCCAAGCCGTTGACCATTACTATCAATTTTTTATGATCGGTATCGATTGATGCATTCCCTACACTCAGATCATCCGTCCATTTTTTCATCATGCCATCCTGTGATATATCCGCCCAAAGCTCGCTGTCAGTACAACCGCTTGGAATATTACCCCATTAATGAATGATGGTCTGTTGATCGTAGCAGCGAAATCGTCAGCGACGATGCCTGCCTCAAGCATATACGCGGCTACCTCAATCGGGCCAGAAGTTGTAATCATAATTTTGCAGCGCTGGCTTCATCAGCATATCCAACTTGATAATATGCCCATCAATCATCCAATTCTTCAAGGAACGGTTGAAATGATTCACTGCACCGTCAGACCACATACCATCCTTGGCCGTCAACTCATCTCTCATATATTGAAGCTCCTTCAACGAATGTTGTTGCGCCAGCTTGTGTTGTTCAAAAGGAAACTTGACCGCCTGCGCAATCTTTGCCTCATTTACAAAATGAACACATAACCAATATTCGAGCAGCTTAAACGCTTGCGACAGGGCGGAGCCGTCCCTGGCCTTGATCCCATGACTCACATCTTTGACCATACTTATCAAATTTCTATGTTCCGAGTCGATAATTGCATTTCCGACGCTTAATTTATTTGTCCATATCAATCCCATCATGGCCTCCTGCGATATATCAGGCTCAAAATCATCGCCATATTTGGCGAATATTTGCCGATTGAAAAAATAACTCGCTCAAAACATACACCCCCGGCCGGAAAAAGCCTATATGCCGAAATACCTATATATTTCGGCCTAGCCGTATTGCTGCCACCTTCCCGTATCCGCCCCGAAGTACCCGTACCTAAGGTGTTACATCAGCAACCCTGCTAAACTGCGCGCCTGAATTTTAGAAGCCAAACTTGCCATGCTGATTACCGAATACCGTCTGGAACTTGCCATCCAGGCACTGCGCGCCATCCTGCCGCTGGCACACCCCGCCGACACCACGCTGCGCTATTTCTTCAAGGACGAGCGCATCGGTTCGAATGAACGTGAACTGGTCGCCGAGACCGTGTTCGGCGTATTGCGCCATCGCCTGCTGCTGGAAATCACCTGCGTTGGCAGCACACCCCGCGACACGTTACCGGCGCAGCCGGCCGCTTGCGGGAGCGGGTGTGAGGCGGCTCCTGATGGAACTACTAGCCATTCCACTAGATTGCCAAAAAACAGCAACCAAGTGGCTGGTTATCCCGCACCGGATGCTTCGCAATACCGTGTCGGAGCCGCCACCCCGCGCCGCTTGGCACTCGCCTGGCTGGTCAGGTTCGGCGGCTATAACCTGCGCGAGATCGAACCGGTATTGAAGCACGACGAGAAGGAATGGCTCGCCACGGTGAAGGGCGTGAAGACCGACGACCAGCCGTTGCCGGTGCAGGCCGAATTGCCCGAATGGCTGGTGGAAAAAATGCATGCCTCCTATTCCGATCAGGACATCCTCGCCATCGGCCTGTCCATGCAGCAAGGCGCGCCGCTGGACATTCGCGTCAACACCCTGCTCGCCAAGCGCGATGATGTGCTGCAACTGCTGCACGATAAGAATATCGAAGCCGCCGCCACCCCCTACTCGCCCGTCGGCATCCGCCTCAAGGAAAAAATCCCGCTGAATAAAGACGCGCTGTTCACCGAAGGCAAGATAGAAGTGCAGGACGAAGGCAGCCAGTTGCTCGGCTTCCTGCTCGCGCCGAAGCGCAACGACATGGTGGTGGATTTCTGCGCCGGGGCGGGCGGCAAGACGCTGATGCTGTCCGCGCTGATGAATTCGCAGGGCCGTTTATATGCAATGGATACATCCGAAAAACGCCTCGCCAATCTCAAGCCGCGCCTGAAACGCTCCGGCGCCAGCAACATCCAGCCGATGCTGATCGCGCACGAGAACGACCTCAAGGTGAAGCGCCTGTCCGGCAAGATCGACCGCGTGCTGGTGGATGCGCCATGCAGCGGCCTTGGCACGCTGCGCCGCAGCCCGGATCTTAAATTCCGCCAATCGCCCGGCAGCATCGAGGAAGTTACGCGCAAACAGGCCGCCATCCTCGCCTCCGCCAGCCGCCTGCTGAAGAAGGGCGGACGCCTGGTGTACGCGACTTGCAGCATCCTGCCGGAAGAGAACCAGCTTATCGTGCAAGCCTTCCTCGCCGCGCATCCCGACTTCGTGCTGCGCCCGGCCAGCGAGGTGCTGCAACAGCAAAAGATCGCGCTGGATACGGGCGACTATCTGGAGCTGCGCCCGCACCTGCACAACACGGACGGCTTTTTTGCGGCGGTGCTGGAACGGGTTTGACCGGCTCGTTCAGCAACGTAAAACGGCCGCATTTGCGGCCGTAATTACATCAAAACTACCGATATATCTCAGAACGGAATATCGTCGTCGAAATTATCGAAGCTGCTCTTCGCCGCCGGTGCCGCCTTGGCTGGAGCCGCGGCGCTGCCGGATGAGGAAGCGGCGGGCTTGCTTGGCCGCGAGCTCGAACCTTCGCTGCGCTCGTTTTCCACTACCTCGAAACTGCCGCCGCCGGATGACTTTCCGCCGAGCATGGTCATTTCGTTGACCACGATCTCGGTGGTGTAGCGATCCTGGCCTTCCTTGGTCTGCCACTTGCGGGTTTGCAGCTTGCCCTCGATGTAAATCTGCGAACCTTTCTTCAGGTACTCGCCGGCAATCTCGGCAAGGCGGCGGTAGAACACCAGGTTATGCCACTCGGTTTTTTCCTGCTTCTCGCCGCTCTTGTCCTTCCAGTTTTCGGAGGTCGCCAGCGTGGCGTTAGTCACCGCCTCGCCATTGGTCATGTAGCGCGTTTCCGGGTCTTTGCCCAGGCGGCCTATCAGAATCACTTTGTTCACCGACATGTCATGCTCCTTTCGCTATGAGTTGTTCCACCGCCGCTTCGTCAAACCCGTGCCTGTCCACCTTGAGGCAGGCCATATTTTCCGCTGCGACCACCATCACTTCGCGCACCCCGGGAAGTTGCGCGAGACGCTGGCGCAATTCTACCGCAGCGGCGTCATCCATTTCCGGCAAATGATACAGCCGGGTGCGCACCGGCGCCGGAGGCTGCATGCCGGAGGCCACCGCCAGCCACACCAGCAGCAGCACGATGCCGAACACAAACACCGCATCGCCGCCGACAAACTGCATCAGCGCGCCGCCCACCGTCGCGCCGAAGAACGCGCCGAGAAACTGCACGCTGCTGTATACGCCCATCGCCGTGCCCCTGGCGGATAGCGGCGCGATCACGCTGATCAGCGCTGGCAGCTTAGCTTCCAGCACATTGAACGCGGTAAAGAATACCAGCAGCCCGGCGGTCACGCCCCACAGGCTGTGCTGTGCGAACAGCAGCATGAATTGCGCGAGCACCGACAGCGCGATCGCCAGCACGAACACCTGCTTCACCTTGCCCTTCTTTTCCGAGATGATGATAAGTGGCAGCATCAGCACAAAGGCCGCCAGCATCACCGGCAGATAAACCTTCCAGTGTTGCGACACATCCAGATCGTCGGCCTGCAGCAGGAACGGCACCTGCATGAACACCGACATCAGGATCGCGTGCACCGAGAAAATGCCGAAATCGAGGCGCAGCAATTCCCTGTTGCGCAGCACTTCGCCGAAACGCTTCTTGTTCGCCTCGGTGTCGCTGTGGAAGCGCGTAATCGCCGGATCGGGAATCACGAAGCGCACCACCAGCAAGGCCAGCACGGCCAGCACCCCGGTCAGCGCAAAGATGCCGGGCACGCCAAGCAGGCCGTTGAGCACCGGGGACAAAACCAGCGATAGCGAGAACGTGACGCCGATGGTCATGCCGATCATCGCCATCGCCCTGGTGCGCACTTCTTCGCGCGTGAGGTCGGCGGTAAGCGCCATCACCGCGGCATTGATCGCGCCCGCGCCCTGGATGGCTCGGCCGGCAATCACCCAATAGATGTTGTCCGCCGACGCGGCGATGAAGCTGCCCAGCGCGAATACCAGCAAGCCGCCGTAAATGACCGGCTTGCGCCCGTAGCGGTCGGACAGCCAGCCGGCCGGAAGCTGCAGAATCGCCTGGGTCAACCCGTAGGCGCCGAGCGCGATGCCCATCAGCAGATGACTCTCGCCGCCGGGCAGCTGCTCCGAATACACCGCGAAGATCGGCAGGATGATGAACAACCCCAGCATGCGCAGGCCATAGATGCTCGCCAAGCCAAAACTGGCGCGACGCTCGGCCGCGGTCATGATGTTTGAAACAGACATGGATAATTCTGGAAAGGTGCAAAAAGTCGCGCATTTTAACAGGTTGCCACGCCTGCCAACAGATTTGCGCAGGAGCGGTGTGTTGGATGGCAGTGGTGCAGATTTGATACCGGAACAACTGGCGGTTTGAGATAGCTTGAAATACCCCTAACTTATTCGCCCTATCGGCTGGTAACGTACGCTGTGCGCACGACAACACAACCTGAAAACGTGCGCACAGCGCACGCTACGCTGGCTTGAGAAATGCGATGCTGCCCCCGTTAGCTATGTAAAAGAAGGGGCTGCGCGCTTTTACAGCTCCGCTTGAGCGCAAGGTTTTATGCATCTTCTTGATCGCTAGCCTTCAGTTCATATGGTCTGGCAGCCGCATATGCCTTGAACATGCTGTCAGAAAACTGGTAGTAACGCTCTCGGGTTTTGTTTAACACCGCCCCATACTTGTCACTACCCAAATGCCCAACATAAACAGATACAGTACTTGGCTCTATGCCAAGCTCTTTCGAAATACCAGCATAAAGCTCTGTAGTGTGTATTTCGTCTTCGATCCGCTCTGCAAATCTTTTAAGGATTACTTCTCTCGTGTATGAGTGACCGATAGCAGTTTTATAGGTTGATTCTTGAATAGGAGCCGATCCCTTCAACGCAATCTCGAAAAGGACTTCCTTGGCCATTTCTAAGGTAATAGTGTTCGTGCCTGTGGCGATTGCCTTTAATAAAGCGTGTTTGCCTACCAAATGAATATAGAACGGATGCCCGCGAGCGATATTAATGATCCACGTTCTAGCCTCTGGGTTGAAAATGAATTTATGCTCAAGAAGGCTCTCAGCGCGATCAAATATATCTTGGAGTTCATCGTCGCGCATCGGCTTTATATGGACAGACCCATCTGCCAATTGCCTAGCCACCGATTCATGCTCAGTTACTAAATCCTGAATGGTCGTAGCCACGCCCACCAACGCAAATGTTACGCCCTCGGGGCCAAGTGCTTTTAGCAAAGACGCAAGACCACTGCGATCTTTTATACGGTCGAACTCATCAATGATGATAAGAAGGCCATGCTTAGCAACACCAGTTTTAACGATTCCCTTACAAGCAGTTGTAAAAATGGAGGCTATATCAGTCTCTATTTCCTGCGCTCTTTCCGTGATTGCATCCGTCTTTTTCCCACCAAGTTCTATGACCTTAACGGAAAATTTTGCCCCTATCTCACCTGACGTTTTCTTTTCGACAACTTTGAATGGAACCCATGATGCCAAAGCGTCCTCATCAGAAAGGAGCCGAAGCATGAGCATTTCGATATTCCTGATTGAATCGTCACAAGCAATGTAGATGGGAACAAAATCCAGTGTCTCAAAAGGTTTCTGCTTAAGTCGAGCAATCAACTCTGCGTCATTTACCGCCAACTTGGCCAGCTGGCGTGCCAACGATGATTTGCCTACCCCTCTCTGTCCATACATGACAATCTGGGCGCCATGGGATTGTAGTGCTGTGGCAAGTGCCGCTAATTCATCATCTCGCCCAGCGAAGCGCTCAATATCTTTTACTTCTTGCGCCGGCGTAAACACATTGATGGGCGATATAGCAGTCATGAATAACTCCAATAATTGAACCGAGATGCATAACGTAAAAGTGAGAGGTTGCCCCCTGATTATCTTTTCAGTATATGTGTTAATAGTACGGGCAGGGGCGAAATCTCCTTATGGCACGTACCTGCTATTCATTTCACGAAATACAACGACTGAAAACAGAATCACAGAACCCAAAGCATCACTTTTTTCCAACGGTGCGAGCCATAGCCGCGAGGCTCGCATCAAATCCCGGTGCGCCCTCAAAACCGCCGCAAGCCGTCGCTGAACGTGCCGCGCGTTTCGATGCGATGGTTGTATTCATCCAGCGCGTTCTTGTTTTCTTCCAGCCATTGGCGGCGCTGCGCTTGCCTCACGATTTCGGCCAGATGCAGCGCCAGCGTCTGCGAAAGATTGATATTGAGTTGTTTCGCCTGCTGCAAGAGATCGGCGTTGATATGACAGAATGTCATTCAAGCTGCCAGTGCGATGGCGTGAGTTTTTTGTTCGACGGACTGGATGAGATCCTGAATGGCATCGACTTCTGCCGCCTCGAAATAGGATTCGCCACACTGAGAGCACACCCATGCCGGAACGCTGTCCAAGGTCAAGTGACAGCCCTTCCGGTCAATATGGAACGGTGTTTCTCCCTTTTTCATTTCTCCTTGGCAGTACAAGCATTTCATGGTGCTCTCCTTGTCTTGAAATCATTGCTCCATTCCTTTTCACCGGGAATGTAGGCTGTGATGATAGCCAGAAATTCTTCTTTGTTGGCACAGACCACATGAATTGGCCTGTTAGACTCTCCGCTGCCGAGCATCAAGCAACTGTGGCCTCTGGCATCGTTCGGGTAATTTTCGACAACCTCGCCATGTTCGATCACCTGGCGAATTTCTCTCGTGCTGATCATGCGCTCCGGTCTGTTCATTTGTCGAATCGCATGTGGAAGGAAAAGATACCTCTTTTTTGCTGCTTCGCGGATTTGCAAAAGAATGCCGTCACCATTGTCCATTGCGGCAGGTTACACGCGGATAGCCCGCATTTCAATATGAAAAATTTGCATCCAGACGAACGTTGAGCCAAAGGGCCAGCATCACTTTTCTCCCCGCGTCGCTATACCAGCATTTCCAGCAGAACCGGATGCCACACCGCCTGGTCAATTTTTCCCATCTTTCCGGCCAGACGAGCTTTATCCACCGAACGCAATTGATCGAGCAGAATGCGTGCTGACTTACCCGCGAATTTCACCTTTGGCCTGCAGCCAAGCTGCTGTCCTTTGCTGGTGAGCGGCGCGATGATGACGCGCGGCAACGCGGCATTCAGATCATCGGGCGAGACTACCAATGCCGGGCGTGTTTTCTTGACCTCGGTGCCGATGATCGGATCAAGATTGACCCAATACACTTCGCCGCGCTTTACCATACCCATTCCTCGCTCCCTTCATCCGCAGGCAGTGCGGCGAACGGCTCGGAGTCAGCTTCAGGCTTATAGCCCTCAAACCAACCAGCACGGGGAGCCTTGACTGGCGCGATCACCAGATTTTTGCCTTCCAGCCTGATATCCACTTCGTCGCCCATTTCGCAGGCGGCCAGCAGGGTAGCGGGAATGATGACCCCACGGGAATTGCCCACTTTTCTTAAACTGGTACGCATGATTTTCTCCGAACTTGATGTGGCAACTATGTTATAACAATTTGCAGTGCGGGCGCAAGCTCACAATCCCTCATCCCCAGCCCTTCTCACGCTGGCGGGGGAAGGGAGCAACCAGCATGGTTGCACGGGTTGGGAATGCATCGAAATTCGCGTATATTGTCCGGTCGTATTTATGGATCGCAGCTTGGCATGGAACAAATCAAAATTCGCGGTGCGCGCACGCACAACCTGAAGAACATCAACCTCGATCTGCCGCGCCACAAGCTGGTGGTGATCACCGGGTTGTCGGGTTCGGGCAAGTCCTCACTCGCCTTCGACACCTTGTATGCCGAGGGGCAGCGGCGCTATGTGGAATCGCTGTCGGCCTATGCGCGGCAGTTTTTGCAGTTGATGGAAAAGCCGGACGTGGACTTGATCGAGGGGCTTTCTCCGGCGATCGCAATCGAACAGAAGGCCACGTCGCATAACCCGCGCTCCACGGTCGGCACGGTCACCGAGATTCACGATTACCTGCGCCTGCTGTTCGCGCGCGCCGGCGACCCGTATTGCCCGCAGCACGATCTGGTGTTGCAGGCGCAGAGCGTCGGGCAGATGGTGGATCATGTGCTGAATCTGCCGGAAGGCACGAAGATCATGATTCTTTCTCCTTTGGTCGTGGAGCGCAAAGGCGAGCAACTGGACCTGTTCGACGAGCTGCGCGCGCAGGGTTTCACGCGGCTACGCGTCAACGGCAAGGTTTATGAAATCGACGCTTTGCCGGCGTTGCAGAAAACCAAAAAGCACACCGTCGAGATCGTAGTGGATCGGCTGAAGGTGAATGCGGAGTCCAAGCAGCGCCTGGCGGAATCGTTCGAGACCGCGTTGCGCCACGCCGACGGACGCGCGCTGGCGGTGGAGATGGATACCGAAAAAGAGCACCTGTTCTCGGCAAAATTCGCCTGCCCGATTTGCAGCTACTCGCTGCCGGAACTGGAACCGCGCTTGTTCTCGTTCAACAACCCGATGGGTGCCTGCCCGAAGTGCGACGGTCTCGGCAATATCAGCTTTTTCGATCCCAAGCGCATCGTCGCCTTTCCGCAGTTGTCGTTGAGTTCCGGCGCGATCAAGGGCTGGGATCGGCGCAACCAGTTTTATCACCAGTTGCTCGCCGGCCTTGCGAAGCATTACGGCTTCGACATCGAGCAGTCGTTTGAAAGCCTGCCGGAGAAGATTCAGCAGGTGATCCTGTACGGCAGCGGCAAGACCGAGATCGCGTTCCAATATATCAACGAGCGCGGCAAACCGATGCTGCGCGAACATGCCTTCGAGGGCATCGTCAACAATCTGGAACGCCGCTACAAGGAGACCGACTCGCCCGCGGTGCGCGAGGAGCTGGCGAAATACCTGAACAGTTGCCCCTGCCCGGAATGCAAGGGCACGCGCCTGCGCCTGGAAGCGCGCCATGTTCGCGTCGCGGAAATGAACCTGTACGAGATCAGCGCACTGCCGCTGAAGCAGGCGCTGACTTTCTTCCAGGGCTTGAAGCTGCAAGGCCACAAGCAGGCAATCGCGGAAAAGATCGTGCTGGAGATCGCCAGCCGCCTGACCTTCCTCAACAACGTCGGGCTGGATTATCTTTCGCTGGAACGCTCCGCCGAAACGCTGTCCGGCGGCGAGGCACAGCGCATCCGCCTCGCGTCGCAGATCGGCTCCGGCCTGACCGGCGTGATGTATGTGCTCGACGAGCCTTCCATCGGCCTGCACCAGCGCGACAACGACCGCCTGCTGCAAACGCTGAAGAAGCTGCGCGACATGGGCAACAGCGTGATCGTGGTCGAACACGATGAAGAGGCGATCCGCCATGCCGACTATGTGGTGGACATGGGGCCGGGCGCGGGCGAACACGGCGGGCTGGTCGTCGCGCAGGGCACGCCGGAGGAAATCTGCCAGAGCGAGCAGTCGCTCACCGGCGATTACCTGACCGGCCGCCGCAGCATCCCGATGCCGGAAAAATCTCTCAAGCCCGACCCGGAACGCATGCTGCACATCGTCGGCGCTTCCGGCAACAACCTGAAGGACATCACGCTGAACCTGCCGGTCGGCCTGCTGGTGTGCGTGACCGGCGTATCCGGTTCCGGCAAGTCCACGCTGATCAACGACACGCTGTATCCCGCCGTGGCGCAACACTTGTACGGCAGCAACACCGAACCCGCGCCCTATGCCGAGATCAGCGGGCTGGAATTTTTCGACAAGGTGATCAACGTCGATCAGTCGCCGATCGGGCGCACGCCGCGCTCCAACCCCGCCACCTATACCGGTCTGTTCACGCCGATCCGCGAGCTGTTCGCCGGGGTGCCGTCGGCGCGCGAACGCGGCTACGGACCGGGACGCTTCTCGTTCAACATCAAGGGCGGGCGCTGCGAATCCTGCCAGGGCGACGGCATGATCAAGGTGGAGATGCACTTCCTGCCGGACGTGTATGTGCCGTGCGACGTGTGCCACAGCCAACGCTACAACCGCGAGACGCTGGAGATCAACTACAAGGGCAAGAACGTCCACCAGATATTGCAGATGACCGTGGAGCAGGCGCACGAGTTCTTCAAGCCTGTGCCTATCATCGCGCGCAAGCTGCAGACGCTGCTGGATGTGGGCCTGGGCTACATCACGCTGGGACAATCCGCGACCACGCTGTCAGGCGGCGAGGCGCAACGCGTGAAGCTGTCGCTGGAACTGTCCAAGCGCGACACCGGACGCACGCTGTACATCCTCGACGAACCCACCACGGGGCTGCACTTCCACGACATCGCGCTGCTGCTGAAGGTGATCCACAAGCTGCGCGACCAGGGCAACACCGTGGTGGTGATCGAGCATAACCTCGACGTGATCAAAACCGCCGACTGGGTAATCGACCTCGGCCCGGAAGGCGGCGACGGCGGCGGCCGCATCATCGCGCAAGGCTCGCCGAAGGACATCGCCAAGGACAAGAACAGCGTCACGGGGAAATATTTGAAGCAAGCGATGAAAAAGCCGTAGCGTGCGCTGTGCGCACAGCGCACGCTACAACTCAAGCTACGATGAAAATATCCAGCCACATTTCCATCCCCGATGCCGAGATCGAATTGCATGCGATTCGTGCGCAGGGCGCGGGCGGCCAGAACGTCAACAAGGTCTCGACCGCGATTCATCTGCGCTTTGACATCAATGCGTCGTCGCTGCCGGATGACTACAAGGAAAAACTCAGGCAGCTAACCGACCGGCGCATCTCCGGCGACGGGGTCATCGTCATCAAGGCGCAGCGCTATCGCAGCCAGGAGAAGAACCGGGAGGATGCGCTTGCGCGGCTTCAGGCTTTGATCAAAAGCGCAGGCATCACGCCCAGGAAGCGCACCGCAACCAAGCCGACCAGAGGTTCAGTTAAAAGGCGGATCGAAGGTAAAACTCAACGCGGCCAACTGAAGGCGTTGCGGGGCAAGGTTGAGGAATAGCGATTCCCCGGCTCGCCTAAACCGCAACACCCTTCTCGTCAAACATCCCTTCGAACAGGATCGAGCTGAGGTAGCGTTCGCCGGAGTCGGGCAGGATGACGACGATGGTCTTGCCCGCATTCTCCGGACGGTTGGCCTGGCGCACTGCGGCAGCAACCGCCGCACCGCTGGAGATGCCGGACAGGATGCCTTCTTCATGCGCCAGACGGCGGGCATATAGCACCGCGTCTTCGTTGGTCACTTGCTCGACCTCGTCCACCAGCGACATATCGAGGGTGTCCGGCACGAAGCCTGCGCCGAGGCCCTGGATTTTGTGCGGGCCGGGTTTCAGCGGCTCACCGGCACGTTGCTGGGTGAGGACGGGGCTGGCGGTCGGCTCAACCGCAACCGAGGTGATGGCTTTGCCCTTGGTATTCTTGATGTAGCGCGATACGCCGGTAATCGTGCCGCCGGTGCCGACCCCGGAGACGAAAATATCGACCTTGCCGTCGGTGTCGTTCCAGATTTCCGGGCCGGTGGTCTGTTCGTGGATGGCAGGGTTGGCCGGGTTCTTGAACTGTTGCAACAAAACGTAGTGCTCCGGATCGGAGGCGGCGATTTCTTCGGCCTTGGCGATCGCGCCGTTCATGCCTTTGGCCCCTTCGGTCAGCACCAAAGTGGCGCCGAACGCAACCAGCAGTTTGCGCCGCTCGATGCTCATGGTTTCCGGCATGGTCAGGGTGAGCGGAATGCCGCGCGCGGCGGCGACAAAGGCCAGCGCAATGCCGGTGTTGCCGCTGGTCGGCTCGACGAGTTTCTTGCCCGGGCCAAGCAGGCCGCGCTTTTCGGCATCCGCGACCATCGCCGCGCCGATGCGGCATTTGACGGAGTAGGCTGGGTTGCGCCCTTCGATCTTGGCCAGGATGGTGGCGGGCGCGCCGTCGGTGATGCGGTTGAGGCGCACCAGCGGCGTGCGGCCTATGGATAGGGAGTTGTCTGCGAACCAGTTTGCCATGAGTGTCTCCTGTTAAGTTTGTCAAAAATGCAAAAAGCCGGACATGTCCGGCTTTTCGTTTAATGCTGAAACATCTTTCGACGCACCCAGCATGAGCGGGTGCGCTAATTACTCAACATCAACGGCTGTAGCTTCTGCCGGGCGATCCATCAGTTCGATCAGCGCCATCGGGGCATTGTCGCCCTGACGGAAACCGAATTTGAGAATGCGCAGGTAGCCGCCGTTGCGTGCCGCGTAGCGCGGGCCGAGTTCGTCGAACAGCTTGGTAACCATTTCACGGTCACGCAGGCGGGCAAATGCCAGGCGGCGATTTGCCAGGCTCGGGGTCTTGCCCAGCGTCAGGATGGGTTCTGCGACGCGGCGCAGTTCCTTGGCCTTTGGCAGCGTGGTCTTGATGAGTTCGTGACGCAACAGCGACACGGTCATGTTGCGGAACATCGCCAGACGGTGGCTGCTGGTGCGATTGAGTTTTCTTAAGCCTAAACGGTGACGCATGATTTGCCTCTCTTGATTCTGATTTATTTCGCTGCTTTAAGCGACGGCTACAGGCCAGTTTTCCAGCTTCATGCCCAGCGACAAGTTGTGCTCGGCAAGAACCTGCTTGATCTCATTCAACGATTTGCGTCCAAGATTCGGAGTGCGCAGCAGATCGTTTTCGGTGTATTGAATCAGATCGCCGATATAGTGGATGCTTTGCGCCTTGAGGCAGTTGGAAGAACGCGGTGTCAGTTCCAGATCATCCACCGGACGCAACAGGATCGGGTCAACCTTGGGTGCTTGCACCTTCTCGACGACCGGCTCGGTACCTTCCAAAGCGGCGAATACGGAGAATTGATCGACCAGGATACGCGCAGCATTGCGAATCGCCTGCTCAGGGTCAATGGCACCATTGGTTTCGATATTCATCACCAGCTTGTCAAGGTCGGTGCGCTGCTCGACACGCGCGCTTTCAACTGCGTAGCTGACGCGGCTGACCGGGCTGAACGATGCGTCCAGCGCGATATGCCCGACGGCACGCGTTTCGCTCGACACCTGGCGGGCATTTGCCGAAACATAGCCATGCCCCTGCTCAACCTTGATTTGCATATCCAGCTTGCCGCCGGCAGTCAGATGCGCAATCACGTGATCCGGATTGACCACTTCGACATCGGCATTGCCGCTGATATCGGCGGCAGTCACCACGCCATGTCCTTCTTTCTTGAGGGTCAGCACGACTTCCTGCGTATTATGCAGACGCAGTACCACGCCCTTCAGGTTCAGCAGGATATCTACGACATCTTCCTGCACGCCGTCGATGGTTGCGTACTCGTGCAACACGCCGGCCATCTTTACTTCGGTCGGCGCGGCGCCAGGCATGGAAGACAACAGGATACGGCGCAATGCATTACCCAATGTGTGGCCGTAGCCACGCTCAAAAGGCTCCATCACCACCTTTGCCTGGGTGGCGGAAATCTTTTGCACATCAATGATGCGGGGCTTTAAAAATTCATTCTTAGGCATACGCTACTCCACGTGGATTACTTGGAATACAACTCAACCACGAGATGCTCGTTGATGGTTGCAGGCAGTTCGGCACGTTGTGGCTTGGCTTTATATGTTCCCTTAAGCGCTTTGGTGTCCATTTCGATCCATTCCGGGAATCCGCGCTGTTCGGCCGCAGCCAGTGCAGCTTTGATACGCAGATGCGTCCTGGATTTTTCGGCCACTTCAACCACGTCTCCGGGACGCACTTGATAGGAAGGAATGTTGACGCGCTTGCCATTTACCAGAACGCCATTGTGGCGAACCACCTGACGCGCCTCGGCACGCGACGCGCCAAAACCCATACGGTATGAAACATTGTCCAAGCGCGATTCCAGAATCTGCAACAAGCTTTCGCCGGTGATGCCGCGTTGGCTTTCCGCTTGCTTGTAAGTCAGGCGGAATTGCTTTTCCAGCACACCGTAAATGCGGCGAACTTTCTGCTTTTCACGCAACTGGCCGCCGTACTCGGACAGACGGGTATTCTTTTTCTGGCCGTGCTGACCGGGCGGATAAGCCCTGCGCTCAACACCACACTTATCGGTAAAACATTTTTCGCCCTTCAGGAACAGCTTTTCGCCTTCGCGGCGGCACTGACGGCATTTTGCATCAAGATTTCTAGCCAAGATCGACTCCCAAAAAATTAGATACGGCGCTTTTTAGGCGGACGGCAGCCGTTGTGCGGCACCGGTGTAATGTCGGAGATGCTGGTAATCTTAAAACCAGCCGCATTCAATGCGCGCACTGCGGACTCGCGGCCTGGGCCGGGTCCCTTGATGCGCACTTCAAGATTTTTAACGCCGCATTCAACTGCAGCCTTGCCCACTGTTTCGGCCGCCACCTGCGCTGCAAACGGCGTGCTCTTGCGCGAGCCCTTAAAACCCTGCGCACCGCTGGTCGACCATGCCAGGGTATTGCCTTGGCGGTCGGTAATGGTGACGATAGTGTTGTTAAAGGAAGCGTGAACGTGCGCAATACCTTCGGCTACGTTCTTTTTGACTTTCTTGCGCACCTTCGTGCTTGGCTTGGCCATAATCTAATCCTCTAATGCGTTATAGCAAACTTACTTCTTGGCGCCGGCAATCGCCTTGCGCGGACCCTTACGGGTGCGTGCGTTGGTGCGAGTGCGCTGGCCACGGCATGGCAAACCACGGCGATGGCGCAGGCCGCGATAGCAACCCAAGTCCATCAGGCGCTTGATGTTCATCGTCGTTTCACGACGCAGATCACCTTCCACCGTGAACTTGGCGACTTGCTCGCGCAGCTTCTCAACCTCTGCGTCAGTCAAATCTTTCATCTTGGTGCTGGAATTCACGCCAGCCGCCACGCAAACATCTTGCGAGCGGGCGCGCCCGATACCGTAGATTGCAGTCAAGGCAATCACAGCGTGTTGATGGTTGGGGATATTGACCCCTGCAATACGTGCCATGCAGCTACCCTATCTTTTAAAAGACGAAAATTATATCACTAAGCGCTAATTTTATTCAATTAGCCTTGGCGTTGCTTGTGCCGCGGTTCTGCGCAAATAACGCGCACTACACGCTTACGAATGACGATCTTGCAGTTACGACATATCTTTTTTACTGATGCTTGCACTCTCATTTTTCTTCTCCTTACTCGCTTAACTATTTGGCGCGGAACACAATGCGCGCCTTACTCAAATCATATGGTGTCAACTCCACGGTCACCTTGTCTCCGGGCAGAATGCGAATGTAATGCATACGCATTTTCCCCGAGATATGACCCAACACCACATGACCATTTTCCAGCTTGATTCGAAATGTCGCGTTCGGCAACGACTCCTCTATCTCGCCCTGCATCTGAATCACATCTTCTTTAGCCATTAGCGCGCAGACCCACCCTTGAAATTGGCTTTCTTCAGCAGGTTTTCATACTGATGAGTCATCAGATAAGACTGTACTTGCGACATGAAGTCCATCGTTACCACCACCAGGATCAACAGCGATGTACCACCAAAGTAAAACGGCACGTTCCACTTTACCACCAGAAATTCCGGCAGCAAACAAACCAGAGTGATATACACCGCGCCAATCATAGTCAGGCGCAGCATGATCTTTTCAACGTAGCGCGCAGTTTGTTCGCCGGGACGGATACCGGGCAAAAAAGCGCCGCTCTTTTTCAAATTGTCCGCTGTTTCTTTCGGACTGAACACCAGCGCCGTGTAGAAGAAACAGAAAAATATAATCGCCGTCGCATACACCAGCACATAAATTGGCTGTCCGGGAGACAACATTCCGCTGATATCTTTCAGCCAGCTCATGCCCTCCCCGCTACCGAACCAGCCAGCAATCGTCGCAGGAAACAGGATAATGCTTGAGGCAAAAATAGGCGGGATCACGCCGGCCATATTCAGCTTCAGCGGCAGATGAGAACTTTGTCCGCCATAAACCTTGTTACCCACTTGCCGTTTGGCATAGTTCACCAGAATCTTGCGCTGACCGCGTTCGACATACACCACCAAAGCCGTGACCGCTATCGCACCGAAGAACAGCAACAACACCAGCGGGATGGAAAAGGCACCGGTGCGCGCCAACTCCAGCGTGCTACCAATTGCATTGGGCAACCCTGCCGCGATACCGGCAAAAATAATCAGCGAAATACCATTTCCAAGACCGCGTTCGGTAATCTGTTCGCCCAACCACATCAGGAACATCGTGCCGGTCACCAGAGTAACCACCGAGGTTAACTGGAACATTGCGCCCGGATTCGGCACCAAACCCGGCTGCGACTGCAACGCCACCGAGATACCAAACGCCTGGAACAACGCCAAAGCCAATGTGCCGTAGCGGGTGTACTGCGTTATCTTGCGGCGTCCTGCTTCGCCTTCTTTCTTCAACTGCTCAATATGCGGAACCGCTATCGCAGCCAACTGCATGATAATCGACGCGGAGATGTACGGCATGATCCCCAGCGCAAAAATCGTAAAACGTTCCAGCGCGCCACCCGAGAACATGTTGAACATGCCCAGAATGCCGTCTTTTTGCGACTTGAACAGATCCGCCAATACCGTCGGGTCAATACCTGGCACGGGGATATGCGCGCCAATGCGAAATACCACCAGCGCGCCCAGCAAAAACCAAAGACGCTGACCTAAATCACCATACTTACTCTTGCCTACACCCTTAGCCACTGCGCTCACGTACCAGCCTTACTCGACGATGCTGCCGCCAGCGGCTTCAATCGCTACACGTGCACCTTTGGTTACCAGCAGCCCTTGCAACTTCACTGCACGGGAAATTTCACCACACAGGATGACTTTCGCAGTCAATGCACCAGCATGAATAACGCCAGCCTGCTTGAGCGCCAGCAGATCAACGCTGTCCACCGGCAATTTTTGCAGATCGGACAATCTAACTTGCGCCGTGTCATAGCGCGTCAGCGAGACAAAACCGCGCTTTGGCAAACGGCGTTGCAGCGGCATTTGGCCGCCCTCGAAACCGACCTTATGGAAACCGCCAGCGCGGGATTTCTGCCCCTTGTGACCGCGACCGCATGTTTTGCCCAAGCCGGAACCGATGCCGCGACCAACGCGGCGCTTGGAATGCTTGGCACCTTGCGCAGGCTGAATATTATTGAGTTGCATTTGTTATGCCTCGCACTTAACCATATAAAACACTTTGTTGATCATGCCGCGCACACAAGGAGTGTCTTCCAGTTGCACGGTATGATTGATACGACGCAGCCCCAAGCCGCGAATCGTATCGCGATGTGATTGCTTGGTGCCGATCAGGCTTTTGGTCTGCGTCACTTTTAAAGTCTTGTTTTTTGCTTTTGCTTGCGTCATGGTTTACCCCAGAATCTCGTCAACATTCTTACCGCGCTTGGCAGCAATTTCTGATGGAGAATTCAATGCTTTCAAGCCGTTCAGTGTGGCGCGCACCACGTTGTATGGATTGCTGGAACCGATACACTTGGCCAACACATCGCGCACACCGACCGCCTCGAACACTGCGCGCATCGCGCCTCCAGCGATAATGCCGGTACCTTCGGATGCCGGCTGCATCAACACCTTGGCTGCGCCATGCTTACCGATCACGGTATGGTGCAACGTGCCATTCCTCAGACTTATCTTGACCAGATTGCGGCGCGCTTCATCCATCGCCTTTTGCACGGCGACTGGAACTTCCTTGGATTTGCCTTTGCCCATCGCCACGCGGCCATCGCCATCACCGACCACGGTCAGTGCGGCGAACCCCATGATGCGACCGCCCTTGACTACCTTGGTGACGCGGTTCACAGAGATCATTTTTTCGATCAGACCGTCATCACGCTCTTCTTGCTGATGTATTTTTCCTTGCGGCTTAGCCATCGCTCAACTCCAATTAGAACTGCAGACCATGTTCACGCGCGGCTTCAGCCAACGCCTTGACACGGCCATGATACCGGTTACCAGAACGGTCAAACGCCACCTGGGTAATGCCCGCGCTCTTCGCTTTTTCGGCGATACGCTTGCCCACCACAGCTGCAGCGGCCTTGTTCCCGCCATTCGCCAAATCCTTGCGAACCTCCGCTTCGTTACTGGACGCACTGGCCAACACTTTGCTGCCACAAGCAGAAATCACCTGGGCATAGATATGCAAATTGGTACGGTGAATAGCAAGACGTATAGTCTTTTTCTCAGCAATGCGGGCACGGGTTTTGCGTGCTCTGCGCTGACGTGCTTCTTTTTTGATCAACATATCCGCCTCAATTATTTCTTCTTGGTTTCTTTCAGGATCACCACTTCATCGCTGTAGCGCACACCCTTGCCCTTGTAAGGCTCAGGTTCGCGGAAGGCGCGAATTTCAGCAGCAACTTGTCCGACACGCTGCTTGTCGGCGCCCTTTAACAGGATTTCAGTTTGCGTCGGTGTTTCGACCTTGATACCCGAAGGCATCTTGTAGGCAACCGGATGAGAAAAGCCCAAGGTCAGGTTCAACGTATCCCCTGCAGCTTGCGCACGGTAACCCACGCCAACAAGGCTCAGCTTACGCTCAAAACCTTTGCTCACACCCTGCACCATGTTAGCCAGCAATGCGCGGATCGTACCGGACATCGCATTGGCTTGAGTGGAGTCGTTCTGCGCCTTACACAACAGGCTGTCGCCCTCACGCTCAACGCTCACATCACCCGGCAAAGCTTGCTTAAGGGTACCCATCGGCCCCTTCATCGAAATTTCACCTGCGCCCTGCACGACTTCAACACCGCTAGGCACAACAACAGGATTCTTGGCAACTCTTGACATGATTACCTCACTACGCGACTACGCACAGCACTTCACCACCAATACCATTGGCGCGCGCTTTGCGGTCGGTCATCAAACCTTTGGATGTAGACACAATGGCGATACCCAATCCATTCATCACCTTGGGAATATCATCGGAACCCTTGTATATACGCAGTCCCGGGCGGCTGATACGCTGGATCTTCTCAATCACCGGGCGCCCGCTGTAATACTTCAGGCCGATTTCCAGCGTGGCTTTGCCACCATCGCCCTTGACGACATTGAAGCCATCCACATAACCTTCGTCTTTCAAGACTACTGCAATCGCCACCTTTAGTTTCGAAGAAGGCATTGCCACCTTGGTTTTTTCCGCCATCTGCGCATTGCGAATACGCGTCAACATGTCGGAGATCGGATCACTCATACTCATATATTTCTCCTACCAGCTGGCCTTAACGATACCGGGAATTTCACCGCGCATCGCGAATTCACGCACTTTAATACGCCCCAAACCAAACTTCCTGAAAGTGCCGCGCGGGCGTCCAGTCAATGCACAGCGGTTGCGCAAGCGAACCGGACTGGAGTTGCGCGGCAAGGCTTGCAGCTTCAGACGCGCAGCGGCGCGTTCTTCATCGCTGAGCTTCATGTTGGTGATCACTGCCTGCAATTCCGCACGTTTAGCCGCAAACTTTTTTACGGTATCACGACGTTTTTGCTCGCGGTTAATTACTGCCATCTTAGCCATTAGTATTCCCTCATTTCTTTAATGGGAGTTTAAATGCCAACAGTAGAGCCTTGGCTTCTTCGTCAGTCTTCGCAGACGTGGTGATGGTAATGTTCATACCACGCAACGCATCAATCTTTTCATACTCGATTTCCGGAAAAATGATTTGCTCTTTCACGCCCATGTTGTAGTTTCCGCGGCCATCAAAAGATTTGCCGGAAATGCCACGGAAATCGCGAATACGTGGGATCGCGACCGAAATCAGGCGATCCAAGAATTCATACATGCGCAGCTTGCGTAGCGTCACTTTACAACCGACCGGATAGCCTTCACGAATCTTGAAACCGGCAATCGACTTCTTGGACATTGTAACCACCGGTTTTTGGCCGGCAATCTTTTGCATATCACCAACCGCAAACTCCATCACCTTCTTGTCTGCCACCGCCTCACCAACCCCCATATTCAGGGTGATTTTCTCGATACGCGGCACTTCCATGATGGATTTATAGCCAAATTGCGTCATCAGGTCCTTTGCGACCTTGTCTTTGTAAAACTCATACAAACGAGCCATGCTCTATACCCCTTAAGCGTCAATCATTTCGCCGCTAGACTTGAACACACGAACCTTGCGTCCATCTTCCAGCGTTTTAATACCGACTCGATCACCCTTCTTGGCAGCCGTGTTGTAGATCGCCACATTCGAAATATGAATCGGCAATTCCTTCTCCACGATCCCGCCTGTCATTCCCTTTGTCGGGTTAGGCTTCTGGTGCTTCTTGACTTTATTGATACCGCCAACCAGCAGGTGATCACCAAGGACTTGCAGCACATTGCCGCGATTACCCTTGTCTTTACCTGCGATTACGATAACGTCATCGTTTTTCTTGATCTTGCGCATGATTTTCCTCGACTCGATCTATTTACGCTTACAGCACTTCAGGTGCCAGCGAAACGATCTTCATGAACTTTTCGGTACGCAACTCGCGTGTCACCGGCCCAAAAATGCGCGTGCCGATAGGCTCCAACTTGGCATTAAGCAAAACCGCAGCATTACCATCAAATTTAATCAGCGAGCCATCTGAGCGACGCACGCCCTTGGCGGTGCGCACCACTACGGCGTTATACACCTCACCTTTTTTTACGCGGCCACGCGGAGCTGCGTCCCTGATGCTAACCTTGATGACATCACCAACGGAAGCATAACGACGCCTGGAACCGCCCAACACCTTGATGCACATCACGGAGCGCGCACCAGTATTGTCAGCAACATCTAAAACAGACTGCATTTGTATCATTATTTAATCTCCAACTTTTTCCGCTCACGGCGGCCAGTTTTGGAACCCGTTTGGGTTAGGTCGCCGCTAACGGCGATGAAACGAAGCCGCGTATTATATTCGAATTTTTGAAAGACGCAAGCAGAAACTACAATTAATTTGCGGCTGCCTTTTCCAGCAACTTTGCAACGCGCCAACTCTTGGTTTTAGCCAGTGGCCGGCACTCTTCAATCATTACCGCATCGCCGGTATGAAACTCATTGGCTTCATCGTGCGCGTGATACTTTTTGGAAACGCGAATGATTTTACCCAGCAATGGGTGCTTCACTTTACGCTCAACCAAAACCGTTACGGTCTTGTCCATCTTGTCGCTTACCACAGTACCGGTCAGGGTACGTTTCAGCTTGGAATCACTTATTACTTTGGAATCGCTCATCACTGGGCACCCTTCTCTCTCAATACTGTCTTTACGCGCGCGATATCACGGCGCACTTTGCGCAACTCGCTGGTATTGGTCATTTGCTGCGTCGCAACTTGCATGCGCAGGCCAAATTGTGCTTTGGTCAGTGACAGCGTTTCTTGTTGCAAATCTGCGGCAGATTTGGCTCTCAATTCACTCGCCTTCATGTTATGCACCTACCTGTCTAATTACGAATGTGGTCGCAATCGGCAACTTCGCAGATGCCAATCGGAATGCTTCGCGCGCCAATGTTTCATCCACGCCATCCATTTCGTACAACATCTTGCCGGGCTGAATCTCGGCGACGTAAAACTCGGGATTACCCTTGCCATTACCCATGCGCACTTCGGCCGGTTTTTTGGAGATCGGCTTATCCGGAAAAATACGAATCCAGATTCGACCACCCCGTTTGATGTGGCGGGTCATCGCACGGCGTGCGGCTTCAATTTGACGTGCCGTTAAGCGACCGCGCGCAACCGCCTTCAGACCAAACTCACCGAAACTGACCTTGTTGCCACGGGTGGCAATGCCGGTATTACGGCCCTTTTGTTCCTTGCGGTATTTTCTTCTAGCTGGCTGTAGCATGCTTTGCTCCCGACTTTCTTACTTTCTTTTCCGGCTCAGCAGCGACTGGTGCAGCAGCTTCCTGACCAATTTCGCCTTTGAACACCCAAACCTTTACACCGATGATGCCATAGGTAGTCTTCGCTTCGGAAGTACCGTAGTCAATATCGGCACGCAGAGTATGCAATGGCACACGTCCTTCGCGATACCACTCGGTACGTGCGATTTCAATACCGTTCAAACGACCTGCACTCATGATCTTGATGCCTTGTGCACCCAGACGCATCGCGTTTTGCATCGCACGCTTCATGGCGCGGCGGAACATGATGCGTTTTTCCAGTTGCGCGGTGATACTGTCGGCGATCAATTGCGCATCGATTTCCGGCTTGCGTACTTCTTCAATAGCAACATCGACAGATTGCAAACCCATGCGCTTGCGTAATTCGGCACGCAACGCTTCGATATCCTCGCCTTTTTTACCTATCACCATGCCGGGACGCGCAGTGTAAATAGTCACCTTGGCGTTCTTGGCCGGACGCTCGATAATTACCTTGGAAACGCCGGCAGAAGCCAGCTTCTTTTTCAGGAAAGCACGAACTTCAATATCCTTGAGTAGCAAGTCAGCAAAATTCTTGCTGTTTGCGAACCACTTGGAATCCCAGTTTTTGCGAACGCACAACCGGAAACCGGTTGGATGAATTTTTTGTCCCATAATTTGCCCCTAGCTCCCGACGCTAACCGTAATGTGGCAGGTCTGCTTTTCAATTTTGTTGCCACGACCCTTAGCGCGCGCCATGAAACGCTTTAGCGATGCCGCCTTATCAATGTAAATGGTTTTCACCTTCAGCTCATCGATATCCGCACCATCGTTATGCTCGGCATTCGCAATCGCGGATTCCAGGGCCTTCTTGATGATCCCCGCACCCTTCTTCGGGCTGAAGGCCAGGATGTTAAGCGCTTGCGCAACCGGCAAGCCGCGAATCTGATCGGCAACCAAACGGCCTTTCTGCGCGGAAAGATGAATATTTCTTGCAACTGCAATAGTCGTTGTCATCATGCCTCCCTATTTCTTGACTGCTGCTTTTTTATCAGCGGCATGTCCCTTGAAGGTGCGCGTCAGGGAAAACTCACCCAATTTGTGGCCCACCATGTTTTCGGATACATACACCGGGATATGCTGCTTACCGTTGTGTACCGCAATTGTCAAACCGACGAATTCAGGCAGCACCGTTGAACGGCGTGACCAGGTTTTCACCGGACGTTTATCGTTGGTTGCGCGCACTGTCTCAATTTTCTTGAGCAAGTGAGCGTCAACAAATGGACCTTTTTTAATTGAACGTGCCATATTTACTTACCCCTTAAACCTGAAAGCGACGGCGCACGATCATACCGCTAGTGCGCTTGTTGCGACGTGTGCGGAAGCCCTTGGCTGGCACACCCCATGGACTGACCGGATGACGGCCGGCTGCAGTCTTACCTTCGCCGCCGCCATGCGGGTGATCGACCGGGTTCATTACCACGCCGCGCACGGTCGGACGAACACCGCGCCAACGCATCGCACCGGCTTTGCCGATGGATCGCAGGCTGTGTTCAGAATTACCCACCTCGCCCAAGGTCGCTTTGCAATCGATATGCACTTTGCGGATTTCGCCAGAGCGCAGCCGCAATTGTGCATAGCTGCCTTCGCGTGCCAACAGTTGCACGGAAGTGCCTGCGGAACGCGCCAGCTGCGCACCCTTGCCCGGCAACATTTCAATGCAATGAATAGTCGAACCGACTGGGACGTTGCGCAAAGGCAAGGTATTACCCGGCTTGATTGGCGCTTCCGAACCGCTCACCAGGATCGCCCCGGCTGCAACGCCTTTAGGCGCAATAATATAACGACGCTCACCATCGGCGTAACACAACAAAGCCAAGTTAGCGCTGCGATTTGGATCATATTCCAGACGCTCGACAGTCGCCGGAATGCCATCTTTATCACGCTTAAAGTCCACCAAGCGGTAATGCTGCTTATGGCCGCCGCCCATATGGCGGGTCGTGATATGCCCATTATTGTTTCGGCCTGCAGTCCTAGTCTGCTTTTCCAGCAGCGCGGCGACCGGTTTGCCTTTATGCAGGTCTGGATTGGCAACGCGCACTACCGCACGCTGCCCCGGAGTTGTCGGTTTTAATTTAATCAATGCCATGATAATTACCCTTGCTCACTTGGAGCAAAATTGATTTCCTGACCGGAAGCCAAGCACACATAAGCCTTTTTCCAGTTGTTGCGGCGACCGGAAAAACGACCAGAGCGTTTTACCTTGCCCTTGACGTTGGTCACTTGCACGCTATCCACGCTCACCTTGAACATCATTTCGACGGCAGCCTTGATTTCCGGCTTGGTCGCATCCGTTACAACGCGGAAAATCACCTGCTCATTCTTTTCGGCGACGTAGGTCGCCTTTTCGGAGATTTGCGGAGCGAGCAACACCTTCATCAAACGCTCCTGGCTGAATTGTTGGGTACTCATGCGAACATCTCCTCAATTTTAGCCACGGCATTGCGCGTGACGACCACGTTCGGGAAACGCACCAAGCTGACCGGATCGGCCTGATTGGCTTCCAGCACCAGCACATTGGGCAGGTTGCGCGCAGACAGGTACAGGTTTTCGTCAACGCTATCCGTAATAATCAGTACGCGCCCGGAATTCAGCCCCATCCCCTTAATCTTTTGCGCCAACAGCTTGGTTTTTGGCGCGTCGACAGTCAAGCTGTCCACCACCACCAAACGGTTTTCGCTGACCAGCCTGGATAAAATTGCTGCCAGCCCGGCGCGATACATCTTGCGATTGATCTTTTGGGTGTAATTTTCTTCGCCGGTATTCGGGAAAATCTTGCCGCCGCCACGCCACAATGGGCTGGATGCCATACCGGCACGCGCACGGCCGGTTCCTTTTTGCGCAAATGGTTTGCGCGTGCTCTTGGCGATTTCGCTGCGGCCCTTTTGCTTGCTGTTGCCGCCACGCGAATTGGCCATATAAGCGGTGACCAGCTGGTGCACCAAATCTTCGTTGTATTCGCGGCCGAACAATTCATCGGATGCGCTCAGATTGGCAGTCGCCTGCCCCTTATCATTAATGACTTTAAGTTCCATCATGCACCTGCCTTCACTGCTGGACGCACGATAATGCTGCTGTTGGTGCAGCCTGGAACGGCGCCTTTAACCAGCAACAATTGGCGCGCAACATCAACACGAACGATTTGTAGATTTTGAACGGTACGCTGCACATCACCGAGATGACCGGTCATGCGTTTACCCGGGAACACGCGGCCCGGATCTTGCGCCATACCGATAGAGCCCGGTACGTTATGCGATTTCGAGTTACCGTGCGATGCGCGGCCAGATTTGAAGTGGTGACGCTTGATGGTGCCGGCGTAGCCCTTACCTTTGGATGTCCCCGTCACATCAACGAGTTGACCCACTTGAAAAATCTCCACGCTGACCGTGGAGCCTGCTTGCAGGCCGGCCAACTGATCAGGGGATACGGTGAATTCCTTCAGTGCACTCCCGGCTTCCACGCCTGCCTTGGCGTAATGCCCGGCAGCTGCCTTAACGACACGTCCAGGACGACGTGTACCGTGTGCCAACTGCACAGCGGTATAGCCATCGGTGTCAATGGATTTAACCTGAGTGACACGATTATTTGACACTTCCAGCACTGTCACCGGCAACGAAGAACCGTCTTCGGTAAACACGCGGGTCATGCCAATCTTGCGACCGACAAGTCCTAAGCTCATTTTAATTTCCTCTTGTTAAGGGGTTGACTTCAATTGGTCAACCGATTTAGTACGGGCGTAAGGCCTTACGCCCCTACGCCTTTTGGCACAACAATTACTGTAACTTGATTTCCACATCCACACCGGCCGGCAAATCCAGCTTCATCAACGCGTCTACCGTCTTGTCGGTAGGGTCAACGATGTCCATCAAACGCAGATGGGTGCGAATTTCAAACTGATCGCGCGAAGTCTTGTTGACATGCGGGGAGCGCAACACATCAAAGCGCTCGATCTTGGTTGGCAATGGCACTGGGCCGTTTACCACCGCACCGGTACGCTTGGCAGTCTCGACAATCTGCGCTGCCGACTGGTCGATCAAGCGATAATCAAACGCCTTGAGGCGAATGCGAATTTTTTGACTTGACATAATTTTCTCTTACTTTTACGCGGCAATGCCGCTAATTAAAGAACGAATCGCGCGACCCAAACCAGCAATCAGGGCCACGCGAGGGCGCGCATTGTAGCCTTACTCAATAATCTTTGCAACCACACCAGCGCCGACGGTGCGGCCGCCTTCGCGGATCGCGAAACGCAGGCCTTCTTCCATCGCGATCGGGTTGATCAGGCTGACGGTGATGCTGACATTGTCGCCGGGCATGACCATTTCGGTGCCCGCTGGCAATTCAACCGCGCCGG
>JAQTLM010000001.1 GCA_028714895.1 Gallionella sp. | reverse complement strand
CGTCGATCAGGCCGTTGAACGCTGTCGCCGCCTGGCCGATTTCATCCTGTCCGTACACCTTGGCGCGTGCGCTCAAGTCGCCATCCGCCGACATCTTCACCATCACACCACACAGTTCGCCCACCGAACGGTTGATACCGCGAACGATGGAAAACCCCAGTGCGCAACCCAACCCTATGCCGGTCAGGATCAGCACGATGGACAGCATGCGCATATTTTTGTAGGTGGCAGTTGCTTCCTCGTGCAGCTTTTCGGTATCGTGCTTTTCCATCTCGATCAGCGCATCCAGCGCCTCGAACAACGGAACGTATAGGGGATTGACGTGCTCTATCTGTATCCGCCTGATCTCGGCCACATTATTGGCATGCATCGCTGCCACTGCCGGCTTGACGCCTTGCTCGACAAAGCGCCCGCGCACCTCGGCAAATTTCGCCGCCAGTTTTCTGTCTTCCTCATCGGTCAACGAAGCCATGAAGGCTTCCCATTGCTTGTCGATTTCCGCCTTGTTCTTTCCTACCACCTGAATATAGTCCGCCATATTCTCGGGCTGGATGATCGCATTGGCGATAGCCAGCCGGTTACTCAGATTCGCCTTGGCGATGGCAGTCAGCTGCACGAGAGGCGTCACTTTTTCGTCGAACACCGACTCCAGCGCGCTTTCCGTCTTGCCGGCGGCATACAATCCTACCGCGCCGATTACCACAAGCCCTGCCATAAGGAAGGCCAGCAGGATCATCAACCGTGAACTGATTTTCATATCGTTTAACATCGTCAACTCCCTCTGTACCAAATTTAAATACTTATGCTTCCACTACCGTGCTGATACCAATCATCCGGCGGCGTAAACTTCTCAAGCTCGAAGAGCTTGATGAAACCACCAGCCACCCCACTAATAAAACTACCAACCATTCTTACTGGACTACCAAAAAACGGTGGCTAAGTGGCTGGTTATAGGAAATTCCCTAACGTTGGTGCAATGCCAAAGGCGGGAAATCCGCAGCCCGACAAGCCGACCAGATAAACGTCTGCGTTTATTTTCCTACTATTTTTATCATTATGAGGCAGTCCCGTCACGATGGGCACTTTAAATGGCAAGCATTGATTTTCTTCAGGGGAATAGAGAAATAAACACCCACCAATTCGCGGGATTAAGGCCGGCGCGCTGCCGGTGTAGCGGGAACAGCAGAAGCGGCGTGCGTCGCTCCGGTGTTTTGCAAGTTGCCGCTTTGCGGCATCTCTGATTGAATCGCTTCTGCGCCAGCGTCGCCGGATTCTTCGTCATCCGTAGCGACGTTCTCCCCGACCGTACCGCCGTCATGGCTGGCCGCCTCTTCGGCCTTCTTGTTCATCACGATCATGCTGATGCGGCGATTGACCGGATGAAGCGGCTCCTCTTTCTTGAACAGCACCGCAGAAGACAGCCCTACCACACGGATAATTTTTTCCTCCGCCATGCCGCCCACGATCAATTCGCGGCGCGAGGCATTGGCACGGTCTGCGGACAACTCCCAATTGCTGTATCCCTTACCTCCCCCGCCGTAAAGGGCGGCATCGGTGTGACCGGAGATACTCAGCTTATTGGGCACTTCGTTCAGCATCTTGCCGATTTCATGCAGGATTTCTTTGGTATAGGGCTCCAGCTGGGCACTACCGATCTGGAACATCGGACGGTTTTTCTCATCCACAATCTGGATACGTAAACCTTCGCTGGTGATGTCCAGCAATATCTGATTCTTGAATTGTTGCAACTTGGGGTTGCTGTCGATGGCTTTCTCGATGCTGGCTTTCAATTGTTTAAGTTTTTCGATTTCCTTTGTGCGCTGGATACGCATGAGTTCTTTTTGAGATGCCTTGAGATTGGTGAATTTCTTTTCGGTGGACGCCTCGCCTTTATCAACTTGCCCTTCGGCACGCGTGAGATCCTTACCGCCACCCTTGAGAATGCTAGTGGTATCGCCGACCGTCGTGCCACCGGACAATACGACCGCAAGCGGCCGCTTGAAATATTCGGCAATACCCACCAATTCACCCCTGCTGGTCGAGCCGAGCAACCACATCAGCAGAAAGAACGCCATCATCGCCGTGACGAAGTCGGCATAGGCAATCTTCCACGCGCCGCCGTGAGCCATGCCCACCACTTTCTTGATGCGCTTTACGACAATGGGTTTTTTGTTTTTGTCCTCGGCCATGATCAGGAATCAGAAGACATAACCAGCCACTTGGTTGCCGTCTTTTGGCAACCAAGTGGAATGGCTAGTAGTTTCATCAGATGGAAAGTAGAGAGTAGGAAGCAGGGAGTGGAGAGTAGGGCCCCACCTCCTACTTCCTACTTCCCACTCACCACTCCCCACTTCCTGATCAGCGTTTTTGCTTGACATGCTCTTCCAGTTCGGCAAAAGCCGGGCGCTCTGCAGAAGTCAGCACCTTGCGGCCAAACTCGACCGCCATCGCCGGCGCATAACCATTAAGGTTAGCCAGCAGCGTCACTTTAATGACATTAAATATTCTGGTGCCTTCTTCGGCTTTTTGCTCCAGTTGGGTAGCCAACGGGCCGACAAACCCGTAGGCCAGCAGGATACCCAGGAAGGTGCCCACCAGGGCGTGGGCAATCAACATTCCCAGTTCGGCCGGCGGAATGCCGACCGATTCCATGGTGTGCACCACGCCCATCACCGCCGCGACAATACCGAAAGCCGGCATCCCGTCGCCCAGCTTGGCAATCACATGGGAAGGCACCATCTCTTCGTGATGATGCGTGTCGATTTCTATGTCCATCAGGTTTTCGATTTCCATCGCGTTCAGGTTGCCGCTGACCATGATGCGCAAGTAATCTGTCATGAATTCGATTACATGATGATCTGCAATCACCTTGGGATATTTGGCGAAAAGCGCGCTTTCTGCCGGCGCCTCCACATCGCCTTCGATGGACATCAAGCCTTCCTTGCGTACCTTGTTCAGCAATTCGTACAGCAACGCCATCAATTCCATGTAGGTTTCTTTGCTGTATTTGGGTCCTTTCAGGGTCTTCGGCAAATTTTTGAGCGTCGACTTGATTACCTTGCCGGTATTGCCAACCAAAAAAGCGCCTGCTGCGGCGCCGCCGATCATTAACAGCTCGATCGGCTGGAGTAATGCGGCCAGATGGCCGCCGGCCATGGCAAACCCGCCGAATACCGACAAACACACCACCACATAACCGACGATTACCAACATACCCGCGTTCCCTGTTGTTGTTTATCCCCGCAAGGGGGAGGCCGTATGGCTCCCGATGCCTTCAGCATCACGCACCCCGCGTTGTGGCCGACAAAGCCATATACGCATTCTAGATTAATTCGGCAAGATTGGAAGCGGCTGAATTGCGCATTTGCGCAGTTTTTGGTCGGATTGGGCCGCAAGACTATGCCGACCCGCCAAACTTACGGTCTTGACTAAATCAACAAACGGCTTGCGCAGCAGCAATCGAGGCCTGCTTGGCAGCCTTGGTCTTGCCGGCGCGCGCGGGAGGATGGCAGATGCCGCACACATAGTTGCCGTGCAACTCATTCGCATGAGCCACAAAGTATCCGCCGCATTCCTTGCAGGGAGAAAGCTGCATCATCCCCGCCTTGAAAAAGCGGACCAAAAACCATGCGCGGGTAATACTCAGTGCGGGCTCGGCGTCTTCGATACCTTGCACCTGATCGAGGTATAAACGATATGCGGTAATCAGCGCCTGCACACCATCAATTCCGGCGTTGATGACCAGAAACCGGTAAATATCCATGAACAGGGACGAATGGATATTCGGCTGCCAGCTCATGAACCAGTCGGTTGAGTAAGGCAACATCCCCTTGGAAGGCGATTCGCCCTTGATCTCCTTGTAAAGCCTGAGCAAACGCTCACGGCTCAGCGAGGTTTCTTCTTGCAACAACTGCAAGCGCGCGCCCAACTCGATCAGATCAATCGCAGTCTTAACTTGCCGTGCCTCGCCCGCTACGGTCTTGGCAGTCAGATCAACCGCCTTTCTACACCAGCTCTTCAACGGGTTGCGCCGACATCAGGATCGCCGCATGCGCTTGAGACATCATGCGATCTTTGCTGTAGCCGGTCACCATATTGAGTAACAGATTTTCGTCAAAACGAAAACGGCACAGCAACATATTGGAAGCCGCCATCTTGATGATCTGCGCAGGCGTCAGACCGGCAATGATATCCACCAAATCCTGGCCGATGCCCAAACGGAAAATTGCGGCTGGCCGATCCTCCTTGATCATTTGCTGCGCCAGCATCAGATAAGTCAGATTGATGTCACGGATACCTTCTTGCAATTGCATGGTGCTCATGTAACCCCCTTGTAGGCCAGTGTAGACAGATAATCTGGAACCGGCTGCGCATTCGATTCATGCTTATTTCAAACCCTGCCTGCCGAGCTTCAGCGATCGCATTATCATGTGCGACATGCAAGAATAAAATTGGAAACCTGCCGATTTTTTTGTAAGCATCCAAAGACAAACCCTGTAGGATTTATTCTTACAAAAACAAACCCTCCGCCTTTGAGTAAGTACGGAGGGTTGATTGATGCCAACAGCTTTTTTCAGGGTCAGGCCATTACCCTATAAAATGCAGTTTAAATTTGTCCGAATAACTTTTGGCCGGGCACCTGTAGAAGCGGGCCATGCCCGCGAATCACTTGATCGCGGGCATGGCCCGCTTCTACAAAATAATTCTCCCAATGGGTGAGTTGCATGAAAAGCGCAAGGATCAATCATTACGCGGTGTTTCATAAAAATACAAACGGTCAACTGTGGCTTCCAGAATTACAATTTCCGGCGAATTATTTTTCGACAACTGTCCGGTTCCGCCCGCCCTGCTTGGCCGCATACAGGCATTCATCGGCACGGTTCAGCAACTCCTCTATCGAGGCGACGCCCTCTTTTTTCTCCGCCACGCCGATGCTGATCGTCAGCCTGATGCCTGCTTCCTGATTCTTGAACTTCAGCGCGGCCACATTCATGCGCAACCGCTCGGCACATTGGTAAGCCGCATCGATGCCGGTATCCGGGCAGATCACCACAAACTCTTCTCCGCCATAGCGGCACACCACATCCTGCGCACGCGCCGACTGGCGCAAGGTATTGGCGACACATTTCAGCGCCTCGTCGCCCGCCTGATGGCCAAACTTGTCATTGATCGGTTTGAAGTAGTCGATATCCACCATCATGCATGACAATGTGCGGTCGCCGCGCTTGGACAATGCCCACTCCTGCTCGAGACGTTCCATCGCAAAACGGCGGTTGGGCAATTCGGTAAGCGCATCGGTCAATGCCAATCGCTGCAAGCGTTCATTGGATGCCGCCAGGTCTTTGGAAAAACGCAGTAACTGCTCGCGGTCAAAGGCCAACTCCTCTTGCAATTGCACCACCCGCTGCGCGGCACGCAGGCGCGCAAAAAAAACTTTTTGCGCGACCGGCTTGACCAGATAATCGTCCGCGCCCGCCTCAAATGCCTCAACCAACCTGTCCACGCTCTCCTGCATGTTGAGGATGATCACGTATACATCGCGCCGTTCCAGGCTTTCGCGCAGCTTGCGGCACAGCGCAATGCCGTCCATCTGCGGCATCGTCCACTCGGTAATCACCAGTTGCGGATGTTGCTGCCCGACAATATGCATCGCCTCCACGCCGTTGCGCGCAACCAGCACATCGTGGCCGGCCGCCTTCAGCATGGCTTCCAGCAACATCAGCATGGCGCGGTCATCCTCAACCACCAGCACACGCATCCTGTAATTGGCTTGATCGGCATGCGCCCATTGCGGCACCTCGACCGCGGCATCTGCCGCGTCCGACTGCTTCAACAATTCCGCAAACGGCGGAATATGAACCATCCCCATGTTCAACAATTCCAGCCACTCCAGCCAGTCCCGCACGCACGCATCGCCGATCTCGATGAGGTGATCCGTCTCGATTGCCACGCGCGCGGCATACAGCCTTAGTTTTACCACCAGCTTGCCGCGCTCTGCGGGGCTTGCCAGGCACGCATCCGCCAGCAACGACGCCGCATGCAACAAATGCAATAACCGCCACTCGCGCGAGCTCTCGGCCATTTTGCTGCATTCGGGCTGCCGAAAATCATGCGCCAGCGCCTGGAAAATCTTGGGGAAATGCATATCGGCGAGTATCGCCCCGCTCAACTCCGCCTGATCGCAACCGAATTTATCGTGCTCCTGCCGGCATAGCTCATCCAGCGCCTTGCCCTTCGCATGTTCAAGCACATCGCCATATTCCTCGGGGTATGCCGTGGCCAGGGCCAGCTGCCCGATATTACCGAGCAAGCCCAGCACAAAAATTTCCTCGGCAACCGCCAACCGCGCGCGTGCCACCAGATGTTTCGCGGCAATACCGGTCAACAGCGAATGCGCCCAGAAATGCGAATAATTGAACTGCTTGCATGGGCCGTGGCGATAATCCACGATCAGCGCGATGCCCAGCACCAACTGGCGCAACGCGCGCACCCCCAGCACCGTCACGGCATCGGCGATAGTGGCAATCGGCCTGGAAGGATTGGTCAGCAGCACATTGGCCGCCTTGATGACCCGCGCGCTCAACGCCGGATCGGCGCCGATCAGCCGGACAATATCGTGATTGGAAGCATCCTCGCGCTGCGTCAGGTTAATCACCTCCAACGCCACCCCTTTCGGCGAGGGCAAGCGATTGCCAATTTTCAGGCGGGACAATATTGAGCTTTCGGCGACATCCATCAAATCACTCCCTGATTTTTTGATAGTTTATCGCAAGTAATCGCAAGCGATACAATGAAAAACAAGGGGAGCGATCCCCTGATCATTCAAATACGAAACAACTTAACGCAACACCCGCTGACCATGTGGCTTGATTTCCCGATACATGACATCCGGTGACATCAGAACCGCAATCGCGGCATGAATATTTGCGCCAGTTGAGCAGACGCAACATCCACGGTGGCTAAGCTGGTATCGATGATCGCCATCGGGTTTTCCGGTGGTTCGTAAGGGGCGCTGATCCCGGTGAAATCGGCAATCTCCCCTGAACGTGCGCGCTGATAAAGCCCTTTCACATCGCGTTGCTCACAAATCACCATCGGAGTCGCGACATACACCTCAATAAATCTGTCTTCTCCAATAATTTGACGAGCCAACTCACGGTCTGCGCGGTACGGTGAGATGAAGGCGGAAAGTACGACCAATCCGGCGTCATTCATCAGCCGCGCCACTTCGGCAATCCGCCGGATGTTTTCTGTACGATGCTCCGCAGAAAAACCAAGATCGCGATTCAGGCCATGCCGGACATTATCTCCATCCAACACAAAACAAGCATGTCCTTTGCCGGTCAAATAATGCTCTAGCGCAAACGCCAACGTAGATTTCCCCGCACCACTTAAACCTGTCAGCCACACGGTAGCGGGATGCTGCCCCAACAAGGCGGCACGATCTTCCAATGACACATGACCATCCTGCCAAACCACCGATAAAGGCTTTGTTGTTTTTGATTGATTCACCATATCTCTTCTATAAGTTCGCCCCTGTCAGCGTCCGGGAGCAAGCTCGCCGAGTGCATCAAGCAGCGGCCCGAGGAATTTCTCATAAGGCCGCCAGCGTTCCACCGACGATTTGTAAATCGGCTGGCGTACCTGCGTCATGCTGGCCGTACTTATCGCGCGCTTGTTATTGTGAAAGTCGAGGCAGACATCGTTCCATTCCAGCCCGCAATACTCAATCAGGCGGCGCGACTGCGCCTCCTGATCCGCCACGATGTCTTCATACTGCACGTCGAGGAAAGCGCCGCTCGGCAATACCGTGCGCCAATGCTCCATCAAGCGGGCGTAGCCAACATAATACCGCCCCAGTTCGGCCAGGTCATAGGAATATTCATGCTTACGATTGAACAGCTTGGTAAAGCAGGATAGGCAGGTATCCACCGGATTACGGTTGACGTGGATGATCTTCGCATGGGGCAGCATCAGGTGGATCAGTCCGACAGCCAGGAAATTCTCCGGCATCTTGTCGGTGATGTGCCGTGCATCCGGCGCACGCCGTTGTAATCCGGCTACATATTCCGCCCCCCAGGCAGCGAGCCGTGCCTGGTCAAGCGAGCGCAGGTTATCCGGGAAGGTAGCGCCCGCAATGTTGCGCTGCGCAATTGCCATCAGGTCGGGCAATTCTCCGGCGCCATGCACCTCGGGATGGCTGGCGATGATCTGCTCGGTCAGCGTGGTGCCGGAGCGCGGCATGCCCAATACAAAGATCGGCAAAGGCGAAGGATCGCCGCCGCCGCGCAGTCTATCCATCGCCGGGTGATCGAAAACATGCATGATCGAGGCGAAGTGCTGCGCGGTTTGGTCTGGATCGTAATCGAAGGTCGCGCGCTTCAGCTTGCAGCCTTTCAGGAAATGTGGAAAGGCTTTTTCGTAGTCGCCAATGTCGTCATAGCTTTTGCCTAGCGCGAAATGTAGGTACACCGCCTCTTTATCCGATAGCGGGGTGGCGCCGTTTTGTGCCGCTTCCTCGATCGCAACCAGTGCAGCCAGATTCTCGTCGCCAGCCTGCACTTTCCTGACTTGCGCAAGGCTGAAGCGTCCCTCAACAAAATCCGGGTTGATCTCCAGTGCGCGCCGATGGCTCGCCTCGGCCTCGTCCATGCGACCCAAATCCAGAAGGGTAATCCCAAGATTATTATGCGCCCCAACATAATCCGGTTTAATCTCCAGCGTTCGCCGGTAGCTGGCCTCTGCCTCATCCAGACGGTTCAGATCATGAAGGAGATTGCCCAAATTGTAATGCGCCACTGCATAATCCGGTTTGATCTGTAACGCCCGCCGGTAGCTGGCCTCGGCCTCGGCCAGACGGCCTTGTTCCAGCATGATATTCCCCAGATTGCCATGCACCTCGGCGTAATCCGGCTTGACCTGCAGCGCCCGCCGGTAGCTGGCCTCGGCCTCATCCAGGCGGCCAAGGTTTCGGAGAGTGTTACCCAAGTTATAATGTGCGTCAACATAATCCGGCCAGACCTGCAGCGCCCGCCGGTAGCTGGCCTCGGCCTCGTCCAGCCGGCCCAGGATCAGGAGGGTATTCCCCAAGTTGTAATGCGCATCGGCATCGTCCGGCAGAAGTTCCATCGCCTTCCGCAACGCAGCCAGGCTGTCCTTGCCTTGCATCTGGAGGGTTGCGCCCAACACCTTCCAGGCAAACCCGGAATCCGGGTACCGCTCAAGCAGCGAGCGCGTTTGGCTTTCCAGTTCCGCGTGATGCCCGGCATTAAACAGCGCGACCAACTGGTTGAATTCGACCGGGGTTGGTGCTGTTCTTTTTGACCTGCCATTAGGTGCGACGGTATTGGCACTCTGCTGCCCCGTCCGTAACGGCAGGCGGGGTTCGAATTTACCTTGGCAACATTTTTTGTATTTTTTTCCGCTGCCGCAGGGGCACGGGTCGTTTCTTCCCGGATTCATCACTCACTATCCTCAATCCATTCTTTCGCGGGATACTTCGCCGGTCAGAACACAAAAATGGGGTAGCCAAAGCTCCCCGTTTATCGCCAGCAAAGTCGCTGGTTATGTTTGCTGTTAACCAATGACTAGGTTGGCGTAGTTTGCCAACCTAGCCAGATGGCTATGCAAAGCTGTTTGATGGGTATCGGCGGAGCCTGCCCTGAGCCCTTCGATAAACGCAGGAGAGCCTTGCCGAATGGCTAACCAGCATTTAGCTTGAGCTCTTAATAACCAATCTCCTTCTGGTGGCGTACTGCCAGAATTGTGACGGTATCATCCATATAGCGATAAAGAGTGATATAGCCGCTGTCGCCAAACTCGATGAGCAACTCGCGGAATTCAGGTTTCTGATTTTCGGCAAACCGCCCAATCTGCGGTTGGGCGGCAAGATTTTTGACGCCCATGCGAATTGATTGAATAGCGCGTCTGGCTGCATCCGCATTTTTCTGCGCGAGAAACCGGTGTAATCGCGCCATGCCTCTGGCGGCAGCAGCCGACCATATCAAACGTGGCATTTCGGCAATTCTGCATCTTCCCCTGCCTCAAGTTTTGCCAGCCAGCTATCCATTTCTTCCATGGTCACATGCAAGCCGGTTTCCTGGTATTCCTGCCACGCCGCAAGACCATCTTGCCATAATCTTTCGCGCTTTTCTTCGCGCTCAACGAACTGGCGTATTGCCTCAGTCATAATTGATTGCGCCGTGCAATGACGAGCCTCGGCCAGTTTCTGCACTTTGCTTTCGATTTCATTATCCAAAACTATAGCCATGATTATCCCTTCACACGAATATCAACAGATGAAGCGCATTGTTGCCGATAGTGTCTGTTGATGCAACCTAACCTCACAGCACAAAAAACAGGGGAGACCGAAGCCTGCCCTGAGCCCTTCGATAAACTCAGAAGAGCATTGCCGAAGGGACTGCCCTGCATTCAGCCGCCTTACCGCATCACATACACATCTGATTTTTGCAGCTCATCATGCATCTTGTCCGGCGCCAGGTCTAATTCGTTTGGCCAAGTTACTGCCCCATGCTCCACATATGCCGCATTGAATGTTTCCACGTTGCGCAATACCTTGAATACGCCGCAATCCCGCGCCAGGAATTTGGACATATCCACAGCACCTTCCGTGCCGTCCTCAAACTGCACGTAAAGTCGGAAAGACGGTAAAGCTTCAACCGTGGACACCCTCCAGGGAATGGGTGGTGTTACTCCAGCGGCGTGATTTTGTTTGGTGTTTGTAATTGTTCGCATAGCTTCCAGTCCTCCATTAACTCGTTGCGGTGCTGCATTGCCCATTCCTTCACCAGCATGGCAGCACCGTGTGGCAGCTTTCCCCTGATGACCTCCAGCGTTTGTATATCGACCACCGCTTCTGCACCGCCATACTCGGCGTGGAAGTGTGGCGGCGCATGATCGTCCCAATACATCTTGATCATGATTCCGTAGAAAATTGAAATCGTCGGCATTGACTCCCCTTCAAGTCGAGTTAGTTTAAGCCGTTTTCGCTGCCTTTAGCAATTCACCCACGCAAAAAAACAGGGGAGACCGAAGTCTCCCCTGTGATGTTGCAACTGCTTTTTGCTTTTGTTTGCCGGGTTACGCGATAAAGCCGCTAACCCAACCTACGCGAGCTAATCCATATTGCCCGATTAGAAACCGGCGGACAAGATGGCGGTAAGGCGGCTGGAGCCCAATCCTGTTGCCAGGGAGCCTGCAGGCGCGCCAGCCACACCCGCTACTATCGGAGCATAGTTGGCCGTATTGGCACCACCGGAACCGCCGATGTCATAAGCAGAGCCGGAGAACTTGGTGTAAGCCAGGCCGAACTTCACGTTTTGGCGGATCTTGTAGCGTGCGCCAATCGTGATTGAGTTGTCGTTTTCTTGCGCCAGGGTAGTAGCGTTAGCCAGACCCGTTTTTGCACGCATGAAACCGAGTTGCAAACCCAAGGTGCCGGGCATGACCCACAAGTCGCCCATCACGCCGAAAGCAGTCCTGCTATTGGTTGTGCTTGAGTTGAGTCCATTGACGCCTTCACCATTGACACCGGGCGTAGCGGAAGACGCAGGTGCCCTACCATAGCTGGCATAGATACCCAAGGGCATGCCGGATACTTCGCCTTGTGCTTGGCCGTCAATGATGGTCGCCTTGGCTTCCCATTGAGGTGGAGCCACAACTGCGGCACCATTGCCAGGCTTGCCGGTAAAGTACTGCAGGCCTAAACCCATATCCCAGTTGTTATAGCTGGGTGTCCAGGCGGCACGCAGATAGGTTCCGCCCAGCTTGGAGGTCTGCACAGCAGGACCCGAATTAGAATAGGGTGTCAGGCTGATATGGAACTGGTCGCTGGATGCCACCAGAGCCACGCCGGTTGAGGTCGAACCGCCTGCCAGACCAGCCCCAGGTGCGTTGTTTGATGTAGCCAGGTATTCTGCGGCGCTATAGCCCATGCCGTTTTCCGTGATCCGGCCGGCTGCGTTAGCGCCGGTAGCGAACAACTCAAAGCCGGCCGATGGGCCGATACCTGCGGAAGTGAAAGGAATCACGCCGATCTTCGCGCTACCCGCATCGAATATGAATGGCATCTTGAAGTTGGCCATGGATACCCCACCAGGGATTGCGATTTCGATCATGGCGCCGATGTTTTCAGACACGCGGCCACCCACGAACAGCGCCATTTCGTCCGGGAAGTCAAAACGGCCTCCGTTAGCAGTTTTGGTATTGCCGGCTGCAAAGCTTGAGCCATTGGTCTTGATGTAACGCAATTGTGTATAAATCGACGCGTTCAGGGTGTCAGGAATAGACAGGCCGTGTTCGCCTTCCACCTTGCCTTGCGCGCCCATCATGGTGTAGCCGCCAGATTTGAAGGCACGACCGAAAGAGGTCAGCGCCGGGTAAGTCTGGAAGTGACAGGCATTACAAGCCATGCCGGTTTGACGGGCAAACGACGGAACGGCCGATGCTTCTGGAGCAAAGGCGGTTGCTGCCAACACGCTTGCCAGAGAGAGAACGATTTTCTTCATTGTGTTTTTCCTCTAAAAGAAAAGTTAGTTTAATGTGTACGACTCGAAGTGATGGCAAAACCCCCCTGCTACCACTGCTGCGGACTGTATAGAGAGGGGGGAAGATCTGTCAAAAGTTTATGCGAAAAGTGTGGTTTTTTTGCAACAATCCAATATCCAGATGATGTACCATGATGCGAACGTATACATACGCATATAAGGAGATTGATTATGGAAACAGCGATTCTGAGCCTTCGCGTTCCTCAGGAAGTAAAAGAGCAGCTAAACAAATTGGCGAAGGCAACGCATCGCTCGCAGTCTTTTTTAGGCAGCGATGCGATTCGGCGTTACGTTGAGATTGAATCCTGGCAAATCGCAGAAATTCAACAAGCCGTTACCGAAGCTGACGGGGATGACTTCGCTACCGATGACGAATTCAACGCCGTTGTCAAAAAACATGCGGGTTAGGTGGCTGCGCGGCGCATTGCGGAATCTTGACCAAGAGGCAATCTACATCGCGCGGGACAACCCGAAAGCTGCGGCAAAACTGGTCTGCCATTTGCGCGACAGCGCGCTGCTGCTGGGCGAGCAACCCAATCTGGGGAGACCAGGGCGTATTCCCGGAACAAGAGAACTCGTTCTGTCAAACCTCCCCTGCATTTTGCCCTATCGGGTTCGCAACGATACCGTCGAGATACTGCGCGTATTTCACACGGCCAGACAGTGGCCGCCGAAGGGGAATGAACATGGATAAGGAAATGCGGCAATTTCAGGATGGCTTGATGGAAGCCGTGCGCGATATGAAGGCAGGCCGCGCATCGCGTGCCGCTGACGCCTGCGGTGAAAGACTTCAACGCTTGGGAAAAACCACCTACCTGCTGCGCAGCCCCGCTAATGCCAAGCGTTTAAGCAACGCGGTCGCAGCCATTAATAACGGAAAGGTAAAAGAACGGGCTTTGCTCAAATGAAAATCCTTTGGGCGGATGAGGCGCGGGAAGACTATCTGTAGTCTGGTAGGGTGGGCACGTTTTTTTGTGCCCACGCGGTCAGTTTCCTACTGACTCTAAGATCTATCGCGCAACTCGAAGCACACCTTGCCCGCCTCGTTGCTGGCCAGCGCCAAACGATAGCCCAGTTGTTCGGCCCAGTGCGCGGCTTGATACAGGCCTATCCCCAAGCCATTTTCCGAGACGACCACGCCGCGCAGCAAGTTCGCGGTGATGGCTTCCGGGATGGGGTCGCCGCTATCGCAGACGGTGAGGCACAATGGTTCGGCGCACATTTCGACGGATATGGTGATGTCATGCCCAGCTTGGTGTTTTCTCAGGGCATTGTCGAGCAGGTTGTCCAGCACGCAGTCGAACAGCACGGCAGGGATTTTTTTGTCCGGCAAAATATCCGGTGCATGCCACACAATTTCCTGGTGCCGGTTGCGCAGCCGCAGCGCATCCCACCAGGCAGCCAGGGTGAGTTGCGGTGTTTCGCTTTCGTTTTGCGGTTGCCGGAGTTTGTTCAGAATCAATTCAATGCGCTGGGTGAGCAGCGGGAGTTGTTGTTGCAGCAGTTGCTGCGCCCGCTGCTCACTGCTTTGCGCGAGGGCGGTGAGGGAAAGCAGCGATTGCAGCATGTTTTTCAGGTCATGGGTGAGGCGCGAGCCGGTTTCATACACCGCCTGCAAACGCGTGATATTGCGCAGGCTTTGTTCGCGCTGTTTGGCCTGGTAAAAATAGCCGATCAGTTGCGCGAGCAGGTAAATGTGCAGCAGCACGGCGGGGTTGAGCGATTGCTTGGCATATACGGTCAGGCGCAGTTCGCCTTCTTGTACTTGCACGTCATGTTTGCTGAATTGCCCGAGTTGCCCGGCTCCGTCGGGCGATTGCCAGGACAGGCCGGATAGCCACGGAAAATCCGCCAGCAACCCTGTGGCGCGGCGCAAATAGGATGCCGGATCGGGTTCGCGCTGCGCCGTTTCGGCCAGCCGGGTGAGCCAACTTTCAAACGGTGTGCCTACATTCAGCAGATAGCGCGAAAACATCACTTGCAGGCCGCTGAAGCCGAAGCGCGGATTCCACAACCCGCCGAGCGCCAGCAATACCAATCCCGTCAGCAACAGGGTGCGCAGCAACGCTTCGAGGTAATCCAGCCGCGCCAAGGTCATAAAGGCGAGGCTGCCGAGCGTCACCAGAGTCAGCAGCATGAACAGCAGCAGGCTATAAATAAAGTCCACTGTCTGAGCACTTTCGGCTGATTCGTTGCCGACCGGCAAAACCGCCCGCCTCGGCAGGCTCAGTGCCGGTATGACCAGCAGCAGCGCCGGCAGCACATACCACATCAGGACGCGCCCGACCTCAATGGCGGCTTGCGCCGCAAATAAATTCGGCACCACCCAGAGCAGCAATGCCGCGAGCAGGTAGGCCATCACCGACAGGTACAACAGGCGTGTCCAGCGGTCGCGAAAGGCAAACACGCGCGCGCCAACCAAACCAAACAGGCCAGTCAGCCAGAAGGCGATGACCCACCAGTTCAGCCAGAACACCGCCACCGCAGCCGCCAGCGCGATGAATGCGAGCCCGCCGCGCCCCACTTCGCGCTCGCCGCGCCACAACGGTTGCCAGAGCAGGAACAGCCCAAGGTGGGCAAGCAGCAACGGATGCGCCCACGGGTTGACCACGCCGAGCAGCATCACGCCATGCAACAGCCCGAGCATCGCCAGCAACAACCAGCGTCCGGCACGCAAGCGATTCCCCATATACAGCGTCAGCATTTCGTCACCATTCTGTCAGCATCTCGTCAAAACAGGGATTGTCCAAATTTACGCAATGCCTCATTATTCAAATGTAAACCCTTGCAGTGCCTGCTTTGCAGCAAAAACAGGCCACCATTGGCACGGCATTTGCTGTAATCTTGACGTAACATCCGAAATCTCATCAGGAGGGTATCATAATGAAACGTAATCAATCCGGCTTTACCTTGATCGAAATCGCCATCGTGCTGGTGATCATCGGCCTGTTGCTCGGCGGTGTGCTGAAGGGGCAGGAACTCATCAACAGCGCTAGGGTCAAGAACCTCGCCGCAGATTTCAAGAACATTCCGGTATTCATCTACGGCTACCAGGACAAGTTCAAGGCGCTGCCGGGGGATGATGCCAACGTAGACACCCACCTTGGGGCCGTGTGTACCACCGCGCCTATCACCACCTGCGTAGCAACCACCGGACCCACGGGTAACGGCGTCATCAATGGGATGTGGGATTCCATGACGGCCACTGATGAATCGGTAGCGTTCTGGCAGCATGTACGCCTCGCCGGGCTTGCACCGGGCGAGACCGTTGTCAACCTTACCACCTACCTGCCTACGAATGCGGTGGGCGGAAGAATCGGTATTACCAATGGAACCGCAACCAATCTGCCCATCACCGGATTGAGAGGCTCGTATATCATCTGCTCTGGCGGGATTCTTGGAAAATTTGCCAAACAGCTGGACGTCACGCTGGATGATGGCAACACCGCAACGGGCTCCATGATGGTCATGGTGGACGCAGCTCACCCAGCCGCCGTACCCGTAAACGCAATAGCAACAACAGCCATTGATGATGCGACACCATACACAGTGTGCATGGGCGTTTAATGAATCACCCGGCGTGACATTCAAGCCCGCTTCGGCGGGCTTTTTTATTGCCGCCGTTATTCCGGCAACGCAGAGTTGGTGCGCCTTGTCTTCCGCGCTACCCTTTGTGCAGCTTTTCCTCCGCCTGCTGCAACGCTTCCGGCAACCCCAGCAGCACCAGCACATCGCCTGCTTGCAACTGCATTTCTTCGCTCGGCTGCGCGCCGCGCACACCGTGGCGGCGCACCGCGTTCACTTCGATGTTCAGGGCATCCAGATTAACCTCACGCAATTGCTTGCCTACTGCGATGGAATCTTCCTTGAGCAACACACTCAAAAATCGCTGCTGCAAGCGGTCTGTTGCCTCACCGGCTTCGTATTGGGCAGTGCGCAAATAGCCGCTGAACACCGCGTAACGGCGCGCGCGGCTTTCCTGGACGCGGCGGATCACGCGGTTAAGCGGCACCCCTGCCATCAGCAAGGTTTGCGACGCGAGCATCACGCTGCCCTCCAGCACTTCGGCGACCACTTCCGCCGCGCCGGCCTCTTTTAACGCTTCCACATGCGTATCGTCGTTGGTGCGCACCACGACCGGCAAATCCGGGCGCAGTTCTTTGACATGACGCAAGATCGCCAGCGCGGAATGCTTGTCTTTGTAGGATACGACCAAAGCCCTGGCACGCATCAGCCCGGCGGCCATCAATACTTCGCGCTTGGCGGCGTCGCCGTACACCACACTTTTCCTGGCAGCAACGGCTTCGCGCACGCGGCGCGAATCGAGATCCAGCGCGATGAAGCTCAGCTTCTCTTCTTCAAGAAAGCTTGCCAGCGTATGCCCGCTGCGCCCATAGCCGCAAATGATGACATGCCCACTGCTACCCATGCTTTGAATGGCGATCTGATGCATCTGCATGGCGCGGCTGGTCCATTCGGCGGCAGAGAAACGCCGCGCAATCGCCTCGCCGTGCTGAATCAGGAAGGGTGCCGCCAGCATGGAAAGCAGCATTGCCGCCAGCGTGATTTGCATGGTTGCGTCATTGAGCAAATGTACGCCGTCCGCCAGCGTCAGCAGCACGAAGCCAAATTCGCCAGCCTGCGCCAGGCCAATCGCGCTACGCAGCGCGACACCCCAATCTCCTTCCAGGGCGCGCGCCAACAATGCCACGATCAATGCCTTGAACAGGATCAGCGCCAGCAAGGCCAGCAGTACCCAGCCGAAATCCGCCACGACGCTGCCCAGATCGAGCTTCATACCGATGGTCACGAAGAATAGGCCGAGCAGCACGTCGCGGAACGGTTTGATGTCTTCTTCCACCTGGTAGCGGTATTCGGTTTCTGAAATCAGCATGCCTGCGACAAACGCGCCCAACGCCAGCGACAAGCCCGCCAGCTCGGTGAAATAAGCCAGCCCCAGCGTGATAAGCAGCACGTTGAGCATGAATAATTCGGAGGATTTCTGCCGCGCCACGACGTGAAACCATGGCCGCATGACGTGCTGCCCGAACACCAGCAGCACCAGCAACACCGCTATTGCCTTGAGCGTCGCATAGGCCAGCGTGGCGGAAAGATCGCCAGTGTTCGAGGCCAGCGCGGGAATGATGATCAGCAGCGGAACCACGGCAAGATCCTGAAACAGCAGCACGCCCATCATCTGCTGACCGTAGGGCAGATTCAGCTCGGCGCGTTCGACCAGCATCTTGCTGACAATCGCGGTGGAAGACATCGCCAATACACCGCCCAAAGCCAGTCCGGCGCGCCAATCCAGCCCGAACACAGCGGCGGTCACCATGACCAGCAGCATGGTCGCGGCTACCTGCGCGCCGCCCAAACCGAACACCGTGCGCTTCATCGCCGTCAAGCGCGTCAAACTGAATTCCAGACCGATGCTGAACATCAGGAACACCACGCCAAACTCGGCAAGATGCTGTGTACCTGCCGCATCGGGCATCCACGCCAAGGCATGCGGGCCGATCAGGATGCCGACCACCAGATAACCCAGCATCACCGGCAAATGCAGGATACGGCACAGCACCACCACCAATACGGCGGTAGCAAGCAGGATAAGGACGAGCGAGAGTGTGTTTTCCATTTCCCTGGAAGAATGTTGTACTTGGAGTTTGAGCACACTCCTGAAAAGCTCCAACGGATTATGCGTAGCGGGCGCGCTGCTTGTCAATTTAGCTTTGCATAGCCATCTGACTGATAGAACTGCTAGCCATTCCACTTGGTTGTCAAAAGGCTTTGCATAGCCATCTGACTAAGTTGGCAAACTACGCCAGCCAAGTCATTGGTTAACGACAACCAAGTGGCTGGTTATAACCCAGCACAAGCTTTGCATAGCCATTCGGCTAAGTCACCAAGTGGGGTTCGTAGGGATGGGCGGCTTTATGCCCAACTCGCAAAATACGGTGACATAAGCTGCTGGTTAACGCCGGGCTAGTCATCGGTTAACGCGCAACAAAAAAGCCGGCTTGCGCCGGCTTTTTCGAGAACTCCTGCTGCTTTCTTACTTTGCCAAGCCCAGAACGAAATCTACCAATGCACCAGCATCAGCTTCGCTAAGCTTTGGGCTAGCTGGCATCGGCATGGCACCCCATACACCGCCGCCGCCCTTGATCATCTTGGTAGCCAATTTGGCTTTTGCAGTGGCGTCGCCCTTGTACTTTTTGGAAACGTCCATCCAAGCCGGGCCAACCACCTTTTTGTCAATTGCATGACATGCTGTGCAATTATTCTTCTTGGCCAAGTCCGGCATATCAGCTGCCAGCGCGCTACCTGCAACCATCAAACCTGCTGCTGCAACCATGCTTACGATAATAGATTTCATATTCTCTCCGTTTCGTGATTAAAAAATCTTAACTATATGAAGGTCATGCCTTCGCTGTCGATTCTAAACAACTCCACCCACTTTGCCAATCAACTTTTAGGCGGCAAGGTAATAACGCAACCCCGCTCCGCAGCGTTGACACACTTACTTTAAAGACAACACAAATCTTGCCAGCATTTTGCGGTCCGCTTCACTAACTTGCGGGCTGGGCGGCATCGCCATCGCACCCCACACGCCGCTACTCCCCTTGGCGATCTTATTCATCAACCTGGCTTCGGCTTCGGCATCGCCGCGGTATTTGGCCGCCACATCCTTCCATGCTGGTCCAACCACTTTTTTGTCGACCGCATGGCAAGCAAGGCAGTTGCTCTTTTTGGCCAATTGCATGGCATCCGCTTCGGATACCGCAGGCCCGGATTTCGCCTCCGGCTTGGCCTCGGCGATAACCGGCGCCGGCTCGACCTTCGCAACCGGCGCAGCAGTCGCTGGGACAGGTGAAGGTTTTTCCGCAACGGCCGGTTGCGGCGCTTTTTCTTTCACCACCGCCGCTATTTTTTCCTTAGTCACGGGTTGTGCGGCTTTTTCTGCGGATACAGGCTCAATCTGCTGAACTGGCGCGGTCGCAGTCGCCTCACTCACTACCGGTTGTGCAGCCTGCCCTGTCTGGGCCGGCAAAGCGGATGACTCCGCAGCAACAGGAGCGGCAGCCGTTGGTTTAGGCGCTTCCGGCTGGCAGCCATACAGCGAGACAAACAACGACATCAGCAAGATATTTTGTGTACGCATAATTTTCTCCCCAACTTTAAATATTTTCAGAAGGCCGCAATGATTCGGCGCGGCACTCGACGATAAAGGTTGCTTGATTCCTGCCGCAACTTTAATTGACAACATTATCAATGCATTTACGATTTTTCGCACACCGTTCTGCGCCAACCGCCCTACCACCCCATGCCATCCATCTTGCCGGTCTTTCTATTGAGCAATTTTCATTCAATGGCTGTATTCATTGATTCCAGAGGGTACGCCGCCTTCTCACCTGACTTTTCAGTTTCTTCGTGCCTCTTCCGCTCAACGGATGGCCAGCGCCGTGCCCCCAGGATATGGTTTGCCACCGCATAGCCGCAGGCAAGGCGGTCGCGCACCGACACCCCTCCCCGATAGTTGGCCTCGATGTGAAGTCCGGGAATATGTTGCAAACGGGCCGTGATGGCCTGCATTCGTGCCTGATAGGCACCGTGATACGCGGGCAGGGCCTGCTGATGCCTGTCGATGCGCACCATCTCCGGATCGGCTTTTAAATCCATCAGCGGGCGCAACGTTCTGAGTGTCTCGTCGACGACGCGCTCGTCGTCCCAGTCCGCCACCTGGGGTGCGCGTGCACCGCCCAGATAGGAAGTCAGCAGGACTTTCCCCGGAGGTGCCCGACCCGGGAACAGGATGCTCATCCACAGATTACCCGTCAGGGCTGCACTCTCGCCCTTTGGCGCCAGAAATCCGCTGCCGTCGAGTGGATGCCCCACGGCGGCGCGAGCCATCCCTGCATGCACGACCGTCACGCCGGCATAGCTTATGCCGCGCAGCAACTCCGCCAGTTCCTTGTCCAGTGAGTTGACCAGCACAGCCGCCGCAGGGGCGGGTGTTGCCACGATCACATGGCAGGCGGACACGGTACGCTGCCCTTGTGGTATTGCCGCTGTAGCCTGCCAGCCATCCCGCTCGCGCACCAGTTCCTCTGCAGTATGGCCGGTGCGCATCTTGATTCCGGGAGTTCCGGCCAGAGTCTCCACCAGCGTACCCATGCCGCCACGGAAGGAAAAAGTTTCAGTAACGCTGGCCGTGCGCCGGCGCAATACACGGTTGAGCAGAACTCCGGCAGCGATGCTGCCATAGCGCCGCTCCAATGCGACAAGGCGCGGCAGGACGGCAGCGGCGCTGGCCTGATCCGCATCCGCCGCCAGCACGCCGGCAATGAAGGGCTCCATGGCTTTTTCCAAAACCTCACGACCCAGCCGGCGGGTGATAAATTCGCTGACCGACTCGTCGGCCCGCCCGCCGGATAACACGAACGGTTCGGCCAGCAGGCGCAATTTTCCACGCAGGCTCCATAACGGCGAAGCCACCATCGCGCCCAGGCGCATCGGCAGCGCCTTCAGGCGGCCGCGATGCAAAAGGTAACGATGCGCCTCGGCGGCAGGCAAGCGGGCGGTCTTGGCCGGTTCCAGCCCTGCCTCGCGCACCAGCTCCGCAACCTCGGGGCGAAAATTCAACACCATGGACGCGGCGCGTTCGGTGAGATAGCCATCCTGCCGGGTGCTCATGATCTTGCCGCCCGGTCGCTCGTCGGCCTCCCATACCTCGACGGACAGGCCGCTGCGCGCCAGCCACCACGCCGAGGCCAGCCCCGAAATGCCGCCGCCGATTATGAGTACGTCAACTTTGTCCATCGCTATGCCGTTGGCTTCTGTCTTGATCGATTATTGGACTTTGCATAATTCAAAGATAACGTTTAAACCGATTCGTCATTCCGGCGAAGGCCGGAATCCAGCTCGTCAAAAAGCTCCGCATAGCGGACAAAGCCGTGTTTTTGCTGTTGTCCCACTGCGTGGGGGTATTGTTAATTGCCTGGATTCCGGCCTTCGCCGGAATGACGGTTGCTGTATAGGTATCTGCCATTAATTATGTAAATCTTAGCAATCAATCCTTGTTCACCTTAAGCTGCGCCTTCATTTTTTCGAGCAAATCCTGGCCCAGCAAATCGCCGGGATTTTTTCGCGCCGCAACGAAATTGCGGATGGTATCAAAACGCTTGTCGGCTTCGGGATTATCCTTGAGGCGCGGCACGCAATCACGCGCGATCGCGTAGGCATCGAAGCTCAACTCCTGTATCCCGAAGCCCTTCATGCGCTGCACCGCGCGCATCATCGCGCTGTTGCGGAAGCGCGTCAGGTCGGCGGAGGTGATGCACTCGAGGCCTTCCTTGCGCGCATTGAATTCGGCGGCCTTCTTGATGCCTGCGCGAATGAAGTCGGGAGCAGACAATGCACGCGCCAGTGCATCTTTATCCCATTCCACCCCACCGGTCAGTTGGGCGATGGCTGCCTCGACATCGGCCCGCTCCACGGTTGCGGCGCGTCGTTTTTTAGTGAAGTTCTCCGCCGCGCTTTCCAGTGCGGGTGCGATAAACATGCGTACCTGAGGCGCTTTTTCGGCGAGAAACGCTGCAAGCATCTGTTCCGCTTCATCCGTCCACGGCAAACTGCGGCCGGGCTGCTGCTCCGATTCCAGCCGATCCAGAAGCTTGATATTGACTTCCAGTCTGCCCTCGGAACGGGCGACATCCTCGGCAATCGCGCGCACCCCTTCCTGCAGAAATGCGGGCATGGCGGCGAGGCGCTCTTTTGCCTGCTCGCTCCACGGCAGCGAATCGCCGGGAAACTGATTGGCTGACTGTTGAGCTTTTTCCTCGCTTGTATTTGGCCGGGGTGGCCCAGCACTGCCAAAACGTTTTGCGGACAAAATAGCCAGGTGTTCTTCGTTCACCATCTGCAAACCCAATTCGTGCACATAACTTTCGGCACGGCTCCTGACCATCTTGCGCAGGAAGGAGGGAACCCGCGACAGGCGTTTCTCCGCCTCCTCGCTCCACGCAAGTTTCTTTGGTTGTTCAACCAACGGTTCGATGACGGCAGAACCATCCGGCGTATGGACGCACCAGGGATCGGTATCCATCAGACTGCCGCCCATCGCGAGAGGCCGCGCCCGGCAGCCGCCGCACAACTTCTGGAATTCACAGCTGCCGCACTTTCCTTGCAGCATCGGATTGCGCAGGGATTGAAAGGTGAGCGATTGATCCCAGATGTCCCAGAATTTTTTGTCGCGGATACTGCCCTCTTCCTCGGGAATATACGGGCAGGCCGTCACGCCGCCTTCCGGCGTGATACGGCAATAATGGATGCCCGCGAGGCAGCCGCCGCCTTCATAGCCCGCGGCGCGGGTGAGCGTCGATGCGGAATCGCGCTGGTAGGCGATGCGCTTGTAATGGGGCGCGCAGCGCGCGCGGATCAGCAGGTCCCGGCTTTGCTCCTGCGCCGCCACCAGTTGGTTGAGCACCCGCTCGTAAGTAATGGGGCTGATGTCCGACATGGATTCGCCGCGCCCGGTGCACACCAGAAAAAACACATTCAACACCCGCGCGCCTGCGGCGCGGGCGAAGTCGATCATGGACGGCACTTCTTCGGCATTGGCTTCGGTGACGGAAAAATGAATCTGGAAGGGCAAGCCATGGCGCTTGCAGGCCTCGATGCCCTGCATGGTTTTTTCCCACGCGCCTCGCAGCCCGCGGAAGGCATCATGCTTTTCCGGATCGAGGGAATCGACGCTGATACCGACACCCATTGCCCCGGCGGCCTTCAGCGACTGCACACGCTTCTCGGTGAGCGCCACGCCGTTCGTTCCCACCACCATCGCAAGGCCGCGTCCGTTGCCATGGGCCACCAGCTCCTCCAGGTCGCCGCGCATCAGCGGCTCACCGCCGGTGAGCACGACCATGGTCTCGGTGCTGCGGCCCGCAATCTCGTCCAGCAGATCGCACACCTCTTCCGTGGTCAGTTCATTCTCGCCGCCATGCTGCATGGTTTCCGCGTCCATGTAGCAATGGGCGCAGGCGAGGTTGCAGCGTTTGGTCAGGTTGATGGCGAGCAGGAACAGATCGTCTGCGGTGCTGGGCGCATCCATTATGGGCCTGCATCTTGAGGGTTCTTGTTGCCGTAGCCAAACGGGCAACCGCCTTTGGAAGCCGGCTCGCTTTGCCCCTGCATGGTTTTTTCCATTTCGCCTCGGGCCAGCTTGAGGCCGTTTTCCGCCACTTCCAGGGTGATTTCAGCGTGACCATTCTGCCGGGCGAAATTTTCGATGCTCTGCTTGCATTTGTCGCGCATGAAACCTTCCGGCACCCGCATCAGTCGGGCCAGCGCGGCAGCGTGCCAGTGAAGTTGCGCAGGACTGAGGACTGAGGACTGAGAACCCTCTGGCGATTCAGTATCGAGGAACGGCTGAATGTGTCTTGCTTCCACCCTGTCGTTTTTTTCCTGGCGGGCTTTTTTCTCGGCACGCATGCTGAGGTTGCCGCGCACCGAAAGGTCTATGACGGTGCGCAACAGCGCGATCGCCTCATCGGACCAGCGCAGGGCATCTTCCGCCGCAGGCTTGCGTTTCAATTCTCCGGCATCGTAGGCGGCGACGATTTCCCCCATGGCCTGTTCCGCATGGTTCGGCATGAGTTGGGCGGTCGCTTCTTCGACAATCTTCCGGGTGATGACGGTGTGGCCGTGTTCCTGCGCATAGCGCATGATGGCCATGCGCGCCATGTTGCGGACAAAGGAAGGCACGCGCTCCATCCCGGCTTCGGCTTCATGGGTCCAGGAGGTGGTGACTCCGGACACGACATCTATTTCCGGCTGGTGTTCGCGCATGCTGAGTAGGATGGCGCAGTCCACGTTTTCCAGCAGATGCTCGCTATTGCCGCCGATATCGAGTTCATCGTCGGCATGGATGCCCAGTTTACCGACGATCAGCAGCGACGGCTTGACTCTCCTGAGATACTTTTCGATGGCATCGTGGGGCTTGCCCGCGAGAAGCTCAGTTTCGATTTCGACGCCAAAATCCCCGGCAATGGATCGTGCGACAGCCAAGTGGCCGTCATATATCTTTGCCAATCCCGAATCGATGATTTCTTCGTGCAGCTTTTCCTGTTCCTTGAATTTGAATACCTTGCCTGCTTCTTCGGACAGCACGCCGGCAATACGGTTAAACGCAACATAATGGTAATAGGGATCGAAGGCGGCGATCACCTTGACAGGAACCTGCCAGTATTTGGCCAATGCCAGGGCGGTGAGCAGCCCTCCATAGGCCTTGGGTGAGCCGTCCACTGCGACGACAATCGGGCCTTCCTTGATCGAGCGGCCGGGTTCCTTGATGACCAGCGTATCGATGGCCGAGCGCCGCGCCACCCGCCTGCACACGCTGCCCAACCGGCTTCCCTGTATCGCGCCGAGGCCCAATGCTCCCATGACGAGCAGGTCATACGCGCCCGAATTAGTTTCTATTGTGAGCGCCCGGTAATTTTTTCCTTCAAGCGAGCTGCGCTTGAAGTCGATGCCGAGTTGATCACAATGGGTTGCGGCCTGGTCGAGATAGGAGTCGGTGATGATCGACAAGCCGCGGGTGATCAGGTCGTCGTGCACATCTCGCTGGCGCTCCAGTTCCTGTTCCTGCCTGAACTGTTCGGGCAGGCCGCCTTCCATCTGGCGGAAGCGCATGTCATGCAGTTTGGCGGCATAGACATGAGAGCCGGTGATCACGGCGTCGCTGCCCAATCCCGCTAATTCCGTAGCGCTCCGCATCGCGGCATTGGCATGATCGGACGAATCCAGCGCAACCAGGATACGTTGATGCAAGCGTATGCCGGCCGATGGGTGGAGTTCTTCGGCAACAGCCAGAGAAACCTTGGGAATCATGTAATGAACCTTTTTAGCTTAAGCTTTAAGAACATTGAAATACACATCTGCGAACCATGCGGCAAATTCAGGCGGCGATGGTTTTAAAAAAGGAAGGTAGTTATTATGCTATATTTTAACCATCGAGCCTAAGAGGGTCATGAGGCTGGCGGGCAATAGTCTGCGAGCTAATAACTACAACGGCATACAGTAATCGCGCTGAGCAGTTTGAGTCGTTGGCCTGGGTATCCTAAAGTGAACCCAAAGAAAATATAAATAATTCGTATCAGTTTTGAATACACAGAAATAGAAAGGAGTGCGATATGAGATTACTAGCAGTCACCGTTTCCATTGGAGCGGCTTTGCTGGTTATGACGGCAGCGCCCAGCTACGCGGCGGGTGGGGATGCGATTTTCAAAAAAAGTTGCACTGGCTGTCATTACACTGACGGCCCTGCAAAGGAGAAGACGATTGCAGACCAGTTGGCAAAGAAAGGACCGGAGCTGTGGTATGCCGGCAGCAAGTTTCAGAAGGATTGGCTTGCGGCATGGTTGCAGAACCCCAAACCGATCCGCCCGCTGAAATATAACTCGCTCACTGATAAGAACCCGGGCGATCATCCCAAACTGTCGGCCGGAGATGCGGCTGCGGTTACGGATTTTCTGATGGGCCTGAAATCGCCAGAAGTTAAGGCAGGCGTAATTAAACCCAACGAGTCCGCCCAGGCGCGGAATATTTTTGGTAAAAAAGCGCCCTGTGGTGGGTGCCACGAGTATCCGGTGAAGGGTGAGGTGCATGGTGGAAAGAGCGGGCCCAGCCTGGTTGGCGCCAGCAAGCGGTTGAATCCTGACTGGGTATATGCCTATTTGACAAACATCAAGGCATTCAAGCCGGTTCGGGGCATGCCGGACTTTGCCAGCGTGCTTAACAAGAAAGACCTGGCGAGCGTAGCGGCGTATGTGGCTGCTTTCGAGTAATGCGAACAAACGGAGGGATAAACTCGTGTTGAGATTTTTAATAGTAACCGCCACGGTGCTTGGCCTGGCGCTGAGTGCAGTGGGTTCGGCGCAGGCGGCAGATTCAAAACAGGTATATGACTTTTACTGCGCCCAGTGTCACGGTACTGATGGTAAAGGCAGAGGCATCAACGTCACAAAGGATTTTGCCACTGACCCACGCAACTTGACCAGTTCCTCGGAAATGGAGAAACGTTCCGATGAGGATCTCAGGGGGGTCATCAAGGACGGCGGCCCATCCATCAGCAAATCGGCATTGATGCCGCCTTGGGGTGCAACCTTGACTACGGATGAAGTGGAAGGATTGGTGAAATATATCCGCAAGCTTTGCGATTGCAAGGGCAAATAAACGCACGTAGCCTGAATGAAATATCTGAACAAAAAATATCTCGCTGATGGTGTCATTTTTTCCGGGATGCTGGTGAATGCCGTCTTCATTTGCCTGATCATGTATTACTTGGTCTTGTAATTGACAAGGCCGCATCCGAGAGGGGGAAGGATCCCCTCTCGGGGGATTGGTCATCCGCAACAAGCAGATAAACCGCCGTGAAAAGGGGCAGGCATGAGCGCTGATGAATGCAAAACACATGAATACGAAACAACCAAATACCCTTGGGCGGGGCCGGCCTTATTTACGTCGGTTCTAATTGCCGTGATCGCTTTTTTTGTGTGGTTCTTGAAGGCATAACGATATGAAGGTTTATCTTTTGCCGTTCTTGAGTGCGTTTATTGTCTTTGGCATCGTATTTTTTGCCCTGGATTTCTCCGTAATGAAGCTTCAGGGATTGGCGCTGGTATATAACCCTTAACGCCTTTGCAAGCCTCTACTAAAAAAACTATATCTTGCCAATACGAAATACAAGAATAATCGGCGGGGCAATTTTACTGGCTGTTTTTGCCATACTCGCCCTGCCCGCTTTCACGCCCGCTGCGAACGCATCCGAGGCGGTAGCCCCCGTATCGGCAGCGACTACGGCAACCGCGATTCCAGCTGCACAGGCAGCCGCTAAAGCCACCGATGTTCCGGATGCAAAGGCGGTAGCTTACCCGCCCGCGCCAAAATTAACTGCGGCAGACTACCCCACCTTTAAGGGCGTAAATTCCCGGGTGGCGGTATGGCTTGCGGCCCAGTTACATCTCTGGTTCGGGGCGTTCGTTTTGGCGGTGCCGATATTCGTGTTTATCATTGAAGCCATCGGCATGGCAACCCGCGATGAACGCTATGACCAGATGGCTTTTGAATTCATGAAGGTCAGCATCACGGCCTATTCGCTTACTGCGCTTCTGGGCGGTTTGCTGACCTTTATCCTGTTGCTCTTGTATCCGGATTTATTCAGGTATCTGGCCACAATCTTTAAGAGCAGCATGTTTGCGTACGCGCTGCTGTTCTTCGCCGAGAGCGCGATCCTGTACGTCTATTATTATGGCTGGCACTGGCTTCAGGGCGGGAACAAGAAATGGGTGCACCTGACCCTCGGGCTGCTGCTCAATGCAGTCGGCTGCCTGCTGATGTTCCTGGCCAATGCGTGGACGACCTTCATGATGAGCCCGGCGGCCGTGGATGCGGCGGGTGTATTTAACGGGGATACCTGGGCCGCGATCCACAATTTCCTGTGGAACCCGATCAACATCCACCGGTTGGTTGCCAATGTGGCGTTTGGCGGCTCGATCATCGGCGCCTATGCCGCCTTCAAATTCCTCAGCGCCAGGACCAAGGAGGAGCGCGCCCATTATGACTGGATTGGTTATAACGCAAACTTCATTGCCATTGCGGCGCTGCTGCCGTTGCCTTTCGCCGGTTATTACCTCACCGCTGAAATGTATGCCTACAGCCAGCAGATGGGCATCACGCTGATGGGCGGGGTGTTCGCGTGGATATTCATCATCCAGGCCGTGCTGATCGGCGCGCTGTTCCTGTCGGCCAACTATTATCTCTGGTGCGGCATGGGGCGCAGCGAAGGTGCCTATCGTTACAATTCCAGGATCAAATACATCGCCATTGTGCTGGTGGTTGCCTTCCTGGTGTGGTTCACGCCGCACACCCTGGTGCTCACCAATGCCGAACTCAAAAGTCTCGGCGGCCCTTATCATCAGTATCTGGGGGTGCTCGGCCTCATGCCGGCAAAAAACACCGCAGTGAATTTTCTGATCCTGTTTACCTTCATGAGCTTCATGTTCTACCGGCGCGCCAACAAAATCGCCACCGCGTCCTGGGTGACAACGGGCAACGCAATCCAGATTGCGCTGTTTACCGTGGGCCTGATCAATATCACGCTGCTGGGTGTCTATTACGGCTATTTCACCAACACGGTGTACAAGGTGGCAGCCTCCATCCCGCAGGTTCTGACCACGCTGACCATCATCGTGGTCAGCACGGTCATAGACACGCTCATGTACAAGGGCGCGAAAGAGGTGGCACCGCTGCACTGGGGGCGCATGCCCGCCCGGTCGCAATACGCGCTATTCCTGCTGGCCGTGGCGTTTACATGGCTGATGGGCCTGATGGGCTACGTCCGCTCCGCCATTCGCCAGCATTGGCACGTGCAGGGCGTGTTCCGCGACAACTCAGTGGATGCCTTCACCCCGGATCTGGGATATGCGGCCAACATCGTATCGATCGGCACGATCCTGTTCATGGCGATGGTCATGTTTATCTTCTGGCTGAACGCGATCAACAGCCGGCGCGTCGCCGCCAAAGGGTATTGGAAGAAGCCGGCATGACCAACTTTCTCCAATGACTAACTTTCTTAAGGTTTCCGGCTTCAGTCTGCTGATGATCGGCGGATTTTCGGCGTATTCGAACTTTGGTATTCCGCAGATAAAACCCGCACCGCCGCCCGTAGAGGAAAAGCTGGAGCTCGGCGCGATGACCATGGATCAATTCATCGCATTGGGCGGCAAAATCTATAACGAAAAAGGGACATGCACCCTGTGCCACAATGCAATGGGCCGTGCGCCGATGCTCGACAAGATCGGCTCCGTGGCGGCAGAAAACTTGAAGAACCCCAATTACAAGGGCGCGGCAAAAACAGTCGAGGAGTATCTGCATGAGTCGTTGGTGAAACCATCTGCCTTTGTGGTGGCCGGATTCGGCAAGGCGGGAAGCAACGATACCGAAAGCCCGATGCCCGATGTCTCCGGCGGTGGCATCGGACTATCAGAAGCCGAGATTGCGGCCGTCATTGCCTATCTCCAGGATTCGAGCGGCAGCGAAGTGACAGTCTCCATTCCTGCGATGCCCGCCGCAGGCGCAGAAACTTCCAAGGCAGGGGCAACAGCCCCGCTGAAAACACCCGAAGAGATCATCGCCAAATACACCTGCGGAGCCTGCCATGTTGTTGCGGGCCATGCCGTTGGGAGTCAGACCGGCACGCTGGGGCCGAGCCTTGCCCGCATTGGAGCAACGAAGAGCAGGGAATATTTGCGGCAGGCGATACTCGATCCCGACGCAGTCATTGCCAAGGGATATGCGGCGGGCATGATGCCCAGGACATACGGCGAGCAATTGAAGGCGCAGGAGCTTGAGATGCTGGTGAATTACCTGGCAGGATTGAAATGACAACGCTACAGAAAAAACGCGTCCCCCGCCTGTTGCAGTTCGCCCTTGTGGTGTTCGGGGTGTACTTCGGCTTCATTCTGGTGTTCGACGTGCTGCTTGGCCAGTTGATTCCAAGAAGCCTGCTCACGATGTATATGGTCTTCGTGGTGTCCGGCGCGCTCATGGCGTTCACCTTCACCGAGGAGGGGGGGCGGGAACTGGTGGCCCCCATCAAGGCACTGGTCGAGGATCCGTCCAGAAAAAAGCTGCGGAATGCGGTGTTTGTGATAGTCCCGCTGCTGGCTGGTTACTATACCTACACCAGCATGCTGCCCGGTTTCGAGGCGCCGGTGGAACTACGCACCATCCACCCTGCGCCGCCATCGAAGTTCAAGGCGTATGGCAAGAGCTATAACCTCACCACCCTGGAAAATCCCTATCGCAAATACCAGAAGGAAGACCCGGCAAAGTTCCGTGAACTGGTCAAGGCGGGTGGCGATGTTTACATCAAAAACTGCCAGTACTGCCACGGCGATAAACTGGATGGCAAGGGGCCTTACGCAGCGGGGCTGAATCCTACCCCGATCAATTTTCAGGACGTGGGCACTATCGCGCAGTTGCAGGAATCTTTCCTGTTCTGGCGCATCGCCACCGGTGGCCCTGGCCTGCCTGCCGAGGCCGCCCCGTGGATTTCATCCATGCCTGTCTGGGAGAATTTTCTGACCGAAGAGGAGATATGGGAAGTCATTCTGTTCCTGTATGACTATACGGGCAGGCAACCGAGGTCGTGGAAATGAACAGGCTAACTCTCTTGGCTTTCTGCGCCGGGTTGCTTTTCGCAGGCACGGCTGCGGCCAAACCCGGCGATGCGGCTAAGGGCAAGGAGATTTACGACAAGCGCTGCACCTGGTGCCACGGTGCAGATGGTGACGGTGCGGGTGCAGCAAAATATCTGCTCAACCCGCCGCCGAGGGATTTCACCTCCGGCAACTACAAGATCAAATCTTCCAGCTTTGAAGACATGGTGCCCAATGATGACGACATCTTCCGCATGATACGCGACGGCATGCCGGGCACCGCCATGCCGGGCTGGAGCGATTTGCTGTCGGAACGGGATATGTGGAACCTGGTGGCTTACGTCAAGACCTTCGCCGGTTACGACAAACCACCCGGCGCGCAGGTTGACTTCGGCACCCGGATATCGAGTTCGGTAGAAAGCATCGAGAAGGGTAGGAAGCTGTATGAAGAAGGGGATCGTTGCGTGGAATGCCATGGCAAGTCCGGCAAGGGCAGCGCCAGCAAACGACTCAAGGGAGATGCCGGTGAGCGTACTTGGCCGCGCAACCTGACCAAGCCATGGACTTTCATTGGCGGCAACGATCCAAAAGACATTTTCGCGCGCATTTCCACCGGTATTGCCGGCACAGAGATGCCATCCTTCGCCGATCCCAAGAGCAAAAAGAAACTCGCCATCGAGGAACGCTGGCATGTGGCCAACTATGTGGCCTCCCTGGCCAAGGCCGGTAAGAAAGTCGATGCGGGAAATACCGTCATCAAGGCAGACAAGGTGGACGGAGATTTGCCCGATGCCCCGGATGATGCGCGCTGGGAAAACGCCACCCCGAGCACTTTTTACCTGGTTCCGCAGCTCATCGCGGAGGAACGTTTTTTCACGCCTTCCAATAACACTATCACGGTGCGTGCGCTATACAACGACCAGATGATTGCGATGTTGCTGGAGTGGGACGACCGCACCCGAAGCAATCCCGGCGACGAAGCCGCGGAGAAACTTGCCGATGCGCCCATCGCGGAGGACGGCGTTGCAGTGCAACTGCCTGTCACGGTCCCGAAAGGAATGCAGAAACCTTACTTCGGCATGGGCGATGCGGCTCATCCAGTGAATATCTGGCATTGGAAGAGCGGGGCTAAGGACGCACCGGAGAGCATTAACCTTGTCAACAGCCGCGGATTCAAGGAGATCGAAAAACGCGATGCTGCTGTGGCCGGGCTCAAGGCAAAGGCGAGTTATAGCGACGGAACCTGGAAGGTGTTGATAACACGTCCGCTCATGACTTCCTCGCCGGAAAAAGACATACAGCTCACCGAGGGCCGTTTCATCCCGGTTGCATTTGCCGCCTGGGACGGCAGCAATAACAGCGAAAAGGGTTCGAAGCACACCATGACTACCTGGTACTGGTTGTTGCTGAAACCGGCATCCGGATCCAGGCCTCTCATTACGGCGTTGATGGTCATGTGCCTGTTTGCCGGCGGTCTGCTCTGGTGGGCGCGTAGCGCCACAAAACCCGCTGCCTGATACTCAAAATGGATATGCCATGGAAGAAACTGAGTACTACAGGCAAGGCGTGAAGACCAGGCTATTGGGCTTTATCCTGATGGTGCTGGGCGTGTTGGATAGCTTGTTGACCTTGCGTGGCGGGATACCTGCTTATGAATACCTTCTCCTCATCTTATTGGGGGTATGCGTGTTCGCCATCGGTGCGGTTCGCGGCAGACGGCGTCCCTTTACCGAAGTGGACGAAGGATAAGCAGTGGAGCAACACCTGCAACCACCATTGCTATTTTGATGGCGCCGCCAGCTGTAGTAAAATCGCGCCGGTTGAGCCGGATAAAACAAGGGCTCGACCCACGGCTCTGAGCCAAAAATACAGCACTACGATATTGACCCACAGGAGAACAAAGTGAAGGTGTTAAGAATTATCTTGATGGTACTGGCATTTATCTCGCTTCAGGCTCACGCCAAAGATGAGCGCAAACCGTCTGCAAAAGAAAAAGGTGGCGCCAGCATGCCGGCTGGCAAGATTTTCAAGGACTGTGCTGACTGCCCCGAGATGGTGGTGATCCCGGCGGGGAGTTTCGATATGGGCTCGAACAAAGGCGATCCAAATGAAATGCCCGTACACCGCGTAACCCTCAGCCGCGCCTTTGCGATAGGCAAGACCGAAGTCACGCAAGGCCAATGGAAAGCGATTATGGGCAACAACCCCAGCAAGTTTGCCAGCTGTGGCGACAATTGCCCGGTTGAGCAGGTGAACTGGGACGATGCCCAGGCGTTCATCGAGAAGCTCAATGCAAAAACCGGCAAGCAATACCGCCTGCCGAGCGAAGCGGAATGGGAATACGCCTGCCGCGCGGGAGGCACACACACCTACTGCGGCAGCGACAATCTGGACAGCGTTGGCTGGTATGGCGGGTTGGCAAAACCGGCGGGTAATAGCGGCAAGTCGACCAATCCGGTCGCAACCAAGCAAGCCAATGCCTGGGGCTTGTACGACATGAGCGGCAACGTGTGGGAATGGGTGGAGGACGTCTATCACGACAGCTACAAGGATGCCCCCGCGGATGGCAGCGCGTGGCAAGGGGATAGCACTTTGCATGTGCCTCGCGGCGGCTCCTGGAGTTATGCTCAGCCTGCGGCTAAACGAGGCGGGAGCGAGTCTGATTTCCGTTACAGCACCATCGGCTTGCGTCTCGCGCGAAAGCTGCCGTAAAAACGGTAGGGGCACGGCGCGCCGCGCCCCTATTCATGATCGAGAACCCCAATTGCACTGCAGAAGTGAATCTGCCCCGGTTTATTTCAACGACATAATATATTTAACCAAAATCTTGCGATTTGCTTCGGTGAGCAAGTCTTCCGCATAGGCCGGCATTTCTTTATCGATCCATGCTCCGCCGCCGCCATTGAGTATCTTGTTCATCAAGTGTGCTTCGGCATCCGGGTTGTTTCTATATCGCTCGGACACAGACTGCCATGCCGGGCCAAGCAAATTCTTGCCGGTTATATGACATTGAAAGCATCCGGTTTTGTCCGCCAATTGCCATGCGGCAGGCTTGTTGGATGTGTCCGGCTGGCAGCCGTACAGCGCAATCAACAACGATGCCAGCAAGATATTTCGTGTACGCATGATTCTCCTTGTTTCTGTTTTTTGATTTAAAAAACTACAACGATTCGGCGCGGTATTCTACTATAAGCGTATGCCGGGTTCCCGCCGCGACCTTGACGGCATTCTCAATGGCATTGGCCGATTCCACGCACAGCATTTCGCGCCAGCCATCCGGCTGCCCCAAGTCGCCCATTCTGTCGGCCTTTGCCGTCCACGGTGTCCATACTACGGTGGAAAGGCTGCCGGACTTGGCGACATGAATGCACCGCTTCAGCCTGTCGTCCTCAATCAAACACTCTGCGGCGGTGTTGATATACACGCGGTCGGTTTCGCCCGTAAATCGAATTATGCCATCTTGTTTTTTGAGCGTCGAGACGCCCACTTTGTCCCAGTAATCGCAGCCTGCCAAACCGGTCACGCGCACCGCGCCGATGTCTCCGATGCGGAAATAAGCATGCAAGGCTTCGCTAATCACAAAATCGGATTCTCCGATATTTTCGGTGGTCAGTTCCATACGCATTCTTTCGCCGACGATCACGGTCAGATCGAGTGTGCAGGAATGCGGCCACTGCGCTCGTGTTTTCTCGCTTTCGACCAAGCGTAGCGTCAGGCGTGTCGCGCCATCCGGCTCAATGCCGGATTCAACCACTTGCCAGGGTACAGTGCGTGCATAGCCGTGGGCGGGAAGCGGGGTAAGCAGGCATTTCGCCGCAAGGCGAAAGCTCGCAAAGCCGGGTTCGGAAGCATGCGCGCCGAACCACGGCCAGCATACCGGCACACCGCCGCGTATCGACTTACCCATCGCCAGTTTGGCATCACGCGACAACCACAGCACCGGCACGGGCTGGCTTCGGGGTTGCCAAGTCATCAGGTGCGCACCCTGCAAACACAGCGATGCCGTTGCTTGCGCATTGCCGATTTCCGCGACGATCAGGCCGCTGGCATGCTCAAAAAAACCTAGTTGCCCGTCGATGCCGAATTGCGCGTTCAATTGCTGCGCCGTGGTCATGCTTATCCCCTTAAATTTGTAGCCGCTCCCGCTAAACCTGTCAGCGTTCCACCTGCGTCACATCGCGTACCGCGCCCTTGTCGGCCGAAGTGGTCATTGCGGCGTAAGCCCTGAGTGCGGCGGACACGTGGCGTTCACGGCTGGCAGGCCGCCAGGATTTTTTGCCTTTTGCCTCCATCGCGGCACGGCGGCGCGTCATTTCCGTATCGGAAATCGCCAGTGTGATGCTGCGTTGTGGGATGTCGATTTCAATAGTATCTCCTTCTTCCACCAAGCCGATCGTACCGCCCTGAGCGGCTTCCGGCGAGACATGGCCGATGCTCAAGCCAGAGGTCCCGCCGGAAAAACGTCCGTCAGTGAGCAATGCGCACACCGTGCCCAAATCTTTCGATTTCAGGTAGCTGGTCGGGTAGAGCATTTCCTGCATCCCCGGACCGCCCTTTGGTCCTTCATAGCGGATCACCACCACATCGCCTGCCACGATTTGATCGGCAAGAATCGCTGCCACCGCATCGTCCTGGCTTTCAAACACGCGTGCACGCCCGGTGAATTTCAGGATGCTCTCATCCACACCGGCGGTTTTCACGATGCAGCCGTCTATGGCGATATTGCCGTACAACACCGCCAGTCCGCCGTCCTGGCTGTAAGCATGTGCCTTGTCGCGGATGCAGCCGTTGCTGCGGTCGGCATCCAACTCGGGATAGTGCATGGATTGCGAGAAAGCGAGAGTGGTGACAATCCCGCCGGGTGCCGCGCGGAAGAATTTCTTCACCGCCTCGTCAGTGGTTTGCACGATGTCCCATTGTTGCAGGCCAGCACGCAAGGTCGGGCTGTGTATCGTTCCGGCGTCGGCGTGCAACAGCCCGGCGCGGTCCAGTTCGCCCAGGATCGCCGGTATGCCGCCGGCGCGATGCACGTCTTCCATATGATATTCGGAGTTGGGCGCAACCTTGCACAGGGTCGGCACATGGCGCGACAGCCGGTCCATGTCCTGCATCGTGAAATCCACTTCTGCTTCCTGCGCGATTGCCAGCATATGCAGCACGGTATTGGTCGAGCCTCCCATCGAAATATCCAGCGTCATCGCATTCTCGAACGCTTCGAACGTGGCGATGGAACGCGGCAGCACCGAGGCGTCGTCCTGCTCGTAATAACGCCTGCACAATTCGACGATCAAACGTCCGGCACGCAAAAACAGCTGCTTGCGCTCGGCATGGGTCGCCACCAAAGTGCCGTTGCCGGGCAGCGACAGACCCAGCACCTCGGTCAGGCAGTTCATCGAATTGGCGGTGAACATGCCGGAGCAGGAGCCGCAAGTCGGGCAGGCGGAACGCTCGATGGCATCCAATTCTTCATCGCTGCAATGGCTGTCGGCGGCCGCGACCATCGCATCCACCAGATCCAGTCCCTTGGTCTTGCCCTGCCAGCTGACTTTTCCCGCTTCCATCGGCCCGCCGGAGACGAACACCACCGGAATGTTCAGGCGCATCGCCGCCATCACCATGCCCGGTGTGATCTTGTCGCAGTTGGAGATGCACACCAGCGCGTCGGCGCAATGCGCGTTGACCATGTATTCCACGCTGTCGGCAATCAGTTCGCGGGAGGGCAGCGAATACAGCATGCCGGCATGCCCCATCGCGATACCGTCATCCACCGCGATGGTGTTGAACTCCTTGGCGATACCGCCCGCCTTCTCGATCTCGCGCGCCACCAGCTGCCCCATGTCCTTGAGGTGCACGTGACCGGGCACGAATTGGGTGAACGAGTTGGAGATCGCGATGATCGGCTTACCGAAATCGCCTTCAGTCATACCGGTGGCGCGCCACAGGGCGCGTGCGCCGGCCATGTTGCGGCCATGCGTGGAAGTGCGGGAACGGTAAGCGGGCATGTTATTTCCTCGTTGTGGTTAAAGCGCACGTATAATTAAGCTGCCAATTTTAACCGATTCCACCATAAAACCTCAGCGCAACGTAGCGAGCGCAGTTGAGGCAAGGCAAAAAATGGTGAGAAACCGGAATGTACTTTTGTACATGAGGATTTTGAACCATTTTTTAACGCAGCATCAACAAGCGCATAACCAATGGCTTGGTTGGCGTAGTTTGCCAACTTAGTCAGATGGCTAGTTGTTTTATCAGCAGTTGTGCAGAGGTTTTATCCATGCTTGTTCATCCACAATTCAACCCCGTCGCCGTGCAACTCGGCCCGCTTGCCATTCACTGGTACGGGCTGATGTATCTCGCCGGCTTCATGACATTCCTGTGGCTGGGGCGCAAACGTATCGCCGTGCTGAACCATCCGCAGATCAACACCAAACTGCTCGACGACCTGTTGTTCTATGGCGTACTCGGCGTAATCCTCGGCGGCCGACTGGGCTATGTATTTTTTTACAAAGCCTCTTATTACCTCGACCATCCGCTGGAAATTTTTGCGGTGTGGCAAGGCGGCATGTCGTTTCATGGCGGCTTTCTCGGCGTGCTGGTGGCGATGGCATGGCTCGCCTATAAACGGAATTTGCGCTGGCTGCAACTGACCGACTTCATCGCCCCGCTGGTGCCGCCCGGACTGGCATTTGGCCGACTCGGCAATTTCATCAACGGCGAATTGTGGGGAAGGCCGACCGACGTGCCGTGGGCGATGATTTTCCCCAGAGTGGACAACCTGCCGCGCCATCCATCGCAGCTTTATGAATTCGCGCTGGAAGGCCTATTGCTGTTCGTGTTGCTGTGGCTGTATGCGCGCAAGCCGCGCCCCGTCGGTGCAGTATCCGGGGTATTCCTGATCGGTTATGGCAGCTTCCGTTTTATTGCGGAGTTCAGCCGCGAACCGGATGATTTTCTCGGCTTGTTGTCATTGGGCATGAGCATGGGGCAGTGGCTGAGTTTGCCAATGGTTATTGCAGGAATAGCCATGCTAATTTGGAGCAAGCGCAGCGTACAAACACCCTGATATTGCCTTGACACTTGTGGCTGCCCTCTACGATACTCAAACACCGCATACGACCATCGTAAACCTTGGACGATTTTTCACTGCTAACGCTGCTTGGCTTCTTAATACTGCTGCTCATTTTCAGCGGGTTTTTTTCCGGCTCGGAAACCAGCATGATGGCGATCAACCGCCATCGCCTCAATCACCTGGTACGCAAGGGCAACAAAAGTGCCAAGCTCACCGCTGAATTGCTGGGCAAAGTAGACAAGCTGCTCGGCTCTATCCTGCTCGGCAATACGCTGCTCAATGTGGCAGCCGCCACGCTGACCGAAATTATCATCCTGCGCCTATACGGGCATAACGAACTGGCCATGATGATCGGCACGCTTGCTATCGCTTTCGTGATACTGGTGTTCAGCGAAATCATGCCGAAGATCATTGCCGCCAGCCACCCCGAACGTATCGCGTTGCCTTCCAGCTACTTGCTCTCCCCGCTGATCATGTTGTTTTACCCGGTCGTTTCGGTTGCGACCGCGATTGTGCGCGGACTGCTTTGGCTGCTTAGAATCGATATCCAAACGGATCAAAGCAAGCAAAAAATGACGCTGGAAGAATTGCGCGGACTGGTATTGGATGCGGAGCATTTCCTGCCGCGCAAGCACCAGAAGATGCTGCTGAATCTGGTCGATCTGGAACGCATCACCGTGAACGACGTGATGATTCCGCGCAACCAGATCGAGGCATTGGACATCAACGCCGGCGCAAACGAATTGCGCCAGCAAATCATTACCTGCCATCACACATTGCTGCCGGTTTATGCCGACACACCCAGCAACATCATCGGCATCCTGCACATCAAGCGCGTACCTGCCTTGCTTCAGGAGGCGGCGCTGGATGTGGCACAACTGCGCGAAATACTCAATGAGCCCTATTTCACCCCCTCCGACACGCCGCTGCTCAAGCAGCTACAGCAGTTTCAGGAACGCCACGCGCGGCTTGGGCTGGTGGTAGATGAATACGGCGAGTTGCTTGGCCTGGTGACGCTTGAAAACATCCTGGAAGAAATCGTCGGGGAATTCACCACCCAATCCCCCGCGCAAACCGGAAAATTCCTGCGCCAGGAAGATGGCAGCATCCTGCTGGAAGGCGGCAGCAGCCTGCGCGAGCTGAACCGCAAGCTGGGATTACACCTGCCGCTGGACAGCGCGAAAACGCTGAATGGCCTGATTCTAGAACACCTCGAGGATATGCCCGAGGCCGGCATCAGCCTGAAAATTGCGGGTTATCCGATAGAGATCATCCAGACACAGGATCGCATCGTAAAGGTGGCGCGTATTTTTCCGGCGCAGACGAACAAGCGGTAGGCGCGATCCGTGAATCGCCTCTACTGCTTTACAAGAGGCATAAAGCTCGGCATCATGCCCGTCAACATTAGAGGGTGACCCAAGGGAGACGCTATGGCTGTTGCACCGAAAGCCGCAAAGGCAAAAGAATATTCCTATCTCTGGGAAGGCAAGGACAAAACCGGCAAGCTGGTCAAAGGCGAGATGCGCGCGCCCGGCGAGGCCAGCGTGTCCGCCCATCTGCGCCGCCAGGGGATCAACGTTTCAAAGGTAAAAAAGCTGCGCAGCAGCAGTCAAAAAGTCTCTGAAAAAGACATCTCGCTGTTCACCCGCCAGCTTGCCACCATGATGAAATCCGGTGTACCCCTGTTGCAGGCATTCGACATTGTCGGCAAGGGACACAGCAATCCCTCCGTGGCAAAATTGCTATTCGATATCAAAACCGATGTGGAAACCGGCAGCAGCCTGCAGCAGGCCTTCAAAAAATATCCGCTATATTTCGACGAGCTGTATTGCAATCTGGTCGGCGCAGGCGAGGCGGCGGGTATCCTGGACACCTTGCTGGATCGGCTGGCGACCTACAAGGAAAAAATCCAGGCCATCAAGAGCAAGATCAAATCCGCGTTGTTCTACCCGGTTTCCATCATCGTTATCGCTTTCGTTATCACTGCCGTAATCATGATTTTTGTGATTCCCGCGTTCAAGGAACTGTTCTCCAACTTTGGTGCGGATTTGCCGGCGCCAACATTGATCATCATGGGCATTTCAGACTTCTTCGTTAAGTGGTGGTGGGCGATCTTTGGCGGGATTGGCGGCGGCTTCTACACTTTCTTCTATTTTTGGAAGCGCAGCAAAAAGATGCAGGCGGTCATGGACCGGTTACTGCTGAAAATACCCGTTTTTGGCGAACTGGTGCGCAAGGCCAGCATAGCGCGCTGGGCACGTACCCTTGCCACCATGTTCGCCGCCGGTGTGCCTCTGGTCGAAGCTTTTGATTCGGTAGCAGGAGCGGCGGGCAATGCGGTGTATTTTGACGCCACAAAATATATCCAACGCGAGGTCACCACCGGCAACAGCCTGACCGTGGCCATGCAAAATACCGAGGTATTCCCGAGCATGGTGTTGCAAATGGTCGCGATTGGCGAAGAGGCCGGTTCGCTGGATTCCATGCTAAGCAAGGTAGCCGATTTTTACGAGGCCGAAGTGGACGACGCAGTGGAGGCACTGTCCAGCCTGATGGAGCCTGTCATCATGGTAGTGCTTGGCACGCTCATCGGCGGCATGGTGGTGGCGATGTATCTGCCAATATTCAAGATGGGCCAAGCAGTTGGGTGAGGGCAGGGAGCACCTTACAGAGACCTTTCACCTTTCGCTTTTCACCACCGCCCAATGAGCTTCATGGAGCTTCTTCAATCCTCGCCGCTGGCATTCATCAGCGTATTAACCGTATTAGGCTTGATGGTCGGCAGTTTTCTGAATGTGGTGATCCACCGCTTGCCGAAAATGATGGAGCTTGGCTGGCAGCAACAATGCGCCGAACTGCGCGGCGAGGAACCGGCGGCGGCCCCCACCTACAATCTCGTTGTCCCGCGTTCCGCCTGCCCGCATTGCAATCACGCCATCAGCGCGTGGGAAAACATTCCCATCGTCAGTTACCTGCTATTGCGCGGCAAGTGCAAGGGCTGCGGCGCGGCCATCTCGCCGCGCTATCCGGTCATCGAGGCGATCAGCGGCATACTGTGCGGATTTGCGGCCTGGCACTTCGGCTTCGGCTGGGCGGCAGCCGGCGCCTTGCTGCTCATCTGGGCATTGCTGGCGCTCACGGCGATCGATTTCGACACGCAACTGCTGCCGGACGACATCACCCTGCCGCTGCTCTGGGCAGGCTTGCTGTTCAACCTGTCCGGCACCTTTACCGATTTGCATAGCGCGGTGCTGGGCGCAATATTCGGTTATCTTGCGCTATGGTGCGTGTACTGGCTGTTCAAGCTCGCCACCGGCAAGGAAGGCATGGGCTACGGTGATTTCAAACTGCTCGCCGCGCTGGGCGCCTGGATGGGCTGGCAAATGTTGCCGCTCATCATCATGCTGTCATCGATAGTGGGCGCTGTGGTCGGCATTACCCTGATTGTTGCGGCCAAGCATGGCCGCAACATCCCCATACCGTTCGGCCCGTATCTGGCGGGCGGCGGGCTGATCGCGCTGTTCTGGGGACAAACACTGACACAGGGTTATCTGCAACTGCTCGCCGCCCCATGATTCCAATCCTATTTCATCGGTGAAACTGCGTTGGCTTCCTCGCTCACTCCTGATGAAACAACTAGCCATTCGACTAGGCTATCAAAAGACCATAGCCAAGTCGCTGGTTATAGCCGTACTAAATGCACTGTCCGCGCCGCTCGCTCGTCGCCGCCTTGTTTGACCTTCGAAATAGGATTGGAATGAGCTTTTGTATCGGGCTCACCGGCGGGATCGGCAGCGGCAAAAGCACTGTTGCCGCGCTGTTTGCTGAACATGGCGCAGGCATCATCGACACCGATGCCATCGCCCACCAGCTGACGCAAGCCGGCAGCGAGGCCATCGCGGCGATCCGTGCCGCCTTCGGCAACGATTGCCTCACGAAGGACGGCGCGTTGGATCGCGCCAGGATGCGCGCACTGATCTTTTCGGATGCCGACGCCAAGCAGCGGCTGGAGCATATCCTGCACCCCCTGATATTCGAACAGGCCAAAGTGCAGTTGCGGCAATTGCAGGCCAGCCCGTATATCGTCGTCGTCGTACCGCTGCTGCCCGAAAGCCGCACCTTCCGGCAACTGGTGCAGCGCGTGCTGGTAGTGGATTGCGATGAAAATACCCAGATTGCGCGCGTCATCGGGCGCAGCCGCATGAGCGAAACGGAAGTGCGCGCCATCATCGCCCGGCAAACCCCGCGCGCCAAACGGCTGCAATTGGCCGACGATGTCATCCACAACGATGCCGGACTGGACAATCTGGTCGTGCAGGTTGCCGCTCTACATGAACGTTATGCGAAAAACACAAAACAGTAATTGACGATATAAGGGAATCCCATATATCTTTCGCAATTGAATTTATCCGCCCATGCCGCCGTGATCGACTACGAGTTTCCTCTCAACGAAAAAGTGCGCACCCTGTTGCGCCTGGAGGACTTGTTCGCACGCATGGCGCACTTCATCGAATATGCGCAAGGCATGGACCACCATGCCGCGCTGATCACCCTGTTTGAAATCCTTGAGGTAGCCAGCCGCGCCGACCTGAAATCCGAAATGTTGCAGGAACTGGAACGCCAGAAACGCAACCTTTCCGCCCTGCATAACAACCCCGCAATTTCCGAAGGCGCGCTGGATACCATCCTCGCGGAGATTGAAGGCGCCTCCTCGGACATACTCGCCATGCCCGGCAAAACCGGCCAGCACCTGCGCGAAAACGAATGGCTGATGGGCATCAAGCAGCGCGCCGTCATGCCGGGCGGCACATGCGAGTTCGACCTGCCTTCCTATCACTACTGGCAGGAACAGGATGCCGACTCGCGGCGCGAAAATTTGCAGGCATGGCTGGTTCCATTCCTGCCCTTGCGCACCGGTTTGGAAATCATCCTGCGCCTGTTGCGCGAAAGCGGCAAAGTGCTCCACTTCACCGCGCATCAGGGCACTTTCCAGCAAATGCAGGGCGGACGTGTCTCACAGATGCTGCGTGTCAGCCTGAGCAGCGATCTGGCTTGCATACCCGAGGTCGGCGCCAACAAATACGCCATCAATATCCGCTTCATCGCCGCCAACTATGCCGCAAAAACCACCCTGTTCGAACAGGATGTGCCGTTTGATCTGACCTTCTGCAGCCTCCCGTCATAATGCCAGCCAAAGCACCGCCAGTTGTGTTCTGCCCGCATTGCGGCAAAGAACATCAATGGGACACCAATAATCGCTTCCGCCCGTTTTGCAGCGAACGCTGCAAGCTGATCGACTTGGGCAAATGGGCGAACGAAGAATATCGCGTCGAACAACGCGAACAGGAATTGCCCCCGCCCGATCACCAGGCCTGACGCAGCAAGGCTATGCCATGTGCGCCACGCTGCCATGCGGTCTGCATATCGTCGTGTGTCAAACCGCCCAGCGCATACACCGAAATGGATGAGCCCGCCGCGATAGCCGCGAAATTCTCCCAGCCCAGATGCGGCACACCGGGATGGGATAGGGTCGGCAGCACCGGACTGAGCAGCGCAAAGTCGCAACCCAGCGCCTCGGCACGGCGCAGTTCCTCCGCGTTATGACAGGAAGCTGCGCACCACGCCACGGCTGGCCGCTCGCGCAACTCGGCGAGTTGCGCAGCCGTCAACTGCACGCCGTCCGCGCCGATCTCCTGCGCCAGTTCGATATCGCCATTGAGCAACACCTTCGCGCCATGCGCGTGAGCCAGTACCATCACACGCCGCGCCAGTTCGCGCAACGCCTCGCGTGGCAGATTCTTCTCGCGCAACTGCAACAGCCGCAAGCCGTTCTGCAACGCGCGCTCCAGCCGCTGCAGGAATTCTTCCACCCCCAGCTCGGCGGCATTGCTAATGGCATACAGGGGGGGCAACTCCAGTGCGCGCAGGATGGGCGCGTTGGCGGGCAGCATAGGAGACACCGTTACCGAACCTCCCCCGTTCGCCCTGAGGTATCGAAGGGCAGCAGGTGACTGCCACGCGAACTGTTGTCCCTCGTGCGGATGCAGCTCGCCGCGCCACTCTGTCACGCGAAAGAAATTCAGCCGCACCGTCGCGTGGGGGTAAGTGAACACGCGAGTGACCCACGGATACGCGGTCTCGACCTCGATGCCCAGTTCCTCGCGCAACTCCCGCACCAGCGCATGGTAGGGCGTCTCGCCCGCCTCGATCTTGCCACCGGGGAATTCCCAATAGCCTGCCCATATTTTGCCGGGGGGACGCTGGGCGAGGAGGAAGGAGCCGTCGGGGCGTTGCAGGACGGCGGCGGAGACTTCGATGATTTTTGTGTTTTCGGTTTGCGTGTTCAATGTGATCTTTCAAACAAGGCCGTTCGCCCTGAGCTTGTCGAAGGGCGTAGTGTGCACAACATAAACAAAATCAAAACCGCCGGGGGTAGCCCGGCAGCTAGTCACTTTTCTTGTCTTGCCAAGAAAAGTAACCCAAAGAAGGCGCCCCCGGTTTGCCGCCCTTCGGGTTCCCTGCGTTGCTCGACTGGTCAGGCGGCTGCGGAACTCGCGCTTCGCGCTCAAACAGTCCTCGCCGACACCCCCTGACCAGCCTGCGCTACTCGGCGGCGCACAGGGGGAGAAAAAAAACCAAAACCGTAAAGCAGGGTGGGCAACAAGTTGCCCACCCAACTGGACTACTCATGTAGTTCTTTCAAATATGAGCGGAAGATAGCTATGTCGTCGCGCGTAGTCAGAATTTTACTGAACGGTTCAAGATTTTTCCGTGAGAGCAAAGCGTTCCCAAGCATCACAGCAGTCACTGCTTTTTCTAGAGTACTTTCGACACTGTTGACCCATTTAGCCCAGTGACGAAGCTCGTCGAAGTTTAATAAATCTATGTCCTTGCCCTTGAAAACCTTTAGAGGCTCCTCCAAATCGAGCACCAATAACTTCTTTAGGTCGTTTTCAGGATATAGCGCTTGGATACTAGCTATATCGGCTATGGGTTCTTCGATAACATAAGGCCGCTGAATCTTTCGCCCTTGCATAGTCTCCAACGTTTCAATTTCTTCCTGAGTTGCTTCTCGCTGAATCGATAGGATGTTTGTTCCAGTTTTGAGCATCGCTGATATCCGACGAACGATTACTTCTGGGCAATCTTTATTCGCAGAGATGAGCTGGCGAGTTTTCTTATTAACCCAATTAGCGCCGTGTTCTTTCTGTCTAAGATCAGAGATTGTTTGCTCAATATCTTCAATTTGAAAGCTAAAGCTAAAGAGACGATTCCTGTTTTCTTTTTCAGTGATATCACGCTCGAATCTTTTTGAGAGAGTCTCAAAGTCGACACCAAAATATTTTTTTCCGCAGACCGTCCCGATGTTTGTAGATAGGCCTTCTTTTGTAGTGACTATGTAGCCTTTCGCATGAAGGGTATGACAATTGGATAATCCGCACCTGATCATTTTTTTGAATAAATATCTACCAATGATCGAGTCAAGCAGGTGGTCTGATGGGTTAAGATTGGTAACGAATCCGGGGCGTAATTCGATGTCCTCCCAGTTTTCGACGCTGATCAATCCTTGATCACTATTGAGTGTAATCATCAGTATTTTCCTAGTTGCTTAGTGGACATGGTTTCAATGTACCGGAGTTGGATTATTTTGCCTATCACTTCAGCATGGTGGGCAACTTGTTGCCCACCATAGGGATTTGCGGTTTTGGGTTTTGGTTTTTTTCTTTTCTCCCCTGTGCGCCGCCGAGTAGCGCAGGCTGGTCAGGGGGTGTCGGCGAGGACTGTTTGAGCGCGAAGCGCGAGTTCCGCAGCCGCCTGACCAGTCGAGCAACGCAGGGAACCCGAAGGGCGGCAAACCGGGGGCGCCTTCTTTGGGTTACTTTTCTTGGCAAGACAAGAAAAGTGACTAGCTGCCGGGCTACCCCCGGCGGTTTTGATTTTGTTTATGTTGTGCACACTACGCCCTTCGACAAGCTCAGGGCGAACGGTGTTTATGGAAGCAACCTAACTGCGATAGCTCGCGTTAATCTTCACGTAATCGTAAGAAAAATCACAAGTCCACAAAGTCGCCTTCGCCGCCCCGCGATTCAACACCACGCGTATGGTGATATCACTCTGCTTCATCACCCGCTGCCCATCCTCCTCCCGATAGCTGGCAGCACGCCCGCCATGTTCGGCGACCAGCACATCGTCCAGATACAGCCTGAGCACATCGACATCCAGATCAGCCACGCCCGCATAGCCGATCGCGGCGAGGATGCGCCCGAGGTTGGGGTCGGAGGCGAAGAAGGCGGTTTTGACCAGCGGGGAGCGCGCGATGGCGTAGCCGATCTGCTTGCATTCGGCTTCATCCTTGCCGCCCTCGACCTGCACTGTGATGAACTTGGTTGCGCCTTCGCCGTCGCGCACGATGGCTTGCGCCAGCCAGGTCGCGACCTCGGTGACGGCAGCCTGCAGCGCGGCGAACTCCGCGCCTTTGGCATCGCGGATTTCCGGCAACGCGGACTGGCCGGTGGCGATCAGCATCAGCGCGTCGTTGGTGGAGGTGTCGCCGTCCACGGTGATGCAGTTGAACGAGCGGTTGGCGGCTGCGCTGACCATTTGCTGCAGCAGCGGTTGCGCAATTGCGGCGTCGGTGGCGATGTAGCCGAGCATGGTCGCCATGTTCGGGTGGATCATGCCGGAGCCTTTGGCGATGCCGGTGACGGTGATGGTCACGCCATCTATGGCTACTTGCCTGGAAACGGCCTTGGCGACGATGTCGGTAGTCATGATCGCGTGCGCGGCATCAAACCAATTGTCGGCGCACATGTTCGCGACGCAGCCGGGCAGGCCTGCGGCAATTTTGCCCACCGGCAGCGGCTCCATGATCACGCCGGTGGAGAATGGCAGAATCTGCGTCGTCTTGCAGCCCAGCAGGCCCGCCAGTGCCGCACAGGTGGTACGCGCATCCTGCATGCCCTGCTCACCGGTTCCGGCATTGGCGTTGCCGGTGTTGACCACCAGCGCGCGGATGCCATCGGGTTGCGCAAGGTGTTCGCGCGCGACGATCACCGGCGCCGCACAAAAGCGGTTCTGGGTGAATACACCCGCGACCCGCGCGCCCTCGCTCAACTGCATCACCAGTAAATCCTTGCGGTTTTCGCGCTTGATGTTCGCTTCGGTGACGCCCAAAGAAACGCCCGCAACGGGCAACAGTTGTGCCGCGGCGGGCGGTGTCAGATTGACCGGCATGAAGCTTTTTCCTAGTAGCGACCGTGGGTGCGGTAAATGTAGTTGCTGAGCTCTACCGATTCGGTATTCATGCGCCGCACGATGCCGTGCATGTTGCGCGCCAAGCCACGCATGACGCGGTACACGATCATCGGATGGCTGTTGATCAGCGTCTCGAATTTGGATCGCTCCAGGCTCAATACCTTGGTGTCGCCAACGGCACACAGCGTCGCACTGACCTGCGAAGCCGCACCGCCGACGAAGGTGATCATGCCCGCCAAGTCGCCCGGTTTGAGGACGTGGATGGTGGACTTTCCTTCGGCGCTTTGGATTTTTACTTCAATATCGCCATGCGCCAGAATGTACAGGTTGTCCGGTTGAGGCTCGCCGGGCTGAACGATAGTTTCTCCAGACTTGTAATCTTGAACTTCAAACAGGTGCGAGAGAATCTCCACCTCGGCATCGCTCAATTCCTCGGTAATCGTTGAGGTGCGCAGCGCATCAATCACTAAAGACATTTCATTCTCCTTTTGCGTATTAACTCAATTTGCCGTGGCACTGCTTGTATTTCTTGCCAGATCCGCATGGGCACGGATCGTTGCGCCCCACCTTCTGCCCGCCGCGCACAAACGTTTTCTGTTCCTCATCGGTTGGCTGGCCGGTTGATTGCGCCAACGCCTCGTCATAATCGGCGTGATGATACTGCACATTTTCCAGTGCGGGGGGCGCTTCTACCGACTCGACATCCTCCTCGCTGCGCACCTGCACGGTCATCAACACCTGCGTCACTTCGCGCTTGACCGCGTCCAGCATCAGGGAAAACAGTTCGAAAGCCTCGCGTTTGTATTCCTGCTTGGGGTTCTTTTGCGCATAACCGCGCAAATGGATGCCCTGACGCAGATGATCCAGCGCGGCAAGATGTTCGCGCCAGTGCGTATCCAGGCTTTGCAGCATCATGACGCGCTCGTAGTGGTGCATGACTTCCGCGCCCACCGTATCGACCTTGGCTTGATATTGCTGCTGCGCATGTTCGGCGACACGGGCGCGCAAACCCGCTTCGTTCAGCTGCTTGTCTTCCTCCAGCCACTGCACCAGCGGCAATTCCAGGCGGAACTCGGCGGCCAATGCCTTTTCCAGAGAGTGCACATCCCATTGCTCTTCCATGCTGTGCGGCGGAATGTACTGGCTGATGGTATCTTCCAGCACCCCCTCGCGCATCGCCTGGATGGTTTCGGAAATATCCGTGCTTTCCAGCAGTTCGCCGCGCTGCTGATAGATCACCTTGCGCTGGTCGTTGGCGACATCGTCATATTCGAGGATCTGCTTGCGCATATCGAAGTTGCGCGCCTCGACTTTGCGCTGCGCATTCTCGAGGGCGCGCGTCACCCAGCTATGCTCGATAGCCTCGCCCTCCGGCAGCTTGAATCTATTCATGATCGCCGCCACGCGGTCGGATGCAAAAATGCGCAACAGCGGATCTTCCAGCGACAGATAGAAGCGGCTGGAACCGGGGTCACCCTGGCGTCCTGAGCGGCCGCGCAACTGGTTGTCCACGCGGCGCGACTCGTGCCGTTCGGTGCCGATGATGTGCAACCCGCCACTCGCCAGCACCTGCTGATGCAATTGCTGCCATTCGGATTTCAACTGCGCGATGCGCTGCTCCTTGGCGGCCTCGTCCAGGCTTTCGTCGGCGCGGATGTGTTCGATCGGCTTCTCGGTATTGCCGCCCAGCACGATGTCCGTGCCGCGGCCGGCCATGTTGGTGGCGATGGTGACCATCTTGGGTTGCCCGGCCTGCGCGACGATCTCCGCCTCGCGCGCGTGCTGCTTGGCGTTCAGCACCTGGTGCGGCAACTTGTCCTTTTCCAGCAAATGCGACAGCAATTCCGAGTTTTCAATCGAGGTCGTGCCCACCAGCACCGGCTGGCCGCGCTCGTAGCAGTTCTTGACGTCATTGATCACCGCCTGATATTTCTCCTTGGCGGTGAGATATACCTTGTCCATCATATCCTTGCGGATGGTCGGGCGATGCGGCGGAACGATCACGGTTTCCAGGCTGTAGATTTGCTGGAATTCGTACGCCTCGGTATCCGCCGTGCCGGTCATGCCGGCCAGTTTGTGGTACATGCGGAAATAATTCTGGAAAGTGATCGAGGCCAGCGTCTGGTTTTCCTTCTGGATCGCCACACCCTCTTTCGCTTCCACCGCCTGATGCAGGCCGTCCGACCAGCGCCGCCCGGACATCAAACGCCCGGTGAATTCGTCCACAATGGTGACTTCGCCGTCCTGTACGACATAGTGCTGATCGCGGTGATACAGGTTGTGCGCGCGCAATGCCGCATACAGGTGATGGATCAGCGTGATGTTGGCGGGGTCATACAGGCTGCCGCCGTCCGGCAACAGGCCGGCTTGCGCAAGAAGCGCCTCCGCCCGTTCGTGGCCGGGCTCGCTGAGCAATATTTGGTGGTTTTTTTCATCCACGCTGAAGTCTCCCGGCCCGTCTTCCTCGGCCTGCCGCTGCAGCTGGGGAGCCAGCTTATCCATGCGCACGTAGATATCCACATTGTCTTCGGCTTGGCCGGAGATGATCAGCGGAGTGCGCGCCTCGTCGATCAGGATCGAGTCCACCTCATCCACGATGGCGTAGTTGAGCGGACGCTGGTAACGTTCGTTGACCTGCGTCGCCATGTTGTCGCGCAGGTAGTCGAAGCCGAATTCGTTGTTGGTGCCATAAGTGACATCGGCGGCATAAGCGGCCTGTTTGTCGTCCGACGGCATCTGCGACAGGATTACGCCCACCGACAGGCCGAGAAAGCGATACAGTTTGCCCATCCACTCTGCATCGCGGCTGGCCAGATAATCGTTCACCGTAACGACATGCACGCCCTTGCCGGAAATCGTATTCAGGTAGACCGGCAGGGTGGCCATCAGGGTTTTGCCTTCGCCGGTGCGCATTTCGGCGATCTTGCCGTAATGCAGAACCATCCCACCGATCAGCTGCTCATCGTAATGGCGCAACCCCAATGCGCGGGTGCCAGCCTCGCGCACTACGGCAAACGCCTCCGGTAGCAGCGCGTCGAGCGTTTCGCCCTGCGCAAAACGCTGCCTGAAGCTGTCGGTTTTCCGGCGCAACTCCTCATCGCTCAATTTGGCGATATCGGCTTCGAGCTTGTTAATGGTTTGTACGGTAGCGCGGTATTGCTTGAGCAAGCGGTCATTGCGGCTACCAAAGACACTTTTCAGTACACTGGAAATCATGTTTTTCCAAACTACGAAATAATTGAAGCTTTCAACTGCAAATAATAAAGGGTGAGGCTAATCATCACCTCACCCTCACCAATATTTTTCACCCTGTTAACTGGCGGTTTTTTGCAAGAAACGCACGGGATTCTGGGCGATGCCTTTATAGCGGACTTCAAAGTGCAAGTGATTGCCGGTGGAACGCCCGGTGCTGCCGACTTCGGCAATTTTCTCGCCGCGCCGCACCACTTGGCCAACTTTCACCAGCAATCGCGAGGCATGCGCGTAACGCGTCACAATGTCATTGCCGTGATCAATTTCGATCATATTACCATACTGGGGATGCTGGTCAGAATAGGCCACCACACCGCCTGCCGAGGCGCGAATTGCCGTCCCTGCCTGAACCATATAATCGACGCCTTCATGCATGGCATTTGCGCCGGTAAAAGGATCCAGACGCCAGCCAAAATTCGACGAATAGAACCCCTCGGTGATCGGCGGTATCGACGGCAGCAACTTGCGGCTCAATTGATTCTGCAACAGCATGGTTTCCAAGGCCAACAGCTTGTCGCTGCGATCATTGACCTCCCGGGTCAATCTATTCAATTGCTGCTCCAAGCTGTTCACCGACATTTCCTGCGCAGGCAAAGCGACCAGCGGCCCGCCCTGCGCGGGCGGTTGATCAAACTTGAATTCCTCCGGCTTCATGCCAGTCAGCTTGGCTAAGCGCGCGCCAAGCGCGTCCAGGCGCTGCATCTGTGCCTGCATCTGGCCAACCCTGGCCGCCATGGCATCCAGGCTGTTATGCACATAGGACTGCTGTTTTTGCTGCTCGTCGCTCTGTATTTTGGACAACAGAGTACGCACTCCGTCGCTCAAGCCTTCCGGCGCAAAGCGCACCAGCGTGTACTGCAACGTGAACGCCGCAGTCCACACCAGCCCGGACAGCAGCAACAGCATGAACAGCAACTGCCAGCCGCCCAGCGTAATACTGCGAGTTTTTGCCAGGCGATTGGAAACTAGAATAATATTCATGCTTCCCCCTTCTCATGTAATCGTAAAAACTTGTGGCGCAACGATTCAAATCACTATTAAGCGGCAATCAAGAACTACGTCCGCTGTTGGCCAAGGCTCAAGCCTTATCGGCCTTGCATCGCCATTTTATCGGTGTTGCGCCCCCCCATCTTGCGCAGTCCAGCCAGGTATTGGGCCTGCAATCCGGCACACTCAGCGTCGCCGTTGCCAACGCCGCTTTCGCCGCGAAATTGCGCCAACTTGTGCCGGAACTTATTGTTATGTTGCAAAACAGGGGCTGCGAGGTTAGCGGAATCCGCGTCAAGGTGCAAGTTTCCTTCCATCGCAGCCATCCCGTATCCATCCCCCGCAAACTCGGCAAAACAGCGCGGGACGCGCTGAATGAGCTCAGTCAGACCCTGGGCGACTCGCCGCTCAAGCTCGCGCTAAAAAAGATGGTCGAAACGAAAGAGTAGGTGCGCGGCGCACCGTGTACCTACTCAAAAAATTTTGCGAGCAGCCGCTACGCGGCTTGCCTGCTTGACCCACTTCATGCTGGTTTGGCAAGGCGCAAAATTTCCGGCAAAAAAACTTCCGTCACCAGCAGCGGCGCATCATGCAAATAAAACAGCGAGCGGCGTGCCCATAACCTGCCCGGCGGATTGCTTAGCACAGCAGCCGCGCGCTGATATAACGGGTGTACGCTACGCAACGCCTTGTAATGCAACTGCTTGCGCTCCACCAGCGGATGCGCGAACAGCAACGCGCCCAGCGGCTTGTTACCCAGACCGCGCACGGCAGACCATGCACCGCGCAAATATTGCCGCGCGCACGCGCTGTGCGCGAATACTACGGGCTGGCCGTCAGCGTACAAGAATACTTCGCGTGACCAAGCGAGATGCTGCGGGGCGACACCCAGCAGGACGGCTTCATCCGGTGCAATGCACGCCAGGCCGCTGCGCACACCACGCACCGAGAAGCGGATGCAGCGTTGCTTAATACGTTGCGTCAGCGAACCGTGATCGCGCAGCCAGGGTACGAGATCGGCTTCGCATCCCAGCGCCGCGCCGTGCCAAAATTTGTCAGGCGTGCAAGTAGTCATGTTTGTTTGCCATCCAGCGCTGCAAATGCCCTTGCGCCGCATCGGGAAAATCGCGCAGCAATTCATCGGCTGCTTGCCGCGCATGATTCAACAAATCTTCATCTGTGCCGATGTCGGCAAAGCGCAGCATCGCCACACCGCTTTGCCGCGCGCCTAGTAGCTCACCCGGGCCGCGCAATTGTAAATCCTGCTGGGCGATGACGAAGCCGTCGCTGTTCTCAAAAATGATTTTCAGGCGCGCCCGCGCCAGTTCGGAAAGCGGCTGCTGGTAAAGCAGAATGCACAGGCTCTGCGCCACGCCGCGCCCCACCCGTCCGCGCAACTGGTGCAATTGCGCCAGCCCCATACGCTCGGCGTGGTCGATCACCATCAGACTGGCGTTTGGCACATCCACGCCGACTTCGATGACGGTAGTGGCGACCAGCAGTTGCAACTCACCCGCCTTGAATGCCGCCATCACGCGCGCTTTCTCGGCACTGTCCAATTTGCCATGCGCCAGCCCGACTTTGAGTTCGGGAAAGGCGGCGCGCAAGGTTTCATGCGTCTCGATCGCGGTCTGCAATTGCAGCGCTTCGGATTCATCGATCAGCGGACAGACCCAGTAGGCCTGCCGCCCTTCCAGACACGCGACGCGTACCTTGGCAAATACTTCTTCGCGGCGCGTATCACTGGCCAACTTGGTAACCACCGGCATGCGTCCGGGCGGCAATTCATCGATCACCGACACATCCAGATCGGCGTAATAGCTCATCGCCAAGGTGCGCGGAATCGGTGTCGCACTCATCATTAACTGGTGAGGTTCCATCATCTGCAGATCGGGTTTTAACCCGACATGTCGGGCTGAAGCATGTCCCGAGCCTGTCGAAGCGGCCCGGCCCACGTCTAATTTTCCCTTGTTGCGCAGCGCGAGCCGTTGCTGCACGCCGAACTTGTGCTGCTCGTCCACGATCGTCAGGCCGAGCTGGTGAAAGCTGACCTGCTCCTGAAATAGCGCGTGCGTGCCGATGGCCAGCAGCGTTTCGCCACTGGCGATGCGTTCGGCGGCGAGCTGTTTCTCCTTCTTCTTCAGACTGCCGGACAGCCACACCGGCGCAATGCCCAGCGGCGCGAGCCAGTCGCGCAACTTGAGGTAATGCTGCTCGGCGAGGATCTCGGTCGGCGCCATGAAGGCGACCTGGTAGCCGTTCTCGATCACCTGCAACGCGGCAAGCGCCGCGACAACTGTCTTGCCGCTGCCGACATCGCCGAGCAGCAGGCGCTGCATCGGGTGCGGCTGCGCGAGGTCGCGGCCGATCTCGGCATACACCTTTTGTTGCGCGCTGGTCAGCGCGAACGGCAGATCTTTTATCAGCTGCGCAGTGAGCCGGTGCTGCGGTGCGAGCTTTGGCGCGGCACGCTTGCCGCGCTCGCGGTGATACGCGCGCATCGACAGTTGCTGCGCCAGCAACTCGTCGAACTTGATGCGCCGCCACGCCGCATGGCTGCGCTGTTCCAGACTGGCTGCCGAAACGTCCGGCGGCGGATTGTGCAGCAAACGAACGCTGTCGGCGAAACCGGCCAGTTTCATTTTTTGCAGCAGCACGTCCGGCAGGGTCTCAGCCAGCGGCAACGTGTCCAGCGCGTTGACGATCAGTTTGCGCAACACGGCCTGCGACAGCCCGGCGGTGGTCGGGTAGACCGGCGTGAGGCTTGGTTGCAGCGGCGTGTCGTCATCCACCGCGCGGCACTTCGGGTGCACCATCTCCAGCCCGTAGTAGCCCATGCGCGCCTCGCCGACGGCGCGTATCTGTTTGCCTTCCGCAAGCTGCTTCTGCTGGCTGGGATAAAAGTTCAGGAAGCGCAAATACAGTTCGCTGCCGTTATCCTGCAGACGGCAAACCAGAGTGCGGCGCGGTCGGAAGGCCACTGCACTGTGCGTGATGACGCCCTGCACCTGCACGTTCATGCCGGGTTGCAATGTGGCAATCGGCGCAAGATGGGTCTCATCCTCATAGCGCAACGGCAGATGCAGCAGCAGGTCGGAGCGATGATGGATGCCGAGCTTGGCGAGCCTGGCCAGCGTCGCGGGGGAGATTTTGGCAGGCGGTTTCATTGAAAACAAAAGACCGGCGTTCGCAGATTACGCAAATGGATCGAATCCATCGAGAGGCCATATTTCTTTCAATTTAAAAATCTGTGGCAATTTGCGAAATTTGTGGAATCTGCAGACGGCTTAGTCCTGCAAATACATCACCCCATCCGCCTCGATCAATGCGCCGCGCGGCAGCGAGGCGACACCCACGGCGGCGCGCGCCGGATAGGGCTGGTGGAAATAGGTCGCCATGGTCTCGTTCACCCTGGCGAAGTGGGCGAGGTCGGTGAGGAAGATGTTGATCTTCACCACATCGTCCATGCTGCCGCCCGCCGCAGTCGCAACCGCGCGCATGTTCTGGAACACGCGATGGATCTGCGCGTCGATGCCCTCCACCATCTGCATGGAGGTCGGATCGAGGCCGATCTGGCCGGAAAGATACACGGTGTGGTCGACGCGCACGGCTTGCGAATAGGTGCCGATCGCGGCAGGCGCGTCGGGGGTCTGGATGAATTTTTTGTTTGCCATGGTTTGCTCCGTCAAAAATCAGGGTGAGATTATAGCCGCTCAAAGGTTGTAGAAAAATTCGTCGCGAGCGCAGCAGAATTTTTCATAACCTTTCAGGTAATAACGGTAGGGCGTTCCCGCCCGGTGCGTTGTCTTAGTTCGGAAATTTCCAGCGCGATACTGATGAGTGTCGCAAGCGCCTCCTGCGCATCGAGGTGATGCTTGCTGACATCCGGCTCGAAGGATTCCAGATAGATGCGCAGCGTCGCGCCCTCGGTGCCGGTGCCGGACAGGCGGAACACGATGCGCGAGCCGTCGACGAACAGGATGCGGATACCCTGCCCCTGGCTTACGCTGCCGTCCACCGGGTCGGTGTAGCTGAAGTCGTCGCATCGCCTGACTTGCAGGTGACCGAATTGCGCGCCTCCCCGGCCTTGTTCGGGACAGGCTTGCAACTCCGCGAAACGGTCATGCAACCGCTTCATCACGCCGTTGGCCGCGTCGGCAGGAATACCTTCGTAGTCGTGGCGCGAATAGACGTTGCGCCCGAAGCGCGCCCAATGCTCGCGCACGATGGCTTCCACATCCCGCGACACGTTACTGGCGAAGCCAGCCGTTTGCGGGAGCGGGTGTGAGGAGGCCATTCCCGCCCCGGATGCTTCGCAACGCCGTGTCATGGCCTCCACCGGTTGCCGCCGCACCGCGAGAATGTTCAGCCAGAACAGCACCGCCCACAGCCCGTCCTTCTCGCGGATGTGATTGGAGCCGGTACCGAAGCTTTCTTCGCCACACAGCGTCACCTTGCCCGCATCCATCAGGTTGCCGAAGAATTTCCAGCCGGTCGGCGTTTCATAGCAGGGAATATTGAGCGCTGCGGCCACGCGATCCACCGCCGCGCTGGTCGGCATCGAGCGTGCGATGCCCGCCAAACCCTGTTTGTAGCCCGGCACCCGATGCGCATTGGCGGCGAGGATGGCAAGGCTGTCGGAAGGCGTAACGAAGAAATGCCTGCCGAGAATCATGTTGCGGTCGCCGTCGCCGTCCGAAGCCGCGCCGAAATCCGGCGCGTCGTCGCCATACAGCGCTTCCACCAGTTCATGCGCATAGGTGAGGTTCGGGTCGGGATGGCCGCCGCCGAAATCTTCCAGCGGTTCGGCGTTGATCACGCTGTCTGCCGGCGCGCCGAGACGATTGACGAAAATCTCGCGCGCATAAGGCCCGGTGACGGCGTGCATGGCATCGAACCTGATGCGAAACCCACCCGAAAGCAGCGCGCGGATCGCGGCAAAATCGAACAGCGACTCCATCAGTTCAGCGTAGTCATCGACCGGGTCGATCACCGACACCGTCATGTCGCCGAGCCTGCTGTCACCCAAAGCATCCAGTGCGACATCGGGCGCATCGGCGATGCGGTACTGCACGATTCGCATGCTCGCGGCATAAATCGCTTCGGTGATTTTTTCCGGTGCCGGGCCGCCGTTGGCGGTGTTGTACTTGATGCCGAAATCGCCGTCCGGCCCGCCCGGGTTATGGCTGGCGGACAGGATGATGCCGCCGTAGGTCCGGTATTTGCGGATCACGCATGAGGCCGCCGGCGTGGAAAGGATGCCGCCCTTGCCGACCAGCACCTGCCCGAAGCCGTTGGCTGCCGCCATTTTCAGAATGATCTGGATCGCTTCGCGGTTGTAATGGCGGCCGTCGCCGCCCAGCACCAGGACTGAACCCTTGGGCGCGGCGATAGTGTCGAAAATGGATTGGACGAAATTTTCCAGATAGTGCGGCTGCCGGAAAGCCTGCACGCGCTTGCGCAGGCCGGAGGTGCCGGGCTTCTGATCGGTGAAGGGTGTGGTAGCGACCATACGGATTTGCATTGTCTTCCTCCCGTTTGCTGCGATTCTTTTTCGGCATCTTACCACCGGAACGGCGCAACTTGCCCTGCCGGCTCCCCCAAAGCTCCCAATTCCTGCAATAATCGTATACACGAATGAGTAATATCGAAAGAGAGCACGCAGCATGATGAGCCAGGACGATTTGAAGCGCGCGGTAGCGCAGGCCGCCATTGAATATGTGCCGTTCGACAGCATCGTCGGCGTGGGTACCGGTTCCACCGCCAATTTTTTCATCGACGAATTGGCCAAGATCAAGCACAAGATACGCGGTGCCGTTGCCAGTTCCGAAGCTTCGGCGCAGCGTTTGCGCGGGCATGGCATCGAGGTGCTGTCACTGAACGACGCGGGCGACCTACCGGTGTACATGGACGGCGCAGACGAAATCACCCGCCACCTGCACATGATCAAAGGCGGCGGCGGCGCATTGACGCGCGAGAAGATTGTCGCAGCAGCCAGCAAAAAATTCGTCTGCATGTGCGATGCCAGCAAGCTGGTGGATGTGCTGGGCAAGTTCCCTTTGCCCATCGAGGTGATTCCGATGGCGCGCAGTTCCGTGGCGCGCCAACTGGTCGCGCTGGGCGGGCAACCGAAGTTGCGCGAGGGGTTTACCACCGATAACGGCAACGTCATTCTCGATGTGCATGGGCTGCAAATCATGAATCCGGTGGAACTGGAATCCACGCTGGATCACATCGCCGGAGTGGTCACCAACGGCTTGTTTGCGCGCCGCGCTGCCGACGTGCTGCTGCTCGGCACAACGGAAGGCGTGAAAACGATGACGGTGTAAATGCTCTTGGGGTGAAGGATGGTGTCATCCAACCTTCACATTTGCCGTTTACACTACATGGTCAATTATTTCGAGGAATGACAGCATGGGCAATAATTATCATATCTCCCGCCAGTTCGATGCCGAGCTCGAGGCCATCCGCGCCAACGTGTTGCAAATGGGCGGCCTGGTGGAAAGCCAGGTCAAGAGCGCGGTGGAATCGCTGCTGGGTGGCGACGTGGCATTGATGACACGGGTGATCGATGACGATCATCGTGTCAACGCCATGGAAGTGAAGATCGACGAAAGCTGCAGCCAGGTGATTGCGCGCCGCCAGCCGACAGCGGGCGATCTGCGCCTGGTGATGGCCGTGGTCAAGACCATCACCGACTTGGAGCGCATCGGCGACGAAGCCGAGAAAATCGCGCGCATGGCCAAACTGCTGTCGCAGAAAAGTACGCTCAACCTGCCGCGCTATCACGAGATCAAGCATGCCGCCGACCTGGCGCTGGACATGCTGCGCAAATCCCTCGATGCCTTTGCGCGGCTGGATGTGGCGATGGCCGCGCAAGTGGTGCGCCTGGATGAACAGGTGGACGATGAATTTCGCGCCATCATGCGCTATCTCATTACCTTCATGATGGAAGACCCGCGCACCATTTCCACTTCGCTGGAAATCCTGTTCGTCGCAAAAGCGATCGAGCGCATCGGCGACCATGCAAAAAATATGTCCGAATACGTCATCTACATGGTCAAGGGGCGTGATGTGCGCCATGTGACCGTAGACGAAATCGACCGCGAAATTCAGCAGTAGTGCAGCAGCAACCCATCCTCGCCGCCGTAGACCTCGGGTCGAACAGCTTCCGGCTGCAAATTGCGCGGGTCGAAGGCAACCAGCTCTACATGCTGGACGGACTGCGCGAACCGGTACACCTTGCCGCCGGACTCACAGCCGACAAATATCTTGATGCCGAAGCGCAACAGCGCGCCCTCGCCACACTGGGGCGATTTGCCGAACGCCTGCGCGATCTGCCGCGCGAAGCGGTGCGCACGGTGGGCACCAACTCGCTGCGCGTCGCCAGGAATGCCGCCGACTTCATTCCGCAAGCCGAACATATCCTGGGGTTCCCGATAGAAGTCATCGCCGGACGCGAAGAAGCGCGCCTGATTTACCTCGGCGTGGCGCATGGCTTGCCGCAATCGCAGGACAACCGGCTGGTGATCGACATCGGCGGCGGCTCCACCGAATTCATCATCGGCAACGGGCTCAAGCCGCTCAAGCTGGAAAGCCTGTACATGGGCTGCGTCAGCTACAGCCTGCGTTTTTTTCCCGGCGGAAAAATCACCAAACAAAATCTCAAGCAGGCGGAGCTTGCCGCGCGCATTGAATTGCAGATCATTGCCGCCGACTACCGGGGGCAATGGCAACACGCGCTTGGCTCATCCGGTACGGCCCGGGTGTTGTGCGACATACTTGAGCAGAACGGCTACAGCAAAAGCGGCATCACGCGCGACGGCCTGGAAAAATTGCGCGCCGATCTGGTCAAGGCCGGCGATACGCGCAAGCTCGCCATGGCCGGGCTGCGCGCGGAGCGTATACCGGTCTTGCCCGGCGGTTTTGCCATCATGTACGCCGCTTTTTGCGAACTTGAAATCGAGCAAATGCAGCCCGCGCTCGGCGCGTTGCGCGAAGGCGTGCTGTATGACCTGTTGGGGCGTTTTCACGACAACGATATGCGCGATGTCACGGTGCGGCAATTCAAGCAGCGCTACCGCGTTGATGCCAGGCAGGCCGGGCGCGTGGCGCGGCTGGCGCACCTGTTTGCGCAGCAATTTCTCGGCGACGAAGCCGGCGAGGCCGCGCTGCACATGCTCGGCTGGACGGCCAGACTGCACGAGATCGGCATCAGCGTCGCGCACAGCGGCTATCACAAACACACCGCCTACATCCTCGCCAATGCCGACATGCCGGGCTTTTCAAAAAAGGAACAGGCGCGCCTGAGCCTGCTGGCGCTGGCGCAGCGCGGCAACTTGGACAAGCTGCAAGGGCAACTGAAAAATACCGAAGACTGCGTGCTGGCGATGAGCCTGCGCCTTGCGGTGCTGTTCTACCGCAACCGCAGCGACATCGGTTTGCCCGCATTGCGCGGAAGTTTCAGCGGCACCAAATTCCACCTCTCGATAGACGCTGGCTGGCTGGCACAAAACTCCCTGACCGAAACCGCGTTGCAGGAAGAAGTCAAGCAGTGGAAAACCTTGGATGTGAGCCTGCAAATAATGGAGGAATAGCGCACCAGCCGGAACAAGCAGCATTTGCTGCTGGGTTATGCGGCGATAGTGAAATATAATTCGCGGCTGTTTGTTATCGAAAGACCTGTACGCCATGAACATATCGAGTTACGAAGATTTACTGAACGCCGCCAATGCGCAGCCCGAGCCGCAACGTATGCTGTTTGTATTTACCCAGGCCGAGTTGCCGGGCGACCACACCAAAGACCAGCAGGAGCAATTCAAGGCGCGGCAAGGCGGCACCCTGACGCCGGTCATGTGCGTCGATAAACTGGCAAGCGAGCGCAGCAGCTTTGCCGCCTTGGTCGATGAATCCCGCCAGACGGGAACAGAATGGGATATCGCGTTTGTGGCCTGCATGTCCGGAAAACCCGGAGTTGCGACGGGCAGCGACGAAGCCGAACAGCCGCTGAAAACGATGGTCCAGTCCATCAAGGACGGCAATATCAGCAACTACCTCGCGTTTAACCGCGACGGGGAACTGGTTCAGCTGAAGGCTTCCTGACGGGTAACGGAAAATACGCCGCCCCTTATGATAAAGCCCGCCACACCCGTGCCCCTGCGGGTGAGAGAATCAATTCCATAATACCCTTGCTGTTGACTACCAGATTGAGTGCGCCAGCATCTATCTCGGCGTAGACATGTAGCCCGGATGAAGCGAAGCGGAATCCGGGACAGTGGCTGTTCCCAAAATTGCCCCGGATTCCATTGCATTTCATCCGGGCTACGCTCGATTCCTGACCGGCTATTCGCCGTAGCTGATGCGGTAGATCACCCCCGCCTTATCGTCCGACACCAGCAGCGCGCCGTCCGGCATCACCTGCACATCCACCGGGCGGCCCCACGCGGTCAGCCCGCCAAGCCAGCCTTCCGCGAACACCTCGTAACTCGCCGCCTGCCCGTTGCGCAATCGCACCAGCGTGATGCGGTAGCCGATCGGCGGCAGGCGGTTCCACGAGCCGTGTTCGGCGATGAATATCTGCTTGCGGTAACTTTCCGGGAACATCCTGCCGGTGTAGAAGCGCATCCCCAGCGACGCCACATGCGGGCCGAGCTCCAGCGCGGCCGGGGTAAATTCGTCGCAGGCGCGCTTGCCGCCGAATTCGTCGTCGGCAACCGCCTTCCCGTGGCAATAGGGGTAGCCGAAATGCATGCCGGGGCGCGGCGCATGATTCAGTTCGTCCGGCGGCGCGTTGTTGCCCAGCCAGTCGCGCCCGTTGTCGGTGAACCACAGTTCGTTGGTGTCGGGATTCCAGTCAAAGCCCACCGTGTTGCGCACGCCGTGCGCATATTGTTCCAGCGCGGAACCATCCGGCTGCATACGGAAGATCGCGGCATAGCGCGCCGGGTCGGGCTCGCAGATGTTGCACGGCGCACCCACCGGCACATACAGCAACCCGTCCGGCCCGAAGCGGATGAATTTCCAGCCGTGCTGGGCGTCGCCGGGGAAGCGGTCGTTCACCACCACCGGCCTGGGCGGATTGCGCAGCCTGGCCTCGATGGCGTCGAAGCGTAGGATGCGGCTCACCTCCGCCACATACAGCGCGCCGTCGCGGAACGCCACGCCGTTCGGCGTGTCGAGGTCATCGGCGAGAAGGATGACCTGCTCCGCCCGCTTGCCCAGACTGCGATTGGGCAGCGCGTAAACCCTGGAACCACGCGTACCGACGAACAGCGTGCCGTCCGGGCTCAGCGCCATCGAGCGCGCGCCCGGCACGTTGTCGGCATAGAGGGTGATTTTAAAACCGGGCGGCAGCTTGATCTTGTCCAGGGGCAGGTCGCGAGCGCCAGCGGCCAGGCTGGCGGTTAACAGCAGGATGAAGACAGCGACTCTCTGAATCATGCTGCACCTCCTATGACGGTGGGATGGCAGATTTATACTTTGATGCAGAACCCCATAAATTTGTTACTTCGATTGATTTAGATTTCCGCATTAGCGTGGGTACGTATGCCCACCCAACCGGGCCAAATTATTTTTTTAGCCCAGCTTTGTATAGCAACTCTTCTATGACAGCACGATATTCCAGGCGGAGTGGCCTTATGTCATCACGCCGACAATTGTATGCAATTCGATGAGCTGACAAATTTCCTAATTCTCTGAAATCATCAATGCTTCTGCGGACAGATGGGGAAAGTGAAATTTTTGCCCTAGACTTGGCCTTGCTAATAAGGAGCTTTAGATTCTGGTAATTGCCATCAGCATCTTGAATTTCTTTCTCGATTCCATGGTGCTGAAAAGAATGGATTATCAAAATCTCCAAGAGCCGACGCATCATCAATGTACAAGCATCAAATAAGTTGTTCTCATACGATGAGTTAACCTGCTGAGCTATACGAATCAAATAAGGCCTTCTCGTTTCTTGAAATAAAATTTCTGGCAAAAGCGAGTCATCCGACAAAATTTCTTCAGACTCGCTAATTTCAGGAAAATTTTCTTTAAAGACTTCCTTTGCCTTTACTGACAATCTATACGTATTTTTGCTAGAGCCTTTTACGAAATCTTTTGATTTTTGAATATTTCTCTTTAGGCGTGTCGAATTTGGTGCTGCATAACCAAGAGCCACCAAGATGCTACACATCTGGGCGATTTCAAATTCTTGCTGGTCTTTATTTTCTGCAAAGTAATACGCCAAATGCGCAACCTTATCTAGCTCGCTAGCGTGAGTCAGGTTCGTGATGCGCGCGAATTCCTCAATTTTCATTCAGAGGTTGCCGGCAATTGGTCGTTCACATAAATTTCGCCCGTCCTCGTCAAAGACCAGTTGGCTGCGTTTTCATCTGTTTGCTCGTAATAATCTTTCTCGTTCTTATTATTGATCATTACTTGGTGCAGATGCCCAGGGCGATTCAATTTCAGCATCTTGTATGCATATTCAATTTGGCCTTCCGAAAATGTCTTGTTGCCGAGTAACTCGGTTATATAGTACCCAATGACAGCTATTTGATCTCCGTTTGCTCTGCCTGGCTTTTTTTCTTCGAAGAAATCTTTAAGTGGGGGCACGTCCTTTCCTCCATGAACGTCGAATCTTTCAGCGGTTACCTTTGGGGCACCCTTTTTCGGTTTCCTTTCGGTCTTGTCTGGATTATCGATCCGCTTAGAAGTCGTGGTTCGCTTAGAAGCTGTGACTCGATTAGGTGCCATTTTTTCTGGCTCAGCCGGTTTGACACGACCATCCCCAATCAAAACCTTAAATTCATCAAGATAACGAGTAACAAAAGCTTCCGTTCCCTCAAGCTCAATAGAACCTTCGCTCAAATTCATTTTCACACGAGTAATTGACATATCGACGCCCTTATATGGTTATTAAAAACAGCACCCAACAGCCATCATTTCTTTCATGAAACCGAAAACTAGATTGCACTCTAAACTCGACCTAATACCAAAGCAACCCAATCAATGCGCCTCATCCCAATTCTTCCCCTCCCCCAACTCCACCAGCAGCGGCACGTTAAGCTCGGCGACGCCGCACATCAGTCTGGGCAGCATATCCTTGACCAGATGTAATTCCGTCTCCGGCACTTCGAGTACGAGTTCGTCGTGTACTTGCATGACAAGGAGGGTATGCAGCTTTTCGGTTTCCAGCCAGTGCTGCACCTTGATCATCGCGAGTTTAATTAAATCTGCCGCCGTGCCCTGCATCGGCGCGTTGATCGCGGCGCGTTCGGCGCCCTGGCGTTTCATGCCGTTGCTGGCGTTGATTTCCGGCAGCCATAGCCGGCGGCCAAACACGGTCTCGACGTAGCCCTGCTGCTTGGCCTGGTCGCGGGTGCGCTGCATGTAGTCGGCGACGCCGGGATAGCGCGCGAAGTAGCGATCTATGTAGGCCTGCGCCGCACCGCGTTCGATGCCGAGCTGTTTGGCCAGGCCGAACGAAGACATGCCGTAGATCAGGCCGAAGTTGATGACCTTGGCGTAGCGGCGCTGCTCGCTGCTGACCTCGGCGGGCGCGACCATAAAGATCTCGGCGGCGGTGGCGCGGTGGATGTCTTCGTTGTTGGCGAACGCGGCCAGCAAGCCCGCATCGCCGGACAGGTGCGCCATGATGCGCAATTCGATCTGCGAGTAATCGGCGGACACGATGCGGCTGCCGTGCGGCGCGATGAACGCTTCGCGGATGCGCCGCCCTTCGGCGGTGCGCACCGGGATGTTTTGCAGGTTCGGGTCGCTGGAGGCCAAGCGCCCGGTTACCGCCACCGCCTGCGAATAGCTGGTATGCACGCGCCCGGTTTTGCGATCCACCATCTGCGGCAGCTTGTCGGTGTAGGTGGACTTGAGCTTCGCCATGCCGCGATAATCGAGCAGGGTTTTTGGCAGCGGGTAATCGAGCGCCAGCTCCTGCAACACTTCTTCGTCGGTCGATGGTGTGCCGCTCGGCGTTTTTTTCTTCACCGGCAGTTGCAGTTTGTCGAACAGGATTTCCTGGATCTGCTTCGGCGAATTGAGGTTGAACGGTTGCCCGGCAGCCTCATGTGCCTTGGCTTCCAGCGCGATGAGCTTCTCGCCCAGCTCGCGGCTCTGGATTTTCAGCAGGTCGCAATCCAGCAGCACGCCGTTGCGTTCCATCGTGTACAGCACCTGCATGCTCGGCAATTCGATTTCGCGGTACACGTACTGTAGTCCGCTCTGCACTGCAATCTGTGGCGCGAAGAATTGGTGCAGTTGCAGCGTGATGTCGGCGTCCTCGGCGGCATAGCGCGTGGCGGTGTCGAGATCGACCTGGTCGAAACAGATTTTTTTTGCGCCTTTGCCCGCCACTTCGGCGTAGCTGATGGTTTTCACATTGAGATGGCGCAACGCCAAGTTGTCCATGTCGTGCGGCTTGTGGCTTTCCAACACATAGGATTGCAGCAGCGTGTCGTCGTGTATCCCGGAAAGTGCTACGCCGTGATTGGCAAAGATGTGCAGGTCGTACTTCAGGTTTTGCCCGAGCTTGTGGTGCTGCGCACTCTCCAGCCACGGCTTGAGTCTGCGCAATGCGTGGTCGCGATTAAGCTGATCCGGCGCGCCGGGATAGCGGTGCGCCAGCGGCAGGTAGGCGGCGTGGTGCGGCGTGATCGCGAACGAGATGCCGACCAGTTGCGCGTTCATCACGTCGAGGCCGGTGGTCTCGGTGTCCACGCACACCAGTTCGGCGGCGAGCAGTTTTTCCAGCCAAGCGTCGAGCTGGGCGTCGGTGAGGATGGTTTCGTAGTGCGCGCCGTCGGTGTGGGTGGGTTCGTCGCCGAGCAAACTCTGCTCAGGCTCCCTCTCCCGCAGGCGGGAGAGGGTTGGGGTGAGGGCTGATGAAAGAGTTGCTCCTTCGGATCGACGACCCTCTCCCCCAGCCCCTCTCCCGCTTGCGGGAGAGGGGGGTGAAAGCTCGCGCAGCCACGACTTGAACTCGAAATGTTCATACAGGCTGCGCAATTGTTCCCTGTCCGGCGAGGGTGCGACCAGCCCGCTATACGGCTGCGGCAGCGTTACGTCACATTTCACGGTGAGCAGGCGGCGCGCTTGCGGCAGCCAGTCCAGCGCCTTGCGCAGGTTCTCGCCGACCACGCCGCCGACCTCATCGGCATGCTGCATCAGGTTGTCCAGCGTGCCGTACTGGACGAGCCACTTCACCGCCGTCTTGGGGCCGACTTTTGCTACGCCTGGCACGTTATCCACCGCGTCGCCGGTCAGCGTCAGGTAATCCAGAATGCGCTCCGGCGGCACGCCGAATTTGGCGTTTACGCCCGCGATGTCCAGCGTTTCGTTGTTCATGGTGTTAATCAGCGTCACATGCTCATTCACCAGTTGCGCGAGGTCTTTATCTCCCGTCGCAACAATACAGCGCGCGCCGTCCCGTGCGGCCTGCCGCGCCAACGTGCCGATCACATCGTCCGCCTCCACGCCTTCCTGCATCAGGATGTTCCAGCCTGACGCGGCGATGGCCTGGTGCAGCGGTTCGATCTGCCGCGCGAGATCGTCCGGCATAGCCGGGCGGTGCGCCTTGTATTCGGGATACCAGTCGTCGCGGAAGGTTTTACCTTTTGCGTCAAATACGCACAGGCTATAATCCGCCGGGTAATCGTGGCGCAACTTGCGCAGCATGTTGAGCACGCCGTAGATCGCGCCGGTCGGTTCGCCGTGTCGGTTGCGCAAATCGGGCATCGCATGAAACGCGCGGTACAGGAACGACGAGCCGTCTACTAACAGTAATGTTTTCATTTTTACCAGAGGAAATTGCATGCACACACCGTCCAAATTACCCGCCTCCGCAGTGCCGGAATCATGGAATTCCAAGGAGGCGTGGCGCGTGTTTGGCATTATGTCAGAGTTCGTCTCCGCCACCGAACGGCTTAACCACATCCATCCCGCAGTCAGTATCTTCGGCAGCGCGCGCACCAAGCCCGGCCAGCCCTATTACAAGCTCACCGAAGAAATCGCGCGGCTGCTTTCCGATGCAGGATTCTCGGTCATCTCCGGCGGCGGCCCCGGCATCATGGAAGCCGCCAACAAGGGCGCGTTCTACGGCAAATCGCCCAGCGTCGGGCTGAACATCCAGTTGCCGCACGAACAGATCGGCAATCTCTACCAGAACATCAGCCAGACCTTCCAGCATTTCTTCGCACGCAAGGTGATGTTCGTCAAATTTGCCAGTGCCTATGTGGTGATGCCCGGCGGCTTCGGCACGCTGGACGAACTGATGGAAGCGTTGACACTGGTGCAGACTGGCAAGACCCGCAGGATGCCGATCATTCTGGTGGGCAGCCAATTCTGGAGCGGCCTGCTCGAATGGTTCCGCACCGCGCTGCTGGAGGAAAAGGTCATCAGCCCGGAAGATCTGGATCTTGTCCAGATAATAGATGAACCCGAAGCGGTGGTCAGCGCGATTTTTAAACACTACGAAACACGCGGTTTCGAACCTTCGGAAGCGGAACGCGAACGGCAGCTTTATTTGTAAGGTTTTCGCCGCCAGTTTATGCAGCACATACAAAGTTTTGCGCCCATTGAAAAACCGGACGCAAGAATCCTCATCCTGGGTAGCATGCCCGGCGATGCTTCGCTCCGGGCGCGCCAGTACTATGCGCATCCCCGCAACCTGTTCTGGCGCATCATGGGCGAGTTGCTCGACACCGACCCGGCTTCGCCTTACGACCAGAGAATTCAAGCGCTGAAATCGGCCCGGATCGCCCTGTGGGACGTACTCCGATCATGCCGCCGCAAAGGCAGCCTGGACTCCAATATCGATCACGAATCGCTCGTTCCGAACGACCTTGCGGCGTTCTTCCGATGCCATCCAAAAATCACCCATGTTTTTTTCAATGGCGCCAAGGCCGAGGAGTATTACCGCAAGCATGTGCTGCCCGTCGCCGGAATTGAAGCCATCGAGTACCTGCGACTGCCGTCCACCAGCCCGGCGAATGCATCCCTTTCCTATGAGCACAAGCTTGAAGCGTGGCGTGCTGTAACAAGACCATCAAATAGTTTTGTAGGCTGGCGGTGAGCAACGCAAACCCCAGCCGCTTCGACAGGCTCAGGACAAACATGTTCGAGGTCACCAAATGCTGGGGTTCGTGCCTCACCGCCAGCCTACGGCATGGCGATCATTTCAATCTGTTTAATGGCTGACTCAATAATTCCACACGACCGCACAGTCCCTCCCTACATCGGCTAAAATGCGCCCATTCCAATTCATCGAGGCTACTGCGATGCGCTTTCTATCCTTTTTGCTGCTGTGCGGTTTCTCCCTTACCGCCTTCGCCCAGAAACCGGTTCCCGACAACCTCGAACCGCTGCCTCCACCACCCGCATTCGATGCCGCGCCAGATGCCGCCCCCGGCGGTGAGCCGGAAGTGACCATCACCAAGCAGGCCGAACAGACCGTCGAAGAATATCGCGCGGGCGGCAAGCTGTACATGATCAAGATCACGCCGAAACATGGCGTGCCTTACTATCTGGTGGATGACCGGGGCGACGGCAAGTTTGCGCGGCAGGAAAGCCTCGATTCCGGCCTGCGCGTGCCGCGCTGGATTATTCATAAATTCTAAAACATGGCCGTTTTTACCAGCGTCTCGGAGGCGGAACTGACCGCCTGGCTGGGCGATTATTCCCTGGGCCAATTGCTGGAATTGCAGGCCATCGCATCCGGCATCGAGAACACCAATTACTTCGTGACCACCAGCAATGGCCGTTTCGTGCTCACGCTGTTCGAGAAACTCAGCGCCGACGAGCTGCCGTTCTATCTGAATCTGATGGCGCACCTTGCGCGCCACGGCATCCCCTGCCCCTGCCCGGTGGCGAACTGGCGCAATCAATTCCTCGGCGAGCTTAACGGCAAGCCCGCCTGCATCGTCAGCCGCCTGAGCGGCAAGTCCACCACCGCACCGAACATCGCGCAGTGCGCCGCGATCGGCGCGATGCTCGGGCAGATGCATATCGCCGGGCAGAGTTTCAGCCAGATCATGCCCAACCCGCGCGGCGCGGCATGGCGCACGGCGACCGCGCCGCAGATGCGCCCGTTCCTCGATGCGGAGCAGGCCGAATTGCTGGACAGCGAGGTTGCGCTGCACGCGCGGCAGAACTGGGCGGCGCTGCCGCAGGGCGTGATCCACGCCGACCTGTTCCGCGACAATGTGCTGCTGGAAGAAAACCGCGTCGGCGGGCTGATCGATTTTTATTTCGCGTGCAGCGATGCGCTGCTGTATGACGTGGCAATCACCGTGAACGACTGGTGCATGGATGCCGATGGCTCGTTGGACGCGGCGCGCACCCAGGCTTTTCTGCGTGCCTACCACGCGGTGCGCCCGCTGCTGGACAGCGAACGCGAGGCCTGGCTGCTGATGCTGCGCGTCGCCGCATTGCGCTTCTGGCTGTCGCGCCTGTTCGACCTGCACCTGCCGCGCGACGGCGAACTGATCCATGCGCATGACCCGCGCCACTTCGAGCGGATACTGAAAAATCACAGCGCAACGGCGCAAGCCGTCTGGCTATAAGCGAGGACGACATGGAGATACGCAAGCTGAACGCCGCGCGCGGCTGGATCTGGGTGAAGCAAGGATACCAACTCATCATGCGCAACCCGCTGATGTCCGTCACTTTCGCGCTGGTCGGCGCACTGGCCATGTTCGCCGCGCTCAAGGTTCCGCTGCTCGGCCCGTTGCTCGCCGTGCTGTTGATGCCGGTACTTGTGGCCGGCTACATGCGCGTCTGCCGCGCGCTGGAAGAAGATGAGGAAATCGAACTGACGCACCTGTTCGAAGGCTTCCAGAAACACGCGGCACGCCTGGTCGCGTTGGGTTGCTTCGCCATGCTGGGCATTCTCGTCGCCTCCATCGCGATGGTGTTCATCGGCGGTGAAGCACTCACCAAGCTGCTGGAAAATTTTCAGTCCACCAGCGACCCTCAACTGCTGGCAGAAGCCATGTGGACGGCAGGATCGGGCGTGGCACTCAGTCTGTTAGTCGGTTTCACGCTGGTGATCGTGCTGATGCTGGCGCTGCAATATGCCCCGATGCTGGTGTTCTTCAACGATGCGCCGCCACTTACCGCACTGCGCGCCAGCCTGTCCGGCTCCTTGCGCAATCTCATCCCGTACACCGTGTACAGCCTCATCATGCAAGTCATCGCGCTGGCGCTCAGCATACTGCCGTTCAATATCGGCTTGATCATATTGCTGCCGCTCGGCTTCACCTCGCTCTACGTCAGCTACCGCAACATCTTCCCCTTTGCCGGAGAAACCCAGTCCGTCCAGCCGAGCTAATTATTCTGCTCGACGAACACCGCCGCCTGCCATTGGTATTTTTCATGCCCTCGTTGGGTATTACTGCACTCCGGCCAATCTACACCGCCGTCAGCTTCGCATATTCCAATGCCAGCCATTTGCTGCCCGCACGCTTGAAATTCACCTGCACGCGCGCATCCGCGCCGCCGCCCTCGACACCGGTAATGACCCCCTCGCCGAACTTCTGGTGGAACACGCGCTGGCCGATGCGCCACGGTGAACTGTGCGCGGACGGTGCGCCGCCACCGAATGAGGGAGCAGGGGCGGAAGCCGCATCCGGCAGGAAGCTGTCGAAGCTCTTGCGTGCCACGAATCTCGGCGTCAGCCAATGCAGCAATCCCTCCGGCAACTCGCGTAAAAAGCTTGACGCCATGCCGTAACTCACCTGGCCGTGCAGCATGCGGCTCTGCGCGAAGCTCAGGTACAGCCTGCGCCGCGCGCGGGTGATCGCGACATACATCAGGCGGCGCTCTTCATCCAGCCCGCCGTCTTCGCGCTGGCTGTTCTGGTGCGGGAACAAGCCCTCTTCCAGCCCGGTGATGAACACGGTGTGAAACTCCAGCCCTTTGGCAGAATGCACCGTCATCAGGTGCAATGCATCGTCCTGGTCGCCCGCCTGGTGTTCGCCCGCTTCCAGCGAGGCATGGGTGAGAAAAGAGGTCAGGCTGTCGTCTTCGTTCTCATGCACGAACAGCGCCGCCGCATTGACCAGTTCATTCAGGTTTTCCAGTCGCTCCTCGGCCTCGCGCTTTTTGACACCCGTCTCGTTCTGATAATGCGCGATCAAGCCGCTATGTTCCAGCACATGATCCATAATTTCGGGGAGCGGGAGTTCGCGCGTCGCGCTGCGCAACGATTCGATCAGCGCGACGAATGCCGAGACCTTGCCGCCCGCGCGCGCCGCCGCGTCCCATAGCGTAGTGCTGTTCATCTTCGCCGCTTCCTGCAACTGCTCGATGCTGCGCGCGCCGATGCCGCGCGTCGGGAAATTGATGATGCGCAGCAGCGCGTTGTCGTCATCGGTGTTTTCCATCAGGCGCAGGTAGGCCAGCGCGTGCTTGATCTCCTGCCGCTCAAAAAAGCGCAGTCCACCGTACACGCGATACGACAATCCGGCAGACACCAGCGCATGTTCCAGCACGCGCGACTGCGCATTGGAGCGGTACAGCAGCGCGATCTCCCTGAGATTGATCCCCTCGGATTTCAACTGCTTGATTTCGTCGACGATGAACGCCGCTTCATCCACATCGGTCGCCGCCTCGTACACCCGTAGCTGCTCGCCGCCGTTCTCCGCCGTCCACAGGTTCTTGCCGAGGCGGTTGCGGTTATTGCTGATCAGCACGTTGGCCGCTTCGAGGATGTTGCCGTGCGAGCGGTAGTTCTGCTCCAGCTTGATGACGTTCTCGACTTGAAAATCGCGCGTCAGCTCCTGCATGTTGCCGACATTTGCGCCGCGAAACGCATAGATCGACTGGTCGTCGTCACCCACCGCAAACAGCGCAGAGGTCGAAGAGTGCCTTTCTCGATCGCCTCCTCGCCCGCTTGCGGGATAACCAGTGACTGGTCCGCTTGCGGGCTTAGTCGAATGGCTAGTTGTTTCACCAGAGGATTGAGGTGAGGGGCTGTGTCCCGCCAGCAATTTCAGCCATTGGTATTGCAGCTTGTTGGTGTCCTGGAACTCGTCCACCAATATATGCTTGAAGCGTTCCTGATAGTGCTCGCGCAACGCGGCATTGCGCGACAGCAATTCGTAGCAGCGCAACAATAGCTCGGAAAAATCCACCACCCCTTCGCGCTGGCACTGCGCATCGTACTCGGCAAATATCTCCACCTTGCGCCGCGTGTACGGGTCGTAGGCTTCCACCTCGTTCGCGCGCAGCCCCTGCTCCTTGCTAGAGCTAATGAAGCTCTGCACCTCGCGCGGCGGGAATTTTTCGTCGTCCACGTTCATCGCTTTCATCAGGCGCTTAATTGCAGAGAGCTGATCGCCGCTGTCGAGTATCTGGAAGGTCTGCGGCAGATTCGCCTCGCGATGATGCGCGCGCAACATACGGTTGCACAGCCCGTGGAACGTGCCGATCCACATGCCGCGCGTGTTGATCGGCAGCATCGCCGACAGGCGCGTGACCATTTCCTTTGCCGCCTTGTTGGTGAAGGTCACCGCCAGAATGCCGTGCGGGCTGACCGCGCCGGTGCTGATCAGATACGCGATGCGCGTGGTCAGCACGCGCGTCTTGCCGCTGCCCGCCCCGGCGAGGATCAGCGCGGATTGTGCAGGGAGTTCGACAGCTGCGCGTTGTTCGGGATTGAGGCCGGAAAGCAGGGAGGAATTCATGGCGCGATTATCCCACAGGATGACCGCCGGGCGTGCCGATGATCTCATCGCAATTGATCACAACCGTCAGTTTGGAGCGGCTTGCGCCATCGCAAGGTATCAGCCAAATTGAAACGGGGAACCGGTAGGCCCGGTTCCCCGTCGTTGCGGTCGCCAGAATTTATAGCTTCTTCTTCTCGATCATCTCATGCAGGATCGGAGTCAGGATGATCTCCATCGCAAAGCTCATCTTGCCGCCGGGTACCACCAGGGTATTGGGGCGGGACATGAATGAGTCGTGGATCATGCTGAGGTAGTAGCGAAAGTCAATAAAGTGGGACTGTAGGATATGTTTATTGAAGCGGATCACCACGAAACTTTCATCCAGCGTTGGGATATCGCGCGCGATGAACGGGTTGGAAGTGTCCACCGTTGCAACGCGTTGAAAGTTGATGTGGGTGCGCGAAAATTGCGGGGTGACGTATTTGACGTAGTCCGGCATGCGGCGCAGGATGGTGTCCACCGTCGCTTCCGCCGAATAGCCGCGCTCTTCCTTGTCGCGATGGATCTTCTGGATCCATTCCAGGTTGACCACCGGCACCACGCCGATGCCCAGATCCACGTATTTGCCCGCATCGATATTGCCGTTTGTTGCCAGGCCGTGCAAACCTTCGTAAAACAGCAGGTCGGAACTCGCTTCGACGTCTTCCCATGGGGTGAATTGGCCCGGCTTCAGGTCGGCCAGGTTGAAATGTTTGTTGTGAAGCGCGGCTTCGTCTTCGCTATGTACATAGTAGCGGCGCCGGCACATGCCGGTTTCACCATAGACCTTGAACGTTTCTTCGATCTTGTCGAAGTGGTTCGCTTCCGGGCCGAAGTGGCTGAACGAATGATCGCCCGCCTTCGCGGCTTCGGCTACGGCGGCGCGGAACGCCATGCGGTCCAGGCTGTGCAGGCTGTCGCCTTCGACAATGGCGGCAGCAATCTTCTCGCGGCGGAAAATGTTTTCAAAAGCGCGTTTGACGGTGGAAGTGCCTGCGCCGGAAGATCCGGTGACAGCAATGACGGGGTGCTTGCGCGACATGGTGATTTCTCCTGGGACAATATAAAAACTCTTGAATGACCGTGATTTTATAACAAAGCCCCCTGCACCACTACCTGCACTTGCCTCCAGCATGTCATAAATTGCGTTAAATTCTTCGTTTGCACTCTCGTCGAACCACGCTTTGGGCGGCGACTATGCTTCGTTTCCGTCACCCTTCGTCTTTACTTCGGCATCGTTTCCCAAGTTTTTCCAGCGCCTGGCTAACCTGAGCACGGCAAAGGCGATATCGCTATAATGCCGCATTCAAAAATTCAGACCTCCACCCGTAAAATCATGCAACCAAACTACCAGCCGGCCTCCATCGAACAACAAGCGCAGCGACACTGGGAAGACCGCCAAGCATTCCGTGCCGCCGAACAGTCTGACAAACCCAAGTATTACTGTCTGTCGATGTTCCCTTATCCATCCGGCAAGCTGCATATGGGGCATGTGCGCAACTACACCATCGGCGACGTGCTGTCGCGCTACCACCGCATGAAGGGTTTTAACGTGATGCAGCCGATGGGATGGGATGCGTTCGGCCTGCCTGCGGAGAACGCCGCGCTGGCCAATAACGTGCCGCCCGCCGCGTGGACTTACGCCAATATCGATTATATGCGCAAGCAGTTGAAGAGCCTCGGGCTGGGCATCGACTGGTCGCGCGAGGTGACCACCTGCACGCCTGAGTATTACCGCTGGGAGCAATGGCTGTTCACCCGCCTGTTCAAGAAAGGCATCATCTACAAGAAGACTGCCTCGGTGAACTGGGACCCGATTGACCAGACCGTGCTGGCCAACGAGCAGGTCATTGACGGGTGCGGCTGGCGTTCCGGCGCGCCGGTGGAAAAACGCGACATCCCGATGTATTTTTTCCGTATCACCCAATATGCCGATGAATTGCTGCAAGGCCTGGATACACTGCCCGGCTGGCCGGAGCAGGTCAAGACCATGCAGGCCAACTGGATCGGCAAGAGCCACGGTTGCGATATCCATTTCCCCTACGACATGGAAACCGTGGGCTCGGGCGGCATGCTCAAGGTCTACACCACGCGCCCCGACACCCTGATGGGCGCGACCTATGTGGCGGTGGCGGCGGAGCATCCGCTGGCGGCGCGCGCAGCTGCGATATCCGAAAAATCTGAACTGCGCGACTTTATCGCCGAATGCAAGCACGGCGGTACGGCCGAAGCCGATATGGCGACTATGGAAAAGAAGGGCATCAATACCGGCATGTTCGTCGGCCATCCGGTTACCGGTGAAAAACTGCCGGTATGGATCGCCAATTATGTGCTGATGAGCTACGGCGAGGGCGCGGTGATGGCAGTGCCGGCGCACGACGAACGCGATTATGAATTTGCCGCAAAATATGATTTGCCCGTGAAGCATGTCATCGCCAGCACGGAGCTGTTGGACAAATGGAAGAAACTGGAAGCGCAGTTCGGAGCGGACGGACATGAGCTGGACCGGGAAGACCTCGATCTGATGGGGATGATTGCTTATCTGGGCAAAGTGCTGATGGATATGCCTGCCCCATCTGAGGCGCTTATTAATTTAGTCCAGGAATTCGCCGGACAACTGCAACTCGAATCGCCCTACACGGGGCAGGGAACGCTGGTTTGTTCGGGAAAATACGGCGGCATGGAATTCCAGGAGGCATTCGATGCAATTTCTGCCGACCTGCAGGCCAGGGGGCTAGGGCGGAAGAGCGGCAAGTTCCGCCTGCGCGACTGGGGTATTTCACGGCAACGCTACTGGGGCTGCCCGATCCCGATCATCCACTGCTTCACCTGCGGCGACGTGCCGGTGCCGGACGAGCAATTGCCTGTGAAGCTGCCCGAAAACGTGGTGCCGGACGGCGCGGGTTCGCCGCTGGCGAAGATGCAGGACTTCTATATGACCCCCTGCCCGCAATGCGGCAAGGCGGCGAAGCGCGAGACCGACACGATGGACACCTTCGTCGAATCGTCCTGGTATTACGCGCGCTACGCCAGCCCGGATTGCACCACCGGCATGGTGGACGAGCGCGCCAAACATTGGCTGCCGGTGGATCAATACATCGGCGGCATCGAACACGCGATCCTGCATCTGCTGTATGCGCGCTTCTTCCACAAGCTGATGCGCGACGAGGGGCTGGTGCAAGGCGACGAACCGTTCAAGAATCTGCTGACCCAGGGCATGGTGGTCGCACCGACTTTCTACCGCGAGGATGCGCACGACAGGAAACAGTGGTTCAATCCGTCCGAGGTGGACGTCAAAACCGACGAGCGCGGCCGCCCGGTCGGCGCGACACTCAAGGCAGACGGCCTGCCGGTGTTTATCGGCAGCACCGAAAAAATGGCCAAATCGAAGAATAACGGCGTCGACCCGCAGGCCATCATCGACGAATTCGGCGCCGATACCGCACGCCTGTTCATGATGTTCGCCGCGCCGCCGGAGCAGTCACTGGAATGGTCGGACGCCGGCGTGGAAGGCGCGTTCCGCTTTCTCAAGCGGGTGTGGAAGGCCGCCCATGACCATGTCGAACAGGGCATCGTAACGGCCTACCGCAGCGGCGAGCCAGAGAACGTTTGGCCGGGCACCCGATTGAGCGCGGCGGCGAAAGCACTGCGCCTGCAACTGCACCAGACCATCGCCAAGGTGGACGACGATTTGGGGCGGCGCAAGACCTTCAACACCGCGATCGCGGCGAACATGGAACTGCTCAACGCGCTGGCGAAGTTCGACGAACAGACTCCCATCGCGCGCACTGTGGCGCAAGAGGTGCTGGAAGCCATCGCGCTGATGCTGAACCCGATCGTGCCGCACCTGAGCCACGCGCTGTGGGCCGAACTGCGCCCCGGCAGCGATGTGCTGGATCAGCCTTTCCCAAACGCCGACCCGAGCGCGCTGGCGCAGGATGAAATCGAAATCGTGATCCAGGTGAACGGCAAGCTGCGCGGCAATCTGACGGTTGCCAAGACCGCCGATAAAGCGACGCTGGAGCAGTTGGCGCTTGCTCACCCCGCCGTCGAAAAACAACTGGCGGGCGCGGTGCCGAAGAACATCGTGGTCGTGCCGGGCCGCCTGGTCAACATTGTTGTGTAATTGCGTAGGTACGGTTCTCCGTAGGGGCGGGTTTAAAACCCGCCCGTTGGATGTTAAAGGGAAGGTTTGAAACCTTCCCCTACGGTTTATCCCCCACTTGCTTTGGGAGAAATTGTGCGCTTACTCGTACTGTTTACCGTTTTGTTGCTGACTGCCTGCGGCTTCCATCTGCGCGGCCAGGCGGGAATGCCGTTTAATACGTTATATCTGGATGCGGCCAATCCCGGCACGCCCTTCATCGCCGACCTGCGCCGCAACCTGGAAGCCAACAAGGTGAAGCTGGTCAACACGGCCGAACAGGCCGATGTGGTGCTCAACATCGTCAGCGAGATTCCCGAGAAGCAAATCCTCACGCTGGGCGGCAGCGGGCGCGTGAACGAATTCCAGTTGCGCTACCGCATTTCCCTGCGCGCTTACGATCTCAAGGGACAGGACTGGATACCCGCCGAGGAAGTCATGCTGCGCCGCGACTATGTTTATGACGACACCAAGGTTCTCGCCAAGGAAGCCGAAGAAACCTTGCTCTACCAGAGCATGCGCTCTGACATGGTGCAACAGATCGTGCGTCGCTTGAGCCGCGCCAAACCGCAGCCGCAATAACTCCCATGCCGATCACCAGCGAAGACCTGCCGCGCCACCTTGCCTCGGGCCTCAAGCCGCTGTATGTGGTGTACGGAGACGCGCTGCTGCTGGCTGTTGAGGCGGCGGACAGTATCCGTGCGGCGGCACGCGCGGCCGGCTATTCAGAGCGTGAGACGTTCATCGCCGAGCAACATTTCAAATGGGGCGAACTGCGCAACAGCGCGCAAAGCCTGTCGCTGTTCGCCGAGCGCAAGATCATCGACCTGCGCATCCCGTCCGGCAAGCCCGGCACGGAAGGCGGGCAGGCATTACAGGACTACGTCGCCAACCTGAGCCCGGACATACTGACGCTGATCTCCCTGCCCAAGCTGGACTGGAGCGCGCAGAAAAGCCAGTGGTTTGGCGCACTGGAGCGGCACGGCGTGATGGTTTCCGCCGACGATATTCCGCGCAACGCGCTGCCGCGCTGGATAGCAGGACGCATGAAGCGGCAGGAGCAGACCGCCGACGAGCCCACGCTGGAATTTCTCGCCGACCGTTGCGAAGGCAACCTGCTCGCGGCATTCCAGGAAATCCAGAAACTCGCGCTGCTGTTCCCGCCCGGTCAACTGTCGTTCGAGCAGGTCAAGGATGCGGTGATGGACGTGGCGCGCTACGATATTTTCAAGCTCTCCGAAGCCATGCTGAGCGGCAACGCGGCGCGTTTCGCGCGCATCCTCGACGGGCTGCGCGCCGAGGGCACCGCCACCGTGCTGGTGCTATGGGCGGTCAGCGAAGATATCCGCACGCTGGGCAAGGTGCTGCAGGCGGTACAGCGTGGCGGCAACCTCGGCAACGCCCTGCGCGACATGCGGGTGCGCAAGGACCGGCAGGGGCTGATCGAGCATGCGGCACAGCGCCTGAAGTTTCCGCATATCGAGCGCGCCCTGCAGCAGGCCGCGCGCCTAGACAAGACCATCAAGGGTCTGCGCCAAGGCGATGTATGGGACGAATTGCTGCAACTGGGACTGCGCTTCGCCAAATGAACGACATATTATTAGTCATCACCAATCTGCCAGACGCACAGGCTGCCGGACGACTGGCGCAGCGGCTGATCGAGGAACGGGTTGCGGCCTGCGTGAACCAGCTTGCGCCCTGCACCTCGACTTACCGCTGGCAGGATAATATCGAAACCGCCACCGAAGTGCCGCTGCTGATCAAGACCACGCGTGCCGCCTATCCGCGCCTTGAGCAACTGATCCGCGCGGCGCATCCTTACGAACTTCCCGAAATTATCGCTGTCCCTGTAACGACCGGTTTGCCCGCCTATTTGGACTGGGTAAGCCGGGAAACCAACGCTCCCAAGGAATAACCCATGCGTTTTGTGCTACTACTGCTGTTTTGTTTGATGGCTCCCGCCGCAAATGCAGGCTTGCTGGATCGCCTAGGCGGCAGCAAGCAGCCCAATTTCCTGCCACCGGACCAGGCCTTCGGCCTGCAAGTCACGGTGCGCGACGCGCATACCCTGCAAGCCAACTTCAACGTGACGCCGGGCTACTATTTATACCGCGACAAGATCAAGTTCGAGGCCAACGATGGCACGGCCAAAATCCTGGCGGTGAATCTGCCGAGAGGCGAAATGAAACAGGATCCCTCTTTCGGCACCATCGAAGTGTTTCATCGCTCGTTCCAGGCCGAGATCACCCTGGATCGCCCGCATGACGCCGCCACCGGCATGACATTAAACGCCGTCTATATGGGTTGCAGCGAGGAGGGGCTATGCTACCCGCCGATCAAAAAGACGATACAGCTTGATTTGCCGGATGCCAAAACCGGCTTGCGCGCGCCCGCCGTCCCGGCGATGACCGAAGCGCCGCCGCCGTCGCTCATCACCCCGCTGCCGGCCGCACCTTCTTCGACAAGCTTACCAGGCAATGAAAACTCGCAGATCGCACAACTCTTCAAGGGCGGCAGTTTCTGGCTGATCATTTCTTTTTTCTTTGGCGCCGGGCTGTTGCTCGCGTTGACTCCCTGCGTGTTTCCGATGATTCCCATCCTGTCCGGCATCATCGTCGGGCGCGGCCACAAAATTACCAGGATGCACGCCTTCATCCTGTCGCTGGCTTATGTGCTGGGCATGGCGATCACTTACGCCGCCGCCGGAATAGTGGCAGGTTTTTCCGGCAACCTGATTTCCAACGCGCTGCAAACGCCCTGGGTGCTGGGCAGTTTCTCCGCGCTGTTTGTGCTGCTATCGCTGTCCATGTTCGGCCTGTATGAATTGCAATTGCCCAATTCCTGGCAAAGCAAACTGAACGACACCAGCAACCGCCTGCACGGCGGTCACCTGTCCGGCGTGTTCGTGATGGGCGCGTTGTCCGCCATCATCATGGGGCCTTGCGTGGCCGCACCGCTGGCCGGCGCGCTGCTCTATATCGGCAAGACGCACGATGCCGTGCTGGGCGGGATCGCCCTGTTCGCGCTGGCGCTGGGCATGGGTGCGCCGCTACTGCTAATCGGTACCTCGGCAGGCGTATTGCTGCCCAAGGCCGGCGCATGGATGGAAGCGGTGAAGAGTTTCTTTGGCGTAATGTTGCTGGCGCTGGCGATCTGGATCGTCCAGCCGCTGCTGCCCATCGGCGTGCAAATGCTGCTGTGGGCGGCGCTGCTGATCTTCTCCGGGATTTACCTGCACGCGCTGGACACCCTGCCGCACAACGCCAGCGGCTGGCACAGGCTGTCCAAGGGCGTCGGCCTGATCGCCCTTCTGCTCGGCGTGGCTTATCTGGTCGGCGCGCTGTCCGGCGCGCGCGACCTGCTGTGCCCGCTCGGCAACCTCGGCCGCGCCGAGGCGCAGGCTCCCGCCACGCCGCAATTTTCCCGCGTCATGGATGTTGCGGATCTCGACCGGCGCATCGCCCAGGCGCGCGTGCAGGCCAAAGGGCGCGGACAAATAGTCATGCTGGACTTCTACGCCGACTGGTGCGTCTCCTGCAAGGAAATGGAACGCTTCACCTTTGCCGATGCCGCCGTGCAGACCAGACTCAAACCAGTGCTGCTGCTACAAGCGGACGTCACCGCCAACAGCGAAGCCGACCAAGTCCTGCTCAAACGCTTCGGCCTTTACGGCCCGCCCGCCATCCTGTTTTTCGATGTTCAAGGCAAGGAGTTGGGTGATTTTCGCGTGACAGGCTATCAGGATGCCGCGCGCTTTCTGCAATCGCTGCAAGCCGCCGGAATTTAAGGCCTTCTCAGCTATCTTCGTCAAACTACTAGACAATTCGCCCCAATTTACGGCAAACTGCGCGCATGAAAAGTATTCTTGTACTGCACGGACCCAACCTGAACCTGCTCGGCAGCCGCGAGCCGGATGTGTATGGGTGCGTCACGTTAGACGAAATTAACGCAAATTTAATGACATTAGCGAGTGCGAATGGCGCAAACCTGTTTTGCTTCCAGAGCAACTCGGAGGCCGCACTGGTGGAGCGGGTGCAGCAGGCGCGCACCGACGGCACGCAGTTCATCGTCATCAATCCGGCGGCATTCACCCATACCAGCGTATCCTTGCGCGACGCGCTGGCGGCGGTTGCTATCCCGTTTATCGAGGTACATCTTTCCAACGTGTTCGCGCGGGAAGCGTTCCGCAAGGAATCATTTTTCTCCGATATCGCCATTGGTGTCATCAGCGGCCTGGGCGCGGCGGGTTATGAATCAGCAGTGCAATACGCGCTGAACTATAAAAATTAGGTTTTAAGGAGGGCATCATGGATTTACGCAAGCTCAAGACACTGATTGAGCTGGTTGAAGGTTCCGGCATTGCCGAACTGGAAATCAGCGAGGGTGAAGAACGCGTACGCATCACACGCACCGTCGCCGCCGCCCAGCAGATATATGCACCGGCCCCGCAACCCGCCGCCGCACCTGTTGCGCCGCCACCCGCCGCTGTGGCAGCGGAACCCGCCAAACCCGCCGCACCCGAAGGCCATGTGGTGAAATCGCCGATGGTCGGCACCTTCTACCGCTCGGCCTCGCCGGGTTCCAAGCCCTTCGTGGACGTCGGCCAGAATGTGAACAGCGGCGATACTCTGTGCATCATCGAGGCGATGAAGCTACTCAACGAGATCGACGCAGATCAGGCCGGGGTCATCAAGGCTATTCTGGTCGAGAACGGCCAGCCGGTGGAGTTTGGCCAGCCGTTGTTCGTGATCGGCTAACCGTAATCAGACAATCCGTAGGGCGGATGAGCCGCAGGCGTTATCCGCCGGATGTGAACGATGCCGGGCAATTTTCGGCACCCACCATGCGGCGGATAACGCAGAGTCTGCCCTGAATTTTTCGAAGGGCTCATCCGCCCTACTAGCTAAACCCAAGTTCGGAGCATTCGAATGTTTGAAAAAATACTGATCGCCAATCGTGGCGAGATCGCTCTCCGCATCCAGCGCGCCTGCCGCGAACTGGGCATTAAAACCGTCGTGGTGCATTCCGAAGCGGATGCCGAGGCCAAGTATGTGAAACTAGCCGACGAGTCGGTTTGTATCGGCCCGGCGCCTTCTTCGCAAAGCTACCTGAACATCCCCGCCATTATCAGCGCGGCGGAAGTCACCGATGCGCAAGCCATTCATCCCGGCTACGGTTTCCTGTCGGAAAACGCCGACTTTTCCGAACGCGTCGAAAAATGCGGCTTCGTGTTCATCGGCCCGCGCGCCGAGACCATCCGCATGATGGGCGACAAGGTTTCCGCCAAGATCGCGATGAGGAAAGCCGGCGTGCCTTGTGTGCCGGGCGTGGAAGGCGCATTGCCGGACAACCCCGCCGAGATCATCAAGATCGCGCGCAGCATCGGCTACCCGGTCATCATCAAGGCCTCCGGCGGCGGCGGCGGGCGCGGCATGCGTGTGGTGCATACCGAAGCGGCGCTGCTGAACGCGGTGACCATGACCAAGACCGAGGCGCAGGCCGCCTTCAACAATCCGATGGTGTACATGGAGAAATTCCTGGAGAACCCGCGCCACATCGAATTCCAGATACTGGCCGACCAGCATGGCAACGCGGTTTATCTGGGCGAGCGCGACTGTTCGATGCAGCGCCGCCACCAGAAAGTCCTGGAAGAAGCCCCGGCACCGTTGCTCAATGCACGCTTGCGCAACAAGATCGGCGAACGCTGCGCCGAAGCCTGCCGCAAAATCGGCTACCGTGGCGCAGGCACGTTCGAGTTCCTGTATGAGAACGGCGAATTCTTCTTCATCGAAATGAATACCCGCGTGCAGGTGGAGCATCCCGTCACCGAAATGATCACCGGTATCGACATCGTGCAGCAGCAGATCCGCATCGCCGCCGGGGAAAAACTGCCGTTCAGGCAGCGCGACATCCAGTTCCGGGGCCATGCGATCGAATGCCGCATCAACGCCGAGCACCCGTACAAATTCACCCCTTCACCCGGCCGCATCACCTCATACCATGCCCCCGGAGGCCCCGGCATCCGCGTGGATTCGCATGTCTACAACAACTATTTCGTGCCGCCGCATTACGACTCGATGATCGGCAAGATCATCGCCTACGGCGACACGCGCGAACAGGCAATGGCGCGGATGCGCACCGCATTGTCCGAGATGTGGGTGGAAGGCATCGACACCAATATCGCGCTGCATCGTGAGTTACTACAAGATGCCGCCTTCATGCGCGGCGGCACCAGCATTCACTATCTGGAAGAGCGGCTCGCCGAACGCACCAAGGGCAAGTAATGCCGTGGCTTACCCTCACCGTTGACACCGACGCGGAACACGCCGAAGCCCTGAGCGAAGCGTTGCTGGAACTCGGTGCGCTGTCGGTGGACCTGCTGGATGCCGATGCCGGCACACCGGACGAGCAGGCGATCTTCGGCGAACCCGGCGAACCGCCGCCCGGCGTGTGGCAGCACAACCGCGTCAGCGCATTGTTTGACGACGACCAGGATGTATCCGCAATTCTGCGCGAAGCCGCCAGCAGCATCGGCCTCGAACAACTTCCCGAACACCGCATCGAGACGCTGGCCGACAACGACTGGGTGCGCCTGACGCAATCCCAGTTCGAGCCGATCCCGATCTCGCCGCGACTATGGATCGTGCCGACCTGGCACCAGCCCTCAGACCCGAATGCGATCAACATCGTGCTCGATCCAGGTCTGGCGTTCGGCACCGGCAGCCACCCCACCACGCGGCTGTGCCTGCGCTGGCTGGACAGCAATCTGCAAGGCGGCGAGTCGGTGCTGGATTACGGCTGCGGCTCGGGGATACTCGCGATCGCCGCGCTCAAGCTGGGGGCTGCACGCGCCGTCGGCGTTGATGTAGACTCGCAGGCGGTAACCGCGAGCCGCGACAACGCCATCGCAAACCAGGTCGAAAATGTGCAGTTCTACCTGCCCAACGATGCGCCCAAAGCCACATATGATCTGGTCGTGGCGAACATCCTGACCAACCCGTTGCGCATGCTCGCGCCGCTGTTGGCGAATGCAACGCGCCAAGGCGGGCAGATCGTGCTTTCCGGCATACTTGAGGAACAGGCGCAAGACGTGATGAATATCTACCAGCAATGGTTCGACCTGAACGCCCCGATTTTTGAGGATGGCTGGTCGTGCCTGTCGGGACGCAAACGCTGACATGGGCGGGACAACGCTTTGTCCACATTGCAACACCCGCTTCAGGATCGCCGAAGCGCAGTTGGAGTCGCACCACGGCATGGTGCGCTGCGGCCACTGCCTGCAGGCCTTCGATGCGCGCCCCGAGTTCATTCCAGACCAGCCCGACCCGCAACTCGAATTGCCGATGCTGGAAGAACCGGCCGCGCCAGCCGCAGAATTGCCTGCCGAAGCCGTCGAGGGAACCGAGTCTGTTGAAGAAAACGGGCTCGTTGAAGAAGCTGCATCTGCTGAAGAAACCGGCCTGATCGTCGCGATTCCGTCCGCAGACGAGGCAGCCGCAGAAGCCGAACCGCCGGAAACCCCGTACAACGATCAGCTGGATTTCAACCCGCCTGCCGCCGCTGTCGTTGAACCTGATGAACAACCCATGACGCTGGCCGAGCAAGTCGCCATCGTGCAGGATGAGGATGAAGGCGACCAACCATCCGCGCCCGCATATCGCCGGTGGCCATGGGCGATTGCCGCGTTTCTGTTGCTGCTGGTGCTGTTCGCGCAAGCCGCCTATTTCTTCCGCGTCGACCTTGCCGCGCGCCTGCCCGGCCTGAAACCCGCATTGACCGGCTATTGCAAGCTGCTGGGATGCAGCGTGCCGCTGCCGCAAAAACCCGATCTGATGAGTATCGAATCCTCCGACCTCGAAGCCGATCCCACGCATGTAAACCAGATCACGTTGAACGCCCTGCTGCGCAACCGCGCACCCTATGCGCAGGCCTTCCCCAATCTGGAACTCACGCTCAACGACACCCAGGACAAGCCGCTGGCGCGCCGCATCTTCAAACCGAAGGATTATCTGCCGCCGCTGGAAAACGAACAAACCGGCCTGCTGCCCAACCGCGAACTCAGCGTGAAACTGTACCTCAACACCGCCGACCTCAGGCCGATCGGTTATCGCCTGGTGCTGTTTTACCCTCAGCGTTAGGAGCCGCACCGCGCTTGCCGATCCGCGGCTCTTTTCCCGCCAGCAGGTTCTGAATATTCTTCTTGTGCCGCCAGATCAGCAGCATCAATATGATGCCGGATGCCAGCACCCACTCGCGCGGCAAGCCAAGCACTAGCGCATAGATCGGCGCACCGGCGGCGGCGGTCAACGCGGCCAGCGACGAGAAGCGGAACAGCACGGCCACCAGCAGCCAGGTCACCAGCGCGCATAATCCCAGCCAGACATCCAGCGCCAGCAGTACACCCAGCGCCGTCGCCACCCCCTTGCCGCCCTTGAAGCGCAGGAACACCGGGAACAGGTGCCCGAGGAATACCGCCAGCGCCACCGCCGCAATCAGCAGCGCCCCCTGCTCATCGCGCGGCGCGAACCACATCGCCACAAACACCGCCAGCCAGCCCTTTGCCGCATCGCCGAGCAGCGTCAGCACCGCAGCAGCCTTCTTGCCGCTGCGCAACACATTGGTCGCGCCCGGATTACCGGAACCGTAACTGCGCGGGTCGGGCAATCCGAACGCCTTGCTCATCAGCACCGCAAACGAAATGGAGCCCAGCAGGTAGGCGGCTACTATAAAAATCAGGGTCGTCATCTGAAATACCTTAAAATGCGAGCGGCGGATTTTACTTGAATGATCCACAGCCGCCACAACAAACCATCGAAATCATTTCGTTCGCCCTGAGGTATCGAAGGGCAAACGGCACAACAGGCTATCACATGGATATCATCTTTCTGCGCGAACTCAAGGTCACCACGCTCATCGGCGTGTACGAATGGGAGAAGCGCGTGCCGCAGACCCTGCAACTCGACCTCGACATCGCCCTGCCCGACAGCCGTGCCTGCCAGACCGACAACATCAACGACGCGCTGGATTACTCGAAAGTCGCGCAACATATCCAGACCGTACTGAGCGAAGGACATTTTTCTCTGCTGGAAACCCTGGCCGAACACATCGCGCAGATCATCCTCAAGGACTTCAACGCCCCGTGGGTCAAGGTCAGCGTCGCCAAACTGCAGGCGATCAGGAATTGCAAAATGGTGGGGGTTAGTATTGAGCGGGGGCAGGTGAAGTAATCTGAAGTGGCCGTTCGCCCTGAGCCTGTCGAAGGGTGCTTGAGCGTAGATCAAGATCAACACCGCCGGGGGTAGCCCGGCAGCTAGTTACTTTCTTTTGCGTCGCCAAAAGAAAGTAACCCAAGAAAAGGCGACCCCGGTTTGCCGCCGCTGCGCGGTACCCTGCGTTGCTCGCCTGGTCAGGCGGCTGCGGAACTCGCGCTACGCGCTCAGACAGTCCTCGCCGAAATCCCCTGACCAGCCTGCGCTACTCAGCGGCGCTCAGGGGATGAAAAGCAAAACCGAAAATGCGGGTGGGCAACAAGTTGCCCACCACCAAAATTCATGCCAAGTGCTATAAAAGTGCTAACAAACTGTTTATTAAAGATTTATTGCTTTTTTTGTGATTGTTGTTTATGGTGAGTAGGCATTTGACGTTAATGCCCCCTTAACCATTGTTAGGAAATAACATGAGCATTGAAAAAATAATCTCTCAGTCAGTTGTGGTTGTTAGCGGCATTAGTTTTTGGATCCTTACCCCACTCTTGGTAATGATGCATTTGCTGAGCGGAAGCATGCTTTGGCTGTTCTTCATGCTGACGGCATCTTTGTTCTTTTCGTCCTGTTGGTATCATATGAAAGTAAGTCGCTTCTAATGTTTTGTGTGGAAAACAACGTAATCACTGATGCGCGCCCTTTCTAAATAAGACCGCAATTCCTTGTTTTTATTGCACTCTACTGGACTATGAGTCTTGCTTGCTTTAGAGCAACAGCAGGTTGTAGTATCAAAAAGTTACAAAAACTATCCAGAAAATAATTGAGAGGAGATTAAATTGAAATTTATTAGAATTTGTTTATTGATGTGGGCTTGTTTGATTTTGGTGGCATGTAGTAAGAACATAGAACCTAAGACGGGTGGCGCGCTTCCCTGCCACGATACGCCAAAAGGTTGTTCTGCTGAAGATATGAAGAAAGCTACTGGTTATAATCAGTAGCAGCTAGCGTACGGCGCAATAACCAACGGGCATTGCGCCGTATGTTTCGGGAAGCATCTAACAGCCGGTTACATTTCTGCCTACGCTGGTTCTTCGGCAACCTTTTTATTCTCCTACATTGCAGAACAACTTCAACGATAGTTGCGATGGCTGGACGAAGCATATCAGTGAGGCGTGATTTAGAAGATTGATCGGAGGAATGAATCAAAATGAACGTGAGTAAATGGCTTGAGAAACCTGAGACCTTAAAGGCGGAGTTGGCGAAGCTTCGGCGGCGTATCGAAACACTATTGCAGAAGTGGCAGATAAAGATGGGTGGGAGCGATGATGGACGGGTAACCGCGCTGCTCTCGGAGGTTGATAGCTTGATGTGGTTGCTCGATAGCGCTGGGGAAGATGTGCCGCTATCGGAAGAGCGGATAAGTAAGTTTAGGGAATTGTACTTGAAGACGAATGAGTTTGAGGGGCAGTGCAAGGAGGGGGTAACCCTGTAGGGTGGACAACAAGTTGTCCACCTTGCTTTACGGTTTTGGTTCTTCGCTTTTCCCCCTGAGCACCGCCGAGTAGCGCAGGCTGGTCAGGGGATTTTGGCGAGGACTGTCTGAGCACGTAGTGCGAGTTCCGCAGCCGCCTGACCAGTCGAGCAACGCAGGGAACCCCGCAGGGGCGGCAAACCGGGGTCGCCTTCTTTTTGGTTACTTTTTCTTGGCGACGCAAGAGAAAGTGACTAGCTGCCGGGCTACCCCCGGCGGTGTTGACTTGTTTTCGACCATTCATGGTTCGATACCTCACCACGAACGGCAAATACAATCACCCCCTCGGATGATGTATCGCATGCAACTGCTTCAACCTCTCCCGCGCCACATGCGTATAAATCTGTGTGGTGGAAATATCGGCATGTCCCAATAACATCTGCACCACCCGCAAGTCCGCACCGTGATTCAGCAGGTGCGTGGCAAAGGCGTGGCGCAGGGTGTGTGGCGACAGCGACTTGTTCAACCCGGCCGTTTTTGCGTGCTTCTTGATCAGGTACCAGAACATCTGGCGCGTCATACCTTCGCCTCTGGCGGTGACGAACAGCGCATCGGTCATCTGCCTACCTAGCAACACGCCGCGACCATCGGCCAGATAGCGGCGCAGCCAGTCCAGCGCTTCTTCACCCAAGGGCACCAGGCGCTCCTTGCTGCCCTTGCCCATCACGCGCACCACACCCATGTCCATGCTCACCTGCGCGACGCGCAGCGTCACCAGCTCCGACACGCGCAGGCCGGTGGCATACAGCACTTCGAACATGGTGCGGTCGCGCAAGCCCAATGGCGTCTGGGTATCCGGCGCATCGAGCAGCTGCTCGACATCCTGTTCGGTGAGGCTCTTGGGCAGGTTGCGCGGCAGCTTGGGCGTGTCGATCTGCAGCGTGGGGTCGGTGGCGATCTTGCCTTGCCTGAGCAGGTAGCGGAACAGCCGCTTGAGGCTGGAAATATTGCGCCCGGTGCTGCTGGGCTTGGCTTTTTGCACCGCGACCAGGTGGGCGAGATAACCCTGTATGTCGCCGTGGGTGGCTTGCAGGATGGATGCGCCGCGCTGCTGCTCCAGCCAGAGCGCGAACTTGGTCAGGTCGCGCCGGTAGCTGTCCAGCGTGTTGCGCGACAGGCCATCTTCCAGCCACAGGTTATCGCAGAATTCGTCGAGGAGGTCGGCGTTGCTCACTTTGGTTTTGTCATTCCGGGCTTGACCCGGAATCCAGCGCTTTTATTGGACTGGATTCCCGCCTTCGCGGGAATGACGGACTCCGGTTTTATTGCTCCTTCATGCGTCAGCAACCACCGTTTGATATCCAGAGGGTCGCCGCTCTTGTGACGCGCAAAGCCGCCCAAGCCGGCCTTGCCCACCACGCGATGGCAGGGAACGATGACGGGGATCGGGTTTGCGCCGCAGGCCTGGCCGACGGCCTGTGCGCAGGATTTTAATTCGGCGGCCAACTCGCCGTAGCTGCGCGTCTGTCCGCGCGGGATGTCCAGCATGGCTTGCCAGACTTTACGCTGGTGCGGGGTGCCGTTCAATTCGAGCGGCACGGAAAACTGCGCGTCCGGATTTTCCAAATAATGCAGCAACTGTGCGCACACGGTTTCGGCAAATGCGCCGGTGGCGCGTTGCAGCTTTTCGCTGGCCGGCAGAAAATCGATATTCGTCAACACGCTTTCGGTGCAGCGGATGCCGAGTACGCCAAACGGGACGGGTAGTTTTGCCTGATAGTCCATGAGACGCTCCAAAATCAACCGTGATAATACACGCGCCATAAGCAAAAATCCCCCGTCATTCCGGCGAAGGCCGGAATCCAGTCAGACACAAGCGCCCCGCAACGCGGGACAAAACACTAAAGGCATTATGGATAGAAGCGCTGGATTCCGGCCTTCGCCGGAATGACGAACGAAATGAATTTTTCGTGTAGGAGCGGGCCATACCCGCAAGCTTTGTTGCAAAACGATTCGCGGGCATGGCCCGCTCCTGCAAAAGATACAGCAGGCAATAAAAAACGGGAGCTCGCGCTCCCGTTTTGTCATGCCGAAAAACCTGCCGGCGTTTAACCGCGGATTGCGAGTTTTTCCTTGATACGTGCCGACTTGCCGGAACGGTCACGCAGGTAGTACAGCTTGGCACGGCGAACCGAGCCGCGACGCTTCACTTCGATGCTGGCGATGATTGGCGAGTAAGTCTGGAAGGTGCGTTCCACGCCCTCACCGGCAGAAATTTTGCGCACGATGAACGCTGAATTCAGGCCGCGATTGCGCTTGGCGATCACGACACCCTCGAAAGCCTGAACGCGCTTGCGCTCGCCTTCGACCACGTTTACGCTGACCACGACCGTGTCGCCGGGCGAAAATGAGGGAATTGCCTTGCCCAGACGGGCGATTTCTTCTTGTTCCAATGTTTCGATCAAATTCACTTTGCTACTCCTTGGTTATCGGATCTTGTTCCTTCTGATAGGCATCCTGAAATGCCGCCAGAAGCCGAGACTCCTCTTTTGTCAAATCACGCCTGGCCAACAAATCCGGCCTGCGCAACCACGTCCTGCCCAACGACTGCTGAAGCCGCCAGCGCTGTATCTCCGCATGATTGCCGGACAACAGCACCGGGGGCACGGCTTCACCATTAAACATTTCCGGGCGGGTGTAGTGAGGGCAATCCAGCAAGCCCTGCACGAACGAATCCTGCTCGGCCGATTCGGCATCACCCAACACACCGGGCAGCTGCCGCACCAGGCTATCCATCAACACCATCGCCGCCAACTCGCCACCGGACAACACATAATCGCCGATGGAAATCTCATCATCCACATACTGGCGCAGCAGGCGTTCATCGATGCCTTCGTAACGCCCCGCCAGCAGGATCAAACCTTCATCCGGCTGTGCCACAAACTCCTTGACCACCGCGTGGGTCAGCAACCTGCCTTGCGGCGACATATACACCACGCGGCTTTTTTTCACGCCGCTGGCTGCCTGCCGCTGCCTTGCTGCGTTGATCGCGCTTGCCAGCGGTTCGCCCAACATCACCATCCCGGGACCGCCGCCGTAAGGGCGGTCATCAATGGTGCGGTAGTTATCCGTGGTGAAATCGCGCGGATTCCACGTCTTTAAAACATAACTTCCCTGTTCCTCCGCGCGCCGCGTGATGCCGTATTGCGTCAGCGCATCGAACATCTGCGGAAACAGCGTGATGACATCGAAGATCATCGCTTAGTAATCCACATTAATAATCCAAAGCCCAATCCACCCGGATGATCTTGTTCTTCACATCCACCTGCTTGATAGCCGAAGCCACAAACGGGATCAAAATTTCGCCGCCGTCACCCGTCACACTCAACACCTGATTTGCGCCGGTTTCCAGCAAGTTTGCCACCGTTCCCAACGGCACGCCCGCTTCATTCACCACCGCGAGCCCGATCAAGTCAGACCAGTAGTATTCGTCTTTATCCTGCTTCGGCAAGCTGCTGCGCGGCACGGCGATCAACAAACCTTTCAGCTTTTCGGCTGCGGTACGGTCGGTGCAATCCGGCAATTGCGCGGCCAGCGTTTTGTGATGCGCCTCGCATTGCTTGACTTCCACCTCGCGCCACGGGCCATGCTCATGACCTATCCACCATGTCCGATAACCCAGCAGACTATCGACATACTCGGTGAACGGCTGGATCTTGACCCAGCCGCGAAGGCCGTGCGCAGATGCCACGCGCCCCATGATCACCATGGAGCTTGCTTCGTCAGGCTTGTGCAGCGGCACCGGCGCGCTTGACCAGCTTGGCAACAGTGTCGCTCAACTGCGCACCCTTGCTCTGCCAATGAGCTACGCGCGCCAAGTCCAGGCGCAGTGCTTCCTGATTTTCGGTTGCGACCGAATTGTAGAAACCGACGCGCTCAATAAAGCGACCATCGCGACGATTGCGCGAATCGGCAACGACTACGTTGTAAAACGGACGATTCTTGGAACCGCCACGGGAAAGACGAATGATGACCATATAAAACCTATTTAAGTTGTTAGGGCGTTGTAAATTTGCCAGCCCGGCAAAAGGGCGCGAATTCTACGACATTTAAGGTACTTCATGCAACCCATAGAAAATCAACGGGTTAAATATCTCTAAAATTCAGAGTTCGCCCAAATGCAAGGCGCGTAAAAAATCTCGCCGCTTGCATATGTTTGATATGCAAGCAAGGAATTTTTTACGCAACACAGCAGTTGGGATGAAGTGAATCCAGCAGGCAATCCGCAAAGCGGATGCTCGCAAATCTGGATTTTATCTGTGCAGCAGCACTTCCAGAACAAACTTGGTGCCCAGATAAGCCAACAGCAAAAACACAAAACCGCTCACTGTCCAGCGCACCGCGGTCCGCCCGCGCCAGCCATAGAAATGATGCCCCCACAGCAGTACGGCGAACACGCCCCATGAAATAAAGCCGAACAACGCCTTGTGGTTGAACTGCCACGCCTTGCCGAATATCTCCTCGGAAAACACCACGCCGGATGCCAGCGTCAGCGTCAACAACACAAAACCGATACCGATCATGCGGAACAGCAGGGTTTCCATAGTCAGCAGCGGCGGCAGGCTTTGCAGGATGCGCGGCAAGGTTGCGTGATGCAGGCGTTTCTCCACCTGAGAGATCAGCACCGCGTGCAGCATGGCGATGGTAAACAGGCTATAGGCCAGCATCGCGGCGGCAATGTGCGCCTTGAAGGCGAACAAACCGGTATTTTCCAGTTGATGCGCCGATGGAAAAAGTTCCGGCAACAGCACGGTCACCGCCGCCAGGGGCAGCACCAGCGCCTGCAAGCCGCCGATGGGATAGAAAAAACGCGCGGCCGAATACACCAGCAGTGTCAGCCAGATGATCAGCGACAGCGCATTGGTCATGCTCAGGTTGAACCCGCCATCGGCAAACACATCCTGGGTGAGCAGGTAGCCGTGCAAGACCAATGGGATCAACACCAGATGCCCCGTTGCCCCGCGGCTCACCACATTTTCCTCGCCGCGCCCCTGCGCCCGCCAGAAATAGGCGGCCAGCACGCCATAGGCGGCAGAAGCGATCAGAGAAAGGAGAACGTTGGACATTTTTTGCCAGGATGTTTTAGACTCTGCGGATTCTACACCATCTGTCCGGATGCCTACCAACAGGAACACCTATGTTAGATAACCTTACCAGCCGCCTTTCCGGCGTCATCAAAACGTTGCGCGGGCAAGCGCGCCTCACTGAAAGCAACATTCAGGACACTCTGCGCGAAGTGCGCATGGCCCTGCTCGAAGCCGACGTCGCGCTGCCGGTCGTCAAGGAATTCATCGCCCAAGTCAAGCAGGCCGCGCTCGGGCACGAAGTCATCGGCAACCTGAATCCGGGTCAGGCGCTGATCGGCGTCGTGCACCGCGAGCTTACCAAGCTGATGGGCGAGCACAATGACGCGCTCAACCTCGCCGCCGTACCGCCCGCCGTGATCCTGATGGCCGGCTTGCAGGGCGCGGGCAAAACCACCACCAGCGGCAAGCTCGCAAAACTGCTGCGCGACCAGCACAAGAAAAAAGTGCTGCTGGTCAGTTGCGACGTGTACCGCCCGGCGGCGATCGAGCAGTTGCGCATGCTGGCGCAACAACTGGAAATCGATTTCTTCGCCTCGGACATCAGCCAGAAACCGCAGGACATCGCGCTGGCTGCGCTGGACTTTGCCCGCCGGCATTACCACGATGTGCTGATCGTCGATACCGCCGGTCGATTGGCTATCGATGCCGCGATGATGGCGGAGATCCAGCAATTGCACGCCGCGCTCAAGCCGATCGAGACGCTGTTCGTGGTCGATGCGATGACCGGGCAGGACGCGGTCAACACCGCCAAGGCATTCGGTGATGCGCTGCCGCTGACCGGTATCATTCTCACCAAACTGGACGGCGATGCGCGCGGCGGCGCGGCCTTGTCGGTGCGCCAGATCACCGGCAAGCCGATCAAATTTGTCGGCGTGAGCGAAAAGCTCAACGGCCTCGAAGCCTTCCACCCGGAACGCATGGCCTCGCGCGTGCTCGGCATGGGCGATGTATTGTCGTTGCTCGAAGAAGCGCAGCGCGGAGTCGATCACGCCGAAGCCGAGAAACTCGCCAAAAAAGTCAAAAGCGGACAAGGCTTCGACCTCAACGATTTCAAGATGCAGATCGTGCAGGTGCGCAAGATGGGCGGCGTGTCGGCGCTGATGGACAAGATGCCGGCGCAACTCAGCCAGGCTGCAGCAGGCTCGAATGTGGATGACAAACAGATCAGCCGCATCGAAGGCATTATCAACTCGATGACGCCGCAGGAACGCAGCAAACCGGAACTCATCAAGGCCTCGCGCAAGCGGCGCATCGCCGCCGGGGCGGGTGTGCAGGTGATGCATGTCAACCAGTTGCTCAGCCAGTTCGAGCAAACCCAGAAAATGATGAAAATGTTCGGCAAGGGCGGCGGCATGGCAAAGATGATGCGCGGCATGAAGGGCATGTTGCCGGGGATGGGTCGCTAACAAACCAGCATTTGGTTACGGATTAACACGGATGAAGTCCCGCACTTATCTGTGTTAATCCGTGGCTAGTATTACCTCTTTCTCGCCGATCATATTCGCTCAACCATGACCATCAAAGCCATCATATTCGACGTGGATGGTACGCTCGCCGATACCGAGGAGGGACACCGCCAGTCGTTCAACAAGGCCTTTGCGGAATACGGGCTCGACTGGAACTGGGATGCCGCGCTGTATGACAAGCTGCTCAAGGTGACCGGCGGCAAGGAGCGCATCAAATGTTTTGTTGAAAGTTTTTTAACCGGTTTTACCCAGCCCGGAGATTTTGAGGAATTCGTCAAACATCTGCACAGGGTGAAGACCGCGCATTACACCGCCATGCTGCGCGAAGGCCGTATCCCGTTGCGTCCCGGCATCAAACAGCTCATAACCGATGCGCGCAGCGGCGGCATCCGTCTCGCCATCGCCACCACCACCTCACTGGAAAATGTCGCCACGCTGTTGCAGCAAGGGCTGGGCGCGGACGGCGCAAACTGGTTCGAAGTGATCGGCTGCGGCGACATCGTGCCGCACAAGAAACCCGCACCGGATATTTACTTCTGGGTGCTGGAAAAAATGGGCCTGCCCGCCACCGACTGTATCACGCTGGAAGATTCCGAAAACGGCCTGCGCTCCAGTCTTGCGGTAGGCATTAAAACTTTCGTTATCCTCAACCGCTACACGCGCAACCAGAATTTCTCGGGTGCCGCGGCGGTATTTGACGACTTGGCCGATCTGGGCAACTTCTACCGGCTAACCGGATTACCGCTTCCCAAACGGCAGATTTCTGTTTAGCATTTGATCGCCGTGGGGGTGTAGCTCAGTTGGGAGAGCGTCTGGTTCGCAATCAGAAGGCCAGCGGTTCGATTCCGCTCACCTCCACCACCCGCCACCTCACAAGGTATTCGGTTAGAATATGCGCATTGCGTTTGAACTTAATTGAAGGGTCACATCATGTATCAAATCGCCCCGAGCATTCTTTCCGCCAACTTTGCCAGATTGGGCGAGGAGGTTGATAACGTTCTCGCTTCCGGCACAGACATCGTGCACTTCGACGTGATGGACAACCATTATGTGCCGAACCTGACCATCGGCCCGCTGGTATGCGAGGCCCTGCGCAAACATGGCGTGACCGCTCCGATCGACGTGCACCTGATGGTCAAACCGGTGGATCGCATCATTCCCGACTTTGCCAAGGCTGGCGCGACTTACATCACTTTTCACCCGGAAGCCTCCGAGCATATTGACCGCACCATCGGCCTGATCAAGGAAAGCGGCTGCAAGGCCGGTCTGGTGTTCAACCCGGCTACGCCGCTGGATGTGCTGGAATACACGCTGCCCAAGCTGGATATGGTGCTGCTGATGTCGGTGAACCCCGGCTTCGGCGGACAGAAGTTCATTCCGCATGTGCTGGACAAGGCGCGCCAGGTGCGCAAGATGGTCGACGCGGGCGGTTACAACTGCCGCCTGGAGATCGACGGCGGCGTGGGGCCCGCGAATATCCGCGAAGTGGCTGCGGCAGGCGTGGATACCTTTGTGGCCGGTTCCGCCATTTTTGGCGCACGCAAGGACAGCGACCCGCACCGCTATGACAGCGTGATCGCCGCGTTGCGCGCCGAGCTCGCCAAGGTGTAAATATCATGCACACCCGTCAATTCGCCAGCCCATCCATACTGCTGATAGCCGCTCTTGCGCTGGTTGGTTGCGATCGGATTACGGGAGCTGGCCAGCAGAAGACTCTCGATGCAGAAGCGATTGGTTATGCCTGTCGCATTTCGCTGAAGACACCCGAAGATTGCATGAAGGAAAACGAGGTGCAGAGCCCGACTTCCGTATTGTTCGGCTGGAAGGAAGCCGACAAGGACATCAAGGAAAAGGCCATCGACCCCAGTATGGGCAAGACCGCGTCACAGACCCCGCAAAGCGCGCCTGCTGCCGCAGAAACCGAGGGCAAAACCGCGCCCAGCAAGGCAGTCGAGAACGCCGCTGCCACAGGAAAACCTGACAAGGGCGCAGCCGAACAGAAGACCAACCACTAACGGGACAGCCATGCAAGAAGCCGCGACTATCAAAAGATTTTCCACGCCGGTCAGCGTGCGAGCCATCGTCATTGACCTTGATGGCACGCTGCTGGATACCGTACCGGAACTTGCCGGGGCGGCCAACCGCATGCTGCGTGAAATGGGCTACGCACCGGTGCCGCAGGAATTGCTGGCCAGCTACATCGGCAACGGCATCGGCTGGCTGGTGAAGCGCGCGCTGACCGGCGAGATGCACGCCACGCCGGATGCCGCGCTGTATGAACACGCCCTGCCGATTTTCGACAAGCATTACACCGAACTGTTGCTGGGCAGCAAGCCGTACGGCGGTGTGATCGATGGCTTGGAAGCCATGCACGCGGCGGGCTTTCCCATGGGCTGCATCACCAACAAGGCGGCGCGCTACGCCGGGCCGCTGCTGGAAGGAACCGGCCTGGCAAAGTATTTCGAGATCGTTGTATCCGGTGACACGCTGCCGGAAAAAAAACCTCATCCGCTGCCGCTGCTGTATGCGGCAAAATTTTTCGGCGTGCCGATCGAACAACTGCTGCTAATCGGCGATTCGCTGAACGACACCCTCGCGGCGCGTGCCGCCGGTTGCCCGGTGTTCTGCGTGCCATACGGTTACAATCACGGCGAACCGGTGGAAACATTAGACTTGGACGCGGTTATCGCCGGCCTGCCCGCCGCCTTACCGCTTATAAAACGCGCTTGAATATGACACATAAACACCTCTATTTTTCGAAGACAACCTGCTGGCGATGGTGAGCGCTGCCTCACCGGACACCCCGCGTCCACGCATCGTCTTCGAAACAATACAGGAGGTTTTTCATGTTGCACCCCATCACCGAACAAGAATTCAATACGCTGGCACAGCAAGGCTATAACCGCATCCCGCTGGTATGCGGAACCTTTGCCGATCTGGACACGCCGCTGTCGCTATACCTCAAGCTCGCCAACAAACCGTATTCCTACCTGCTGGAATCGGTGCAGGGCGGCGAACGCTTCGGGCGTTATTCCTTCATCGGCCTGCCCGCCGATACGCGCATCACGGTGCGCGGCAGGCAAGTCACGCTTACGCATGGCGCGACCGAGACCCGGCACGAGGTCGAGAATCCGCTGGATTTCATCCGCGAATACCAGACGCGTTTCAAGGTTGCGACGCTGCCCGGTCTGCCGCGCTTCTGTGGCGGGCTGGCAGGCTATTTCGGCTACGACACGATCCGTTATATCGAACCGCGACTGGCAAAAACCAGCAAGCCCGATGCCATCGGCACACCCGACATCCTGCTGATGCTCACCGAGCAACTGGCGGTGGTGGACAACCTCACCGGCAAGCTCACCTTCATCGTCTATGCCAACCCGGAACAGGCCGACGCTTACGCATTGGCCAAGCAGCGCCTGCATGAACTGACCACGCGCCTGCGCCAGCCCGTGGACATTCCGCATGCGCCGCCGATGCACGGCGGCGAGGCTCACTCCGAATTCGGCGAAGCCGCGTTCAAGCAGGCGGTGGCAAAGGCCAAGCAATACATCTTCGACGGCGACATCATGCAGGTGGTGCTGGCGCAACGCATGGCGCAGCCGTTTCCCGCCGCGCCGCTGTCGCTGTACCGCGCGCTACGTAGCGTGAATCCTTCGCCGTACATGTTCTATTACGACATGGGCGATCATCACGTGGTCGGCGCATCGCCGGAAATATTGGTGCGGCTGGAAGGCGATACAGTCACGGTGCGCCCGATTGCCGGAACCCGGCCACGCGGCAAGACGCAGCAGCGGGATGCCGAACTCGCGCAGGAATTGCTGGCCGATCCGAAGGAACTGGCCGAGCACCTGATGCTGATCGACCTGGGCCGCAACGACATCGGCCGCGTCGCGCAAAACGGCACGGTGAAGCTCACCGAAAAAATGATCATCGAACGCTATTCACATGTGATGCACATCGTCTCCAACGTCGAGGCTACGCTCAAGCCCGGCCTGAATGCGATAGACGTGCTCAAGGCCACCTTCCCCGCCGGCACGGTCAGCGGCGCTGCCAAGGTACGCGCGATGGAAATCATCGACGAGCTGGAACCGAGCAAACGCGGCATCTACGCGGGTGCGGTCGGCTACCTCGGCTTCAACGGCGACATGGATCTAGCCATCGCACTGCGCACCGCCGTAGTGAAGGACAGCATGCTGTATGTGCAGGCGGGCGCAGGCATCGTCGCCGACTCGGTGCCGGACAACGAATGGACGGAGACGCAAAACAAGGCGCGCGCCGTGCTGCGTGCGGCGGAGATGGTGCTGGCGGGCCTGGATAACAGCCTCGATTCGTAGCGATGATCCGCCTCACCGAAGTCAAACTGCCGTTCGGCCACCCCGAGGGCGACATCAGCAGCGTCATCGTCCAGCGGCTGGACATCCCTGCGGACGATTTGCTGAACTATCACATCTTCCGGCGCGGCGTGGATGCGCGCAAATCGCACGCCATCCTGTTCACCTACACGCTGGATATTGAAGTGCGCGATGAAGCGGCGGTTCTGGCGCGGTTCAACAATGACCCGCATGCAAGGATTGCGCCCGATACCCGCTACCACTTTGTCGCACAGGCTCCGCAGAATCCAACCTCACACCCGGTAGTGATCGGCATGGGTCCCGCGGGTCTGTTCGCCGGACTGATCCTCGCACAGATGGGCTTCCGCCCGCTGATCCTGGAACGCGGCAAGGCGGTGCGCGAAAGAACCAAAGACACCTTCGGCCTGTGGCGGCAGGGTGTGCTCAACCCGGAATCCAACGTGCAGTTCGGCGAAGGCGGCGCGGGCACGTTCTCCGACGGCAAGCTGCACAGCCAGATCAAGGACCCCAGGCACCTCGGCAGGAAAGTACTGGAGGAATTAGTCAAGGCAGGCGCGCCTGAAGAAATCCTGTATGTCGGCAAGCCGCACATCGGCACGTTCCGCCTGGTGGGCATGGTGGAAAAAATGCGCGAGACGATACAGTCGCTGGGCGGCGAGATACGCTTCGAGAGTCGTGTCGATGACATCGAAATTGTCGATGGCGCAGTGCGCGGCGTGGTACTTGCCAGCGGCGAGCACATCGCCACGAATCATCTGATGCTGGCGGTCGGCCATAGTGCGCGCGACACCTTCGAGATGCTGCACAAACGCGGCATCTATATCGAAGCCAAGCCTTTCTCGATCGGCTTCCGCATCGAGCATCCGCAGTCGCTGATCGACCGCGCACGTTACGGCAACAACGCCAGCAACCCGCTGCTCGGCGCGGCGGATTACAAGCTGGTACATCACGCCAGCAACGGGCGTTCGGTATACAGCTTCTGCATGTGCCCCGGCGGCACCGTGGTCGCCGCCGCTTCGGAAGCGGGGCGAGTGGTCACCAACGGCATGAGCCAGTATTCGCGCAACGAACGTAACGCCAACGCAGGGATAGTCGTGGGCATCACCCCCGAAGACTATCCCGGCGGCCCGCTCGCCGGAATGGAATTCCAGCGCCGCTGGGAGTCGCGCGCCTTCGATCTGGGTGGCGGGAATTACTGCGCTCCCGGACAACTGGTCGGCGATTTTCTGGCGGGCAGACCTTCACGCAACTTTGGCACGGTACAGCCGTCTTATACACCGGGCGTGCATTTATGTGACTTGAGCAGCGCCTTGCCGGATTATGCGATTGCCGCGATCCGCGAGGCATTGCCCGCCTTCGCGAAACAGATCAAGGGGTTCGATATGGCCGATGCGGTGCTGACCGGCGTGGAAACACGCACCTCTTCGCCGATACGCATCAAGCGCCATGACGATGATTTGCAAAGCATCAACACCCGAGGCTTGTACCCGTCCGGAGAAGGCGCGGGCTATGCGGGCGGCATTCTGTCCGCGGCGGTGGACGGCATCAGGATTGCCGAAGCGGTGGCGTTGAGTATGATGCACCGGTTATCCGACAAAACATGACCGAGAAACCTGGTGTCGCATCTGACAGCCTGAACATAGAAGATTTGGCTCTTCCACCCGACGATTTTCTGGCGGATGAACCGGAAGGTGCTGCATTTTGCAAAGCCTTCCAGGCATCGGGGATCGCAGAGTTCGACTGCCGTTATCTGGCAATCTTCAGGGGCAAACAGCGCGTGGCAGTCGTGCCGTATTTCCTGCACGAGTTTTGCATCAACACCATGTTGCCGGACAGGATGCTGAAAAAGTGCCTGTCCTGGGTGAAATTCAGGATTGCCTGTGTTGGGCATCCCTCTGCGGATTTCGGCATGATAGACGGTGAAGTGTCGGAAGATGTCCTATCGCTGGTCAATGCTACCTTGCAGAAAAAAGCGCCGCTGGTCGCTTACAAGAGTTTCGCCGCCGACTTGCCCTTGCCGGGATTTACCCGGGCCAACGGCCTGCCGGTGCCGGTGCTGACGATTGCAGGAGATTATTATTCCGGGCTATCAGCACGACGGTTTGACGATTTCAGGCGCAAGCTCAAAAAGGCTGAGCTGCTGAGGTTTGAGGAATGCGATGCCCTGCCGGAGCACCTGTTGGCGCAAGCATACCGGCTTTACCTCAACACTCATGAGCAATCGCCCATCAGGTTCGAAAGGCTCACTCTGGACTATTTCCGGAAAACCGCCGGCATCAGCAAATTCCTCCTGTGCTTTGAGGATGAAACACTGATTGGTTTTGCGCAACTCATCGGCAAGCAGCGGCAAATGGTCGGCAAATACATGGGGATGGATTACGAATGCAATCGCCGCTATGGCCTGTATTTCCTGCTGTGCCTGAAGGCAATCGAGGCTTGCGCGCGCGAAGGGTACACGCGGCTTGACCTGGGCGTGACTTCATACCATTTCAAACATTTGCTCGGAAGCCAATTGATTGAAACAAGCATCTACTACAGGCACAACAATCCGCTGGTCAATTGGCTGCTCGGCAAATTGAAATTTCTGCTTGAGCCTTCGGCAGAGGACTTGCAATAAATATCGCGGAGCCGTGCAAGGGGCTTACATGGAAAGCCATTTCAGGGGAAAATTGCCGCACCGCACAGATACGGCAGGCAAGCAGGATTTTTAAGCGCAACAACGTATGGCGATAAAACTTTGGGCTTTCAGAGGTGCCCTAGATACTTCTGACGAAATGGACTTTGTATGCTGTTAATGATCGACAATTACGATTCCTTCACCTACAACCTGGTGCAGTATTTCGCCGAACTCGGCGCAGATGTGGTGGTGCGCCGCAACGATGAAGTCACGGTCGAACAGATTGAAAAAATGAATCCGCAGCACATCGTGGTATCGCCCGGCCCGTGCACGCCGAACGAAGCGGGCGTGTCGGTGGCAGCGATCAAGCAATTCGCCGGCAAGGTTCCCATCCTCGGCGTGTGCCTCGGCCACCAGAGCATCGGCCAGGCATTCGGCGGCAAGATCGTCCACGCCAGGCAGTTGATGCACGGCAAGACCTCGGCGATCCATCACAACAACACCAGCGTGTTCACCGGCCTGCCGAACCCGTTCACCGCGACGCGCTACCACTCGCTGGTGATTGAGCGCGAAAGCCTGCCGGACTGCATGGAGATCACCGCATGGACCGACGACGGCGAGATCATGGGCGTGCGCCACAAGACGCTGGCGGTGCACGGCGTGCAGTTCCATCCGGAATCCATCCTGACCGAGCACGGGCACGACCTGCTGAAGAATTTCCTGGAAGGAGCGAAATAATGAATTATTCGCAAACCCTGACCCGCCTGATCGAGCGCCACGACCTGCCGTTCGCCGAGATGCGCGAACTGATGCAGCACATCATGGGCGGGCAGCTCACCCCGGCGCAGATCGCCGCAGTGCTGATCGCGCTGCGCACCAAAGGCGAAACCGTGACCGAGATCGCAGCTTCGGCGGCGGTGATGCGCGAACTGTCCACCAAGGTCAGCGTGAAAAACACCGGGCACCTGGTCGACACCTGCGGCACCGGCGGCGACGGCGCGCAGACCTTCAACATCTCCACCACGAGCGCCTTCGTCGCGGCAGCGGCCGGGGCGCATGTCGCCAAGCACGGCGGGCGCTCGGTCTCCAGCACCTGCGGCAGCGCGGATGTGCTGGAAAAACTAGGCGTGAACGTGAGCCTCACGCCGGAACAGGTCGCGCAATGCGTGGACAGCATCGGCATCGGCTTCATGTTCGCGCCCAACCACCACAGCGCAATGAAACACGCCTCGCCGGTGCGCCGCGAACTCGGCGTGCGCACCCTGTTCAACCTGCTCGGGCCGCTGACCAATCCGGCTGGCGCGCAGAACCAAGTGATCGGGGTGTTCCACCAGTCGCTCACCGCCAAGCTCGCGCAGGTGCTCGGCGAGCTCGGCAGCCGCCATGTGCTGGTGGTTCACGGCGCGGACGGCATGGACGAGATTTCCATCAGCGAAGGCACCTATGTCGCGGAACTGAAAAACGGCAAGGTACGCGAATACACCGTACACCCAAGCGACTTCGGCTTGGCCAGCGCGCCGGTCAATCTGCTGCGCGTCGCCAATGCCGACGAGGCGTGCGAAAAATTATTGGGCGTGCTGAACAACGAAGTCGGCGTACCGCGCGACATCGTGCAACTGAATGCCGGCGCTGCAATTTATGTAGCTGGGCTTACCAACACACTCAAGGAGGGTGTCGCAAAGGCCGATCGGGTGATTGCCAGCGGCACGGCGAAAGCCAAGCTGGATCAGCTCATCGCGCTAAGCAACAGCTTCAAGGCTTAGCGCCCATAGAGGAAAGCAGCTGCCTGCCAGGCCTGTCTTACCGGCAAACAAAAAGCCCGGCACTTTCGTGCCGGGCTTTTTTACCAACTCAAGAACTGATTAACCAGCCTGAATATTGGAAGCTTGCTTGCCCTTAGGACCTTGTGTCACTTCAAAGCTGACTTTTTGGCCTTCCTGGAGCGACTTGAAGCCGTTCATGTTGATTGCTGAAAAGTGTGCGAACAAATCTTCGCTGCCATCATCGGGAGTGACAAAACCAAAACCCTTTGCGTCGTTGAACCATTTAACTGTACCAGTTGCCATGTGATTACTTCCTTATTAAAAAAACGGGAAAAACTCCCGCAAAACTATTTGAATCGAAGATTGCACATGGAAAAACCAGCACTGCAAAGACTTTGAATCAAATACCTGGAAGCCTTTTACGCCTAATTGGTTGATGCCGTCAAGGGAATTTATAAAAGGATACTGAATCTGCCGTTAAAATGATCCAGATGGCGGCAGGTTATTGAGGGTATTTGAACCCGACATACCAAGAAGCAGACGGCCAATAACGGCCACTCAAACCATTCCGCCGAGGAAAGTTCACCGAAATTATCCGTTCGTATTATTATGCGCATGCAACAACACAAGGAGAATGATCATGGCTAAAGGGCAGCAACGAAAAAACAAAGAAGTGAAGAAACCTAAAAAGCAACCGCCGCCTGTCGCAGTGACTGGTACGTTTGGTTCATAAAACAGCGTTGAGCAAATTCAGGGGGATTTGATTGTGGCCAGCATATCCGCCACCGCCGGATAATGCAGCCGCACTCTCAACTCCCGCTTCATGCGCTGATTGTTCAGCCGCCGCGATTCGTTCATGAACGATAGCAGCATTTCCGGCAGCACGCATTGCGCCTCGGCGCAGCTGACGCGCGGCGGGCGCGGCAAGCCAAACGCATCCGCCACGGCATCGAAGTATTCGCCCATCTTCAACTGGCTGTCATCGCTGGCGTGGTACACGCGGCACGCCTTTCCATATCGCAATGCCGCCACAGCGATATGTGCCAGATCGTCGGCGTGGATGTGATTGGTATAGCTATCCTCGCTGTCGACAATGCACGGGAAACCCTGCTGCAAGCGGGCTAGCGGCAGGCGATCGGCGGCATAAATGCCCGGCACACGCAGGATGCTGGCCTTCACATGATTGCGTTTTGCCCAGTTGCGAATTTTCCTTTCGGCATTGATACGGCGCTGCGCACGCGCCGTTTGCGGATGGAGCGGCTGCGATTCGCTCACGACTGCGCCTCCGCAATCGCCATATACGCCGCTGGTGCCGATGTACACCAGTTGCGTCGGCAATGCTCCACGCGACAGTGCAGCCAACAGATAGCGGGTGCGCGTGTCGCATGTACCGTTATTCGCAGGAGGGGCGAAGTGCAGCACGGCATCCACCAACCCCGCGATGCGTGCAAGGCTGGCGCGATCGTCCAGATCACCGAAAATCGGCAGCACGCCGAGCGCGCGCAATTTTTCACGATAGACCGGATTGCGCACTAGGGCAAATACCCGGTAGCGGCGCGTCAGCAAAGGGATGGCGCGCATCGCCACGTCTCCGCAGCCGATGATCAGCAGGCGTTTCATGGCATAATTATGCCTTGGAATTTATATTTACGGACGCCTTGGCAGTTTCATCATGACCTTTCAAACCACCATCCAGCCGAGCGGCTACCATTTCCCCATCGAAGAGCACGAAACCATCCTTGAAGCCGCACTCAAGCACGGCTACACCCTGCCGTACAGCTGCCGCGAAGGCGCATGCGGCGTATGCAAGGGCAAAGTCATGGAAGGTCAGGTGGATCACGGCAACCATCTGGGCAGCGCGCTGACGGATATGGATAAAGCGGCGGGCATGACATTGTTCTGTTGCGCCAGACCGAAATCGGATCTGCTGATCGAATGCCAAACAGCCGGCAAGATCAGCGACATCCCGGTGAGAATCCTGCCCTGCCGCGTGCACAATATGACCCGGCTGGCGGATGATGTGATGGCGCTGCAACTCGAACTGCCTATGGGCGAACAGTTGCGCTTCACGGCCGGACAACATATCGCCATGCTGCCGAAAGACCAGAAGCCGCGCAATTTCTCGCTGGCCAATGCGCCGCACAACGGGAAATTCCTCGAACTGCATATCCGCAAAGTCGAGGGCGGAGCTTTCACGCAGTATGTATTCAACGAAATGAAAGAGCGCGACATCCTGCGTTTCAAAGGCCCGCTCGGCGAATTCCGGTTGCGCGAAGACTCTGACAAGCCTGTCATCTTCGTCGCCGACGGCACCGGTTTCGCGCCGGTCAAGTCCATGATCGAACATGCGCTGCACATCGGCCTGCAACGCCCCATGCACCTCTACTGGGGAGGACGCCGACCGGCCGATCTATACATGCTGGAGGAGGCAAAGCAATGGGAGAGCAGCGGCTGCAAGTTCACTCCTGTGCTTTCCGAAGCCTTGCCGGAAGATAACTGGCAAGGCAGAACCGGGCTGGTTCATCAGGCGATGTTGGATGACTTCAATGACCTGTCCGCCCATGAAATCTACGCCTGCGGCACACCGGCCATGCTGGATGCCGCACGCCGCGACTTTACCGCCCAGCGCTGCCTGCCGGATGAGTCATTCTTCTCGAATGCATTTGCCCCGGCGCCGGAATTCAAGAGCCCATTCCAGGAATACAAGAGTCCGTTTTAACCAAAAAACGCAATCGAGCCACAGATTTGCACGGATAAAGCATTATATTGCGAGGGGCTGGCATTTCACCCGAACGGTATTGGAAAGAGCAGTGACAACACATTGTTATCCGTGTAAATCCGTGTTCATCCGTGGCTAACTGAAGTTTTAATAAGGCAACCACTATAGGCTTCGCGCCTCGGACGGTTCTATTCGCCACCCGCCTTCATCGCAACCGCCTGCTGGTAATATTTTAGCGCCTCGTCGGCTTTGCCCGATTGTTCCGCAAGCTGCCCCAGCGCATGGTAAGCCGCGTGGCTTGGAGACACGCTGATACTGGCCTCTAGGTAGCTTTGCGCCTTGCCCCACAGCTTCTGGTGCAGGCACAGCTTGCCGAGCGCGAGCAGTAGTCCGGCGTCGTCCTTGTGCTGGCTGAGCCATTTCTCGGCCTGCCTGATTTGCTCGATCACGTCGCCGGATTGGCAATCGCCGTACAGCGCGACCAGTTCGCTGTCCCATTGCGCATTCAGGCTGTCGGAGAGCAGTTGCTGCGCGAGCGGACTGCCGCCGTGCTGGATCAGCGCTTGCGCAGCCGTGGCGGCAATCCTGCCGCGCCGCTTGAAATCTGCAGGGATGTTTTTCAGGCAGTCAGCCAACCCCGCCAAATCTTCCTGCTGGCGGATCTTTTCCAGCCAGGCCTGTTGGCGTAGTTGCGCCGCCACCGTCACGTCGATGGCTTCGTATTTCTCCAACTGCTCGAGCACGTTCAGCACCTCATCCCAGTTGCCTGCCTGTTGCTGCGCCTTGAGTTCCAGCGACAACACGCCGGGGTGTCCCTTGACGCCGCTGTCGCGCAACTCTTGCAGGGCATGTAGCGCGCCGCGCGAGTCGCGCTGGTCGAGCATGAATTTGGTGGCCGCCATCAGGCGCATGGTGGAATCGCCGGCAGTCTTGCCTTCGGCGGCGGACAAATAAGTGTCGCGTTTTTCATATTCGCGCAATTCGTGCGCGGAACGCGCCGCAATGATGGGATGCAGGGCGGAGGTGTCGCCCAATTCCATCGCGCGCGCAGAGGCTTTTTCCGCTGCGGCATAGTGCCCTTCGAAAAATGCGCCGAGCGCATCATCCAGCAACTCGCGTGCCTTGGTTTGCGCGCGCTCCAGGCGGAATTTTCGCACATACGCCGGCAGTTGCAGCGCGGCAATCATCAGGCGCACCAACCCGTAGCCGAACACGAACACGGAAATGAACAGGACGATGAACAGCGTGAGCGACAACTCGATGCGGTACGGCGGATATACCAGCAGCACGTAACCCGGATTATGCGACGCGGTGGTCAGTGCGACCGCGGCGGCGAACAGCAGCAATGTCCAGAGCAGGTATTTCATCGCGCCGTCTTTTTGGCAAGGCTTCGCTCCGGCGCATTTGGCCGTCCCTCGAAGCTCGCCTTTGGCGAGTTTTCGTGCGTCAGACGGTAATTGCGCACGGCCTGCAGGCTCGGGCTGACGTCCGGCAATTCGATACTGACAGGAGAGGCGGCAATCTTCTTCAGCCCGGACAACATCCGCATACCCTCGTTCGATTTTCCGTCGAAATGGCGCGCCGTCCAGAGCTGCGCGGTTTTCAGTTCTTGCCTGAAACCGTCTTCGTCGCGCGACAGCAATGCGAGGCGCGCCGACAGCAGGCGCAGCTTGAGGTTTTCACGCAGGAAAAATTCCTGATTGGGCGGCAACAGCGGAATCTCGGCCTTGCCGGTATCTTCGATGCGCACCAGTTGTTTTATGTCCTGCCAGATTTCGCGCAGCAGCTTCTGCCAGGCCGTTTCATTCTTTGGCGCAGCGGCCTGCACGGTCTCCTCCCTCTTCGCCACGCGCTGCTGATAAACCAGCGGCAACTCGTCCACAGCGGCGATCAGATTATCGAGCTGAAGATTGATGCCGGTAATGTCCACGCTGGGCAATGCGCGCAACTTGTCCATGTCCTGGCTGATGGCCTTGCGCAGCCCGTTGAACGCCGGCCTATCCATGCGCTGCAAACGTGCATCGGCACTCTGCGTGGCGATCAACGCAGCCTTCACGTTGGCCGATAATTGCAATTGCTGCCCGGCAATCAGCAGCATCTGTTCGACTTCCGCCAGTGCGGTTTCGTCGCGGCTTACCGATAGGTCATTATACAAAGCCTCCAGCGCGGCGCGCTGATTTTGCGCCTCGGCATAGCGCGTCTCCAGCGTCGCCACCTTGGCAGACAGCTCGCGCACTTCGCCCTGGCTTTGCGTCAGCAGCATCTGGTTGGCCTTGCTGGCGCCATCCATTTCGGCGATTTTTTTTGCCAGCTGCTGCTGCATGTCGCTGATCGCGCGATGCCCATCCAGCCATTGCCACAGGAAGACCACCACCAGCACCGCCAGCGTCATCTGCGTGATGCTGACGCGCGCAAGCATCGCGGCCACTGGGTTTTTATGCGCCGGGCGCGGCGGTTCGGGCAAGGCTAAAGCATCTTGCCTGTCGTTATCCGGTTGCGGAGTTTGTTCGCTCATTCAATACCTTCATAAAAGGACTGGGGTGCGAGGGCTCAGGGCTGAGTAAAAACTGCTGCACCGCTTGTAGCTCAGCCCTTAGCCCTTAGCCCTTAGTCCTCTGCCTTCTGATCCCCATGCCATCAGGGCGGATAGTAAACCATCGTCCCCCGCATCGGTTAGCCGCACCTGCCGCCAGCCTTGCCGCTGCGCCAGTTCGGCAATGCGTTTATGCGGCACGAACAACGGTATGCCGCATAAACCCTCGCGCTGCGCATCGTCCAGCATCTGCCACAGATAGCCCAGCGCCTCGCTGCTCGTCACCGTCAACGCATCCGGCGCGGCATCCAGCAACACGGCCGCATCCTGCTGCGGCTTGCTGCGCCGGTAACAGGCGGCATATTCCACCGTCGCGCCGCGCGCCCTGAGCGTATCACCCAGCAACTCGCGCCCGCCGTCGCCGCGAAAAATCAGCACGCGCCATTCGGCAATATTTTGCAATTCCGGCAAGGCCAGCAAGCCTTCGCTATCAAAACGCTCGGCAGGCGCAATGATGTCGGCGACACCCATTTCACGCAATACTTTCGCGCTGCCCTGCCCGACCGTGGCAATGCGTAAAGCAGGCGGCAAATCCCCCGCAGCACGAACCGCCGCCATGCCGTACTGCACGGCATTCGGGCTGATGAAGATGGCAAGGTTGAATTGGGCGAGGCGGGAAATTTGTTCGTGCAGCGTTTGACTATCCTGCGCCGCCGCGATATCCAGCAGCGGAAACAGCAACGGAATGCCGCCCGCCTGCTCAATGCACCGCGCCAGTTGCGCAGCCTGGTCACGCGGCCGCGTAACGGCGATCTTCAGTCCGGCAAGCGGTTGGTTAATGTGCAACTCGCGCAGCGATTCGTTTGCCCCCTCGCCCGCAGGAATTAATAATTGCTCTTCTCGTTCGCTTCCTCTCCCGCTTGCGGGAGAGGATTGAGGAGAGGGAGTTTCCATCGGGAGATGGTTGGGGTGAGGGAAACGGGCCTGCCCGTTAACCATTCAGGGCAGCAAGAATTTCACCCGCGCCTTGGGCCAGCAAGGCATCGGCAACCCGTTTGCCCAACGCTTCGGGATCGGCGATCTCGCCGGTCAGCTCGGCGCGCACCATACGCAAACCATCCGGGCTGGCGACGAAGCCACGCATGCGCAGCTTGCCGTTCCGCACTTCGGCAAAGCCGCCCAGCGGCACCTGGCAACTGCCGGCCAGAACGCGGCTCATGGCGCGTTCCGCCAGCACGCAGGCGGCGGTATCGGCATGGTGCAGCGGTTGCAACAAGGTGATCACATCGGCACGATCGGCGCGACATTCGATGCCCAATGCGCCCTGCCCGACGGCGGGCAGGCTGTCTTCGCTGGAAATGACGTTGCGGATGCGCTCGCCCAGCCCCAGGCGCTTCAGCCCGGCTGCGGCAAGAATGATGGCGGCATATTGCCCTTCATCCAGCTTGCGCAAACGGGTCTGCACGTTGCCGCGCAGCGGTTCGATCTTCAAATGCGGAAAGCGCGCGCGCAACTGGCTCTCGCGCCGCAGACTGGAGGTGCCCACCACGCTGCCTGACGGCAATGCGGCCAAGCTTGCATATTGATTCGAGACAAACGCATCGTGCGGATCTTCGCGTTCGCCGATAGCGGCCAGCACGAATCCTTCCGGCATATGCATCGGCACATCCTTCAGCGAATGCACGGCGAGGTCGGCGCGCCCGTCTTCCAGTGCGGTTTCCAGCTCTTTTACGAACAGTCCCTTGCCGCCGATCTTGGACAGCGTCACATCGAGAATCTGGTCGCCCTGCGTGGTCATGCCCAAAATGCTGACTTCGGTTTGTGGATATAATGCGCGCAGCCTGTCCCGGATGTGTTCGGCCTGCCACATGGCCAGCGCGCTTTCACGCGAAGCGATCACCAGACGGGAGGGAAAAGGTTGCGAAGTTGAAGGTGCCTGGCTCATCGGATTTCCTGAAATTTATCAAAAATACGCGGTACATTCTAACATGAGGAACGTCGCGCTTTTTCGTATGAATCTGATTGCCGCCCCCGCCGATATTTCCAGCAAGGATTTGCCGCTGCGCGAAGACGCGCGCCTGCTTGGCCGCATCCTCGGTGAGACGCTGCGCGAGCAGGAGGGCGAGGCGTCCTTTCAGCTGATCGAGAACGTGCGCCGCGCCGCGATACGTTTCCGCAGGACGCAGGATGACCGCGACCGCGTGCAGCTCGAGCAGATGCTGGATGCGCTGTCGCCCGGCGAAACACTGATCGTGGTGCGCGCCTTCAGCTACTTTTCGCAACTATCCAATATCGCCGAAGACCTGCACCACAACCGCCGCCATCGCGCCCACCTCAAGGCCGGCAGCGCGCCGAAAAACGGCAGCCTGCCGCTCGCGCTGAAACGCCTCGAAGAAAAGCGTATTAACAAAAAAACCCTGCAAGCCTTTCTGGACAGCGCGCTGATCTCGCCGGTATTGACCGCGCATCCCACCGAAGTGCAGCGCAAAAGCATACTCGACTGCCAGTTGAGCATTTCGCGCCTGTTGTCCGAACGCGACCGCATCGACATGACGCCGGATGACCTCGCCGAGAACGAGGAAACCCTGCACCGCTTCGTGCTGATCCTGTGGCAGACGCGCATGTTGCGCACCGCCAAACTGACCGTGCGCGACGAGATCAACAACGGGCTGGAGTATTACCGCTACACCTTCCTCAATGAAATCCCAAGGATTTACGCCCATCTGGAAAAACAACTGGGGGCACGCTTCGGCAAGGACATCCGCATTCCGCCGCTGTTGCGCGTGGGCAGCTGGATCGGCGGCGACCGCGACGGCAACCCTTTCGTTACTTACGATGTGATGCTGGACGCGGTGCAGCAGCATTCCGCGCTGGCGTTCGAACACTACCTGAATGAAACCTATATTCTCGGCAGGCGCCTGAGCCTGACAGACCATCTCGTCGAGGTCAGCGACGCATTGCGCAAGCTCTCCGATGTTTCGCCGGACAAGGACACTGCGCGCGCAGACGAACCCTACCGCCGCGCGCTGAACCTGATCTATGCGCGCCTGTCATCGACCGCAAAACTGCTCGGCCACGAAATCGCGCACCTGCCGCCGCTGGGTACAGATGCCAAACCTTACCCCACGCCACAGGAATTCATCGCCGATCTGGATGTGCTGATCGACTCGCTGTTCAAGCACGGCGCGATATGTCTGGCGCGCGGGCGGATCGCCAGCCTGCGCCGCGCCGCCGAAGTATTTGGCTTCCATCTGGCGCCGCTGGACATGCGCCAGCACAGCGCGATTCACGAACAGACCGTGACCGAGCTCTTCTCGCACAGCAGCGGCAAGGCCAACTATAAAGACCTCGATGAAACCGAGCGGCGCGAGGTCTTGTTGGCCGCGCTGCAGGATGGCAAACCGCTGCTTGCCGAAATGAGGCAATATTCCGACGTGGTACAGAGCGAGTTGCGCATCATGCAGACCGCCGCGCAAATCCATCAACGCTTCGGTCGCGCCGCGCTGCCCAACCACATCATCTCCAAGACCGATGCGGTGAGCGACCTGCTGGAACTCGCGCTGATGCTGCAACAGGTAGGCCTGCTGAAAGGCGGCAAGAACCCTACCCTGCATGTCAACCCCGTCTTGCATATCAATATCGTCCCGCTGTTCGAGACCATCGAAGACCTGCGCGGCTGCGGCGCCATCATGGACGAACTGTTCGCCATTCCGTATTACCGCAAGCTGCTGGCCAGCTGCGGCAACACGCAGGAAGTGATGCTCGGCTATTCCGACAGCAACAAGGACGGCGGCTATCTCACCGCCAACTGGGAACTGTACAAGGCCGAACTGGAACTGGTGCAGGTATTCGCCAGGCACGGCATCGAACTGCGCCTGTTCCACGGGCGCGGCGGCACCGTCGGGCGCGGCGGCGGCCCGAGCTACGACGCGATCCTGGCGCAACCGCCGGGCAGCGTGAACGGGCAAATCCGCATCACCGAGCAGGGCGAAGTGATCGCCAGCAAATACTCCAATCCGGAGATCGGCCGGCGCAACCTGGAGACGCTGATCGCCGCAACCCTGGAGGCCACGCTGCTGCACCACCACGGCGCGGACAGCGCGATGCCGGAATACCACCGCATCATGGAGGCGCTGAGCCGCGACGCGTTCGCCGCGTACCGCGAGCTGGTGTACGAGACGCCCGGCTTCACCGATTTCTTCTTCGCCGCGACCCCGATCCGCGAGATCGCCGAACTCAACATCGGCAGCCGCCCTTCGGCGCGCAAGGCATCGGATCGCATCGAGGATTTGCGCGCGATACCCTGGGTATTCAGCTGGAGCCTGAGCCGCACGCTGCTGCCCGGCTGGTTCGGCTACGGCAGCGCGGTAAAACGCTTTGTCGAGCGCGAGGGCGAGGCCGGGCTCGCGCAGCTGCGAACGATGTACCGGAACTGGCCGTTCTTTCGCGGCCTGATGTCCAACATGGACATGGTGCTGTCCAAGACCGACATGGGCATCTCCTCACGTTATGCCGAGTTGGTGGAAGACAGGGAGCTGCGCGAACGGGTCTTCGGCGCGATCAGCCGCGAATGGGAGGATACCGTGGTAATGCTGTTCGCCGTGACCGGCAACACCACGCTGCTGCAGGACAACCCGGCGTTCGCGCGCAGCCTGCTGACGCGCACCCCGTACATCGATCCGCTCAACCACCTGCAAGTGGCGCTGCTGCTACGGCACCGCGCCGGGGACGACGATATGCTGGTGAAGCGCGCGATCCACCTGACGATCAACGGCATTGCCACCGGGTTGAGGAACAGCGGATAGGCCTTCTATGGATCAGCATAAAAATCTTCTGATTCCGTTCATGCTGAGCTTGTCGAAGCATGTCTTGGACATAGTCAAAGTGCATGGACGCTTACCCTTCGACAAGCTCAGGGCGAACGGCAGTGTTTTGCCATGCCGGCACCATAACCATGCGTAACTTCATTCTCGCTTTCATCGCCCTGCTGCTGCTCACCTCGTGCAGCAGCGTATCGACCGGCAACGTCATCACCGTTGCCACCAGCAGCAGCCCGGAAGCGGCGGCGCGCGCGCTGCTCAAACGCAAGAAACTCAGCTATATGCGCAATCCCGTGCAACTCGCCAACGACCTGAAGGGCGTGCAGCGCGACTTTGAACGGCTGATGGACATCCTGCGCGGCAATGCCGGCAAGAAATGGGGCAAGAAGGAAGCGCGCCTGCCCGACCGCACCCACTACGTCAAATACACGCAGGGCTACCTCTCACGCGCCATTGTGGATTTCGACCGCGGCGAGATCACCGTCGAGACGCTGGATGAAAAAAATCCCGCCGGCAGCCTGAAGGACGCCATCGTCACCACGCTGCTCACCCCCGACGACCCGCGCGCGGTCGACCTGTTTTCGGACAGCTCGATCAAATTGACCGGCGAACGCGACCCCTATCTGCTGGGGTTGGTGCTCGACGACAAGGGGCGCGCCATCGCCACGCCGGAGCAGGCCGAGCGTTTCGCCGCAGGATTGGTCAACCTCGCGCAAACCCGTAGCGTCAGCACCGATGCGGGCAGCAAACAGGCGCGCCTGGTGAAGTTCGCGATGGTCAGCAGCTTCTCCAGCAAGCAGGCGGAAAAATATCGCCCGCTGGTGGAGCGATACGCCAAAACTTACGGCATCAGCCCCAGCCTGGTATTCGCCATCATGCGCACCGAGAGCAACTTCAATCCGTTCGCGGTCAGCCCCGCACCCGCTTATGGCCTGATGCAACTGGTGCCCAGCAGCGGCGGACGCGACGCCTATAAACGCGCCAAGGGCGCGAACGAAATGCCCAGCAAGCAATACCTGTTCAATGCGGAGAATAATATCGAACTGGGCACGGCGTATCTGAACGTGCTGGCTTTCGACGAACTGGAAGAAGTGGCCGACCCGGTGTCGCGCGAATACTGCGTCATCTCCGCCTACAACACCGGCTCGAGCAACGTGCTGCGCACCTTCGGCGGTTCAGCCAAACAACGCGATGCTGCCATTGCTGCCATCAACCGGATGGCGGCACCTGCCGTGTATGACAAGCTGCGTCAACAACTTCCCTACGCCGAGACGCGCCAGTACCTGCAAAAAGTGGTGGGGTTCAGGAAGCAGTTTATATCGGTTAACTGAGGTTTGGCTGCACCAACAAAATAGCCCACCTCGGTGGGCTATTCGTTTAACCGTTGTAGCGGAAAAATTAGAACTTATAACCTACGTCAATCATCCACACAGTATTGCGGGAAGAAGAAGCAGAGCTGCCGACCTTGTAGCTATCCACATCGAATCGCGCAAAAACAGCGTTGGTAAAGTCATACTTCGCACCAATACCATAGGTTAAGTCGGTTTTAGAACCGCTCGCGCCTATAGCGCCGCCAGGGCCAGTTACGGTGCCTGACACACGAATATCAGCAACACCAAGTTTGCCCAATAAACTAAATTGATTAGCCAAGGGCAAGATACCAACCGCAGTCAAATTCCAACCGGTAATGCTGGCTGATACTGTAACTGGACCAGCAAGGTTACCCCCAGTGGCGGTGTAGGTCTCATTATTCGAACCAAGGTAACCACCCTCAACAGCAAAATTCTTATTTATTTGATAGCCGGCTTGCAACTTGTATACCGTGGGTTTGCTCAAGCTGGATGAGAACCCGGTTGCTCCCGCTGCTATCAGCGCACTATCCATACTTGACTTATCACCACTGCCCGTTGTTTGCCCAGCCCCACCCAGCACATACCAGCCATCGTCACCGGCAAATGCAGCACCGGAAACCCCCAGCATCGTTGCTGCAACACATAGACCTGCCAATACCTTTTTCATTGCCACTCCCTTCATGGTTAAGTTGGTTGCATAAAATACGAATTTCGTAAGTTTGCCGCCATATATTACGAGTAACGTAAGTTATAAGTCAATATATCTTTCGGTCTATATATTTCGGCCTAGTCATATAGACCATAAACTCCAAGCCTATGAATTTAGGCGAAACAATCAAAAATCTCAGGATTGCGCGGCATTGGACGCAGGATGAACTTGCGTATCGAGCCAAGATAACTGCGGCAAATATTTCGCGGATCGAAACAGGAAAGCATGGGCCAAGCACCCAACTTCTGGAGTCACTGGCTTACGTTTTTGATATGAAGATGTACCAGTTGGTTGCACTGGCAGAAGGTGAAAAACTCCCAATTGCACCGCCGGAATACAGCTTTACCGAACAGGCATTGCTGCAAAATTTCCGCGCGATGACACCCAAGGAGCAGGAATTGTTCATGGCGCTGGGCGAGCGTTTGGCCAGCGCCGGGGAAAACGCCTAACTGAACTCTTTGACGATATGCTGCTGCCTGCGGCTGATGGCAAGCAGTTCATCCAGCCCCTTCAGCTTGACCATCCAGCCGCTGCCCTCGCTCTCCTCACCGCCTTTCTCGAAGCCCTCGATAGATTCTTTCGCCACGATGCAGTTGCGATGGATGCGCACGAAGCGCGCGGCGAATTCTTTTTCCAATGCGGTGAGCGATTCTTCGAGCAGGTATTCGTGTTCGGCGGTGCGCACGGTGACATATTTCAGCTCGGCGCGCAGGAACAGCACCTGCTCGATGGGCACGAGGTGGATCTTGCCGCGTTCATGGATGGAGAGGAATTTGCGCGGTTCGGGCAGCAGGTCGCGCAGCACTTCGGTTTGCACCGGCACGGCTTCGCGCGCGCGGGTGAGCGCTTCGAATAGCCGTTTCAGGCGGATCGGCTTGAGCAGGTAGTCGATCGCGTGCAGTTCGAAGGCCTTGATCGCATAGGCATCGTAGGCGGTGGTGAAGATGATCACCGGCGGCCACTTCGCCAAGCCGACAATTGGCCCTTCGACTGTGCTCAGGACAGGCTTGGGCATTTTCTGGATGTGTTGCGCGAGTTCGATGCCGTCCATCTGCGGCATACGGATGTCCACCAGCACCACATCGACGGGCGTTTCCATCAGCTTATCCAAGGCTTCCTGACCATTACCCGCCTCGCCGACGATCTCCAGCGCCAACTGTTCGCTGCAATCGTGCAGCAGATCGCGCAGGCGGTTGCGCGCGGGCGGTTCGTCGTCCACGATGAGGATACGCAGGGCCAGCTCGACGGTGCTCATATGGTTTGCTCCTTCATGTACGGCAGCGTGATTTCGACGCGATAAAAGTCCACGCCACTTTCGACCTTATAACGCGCCTCGACGTCGAACAGCAATGCCAGTCGTTCGCGGATATTCTGCAACGCCATTTTGTTGCCAGCATGCAGTGCGGTGCCGCTTGGTGCGCAGGGATTATCTACTCTGAGCCGCAATTCATCGCCGCTACGGTGTAGCGCAACGGCGATGCTGCCGCCTTGCGGCAACGGCTCGATGCCGTGATATACGGCGTTTTCCAGCAACGGTTGCAGCAGCAACGGGGGGATCAGCACGTCGCCCGGCACATCCTGGATTTGCCAATCCACGTGCAGCCGCTCGCCCATGCGCAATTTCTCCAGCGCGATGTATTGCTTGCTCAGCTCGATTTCCTGGCGCAACGGTACGAGATCTTGAGCATCCGACATCGCCATGCGGAACAAGTCCGCCATGTCTTGCAGTGCGACTTCGGCCTGCCTGGGCTGGGCACGCACGATACTGAGCACGGCATTGATGCTGTTGAATAGAAAATGCGGCCGAATGCGCGCCCGCAATACCTGCAAACGCGCCTCATGCAAAGCGCGCGACAGCGCTTGGCTGCGCCAGTGAAAATACATCAGCAGGATGCCGCACACCAGCACGCTGAGCAACATGTAACGCACCACATCGAACCAGGCGACATCGCTGCCCAGAGGACGATACAGTTCGCCGCCGAAGTAATAGGTGGAGAGCGTCAACACCGCCGCCAGCACATTCACTGCCAGCGCGCCGCGCCAATAGGCAAGCCGGTTCAGCCAAGGCTGTACCGCCCACAGCAGCAGCAGGCCGGTCAACAGAATCGGCGTGAACAGCGTGGTAATCTGCATCATGCGCAACGGCACGTCCGCCCAGTTATTCGCCTGCGACAACGCCTGCAATAGCGCCAAGCCATTGCTGATCAGCAGGATACGCAATGTCACGCCGAGGTTGCGGAAGTTGGGCAACGCGTCGGGCAGGGTGTTTTGTTTTATACTGCGCGCCTTATTCATGGCGGGAAACTTTACCGGTTTTCATGCTTCATTCTGGGACAAGTGGGGGCAGTGATGCAAGATAAAGATACCTGGTCGGGGCGGTTCACGGAACCGGTGGCGGAACTGGTGAAGCGCTACACCGCATCGGTGGGCTTCGACCACAAGCTGGCCATGTTCGACATTCAGGGTTCGCGGGCGCATGCGCAAATGCTGTCCGCTTGCGGCATCATTACCGCACAGGACCTGGGGGACATCCAGCGCGGTCTCGCGCAAATCGAAAACGAGATCATCGGCGGCGAATTCCTCTGGTCGCTGGATCTGGAAGACGTGCACCTCAACATCGAGAAGCGCCTCACCGCGCTGGTCGGCGATGCCGGCAAACGCCTGCACACCGGGCGGTCGCGCAACGATCAGGTGGCAACGGATGTGCGCCTGTATCTGCGCAGTTCGATCGACGACCTGCTGCATCTGATCAAGGCACTGCAAAACGCGTTGCTTGACCTCGCCGAGCACCATACCCATACCATCATGCCCGGTTTCACCCACTTGCAGGTCGCGCAACCTATCAGCTTTGCGCACCACCTGATGGCGTATTTCGAGATGCTCAAGCGCGATGCCGAGCGCTTGCAGGATTGCCGTAAACGTGTGAACCGCCTGCCGCTCGGCGCGGCGGCTTTGGCCGGAACCAGTTATCCGATCAAACGCGGGTACGTCGCCGAACTGCTGGGCTTTGACGGCGTATGCGAAAACTCGCTGGATGCGGTTTCGGACCGCGACTTCGCGATCGAATTCACCGCTTGCGCCGCGCTGATCATGACGCATCTGTCACGCTTTTCCGAGGAGTTGATCCTGTGGATGAGCCCGCGCTTCGGCTTCATCGACATCGCCGACCGCTTCTGCACCGGATCATCGATCATGCCGCAGAAAAAAAACCCCGATGTTCCGGAACTGGTGCGCGGCAAGACCGGGCGTGTCAACGGCCATCTGGTCGCGCTGCTCACGCTGATGAAAGGCCAGCCGCTGGCCTACAACAAGGACAACCAGGAAGACAAGGAGCCGCTGTTCGACACGGTAGAAACGCTGACACAGACGCTGCGCATCTACGCCGATATGATCGGCGGTATCAAGGTCAAGCCGGAGGCCATGCGTAGCGCGGCCCTGCAAGGCTATGCCACGGCCACCGATCTGGCCGATTACCTGGTAAAAAAGGGCCTGCCATTCCGCGATGCGCATGAAGTGGTGGCGCTCGCGGTGCGTTTCGCCGAACAGCGCGGCTGCGACCTGTGCGACATCGGCCTCGCCGAGTTGCAGCAGTTCTCCGCGCTGATTGGCGAAGACGTGTATCAGGTGCTGACGCTGGAAGGCTCGCTCGCCAGCCGCGACCATATCGGCGGCACCGCACCGCGACAAGTGGAGGCTGCCATCGCGCGGGCGCGCACCGATCTCGCTAAATGGGAGGCGAAAAAAATGGGCGATCATGGATCGCCCAAATAGGAGGAGAGTATGAAAAGTAGAGTTGTCGCCAACCACTAACCCAAACACTCGGCGCGCACTATATCCACTCTCTCCAACAATTCATATATGCCGAAATAACTATGCATTTCGGCCTAGTTATTTCGGCTAATACCTCGAACTAGTTCTTTTGGATACCCTATTTTTACTCATCAACCAGAGACGCAGGCGGCACTTGTGTGACCAAATGCTTTCCATGCTCTGCTGCGCGAATGCTTGCAAACCGGGATGCAGGGGTTGATCTGAATCAGAGGTTTTCCAGCAATTGCTTGAGCTCTCCGCTCTGGAACATCTCGGTCATGATGTCCGAGCCGCCGACGAATTCGCCCTTGATGTAAAGCTGCGGAATGGTCGGCCAATTGGCGTAATCCTTGATCCCCTGGCGGATTTCCGCATCCTGCAGCACGTCCACGGTGAACAATTGTTTCACGCCCAATGTTTTCAGGATGCCCACCGCTTTGCCGGAAAAACCGCATTGCGGGAACTGCGGACTGCCTTTCATATACAGCACCACCGGATGCGTGGTGACTTGTTCGTGGATGCGTTGCTGGGTATCTGTGCTCATGGCGTCTTTACCTGAATTAAATGGTCGAGAATTCTATCGGCGCGGGCAACGCCGCGTCAAGCATAAACGCCAAGCAGGCATTTCCATTAAAGCAATTCGCTTGAAATATGCTGCCGCATGGCGGGCAACACCAGTAAAATCTGAGTTGCCAACAACATAGCTTAAGGGACGCCATGGAATCTTCACCCTCACTGGAACTGGCCAAGCACGCGCTGCTGATGTTCGGCATCATCCTCGCCGTGGGAACCTTCTCCGGTTTGATCGCCCGGCTGGCACGGATACCCGACGTGGTGGTGTTTCTACTGGTGGGTATGTTGCTCGGCCCCGGCGTATTGGGTTTGGTAAACATCAAGGCCGATTCCGCCATCAACCAGTTAATCCTGATTTTCGGTTCCAGCTACATCCTGTTCGACGGCGGTGCGTCAATTCGGCTTAAGGTGCTGAAAGAAGTGTGGATCACCATCGTGGCGATCTCCACCGTTGGCTTGCTGGTCACCGTCGCCATCACCGGCGTGGCGGCCTATTACTTCCTCGGGGTTGCGCCCATCGTCGCCCTGTTGCTTGGCGCCGTGATCGCCTCCACCGACCCGGCAACACTGGTGCCAGTGTTCAAGCAGGTGCGCATCAAGGAGCGCGTCGCGCAGACGGTGATGAGCGAATCCGCCTTTAACGATGCGATGGGCGCCATCCTCACCTTTACCGTGCTAAGCGTGGCGATGGGCGCGGGCGAATTCTCGGCGGGCGATGCCATCATCGACCTGCTCAAGCAATCGCTGCTAGGCATCCTCATCGGCGGGGTATTGGGCTATCTGGCGGCTTTTTTCATCGCGCATGAAAAATTCGGCTTCCTCGCCGAATTCGCCCCGGTGGTCACCCTGATGGCGGTGATCGGCGCATACATGGGCGCAGATGGCATGCACGCCAGCGGCTTCATGGCAGTGTTCGTATTCGGCATCCTGCTGGGTAACCAGGAATCGCTGGGTTTCAAACTTACCCAGCACGAAGATAGCCAACTGGAAGACTATGTGATGACCACCGCCTTCGTCATGCGCATGTTCATCTTCATTTTGCTCGGCACGCAAGTGGACTTCGGCCTGATGAACCAATACCTGCTTGGCGGTGCGGCGGTGGTGGCAGTGTTCATGCTGGTCGCGCGCCCGGCGACGGTATTCCTGTGCGCCCTGCCCGACCACCGCGCAAAATGGAGCTTCCGGGAGATGCTGTTCATGTGCTGGACGCGCGAAACTGGCGTGATTCCCGGCGCACTGGCCGGGATGCTGGTGGGCATGAAAGCCCCCGGTGCGCAGATCATCGCCTCGGTGACTTTCATCGCCATCCTGATGACCATCCTGATCCAGGCAACGACCACCAAGTGGCTGGCGAAGAGACTGGGTTTACTGGCCGAGTAGCGCGCCGATCTGAGCTATACGGCAAAAACGGGCATCCGAAGATGCCGTAATTTTTTGCAGGGTGCGCGCAACGCTGCCGCCTGTGCCGGACTAGAAAGAATGCTTCACCCCGAGCGAGAAAGCCGAAGGAGAGGCTCCCGCACCGGCCTGGGTAGTGGTTCCGCCGCCCGTGGCATTGGTTGTCAGGCCGTAATTTATCCCGGACTGGTTGTTCAGGCGGGTGTATATCCCATACAGGGTTGTGCGCTTGCTCATGGTGTGGTCGTAGCCCATGGTGAACTGGTTTGCGCCGGTATTGGCGGTGTTGCCCAGTTGCCCCGCTTTGGCGTAGGCCAGTTTCACGGCGCCCTTGCCGGATTTGTATTGGCCGGACAGGTAGTAGGCGTTGTGCCCGTATAGATCCGCACCCAGCGCGCCCACGTTGTCGGTGATTTTTTCATATGCAAAACCGACCGACAGCGCATCCATCGTGTAGCCGAGACCGAACTTGGCTGCGCTTTCCTTGTTCGCGGTGGGCACCGGAACGGTAGGGGCCAAAGCATGGGTCTCGTAGGCCAATGAGCCGAAGAACGGGCCATTGCGGTACATGCCTGCCGCGGATGCTATGCTGGACTTGGCTTGTGAGGCCAGAGTGTTGGCTTCCGTACGGTTGACGTAAGCGAGCGCGCCGGTGAAACCGCCGATGTCCGGGGTAAAGTAAGCGATGATGTCGGTCGGACGCTCGTCAAAGCCGGCGACGGAAGACTTGTTGGCAGTGGGCACCGCGCCATATAGGCCGGCTTTCACGCCGCCCATCAACGCGCGGTTGTCGCCGATACTGTCGGCAAACAGATCCAGATTGCGTGTGGCCAGCTTGTAAGGGGTGTCATGACGGCCCAAGAGCACCTTGCCCATGCGGTTGTCGGACAGGCCGAGGAAAGAATTGCGGCTGGCGAGCGTATTGGCCGCCGCCGCATCGATATCGACCTGTTGCTCGATTTGCCAGATTAAGGACAAGCCATCGCCCAGGTCTTCGGCACCCTTTATGCCGAATTTCGAGACGTTGCTCGACACCTTGTTGTTGCTGGCGCCAGCCACACCGGCGGCAGTCGTGCCATTGTTTACGTGATCGTAGGACACATTAACCTGGCCATAAAAAGTTATGCCGGAAGCGGTGTTCGCAGTTGCAGGCGCTGCCGTATTGGCATTTGCATTTGCCTGTGCCGGGGCGGTCGTTTTGCTTTCAAGTTTGTGTTCGAGCGCACGAATCTTCTGATCCAGTTCCTGCACCATAGCGCGCAGTTTCTCCAGCTCGGCTTTTTCGGTATCGGCAAATGCCGCAGGGGCGGCAAATGCCGAAATGAGCGCCAGCACAATGATTTCCTTTTGCATTTAAACTCCTTGATGTTTGTTTATATCGGCCGCTTTGGCCGCCTACCGGGAAAAACTTCAGGTGCGGATTATCCGCAAAGCAAACTGCGCCGCAAGACAAGCAATGCAGATTTAACAAAAAATTCACAAAGCGCGGCTTGCTTGCGACAGGCGGCGACGATTACTCATGTCGCATTGCCGTGCCAAACGGCTGCACATCATCGATGTGCTATGCTCCGCGCGATTGTTTTTTCGACGGTTTGCGATGAGGCTCTTCTTTTATTTCTGCCTGCTGATTGCCCCGCCCGCGCTGGCGAACGAGACTGCGGATTTTCTCGCAGCGCGTGATGCATTCCGCGCCGGCGACGCGGTCAAACTTGGGCGTTTTGCGCAGCGGTTGAAAAACACGCCGCTGGAGGTGTACGCCAGTTATTACCGGCTGCGCCTCGGCCTGGAAAACGCCGACGCAAACGCGGTAAAGGATTTTCTTTCCCGGCCGGAAGATACACCGATGATCGACCGGTTGCGCGGTGAATGGCTTAAGCAACTCGGTAAAAAACAGCAATGGGAATGGTTCGACGCGGAATATCCGCGCCTGCTTAACGAAGATACCGAACTGACCTGCTATGCGCTGCAATCGCGCCTGCGCAGCCAAGAACAAGCTGCGCTGCATGAAGCGCGCGGGTTATGGTTCAGCGGCAAGGGGCAGCCGGAGAGTTGCGGCCCGCTGTTCGATGCGGCGTTGTCCGCCGGCATCATCGGCGAACAGGATGTCTGGCAGCGGCTGCGCCTGGCGCTGGAAGCGAGCAATGTATCGCTCGCCAAACAGCTTGCCGGACACCTGACCGGCACCCATGCGGTGTCGCCTGCGGCATTGGAAAGCGCGGCGGCTGATGCGGATCGTTATCTGGAAAAACTGGCGCCGGACAAGAAGAATGACGGTCAGCGCGCCGTCGCGCTGTTCGCCTTGCAACGCCTGGCAAAACAATCCCCCGATTTGGCCGTTGCGCGCTGGGAAAAAATTGCAGCCTATTTTCCCGACGCGGAGCAGCATTATTTTTACGGCTGGCTGGCCTATGAGGCAGCGCGCAAGCTGGATAGCCGTGCGCCGCAATGGTTCAAGGCGGCGGCAGATACGCCGCTCAATGAGCAGCAATCGGCATGGCGCGTGCGCGCGGCATTGCGCATGCAGGACTGGCCCGAGGTATTGGCAAGCATCAACGCGATGAGCGAGCAACAGCAGCGCGATGCGGCCTGGCAATACTGGAAGGCGCGCGCTCTGCAGGCATTGGGCAAACCCGCCGAAGCGAACCAGTTGCTTACGCCGTTAAGCGGCGAATACAATTTCTATGGCCAACTGGCGGGCGAGGAGTTGGCGGGCTCGCCTGTGCTGAGCCCTTCGACTGCGCCACTTCGACAAGGCTCTCCTGAGCAAAGTCGAAGGGCTCAGGACAGTCTCAGGACAGACTTGGCGGCAACCTACAAACCCCGTAAACAGGATATCGCTGCGATGCTGGCATTGCCCGGAATTCAGCGCACGCTGGCGCTGTACCGAATGGATATGCGTAGCGAAGCGTTGAAGGAATGGAGCTGGACAGTGCGCAATTTCAACGATCAGGAGTTGCTCACCGTTGCGGAAATCGCGCGGCGCAACGAAATGTACGACCGCGCGATCAATGCGGCGGACAAGACCGTCAACGTGCATGATTTCAGCTTGCGCTATCTCGCGCCCTATCGCGATGCGTTACGGGCGCATATTCGCGAGTATGGGCTGGAAGAGGCGTGGGTATATGGCCTGATGCGCCAGGAAAGCCGTTTCGTCACCGCAGCCAAGTCCGATGTCGGGGCGGCCGGGCTGATGCAGGTCATGCCGTCGACGGCGCGCTGGATAGCGAAAAAATTGGGATTGAAAAGCTATAAACAATCCTTGATTCACCAGCTCGACACCAACCTGCGCCTCGGCACCTACTATATGAAAACCGTGTTGTCATGGTTTGGCGGCAGCCCGGTGCTGGCTTCGGCGGCATACAATGCCGGACCGGGGCGGGCGCGCCAGTGGCGCGGCGACCAGCCATTGGAAGGCGCGATTTACGCCGAGACCATCCCGTTCGATGAAACGCGCGACTATGTGAAAAAAGTGATGAGCAACACCATGTACTACGCCGGGCAATTCGATGCGCCGCCGCGCCCGCTCAAGCAGCGCATGGGCATCGTCGCGGGCAAGACCGCGGATAACCAGCAAGCCATCCCCGATGAAAAGTGATGCCAAAATCTATTGCGTAGGCGGCGCGGTGCGCGACCAGTTGCTCGGCCTGCCGGTGCAGGATCATGACTGGGTGGTGGTGGGCAGCACGCCGGAAGCAATGGCGGCGCAAGGCTTCCAGCCGGTGGGCAAGGATTTCCCTGTGTTCCTGCACCCGCAGACCCATGAGGAATACGCGCTGGCGCGCACCGAGCGCAAGACCGCGCGCGGCTACAAGGGTTTCGCCGTCTACGCCGCGCCGGATGTCACGCTGGAGCAGGATCTGCTGCGCCGCGACTTTACCGTCAATGCCATCGCACAGGATGCCGACGGCAACCTGATCGACCCGTATAACGGCGTTTCAGATTTACGCGCCGGCATTCTGCGCCATGTCAGCGCGGCGTTTGGCGAAGACCCGGTGCGCATTTTGCGCGCGGCGCGCTTCGCGGCGCGCTTCGGTTTCGCCATCGCGCCGGAGACCCTGGCGCTGATGCGCGATATGGTGAACAGCGGCGAAGTGGACGCGCTGGTGGCGGAGCGTGTGTGGCAGGAGCTGGCGCGCGGTCTGATGGAGAAAACGCCGTCGCGTTTTTTAGAGACGCTGCGCAGTTGCGGCGCGCTGGCGAAAATCCTGCCCGAAGTGGACGCGCTATTCGGCGTGCCGCAGCCGGAAAAATACCATCCCGAAATCGATTGCGGCATCCACACCCTGCTGGTGGTGGACGATGCGGCGCAGCGCGATTACCCGCTGGAGGTGCGCTTCGCCGCGCTGGCGCATGACTTGGGCAAGGCGACCACGCCGAAGGACATCCTGCCGCGCCATATCGGGCATGAGTTGCGCAGCGTGGAACTGGTGAAGAGACTCTCGCAACGGCTGCGCGTGCCGGGCGAATGCCGCGACCTGGCCTTGCTGGCGGCGCGCTTTCACAGCGATATCCATCACGCCTTCAAATTGCGCGCCGAGACTATCGTCAAATTATTCCAGTCGGCGGATGCGTGGCGCAGGCCGGAACGTTTCGCGCAATTGCTGCAAGCCTGCGCTACGGATGCGCACGGCCGCACCGGTCACGAGCAGGATGACTATCCGCAGGCGGATTATTTGCTGCAACTGCTGGCAACTGCACGCGCGTTGGATGCGGGCGAAATCGCCAGCCATTGCGCAGACCAGGCCGCCATCCCGGAACGCGTGCGCCTGGCCCGCGTGGCGGCGATCGAAAAAATGGTACAAAAAGACAGCAAGGGAAGCTGGTAGTCAGAGCCCTAGCCCGCCCCACATCGCATCCACTTTCGCCTTGACTGCCTCATCCATCACGATCGGCGTGCCCCACTCGCGCTGGGACAGCCGGCGCAGGACGCGCTGATTGAGTAGCTGCGAAAATGGTACTGATGAAGCAGCTGGCGAAACAACTAGCCATCTGACTAGGCTGTCCAACAATGACGGTCAAGTCATTGGTTATAGCCACTCCGCTAGACCACCCAAAGGCGGTGACCAAGTGGCGGATTATGGATGTGGTTTTTTTGCAGCAACTTGTTTGTTTGATCGTCATTGCTTGTATAGTAAACAACAGGGGGAAAATAAAAACTCACCAATGAAAAAAACTAGAATCCTGTTTTCAATAAACTTAATTTGAGGAATAAAACCATGAAGAAAATCGCTGCTGCTCTGTTGCTTTCCACCGCTGTTGCTGCCCCTGTTTTCGCTGCTGAGGCCGGCCCTTACGCTGGCGTAACGCTGGGCCGTTCCCATGCTGGCAACGATGGCACTGGTGGAGTCCAGACCAAGAACACTGACACCGTATTGGGCGTTCTGGGCGGTTACCAGTTCACCAAAAACTGGGGTGCTGAAGTGTTTTACACCGACTTGGGCAGGGGTACGGGTGGTAGTATTGCCCAACCCACTGCTGTTAGTGGTAAGTCTGACGCGTGGGGCATCAATGCCGTGGGTACTCTGCCGCTGTCCGACGCCTTCTCGCTGTACGGCAAGCTGGGCTATGCCAGCACCAAAACTAAGCTTTCCGCCCCCGCAGGCTGGACTATCACCGGCGCAACACGCAACGCGGCCACTTACGGCTTGGGCGGTGTGTACAACGTCAAGCCAGCTATTGGCATCCGCTTCGGCTGGGATCACTACGGCATGGCCGATGCGAATGGTGTGACTCTCGGTGTTAAAAACAACTTTAATACCAACGTCTGGTCACTGGGCGCTGTGTTCAAGTTCTAAGCCAACTTAAGCACCACAAAAAAGCCGGACTTGTTCCGGCTTTTTTATTTCCCGCTATAAACCTACAACCCCAGCTCGCCCCACATCGCATCCACCTTCGCCTTCACCTCCGCACTCATCACGATGGGCGTGCCCCACTCGCGCTGGGTTTCGCCCGGCCACTTGTTGGTGGCATCCAGCCCCATCTTGCCGCCCAAGCCGGATACCGGACTGGCGAAATCCAGATAATCGATGGGCGTGTTCTCTACCAGCAGAGTGTCGCGCGCCGGATCGACGCGCGTGGTGATTGCCCAGATCACTTCCTGCCAGTTGCGGATGTCGATGTCGTCGTCCACCACGATGATGAATTTGGTGTACATGAACTGGCGCAGGAAACTCCAGATGCCGAACATCACGCGCTTGGCGTGCCCCGGATATTGCTTCTTGATCGACACGATCGCCATGCGGTAGCTGCATCCTTCCGGCGGCAGGTAAAAATCGGCGATCTCGGGAAACTGCTTCTGCAGCAGCGGCACGAACACTTCGTTCAGCGCCACGCCCAGCATTGCCGGTTCGTCGGGCGGCTTGCCGGTGTAGGTGGAGTGATAGATCGGATTGCGGCGCATCGTGATGCGCTGAATGGTGAACACCGGGAACTTGTCCTGCTCGTTGTAGTAGCCGGTATGGTCGCCATACGGCCCTTCAAGGGCCGTTTCATAAACGCCACCTTCCAGCGCGTTCTCATCTGGATGGATCACGCCTTCCAGCACGATCTCGGCGGAAGCAGGCACTTGCAAATCGCTGCCCAGACACTTGACCAGCTCGGTCTTGCTGCCGCGCAGCAGACCGGCGAACTGGTATTCGGACAATGAATCTGGAATCGGCGTGACTGCACCGAGGATGGTCGCCGGGTCGGCGCCGATCACCACCGCGACAGGGAACGGCTGCCCCGGATTTTTCTCGCAATGATCGCGAAAATCCAGCGCGCCGCCGCGATGCGCCAGCCAGCGCATGATGGTCTTGTTCGGGCCGATCACCTGCTGGCGGTAAATGCCGAGATTCTGGCGCGGCTTGTTCGGGCCGCGTGTGACCACCAGGCCCCAGGTGATCAGCGGTGCTATGTCACCCGGCCAGCAATGCTGGATCGGCAATTTGCCCAGATCCACATCGGCGCCTTCCCACACGACTTCCTGGCAGGGCGCGGAGGAAACCACCTTGGGCGACATGGTGAGCACCTGCTTCAGCACCGGCCATTTTTCCCACGCGTCCTTCAGTCCCTTCGGCGGCTCCGGCTCTTTCAGGAAGGCAAGCAATTTGCCGACTTCGCGCAGCGCCTGCGTACTCTCCTCGCCCATGCCCAATGCCACGCGGTGCGGGGTGCCGAACAAGTTGGCCAGCACCGGCATGTTGTATCCAACCGGGTTCTCGAACAGCACCGCCGGGCCTTGCGCTCGCAGCACCCGGTCGCAGATTTCGGTCATCTCCAGATGCGGCGAAACCGGCGCGGGCACGCGCTTGAGTTCGCCGATTTTTTCCAGTTGCGCGATGAAATCGCGCAGGTCTTTATATTTCATTGATCTCCCCTCTCCCCTGCCCCTCTCCCGCCTGCGGGCGAGGGGTTTGAATTTTTCAATAAAACTTTTCTTCGCCCTCGGGCCGCGTCTTGAAGCGTTTGTGCAGCCAGAAATATTGCTCCGGCATTTCGCGCACGCGCTGCTCGATGAATTCATTCATGCGGCGCGTGTCGGCGACCACATCGCCGGTCGGGTAATTTTCCCAGGCCGGATAGAAGCGTACCTCATAACCCTTGCCACCGGGCAGCAGCTTGCTGATGCAGGGCACCACCCGCGCGCCGGTCATCCCGGCGAGGCGCGGCACGGTGGTCAGCGTCGCGGCGGGCACGCCGAAGAACGGCACGAACACGCCGTCCTTGGTCGCGAGATCCTGATCCGGCAGGTAATAGAACGGGTGCCGCGCGCGCATCGCCTTGATGACCGGGCGCAGGCCCTGCTGGCGCGCATACAGTTTCTGCTCGCCGAAACGCGAGCGCCCGCGCAACAACAGCTCATGGAACAGCGGATTCTTCTGGCTGGAATACACGCTGACCAGATCGACATGCTGGATCATCCACGACCCGCCGACATCCAGCGCGACAAAATGCGGCGCGAGCAGGATCACCGGCCCCTGCGCCTGTGCCGCCGTATAGTGCTCCAGCCCCTCCACGCGGATGTAACCCTGGATGTGGGACGCCGAGCCCCACCACAGGATGCCGCGCTCCAGAAGGCTGCGCGCGAAGGCCTGAAAATTTTTCCTTACCAGCACTTTGCGCTCGGCCTCGGACATCTCGGGGAAGCACAGCCGCAAGTTGGTCGCCGCGACAAGACGCCGCTCGCCCGCAAACCAGTACAGCAACATGCCCAGCGCATTGCCCACTTTGGCCAACAGCGGCAACGGCAGAAAATGCAGCAGCCACATCAAGAAAATACCCAGTCTTGTCACTTCGTAAATATCCTTAAGTCAGGATCGAGGATCGGGGAGCGAGGATCGAGCAAACCCCGCCGTACCTTTTTATCACTCAATCCCCAATCCTCGTTCCTCAATCCTCGCCTCCGGCGCATTCACACCACGCGGGATTTTATAGCGGTTGTAGCTCCACAGGTATTGCGCCGGACAGGCACGGATCACGCGTTCCAGCGCCGCATTGACCTGCTGCGGCACGGGTGCTGCGAAATCCAGCAGCAGCGGCTCGACGTGGATCACATAACCTTCTCCTTGCGGCATGCGCTCCGAATAGGCGATCAATACCGTCGCATTGCTGCTTTCCGCGAGGCGGCCAGCCAGCGTCATGGTGTAGGCGGGGCGGCCGAAGAAATCTACCCATTCGCCTTCGCCCATGCTGGGCACCTGATCGGGCAGCAGCCCGACTGCTTCACCGCGTTTGAGCGCCTTGTATAACAGGCGCACGCCGCCGATATCGGCCTTCGCCAGCCTGGCCTGGCCGCGTTCGCGGCCGCCGCGCATCACGCCTTCCAGCCAGCCGAGCTTGGGCGGGCGATACAGCACGGTAATCGGCATGCGCTGCGCGGCATACAAGGCGGAGATTTCGAAGCAGCCCAGATGCGGCGTCAGAAAAATGATGCCCTTGCCGCGTGCCTGCGCTGCGATGATATGTTCCAGCCCGATACATTCGCGCACCTTGCCGATTACCTCGTCATAAGGCCGCCCCCAAATCCACGCCAACTCCGTGATGCCTTTCCCCGCTTCGGCAATAGTTGCGGACAGCACGTTGCGGTATTCAACCTCACCGGCTGTTAATCCGGCCTGGCGCAAATTTCCCCGGGTGCGCGTGGCATACTGCGCGGAGGCCGCATAAGTCAGCCGCCCGAGCAATGCGCCGAGGCCATGCAACATGCCCAGCGGCAGCAGCGCAAGCAGGCGAAACAAGGTTTTGAAGAGGAAGGCGAACATGTGAATCCGGTTTGCTATAATGCGCGCCCTAATTAATTTTCATAGTGATTGAACGGAGAACCATGAACGAATATTTGTTTACGTCCGAGTCCGTATCCGAAGGCCATCCCGACAAGGTGGCGGATCAAATTTCCGATGCCATCGTCGATGCCATTCTAGCGCAGGACAAGCATTCGCGCATCGCCGCCGAAACGCTGTGCAACACCGGCCTCGTCGTGCTGGCCGGCGAGATCACCACTACTGCCGTAGTCGATTACATTCAGGTGGCACGCAACACCCTCAAGCGCATCGGCTACGACAACTCCGATTACGGCATCGACTACAAAGGCTGTGCGGTGCTGGTGGCTTACGACAAGCAGAGCCCCGATATCGCGCAGGGCGTAAACAAGGCTTATGACGACGACATGGGGCAGGGCGCGGGCGACCAGGGCCTGATGTTCGGCTATGCCTGCGACGAAACCGATACCCTGATGCCGCTGCCGATTTACCTCGCGCACCGCGCGGTGGAACGCCAGGCGCAACTGCGCCGCGACGGCCGCCTGAACTGGCTGCGCCCGGACGCCAAATCGCAGGTCACCGTCCGCTATGTGGACGGCAAGCCGCACTCCATCGACACCGTCGTGCTGTCCACCCAGCACGCGCCGGAAATGACGCTGGAGCAAATCCGTGAAGCCGTCATCGAGGAAATCATCAAGCCGATCCTGCCGAAGGAACTGATCAAGGGCAACGTCAAATATCTGGTCAACCCGACCGGACGTTTCGTCGTCGGCGGCCCGCAGGGCGACTGCGGCCTGACCGGGCGCAAGATCATCGTCGACACCTACGGCGGCGCAGCCCCGCACGGCGGCGGCGCGTTCTCCGGCAAGGACCCTTCCAAGGTAGACCGTTCGGCCGCTTACGCCGGGCGTTACGTGGCGAAGAATATCGTCGCCGCCGGCCTGGCCAGCAAGTGCCTGATCCAGATTTCCTACGCGATCGGTGTGGCGCAACCCACCAGCGTCTGGGTCACCACCTACGGCACCGGCAAGGTCTCCGATGAGAAGATCGCGGAACTGGTCAAGAAACATTTCGACCTGCGCCCGAAAGGCATCGTGCAAATGCTCGACCTGTTGCGTCCGATCTACCAAAATACCGCCGCCTACGGCCACTTCGGCCGCGAAGAACCGGGCTTTACCTGGGAAGCAACCGACAAGGCCGCTGCATTGAAAGCAGACGCAGGCTTGTAATTCTGCGCAACATCGGCTGTAAAACAAACGGCGCATCAGGCGCCGTTTGTTTTTGTTGGGGGAAAGATGACAATCTGGAATTGTTATCGGTTGTTCAGTTCGTCGTCAGTTGCAACTTTGTCGTGAAAACTAATTCGAGCCTGACCTCTTTAATCCTTTTCTTACCCGCCTACGCCAATAAAGGCATGTATCTAAAGTTCAGCATCTAGCTCAATTAGCCTGAACGAAACAATATCTCGGACAAGCTTACGCGATTTGGTTTCTCTGATAACGAAATTCAATTGAGCTCGGTGTGTGCGTTGATCTAACGATTGATCAAGCACTTCAACAAATAGATTTGGATCACTTGGCTCAATTCGTGCCTTGGGCGCAATCCTCATTACCACGCCGAAGATCATTTTCCATACACCCTCTGCCACCGTGTTTAATTAGAACCCGTAGATACTTTTTCTTTGCCAATACATTCCCCTAAGGCTTGATCTGCTTCAGCTTCAAAGGCACTCCCGGTTTCTTATTTTCCGGCGGCACACTTGCCGCAGCTTCCGCCTCGGCCTTCGCCGCCCCGGCTTCAGCTTCTGCTGCCGCCCGCTCCAGATCCTCTATCGCGACAGCTCGCACTTCCATTCCGGCTTGGCTTTTTTGTGTTGCTTTTGTCTTGTCGGATTTAGGCGCTGCTTCGGCCTGCGCCTTCTTCTCGGCCTTGATGCGGGCCGCTTCGGCTTTGGCTTCCTGTTTAGCTTTCAGCCTGGCCGCTCTGTCCTCGGCGGCGCCGCGCGCTTTTGCCTGTGCTTGCTCCCTGGCGCGTGCTTCTTGCGCCGCACTGATCCGTGCAGTTCTGGCTTCCTGCATGGCTTTCAATTTGGCCGCCTTGGCTTCGGCGGCAGCTTGCGCTTGGGCTTTTTTCTCTGCCTTGATCCGTTCCGCTTCGGCTTGGACGGCCTGTTCCGCTTTCACTCGTGCTGCTTCCGCCTGTGCGGCTTGTTGCGCTTTCACCCGCTCCGCATCTTCTTTGGCTAGTCGGGCTTCCATTTGCTTCGCCACCAGATTGCGTTGTTCGCCCGGATCGATCCTCACGATATTGCCCACCCGAATCCCAAGTTTCGCCGCATCTTCCGACAATTCGCCAATAGAGTATTGCGGCTGAACCCGGGTCAAGGTAACCGTATCCACTGCACGGGCCGTAACGCCGGGCACCGGACCCTCCAATCCGGCAATTGGGGTGCCTGGATCCCTGACATAAACGACAAATATATCACCGGGCTTTAACAGCGAGTCGCTCCCCGCATCGAGAAAAACCCTTTTTTCTCCGACCCGGACGATATGTGCGGAAAACGGCACATTTTCCAGTGCCGCCCGGATGTCTTTGACGGCAGAATCAAGCAACCGGTTTGTTGCCTTGCCAAACTCCGTTTCAAAGAAAAGGCTGCTGCCAAACGGCTTGTAGTTTCCCACCATCACATCGCCGCTGGCTTGTTCGTCCAGGCGGCGCAACAGCAGGCGGTTGCCCGTGAATCCATCGTAGACGGAAAGCTCGACTTCAATATGCCTTTTCGTGTATCCGCTCAACGGGATATTCGGTGACCAGCCGAACGGCGTATTCAGGGAGCGCTTTGCCTGGCTTATTCCGGCATTCACGACCATACCGGAAATAAGGAATTGCGCCCCGGTCTCTCCGGCAATTTCAACAATCGCTTCGCGTTGCGGTACCCCCGGTTCCACCGGAATTGAACGGCCGGTGTAAGTAGACAGAAACTCTCCGCTTGCTTCCAGCCGGCCGGAAAGTGCCGAGGGAAGCCCGTCATAAATATTGTTGATGTCGTCAACATGCTGCGTGTTGGCCACATCGAACTGGGCGATCGCAATTTTCTTTTTCGGGATACGAGCGCGGGTTTCGTTACGCCCGACTGCGCCGCTTGCCTCCGGCCCTTGAGCCTTTTCCGCAGGAGCGCCTTCGGCCTGAGCGACTCCCGGTTCGGCACCGGCGATTGGTGCCGTGCAAAGGAAAATCATCATGCAGAACACCGCCGCAAGCGGATTGGCAAAACTAAAACCTTTGCGAATGATAATCGGCATAGTGTTCCTTATCCGGTTAAAGCAACACCCGCCAGCCGGCCAGCACGTAGCGTTCCAGCACGAACAGCACGGCGAAGACCAACAGCAGCAACGCGGCAAAGCGCAGCGTTTGCCAGGCGAATTTCAGGTAGCGGCGATTGCGCGTAAAGATGTACATTCCGCCGCTCAGAACCAGCAGCAGCGTGACCAGTACCAGGAACAAGCGCAGGATCAGCACATGCCCGCCGTTTTCACGTCGGAATCAGGCGGCTTGCAGTTGCAGCCGCAGGAACGCCGGCGCATCTTCCACGCTATCGAACGTGACGAACTCCCAGGCTTGCTCATCGGCGAGCAATGCGCGCAGCAAGGCGTTGTTCAGGGCATGGCCGGATTTGAAGCCGGAGAATGCGCCGATCAGCGGATGCCCCAGCAGGTAGAGATCGCCGATTGCGTCAAGCACCTTGTGCTTGACGAACTCGTCCTCGAAACGCAGTCCGTCGGCATTCAACACGCGGTAGTCGTCCATCACGATGGCGTTGTCCAGGCTGCCGCCCAAGGCCAGGCCCTGTGCGCGCATGTTTTCGACATCCTGCATGAAACCGAAGGTGCGCGCGCGGCTGATGTCGCGCACGTAGGATTCTTCGCCCAGATCGACCACCACATGCTGCTTGGCATCGGCAAACACCGGGTGGGCGAAGTTGATGGTAAATGTTAGCTTGTAGCCGTGATGCGGTTCAAAGCGCACCCATTTGTCGCCCTGCTTCACCTCGACGGTTTTTTTCACGCGGATAAATTTTTTGGCGGCGGATTGTTCGGCGATGCCTGCCGATTGCAGCAGGAAGACGAAGGTGCCGGCGCTGCCGTCCATGATCGGCACTTCCGCGCTGTCCAGATCAATGTAGGCGTTGTCCACACCCAAGCCTGCCAGCGCCGACATCAGGTGTTCAATGGTAGCAACACGCACGCCATTCTGTTCCATACAGGTGGACAGGCGTGTGTCATGCACCATCTCGGCACGCGCACGGATCTCCTCGGCCGGTTTGACATCCACACGACGAAATACGATACCGGTGTTGACCGGGGCAGGGCGCAGACCGAGCGTGACTTTTTCGCCGCTGTGCAAGCCGACGCCCGTCACGCTGACGGAGCTTTTCAAGGTGCGTTGCTTAACCATTGGTGTCTTGAGCGCAAGAATCATGGGGCAATTTTATCACAGCCCTTAAGCAGGACTGAGGTGCGAGGGCTGAGGACTGAAAAATGCAGTCCGGTTGGTTTTACTCAGTCCTTAGTCCTCAGTCCTGAATTTAGTCCGCCTGCTTGCGCAGGAAGGACGGGATGTCCAGCGTATCCATACCGGATTTTTCCATCGCATCGATGGTTTCCCTGCGGCCACGGCGCATTACGGCAGGCGTGTCCAGTTCGGTATAATTTACTCCGGCATTGGCAATCGGCTCGTCGTGCGTACCGGTGCGCTGGCAGGTTTCTTCGCTCCGATAAACCATTTCCGGCTTTTGCTTGACGATGCGTGGTGCGCCCAACCCGGTCGCCACGACGGTCACGCGCAATTCTTCACCCATGTTTTCGTCAAACACCGAGCCGACGATCACCGTCGCTTCTTCCGCGGCAAATTGAACGCATTCCATCACCTCTTCCAGCTCTTTCAGCTTCAATTGGCTGGACGAAGTGATATTCACCAGCACGCCGCGCGCGCCGGACATGTCAACGTCTTCCAGCAACGGGCTGGCGATCGCGCGTTCGGCGGCAATCCGTGCACGGTCCGGGCCGGAGGCGATTGCGGAACCCATCATCGCCATGCCGTTTTCCGACATCACGGTGCGCACGTCGGCAAAGTCCACGTTGATCAAGCCCGGCACGTTGATCACTTCGGCAATGCCCGCCACCGCGCCCTGTAGCACACCATTGGCGGCCTTGAAGGCTTCCGGCAGGGTAACATCGTTGCCCAGCACCTCCATCAATTTGGAATTCGGCACAATGATCAGCGAATCGACATGCTCGTGCAGCGCCTCGATACCGGCCTTGGCGAAACGCATCCGGTTGCCTTCGTAGGCAAACGGTTTGGTAACCACGGCCACAGTCAGGATATCCAGTTCGCGGGCGATTTGCGCGACGATCGGCGCGGCGCCCGTACCGGTGCCGCCGCCCATGCCGGCGGTGATGAATATCATGTTTGCGCCGCTGACCATCTCCTTGATGCGCTCGCGATCTTCCTCGGCCGCTGCCTGCCCGATCGACGGCTTGGCGCCCGCGCCCAGACCCTTGGTGATGTTTGCGCCGATCTGCAACTGGGTGCGCGCCTTGCTGCGTTTGAGCGCCTGCGCATCGGTATTGATGACGATGAACTCGACTCCCTGCACACCTTGCTCGATCATATGATCCACGGCATTGCCGCCGCAGCCGCCCACCCCGATTACCTTGATGACCGCATCCTGCGTTTGTGCTTCCATGATTTCAAACATCGTCGTCTCCTTAAAAAATTACTTCAAACTTGCCCCTAAGCCCTGAACCACCAACCTGTAAAGCCGCTAAAAATTACCCTGAAACCCTAAAAATTTCCCTGAAACCAAGACTTCATTTTCCCCAGCACGTCACCAAATGAACCGGATTGCCTGCGTGTCTCCTCATCGCGCTGGAAGTGTTCCAGGCCATACAGCAACAGCCCCACGCCGGTCGCCATGCGTGGTGTTTTCACCACATCGGACAATCCGCCGACATATTTGGGAATGCCCAAGCGCACCGGCAGGTGAAAAATCTCTTCGCCCAGCTCGACCATGCCTTGCATGGCGCTGCTGCCGCCGGTAATCACAATGCCGGACGACAGCAAATCCTCGAAACCGCTGCGGCGCAATTCCTGCTGCACCAGCGAATACAATTCCTCGACGCGCGGCTCGATCACTTCGGCCAACGTTTGTCGCGACAACATGCGCGGGCCGCGCTCGCCCACGCCCGGCACTTCGATTGTGCCGTCATCGGCCAGCTGGCGCAGCGCGCAGCCGTGCTTGATCTTGATGTCCTCGGCATCATGGGTCGGGGTGCGCAACGCCATCGCAATGTCGTTGGTAATCTGGTCGCCGGCAATCGGGATCACCGCAGTGTGGCGTATCGCGCCGCCGGTAAACACCGCAATATCGGTGGTGCCGCCGCCGATATCCACGAGGCACACGCCCAGTTCTTTTTCATCATCTTCTAGTACCGCCTTGCTCGAAGCCAGCGGTTGCAGAATCAATTCATTGACCTCCAGCCCGCAACGGTGGATGCACTTCATGATGTTCTGCACCGCCGCCACCGCACCGCTGACGATATGCACCTCGACATCCAGGCGCATCCCGCTCATGCCGAGCGGCTTCTTGATGCCGTCCTGGCCGTCGATGCTGAACTCCTGCTCGAGGATATGCAGGATCTGCTGGTCGCCCGGCAAGCTGATCGAACTGGCAGTTTCGACCACTCTTTCGATGTCGGTGGGCGCGACCTCCTTCTCCTTGATCTTCACCATGCCGCGCGAATTGATGCCGCGGATGTGGCTGCCGGCGATGCCGGTATGGACCTCATGAATTTTGCAATCGGCCATCAGCTCGGCTTCTTCCAGCGCGCGCTGGATCGCGCCCACCGTGGCTTCGATGTTGACCACCATGCCTTTCTTCATGCCGTCGGATTCGTGCATACCCATGCCGATCACCTCCAGCATGCCGTCCGGCTTGACCTCGCCGACAATGGCCACGATCTTGGATGTACCGATATCCAGCCCGACCACCAGGTTTTTAGTTTCCTTGTTTCTGCTCATCGCTTGCACCTCGCTGCCAATCTCTCAACTTTTGACCATCCCACCCACCGCAAACCCATTGCGGTAGCGCATATCCACATATCGCGCCGAGCCCGCCTGCGCCGCCAGGCTGTACGGGTATACCGTCACGAACCGCGCCAGACGCTGCTGCATCTCTTCGCGCCCCAGTTCCAGCACCATGCCGTTGCTCAGGCGCAACTGCCAGGCATGGCGCGGCGACAACGCAAGCTGAACCACATGCAAATTCAGTGCGGCGAGCTGCCGGCTGAATTCGCCGTAGCGCTGCGCGACTTCGACTGAATCGCCCACCTGCCCGATGAAACCCGGCAACACCTGCTCGCTGTCCGCGCTGAACACCTCGCCTTGCATATTTACCAGCGTGCTGTTGTTCCAGCGCGCCAGAACCCGGTGCTCCTCCAACTGCACCACCAGCCGGTCGGGGAATTCACGGCGGATATTGACGCTGCGCACCCACGGCAGTTTTTCCAGCAACTGCCTTAACCGCTCGATATCCACGGTGAAAAAATTGCCCCGCACTTCGTTGCGCGCCACCACCAACACCTCTTCCGCAACCACCCGCTGCGGCGCCGCACTCAGGCGCACGCTGTGCAACGGAAACAGCCCCGGCAAATGCACCATGTAATAAGCCGCGCCGTACAACACCGCCAGCACGCTGAAAACAATCAGCGTGCTGGTAATGTTGCGCAGCAATGGCACGTTATCCCACATGCGCCAACTCCAGCACCTTCACCACCAGCTGTTCGAAGCTGATACCGGCTTGGCGCGCCGCCATCGGCACCAGACTGTGGTCGGTCATCCCCGGCGAGGTGTTCACTTCCAGCAGATAGGGCTTGCCCGCTTCATCCATCAGGAAATCCACCCGCCCCCAGCCTTGCCCGCCGATCAGCGCGAAGGCTTGTTTGGCCAAGCGCTGCATCTCGGCTTCCTGCGCCGCGCCCAAGCCGCATGGGCACAGGTAACGGGTGTCGTCGCGCAGGTATTTTGCCTCGTAGTCGTAGAACTCATTGGCCGGTTCGATCTTGATCACCGGCAACGCCTGCTCGCCGAGAATCGCCACGGTGTATTCGCCACCGCCGATAAAGCTTTCCGCAATCACCAGTGGGTCGTGCCTGGCCGCTTCCCGGTATGCCTTGTGCAGTTCGCCGACTGTTTTTACCTTACTGATGCCGACGCTGGAGCCTTCGTTGGCCGGTTTGACGAACAGAGGCAAACCCAGCTGTTGCGCAACGCCTGCCCAATCGCTGTGTTCATCGAGCAGCGCGTAATTCGGCACGGGCAATTGCGCCGCCTGCCATACCAGCTTGGTGCGCCACTTGTCCATACCCAGCGCGGAAGCCAGCACGCCGCTGCCGGTATAGGGAATGCCCAACAATTCCAGCGCGCCCTGCACCGTACCGTCTTCGCCGAAACGCCCGTGCAGGGCGATGAAGGCACGGTCATAACCTTCGTCGCGCAATGCCTGCAGATTTTGTACAGCAGGGTCGAATGCATGCGCATTTACACCACTGCGCTGCAGCGCCGCCAGCACCGCCGCACCGCTTTTCAGCGACACCTCACGCTCAGCGGATTTGCCGCCGAACAGCACCGCCACTTTTCCGAATCTCTTCATCTTTTCCATCTCAACAACCCAAAATCCTCCGTAGCGTGCGCTGTGCGCACGGCTCCCTGAATCGTGTCGTGCGCACAGCGCACGCTACGCTGGCTAAACAAGTTTTTCTCCAATAATTCTTACTTCCGGGTGCAGGTCGATGCCGGTCTGTTGCCGCACCACCGCTCGTACTTCGTTGATCAGATTCTCGATGTCCGCCGCCGTCGCCCCGCCCGTGTTCACGATGAAGTTGGCGTGTTTCTCCGACACCTGCGCACCGCCGATGCGCCTGCCTTTCAAGCCACATTGCTGAATCAGCCGCGCCGCATGATCGCCCGGCGGGTTGCGGAATACTGATCCGGCATTGGGCAGATCCAGCGGCTGGCTGGCGATACGCTTGCCCAGCAGCACCTTGATCTCCTGCCGCGCAATATCGCCGTCACCTGCCTCGAACTTCAGCCACGCGGCAACGAAGAGCTCCGAATACCACCCCTCACCCCCAGCCCCTCTCCCGCCTGCGGTAGAGGGGAGTTTGCTCCGTAGCAACACATGCCGATAGCCGATTTCATAATCCCCTGCCGTACGCATGCGCACTTCACCGTGCCGGTTCACCGTCTGCACGCGCAACACTTTTTCCCAAATCTCGCTGCCGTAGCAGCCGGCATTCATCGCCAGCATGCCACCGACCGTGCCGGGGATGCCGGCGCAAAATTCTGCGCCGCGCAGATCGTGCAACGCGGCGAAGCGCGCCAGCTTTGCGCCCGGCACGCCGGCTTCGGCGTAGACCGAGCCGTCCGCTTCGAGACGCAGTCCGCCCAGCGCACCGTGCAACAGCAACACCGTGCCGCGCAACCCGCCGTCGCGCACCAGTAGATTGCTGCCCAAACCCACCGCATGCAGCGGCTCTTCGACCGGCAAGCTGCGCAGGAACACCAGCAGATCATCCAAGTCGGCGGGCTGGTACATGCGTTCGGCCACACCGCCTGCGCGCCAGCTCGTATGGCGGCTCATAGGCACATCACGGCGCATCTCTCCGCGCAGACCTTCTGTCTTAAACTGTTTCGGTTCGCTCATATTCATGGCTTATTGTTCATTTGCATCAGCGCGCCGGGCACACTGCCAATCGAACCCGCGCCCATCGTGATCACCACATCGCCGTCGCGCGCCATCTGCATGATGGCCTGCGGCATATCCTGAATGTTCTCGACAAACACCGTTTTGTCCTGCCCTGCGACACGCAACGCATGCATCAGCGCGCGCCCGTCCGCCGCGACGATGGGAGGCTCTCCCGCCGCATACACTTCCGCCAGCAGCAGTGCATCCACGCCGCGCAACACCTTCACGAAATCTTCGAACAGGTCGCGGGTGCGCGTGTAGCGGTGCGGCTGAAAGGCCAGCACCAGCCGCCTGCCGGGGAATGCGCCGCGCACCGCCGCCAGCGTGGCGGCCATTTCCACCGGGTGATGGCCGTAGTCGTCGATAAGAGTAAAGCTCGCTTCGCGAACGTTTGCTCCCTCGCCCGCAGGCGGGAGATGGTTGGGGTGAGGGGTGATGAGATTCACCTCCCCATACCGCTGAAACCGCCGGCCCACGCCCTGAAATTCGGCCAAAGCCGCAACGATCGCGTCATCGGCCACGCCCACCTCCAGTGCGATCGCGATCGCGGCCAGTGCATTCAACACATTGTGTACCCCGGCCAGATTCAGGGTGATGTCCAGGTCTTTCGGCGTGCCGTTCTGGCGGCATTGCGCGGTGAAGCGCATCTGTCCGCCCTGATGGCGAATATTCACCGCACGAATCTGCGCATCCTCGCTGAGGCCGTAGGTGCACACCGGCTTGCTGATACGCGGCAGAATTTCGCGCACGTTGGCATCGTCAATGCACAGCATTGCCATGCCGTAGAACGGCAGGTGCTCGACGAAATCCACGAACGCCTGCTTGAGCCTGCCGAAATCGTGGCCGTAGGTCTCCATGTGGTCTGCATCGATGTTGGTGATCACCGCAATGATCGGCTGCAGATACAGGAACGACGCATCCGATTCATCGGCCTCGGCAACGATGAATTCGCCGGTGCCGAGCTTGGCATTGGCGCCGCTGCTATTGAGCTTGCCGCCAATCACGAAAGTGGGATCGAAACCGCCTTTGGCCAGCACGCTGGCGGCCAGCGAGGTGGTGGTGGTCTTGCCGTGCGTGCCCGCCACCGCGATACCCTGACGCAAGCGCATCAGTTCCGCCAGCATCATCGCGCGCGGTACCACCGGAATGCGGCGCGCACGCGCCGCCAGCACTTCGGGATTATCTTTGCCGACTGCAGTCGAAATCACCACCGCATCGGCGTTGGTGAGATGCTGTTCGGCATGGCCGAGATACACCATCGCACCGAGTTGTTTGAGGCGCTGCGTGGCGGCATTCTCGCCGAGATCGGAACCGCTGACCTGAAAACCCAGATTCAGCAGCACTTCGGCGATGCCGTTCATGCCGGAGCCGCCGATGCCGACGAAATGGAGATGCTTGACTTTGTGTTTCATATTTCGGCCAGTTCTGCGCACACCTGCGCCACTCGTTGCGCCGCATCGGCCTTGGCCACGTTGCGCGCCTGTTGCGCCATCGCCAATAATTTCTCGCGTCCCCGCCCTCCATCTACCAGTTCGCGCAGCAACTGCGCCAGTTTCTCCGCGCTCAATTCGCTTTGCGGCAGCAGCCATGCCGCGCCGCGCTCGGAGAGAAAGCGCGCGTTGTGCGTCTGATGATCGTCCACCGCAAACGGGAACGGCACCAGGATGCTCGCCACGCCCGCCGCCGCCAGCTCCGCGATGGTCAATGCGCCGGCGCGGCAAATCACCACATCGGCATTCGCGTAGCTGCCGGCCATGTCTTCAAGAAACGGGTGGATGTCCACCTCCGACACGTTACTGGCGCAGCCAGCCGTTTGCGGGAGGAGGTGGGGGGACGGCATTCCCGCACCCGCCGCTTGCGCGCACCGTGTCATGCCGTCCGCCTGCACGCCGGCCTGCCGGTACAACTGCTGCACGGCCGCAAAATGCTGTTTGCCGGTTTGATGAACCACATTCGGGCGCAGCCCTTCCGACAGCAATGCGAGCACCTGCGGCATGGCCTCGTTGAGCGCCTTCGCCCCGAGGCTGCCGCCCACCACCAGCACGTTCAGCTTGCCGCTGCGAGCCGCATAACGTGCTTGCGGATCGGGCAATCCGGCGATGCTGCTGCGTACCGGATTGCCGCACCAGATTGCATTCGGCAACACATCAGGGAAACCGCTCAGCACACGCTTGGCAAGATGCGCCAGTACCCGGTTGCTCAAACCGGCGATGGAATTTTGCTCGTGGATCACCAGCGGACGGCGCAGCAAGACCGCCATCAGCCCGCCCGGAAAAGTAATGTAACCGCCCATGCCCAGCACCACGTCGGGGCGGTGGCGGAATATCGCGGCTGCGCTCTGCCCCAGTGCGGTCAGCAAATTGAACGGCAACAGCAATTTGCGCAGCAGACCCTTACCGCGCACACCGGAAAAGCGCACCCAGGCCATGCCATAACCGTGCTTCGGCACCAGTTCCGCCTCCATGCTGCCCGGCGCTCCCAGCCAAATCACCTTCCAGCCCTGCGAGCGCAGGATGTCGGCGACGGCCAGCCCCGGCATGATGTGCCCGCCGGTGCCGCCTGCCATGATCAGAATCGAGCGGTTACTCATACCGGCAACCCCCGAGCGACTCTTCTATTCTCGTAATCGACTCGCAGCAGTACCGCAGCAGCGATGCAGTTCACCACCAGGCCGCTGCCGCCGAAACTGAGAAACGGCAGGGTCAATCCCTTGGTTGGCAGCACGCCCATATTCACTCCGATGTTGATCATCGCCTGCACGCCGAGCCATACGCCGATGCCCTGCGCGGCCAGCGCAGAAAAATTGCGTTCGAGGAAGGCCGCATGGCGGCCGATCTGGAAGGCGCGCACCACCAGCAGCGCAAACAACGCAATCACCGCCGTTATGCCGGCCAGCCCCAGTTCTTCCGCAATCACTGCCATCAGGAAGTCGGTATGCGCTTCCGGCAGATAGAACAATTTTTCCACGCTGCCGCCCAGCCCGACGCCGAACCATTCGCCGCGCCCAAAGGCAATCAGCGCATGGCTCAGTTGATAGCCCTTGCCATACGGGTCGGACCACGGATCCATGAAGCCGACGACGCGCTGCATGCGGTACGGCGAGGAAAGGATCAGCGCGGCAAAAGCCAGCGGCAGTGTCACAACCAGCCCGGCAAACACCTTGAGATTGAAGCCGCCCAGCCACAGCGTGCTGATTGCGATTGCAAGTATCACGACAAATGCGCCCATGTCCGGTTCCAGCAGCAGCAGGCTGCCGACCAGCGCCATCACCACGAACATCGGCACGAACGCCTTGACGAAGGTGTCTTTCACCTTCGTCTTGCGCACCGTATAACTGGCGGCATATAACACGGCAAACAATTTCATCAATTCGGAAGGCTGCAAATTGACGACAAACAGCGACAGCCAGCGGCGGCTGCCGTTGACTTCGCGCCCGATTCCCGGGATCAACACCAATATCAGCAATACCGCCCCGGTCAAAAACAAATAGGGCGCATAGTTTTGCCATAGCTGCACCGGCACCTGAAAAGCGAGCAGCCCGGCAAGCAATCCCACGGCGATGAACACGCCGTGCCGCAGCAAATAATAAGCCGGTTGATAGCCGGTAAATTTGCCGGCTTCCGCCGTGGCAATCGAGGCGGAATACACCATCACCAGCCCGAGCGCAAGCAATGCTATCAATACCCAAATCAACAACTCGTCAAATTGCGCCTGCGGCGGGCGGGTGCGCGTCTTGATGGCGAAAGGGCGGCGAGGCTCCCGTGCGCCAGCCTGAATATCTTTTGTGGGCGTTAGCGAGACCATGCGGCCTCCTTGATCAGCTCATGCACCGCTGCCACAAACATATCGGCGCGATGCACATAGTTGCGGAACATGTCGAAGCTGGCGCAAGCCGGCGACAGCAATACCGCATCGCCCGATTGCGCGAGTTGCGCGGCCTGCCGCACCGCATCGTTCATGTTCTTGACGTGCAGCAGCGACACGCCGCAGCCCTCCAGCGCCGATGCAATCAGCGGCGCATCCCGGCCAATCAGCACCACCGCGCGCGCATGCTGCATCACTGCCGGCTTGAGCGGCGCGAAGTCCTGCCCTTTGCCTTCGCCGCCTGCCAGCAGCACCACCTTGCGCCCCGCCTCCGACACGGTGGTGCGAAGCACTCCGGTGCGGGAGGAGGCGGGGGGCGGCACTCCCGCACCGGACGCTTGCGCGCACTGTGTCATGCCGCCCAGACCCTCCAGCGCGGCGACCGTCGCGCCGACATTGGTTCCCTTGGAATCGTCGTAATAGACCACGCCGTCGATCTCGGCAACGCGCTCCACGCGATGCGGCAATCCCCTGAAACTGCGCAATGCTTCAAGCAACACCGGTATCGGCAATTCAATCGCGCGGCACAACGCCAGCGCGGCCAGTGCGTTGGCGACGTTATGCAGCCCGGCAATCTGCAAGTCGCTGACCTTGAGCAGCCGCTCGCTACCCTGCACCAGCCAGATTTCATTTCCCGCTCTTTCAATACCAAAATCGTTTGCGCTGCCGGGCAAATTCAAACCAAAGGTAATAATCCGGCTTCCGGCGCGCGCCATACTCATGCTGCGGGCATCGTCACGATTCAAAATCTGCACCCCGCTGCCGATAAAAATGCGCGCCTTGGCCGCCGCGTATTCATCGATGCCAGCATAGCGGTCAAGATGATCTTCGCTGATGTTGAGCACCGTTGCCGCATCCGCATTCAGCGTTGCAGTCGTCTCGAGTTGGAAGCTGGATAATTCCAGCACCCATATCTCTGGCTGGTTTGTGCCGCGCGCCAAAACCACATCCAGCACCGCCGGGGAGATGTTGCCCGCCGCGACGGAATCCTTGCCCGCCGCCTTGCACAGATGTTCCACCATGCTGGTCACGGTGGTCTTGCCGTTCGCGCCGGTAATCGCGAGCACCTTGGCCTTTAGTCGTAAGTCGCTAGTCGTTAGTTGTTGCGCGAACAACTCAATATCGCCGACCACCGGAATGCCGCGCGCGGCGGCGCGTTGCACGAAGGGGTCGACGAGCGGAATACCTGGGCTGATGGCGATCAGGTCGATACCGTCAAACAAGGCGTCGCTGAATGCGCCGCAAAAAATCTGCCCGGCTGCGACATGCTGTCCGGCTTCCGCCAAACCAGGCGGTTCGCTGCGGCTGTCAGCGGCGCGCAGGCGCGCGCCCTGCGCGCTCAACCAGCGCAGCATCGACAGGCCGGTCTCACCGAGACCGAGCACCAGCACCGATTTGTTTTTCAGTTGTGTCATCTCAGTTTCAGCGTCGCCAATCCCACAAGCACCAGCAGCATCGTGATGATCCAGAACCTGACCACCACCTGCGTCTCTTTCCAGCCCTTCAGTTCATAGTGATGGTGCAGCGGCGCCATCCGGAACACGCGCTTGCCGGTGAGCTTGAATGAGGCCACCTGGATCATCACCGACACCGCCTCGACCACGAATACGCCGCCCATGATGAACAGCACCAGTTCCTGGCGCACGATCACCGCCACGACGCCGAGCGCCGCGCCCAGCGCCAGCGCGCCGACATCGCCCATGAACACTTCGGCGGGATAGGCGTTGAACCACAGGAAGGCCAACCCTGCACCGGCAATCGCACCGCAGAATATCGCCAACTCACCCGCGCCCGGAATGTAAGGGATGCCGAGATATTTCGAGAACACCACATTGCCCGCCACATAGGCGAAGATCGCCAGCGCGCCGCTTACCAGAATGGTGGGCATGATGGCCAACCCGTCCAGCCCGTCGGTCAGATTCACCGCGTTGCTGGTGCCGACGATGACCAGATAGACCAGCGCGATGAACAGGAATGCCGACAACGGGAACACTAGAAATTTCAGGAACGGCACGATCAGTTCGGTATGCGCGGGCAGGCTGGCAGTGTTCCACAAATAGATACCGACAATCAGCGCGATGATGGATTGCCAGCCCATTTTGGCCTTGGCTGGCAACCCCTTGGGATTGCGATGCACCACCTTGCGGTAATCATCCACCCAGCCGATCACGCCGAAACCCAGCGTAGTGAGCAGCGCCACCCACACATAATGATTGTGCAAATCACCCCACAGCAACGTGGTGATCGCGATCGAGGTAAGGATCAGCGCGCCGCCCATCGTCGGCGTGCCGGCCTTGACCAGATGCGTCTGGGGCCCGTCACTGCGTACCGATTGCCCGATCTTGTAAGCGGTCAACTTGCGGATCATCGCCGGCCCGACCAGAAACGAAATGACCAGCGCGGTCATCGCCGCCAGCACGGCGCGCAGCGTGATGTAATTGAACACGCTAAAAAACCTCACGTCCTGAGCCAGCCACTGGGTTAATGCGAGCAGCATTGCGCCTCCTTTGTCGATGCACAAAATTCCACCACGCGTTCCATTTTCATGAAGCGCGAACCCTTCACCAGCACGGTGGTGTCCTCATCCAGTTCATCTTCCAATGCTTTCTGCAAATCCTCGATGCGCTCGAAATGCTCCGCACCGCAACCGAAGGCGCGCACCGCGTTGACACTCAACACACCCAAGGCATAGAGCTTCTCGATTCCGGCGCTGCGCGCCTCGGTGCCGATCCCGGCATGGAACGCAGCGGCGTTATCGCCCAGTTCGCCCATATCGCCCATCACCAGCACGCGCTTGCCCCCAGGCTTTTCCACAGAGCCTTGGGCCAGCACCTCAATCGCGGCACGCATCGAGGCAGGGTTGGCGTTGTAGGTGTCGTCGATCAACATCGCGCCATGCCGCGCCACCTTGCGCTGCAAGCGTCCGGCCACGCCGCCGAATTTCTCCAGCCCTGCGACAATGGTTTCCAGCGGCACCTTCAATGCAATGGCGGCGGCGGTTGCCGCCAAGGCATTGCGCGCATTGTGTGCACCAGGCACCTGCAAATTCGCGCTGAAATCGCCCGATGGGGTATGGGCGTCCAAGCACAACCCAGTATCCTGCGGCTGCCATTGCCCGGTCACATCAGCGGGCTGATTCAGGCCGAACTCGAGCATGGAGTGCGAACCGGCCAGCGTCCGCCACAGCGGCGCATGGCCGTCATCGGCATTGATCACCGCAGTGCCCTTCGCCACCAGCCCCGCAAATATCTCCCCCTTGGCATGCGCCACAGCTTCCACCGAACCCAACCCTTCCAGATGTGCGCCACTGGCATTGGTGACCAGCGCCACGTCGGGGCAGGCGAGATGCGTCAGATAATCGATTTCGCCGGGATGGTTCATGCCCATTTCGATCACGGCATAGCGATGCTGCGCATTCAATTGCAGCAGGGTCAGCGGCATACCGATGTCGTTGTTGAGATTGCCCTTGGTTGCCAGCACTGCCTCATCGTTGCCTGCGGCTAAACGCAAAATTCCGGCGAGCATTTCCTTCACCGTGGTCTTACCGTTGCTTCCGGTAATCGCCACCAGCGGAATATCGAACTGTTTGCGCCAGTACGCCGCCAATTGCCCCAGCGCGAGGCGCGTGTCCTCTACCAGCAGCAATGGGCAAACCGGGGTTTCGCCACGATAGCTATCCGTATTCACCAACGCAGCTGCGGCGCCGGACTGCAAAGCGGTTGCGACAAACTTGTAGCCATCGAAATGCTCGCCACGCAGTGCGATAAATAAATCACCCGGCTGTATCTTGCGCGAGTCGCTGGACACGGCGGCAAAGCGCACATCTTCACCGACCAACCGGCCATTCAGCACTTGTGCGGCTTGCGAGAGCAGCATCATGCCAACTTCCTTCATGCTGGCGCCCTCCATATCCGCAGCGCGCCCTCGGCAACCGCCACATCGCTGAACGGATGCTTCACGCCGTTGATTTCCTGATAATCCTCATGCCCCTTGCCGGCCAACAGCACGGTATCGCGTTGCCGCGCCAGGCTGATGGCGCGCTCGATGGCTGCGGCGCGTTCAACGATGACTTCGTGGTTGTGGACAGTCATGCCGCCGAGTATTTCGGCAATGATGCGCTGCGGGTCCTCGCTGCGCGGGTTGTCGCTGGTGACGATACAATGGTCGGAAAACTTCTCGGCGACCAGCCCCATCATGGCGCGCTTGCCGCGGTCGCGGTCACCGCCGCAGCCGAATACGCAGATCAGCCTGCCGCCCCCCTGTTGGCCAACTTGGGGCGCTCCAACCTCGCGCAACGCCAGCAACACTTTTTCCAGCGCATCCGGCGTGTGCGCATAGTCCACGATCACCGTCGGCTGCTGCGCTCCACCGAGCCGCTGCATCCGTCCCGCGACGGCTTGCGCCTTGCTCAATGACTGCACTGCCTCGCCCGGTTCGATGCCGCTCACCAGCAACACCGCCAATGCACCCAGCAAATTCGCCGCGTTAAAACGACCGACCAGCGCGCTGTTTATTTGCGCCGCACCCCCGACACGGTGCGCGCAAGCGTCTGGTGCGGGAGGGGGCGCGAGGCGGCTGCTCCCGCAATCGGCTGCTTCGCAGTAACGTGTCGCAGCCGCCCCCCAGCTTGAATGCACGTTCAGCCGCAAGCCCTGCCCGCTCATCTCCGCGAGGTGGCCATACACCATGCGCAACCCGAGACGTTCGGCCAGTTGCAACGCGGCATCGCTCAGGCCGTAGCCGATAACCTCTGCCGCCCCATCCCGCAATTGCTCGGCCAGTTCCGCGCCGAACGCATCATCGAGATTGATCACGGCAAATTTCAGTTCCTGCCAGTCGAACAGCTTGCGTTTGCTCGCCGCATAGCTTTCCATGTCGCCGTGATAATCGAGATGGTCGCGGCTCAGGTTGGTCAGCAGCGCCACATCGAAACGCACGCCGTTCACCCGCCCCTGCGCCAGCGCATGCGAGGATACTTCCATCGCCACGGCCTGCGCATCGGCACGCCGGTAATCCGCGAGCAGGCCATGCACCCTGATCGCATCCGGCGTGGTATTGGCGCTGGGCTGCAGCGCGTCAAAAAAACCATTACCCAGCGTGCCAATCAACGCGCATTTCTTTCCGGCATCGTTCAGCGCATGGGCGATCCAGTGACTGGTGGAAGTCTTGCCGTTGGTGCCGGTAATCCCGACCATCCACAATTTTTCGGAAGGCGCGCCATACACCGCGTCCGCCAGCCACCCCGCCTTGTGGCGCAGGTCGCTCACCGCGAGATTGGGTATTTTCCAGGCATCATCCCAGACAAAATGCTGCGCCTCCCACGGGTGCCCGGACAAAAGTTTTTCGTAGATCACCGCATTCGCACCCTGCGCAATCGCCTGAGCGACGAATTGCCGACCATCCGCTTTTTCGCCCGGACAGGCGACAAAGGTATCGCCTAGCCGCACCGCGCGGCTGTCGGTCACCAGGCGCGTGATTTTTACGTTCAGCTCGTTTAACTGTTCAAGGGGAAACATCAGACCTCCTCCTTGACGATGTCGACCGGCGGCGCGATGACATTATCCAGCGGCGCATCGTTCGGCACATTGAGCGCATGCAACGCCGCACCCGCTACTTTGCTGAACACCGGCGCTGCAACCAGTCCACCGTAATATTGCCCGTTGTCCGGCTCGTCGATCATCACCGCCACGATCAGGCGCGGATTCGATGCCGGAGCGAATCCGACGAAAGAAGCGACATAGCGATTGACGTAACGACCGCCTTCCAGTTTATGTGCGGTGCCAGTCTTGCCCGCCACGCGGTAGCCGGCCACCTGCGCCAAAGGGGCCGTGCCGCCGGACTGCACCGCCAATTCCAGCATATCGCGCAGCGCATGTGCAGTGCTGTCGGAAAACACTTTTTTTCCGACAGCGGGCGCATCCAGTTTCAGCAGCGAGACGGGTTTCAACTCGCCATCGTTGGCAAAAATCGTATAGGCGCGCGCCAATTGCAGCAGGTTTACCGAAATGCCGTGCCCATAGGACATGGTGGCTTGTTCGATGGGCTGCCAGGTTTTCGCATCGCGCAATTTTCCCGGCGCTTCACCGGGAAAATTGCTGCCGGTCTGTGCACCGAAGCCGCTGTCCGCCAAACTTTGCCACAATATCTCAGGCTCCAAAGACAGGGCAATCTTGGCCGCACCGACATTGCTGGATTTTTGAATAATCTGCGCCACAGTCAACATCGATTCCGGATGCGAGTCGTGAATTTTCTTGTTGCCTACCGTGAACACGCCATGCTCGGTATTGATCATCGTATCCGGGCGTACCTTGCCCTGCTCGAGCGCGGTCGCCACGGTGAACGGCTTCATCGTCGAGCCTGGCTCAAACAGGTCGGCAATGGCGCGGTTGCGCATCGCCTGGCTGCTAACCTTGCTGCGATTATTGGGGTTGTAGGCGGGATAGTTGGCGAGCGCCAGCACTTCGCCGCTGCGCGCATCGAGAACCACTACTGCACCGGCCTTGGCTCTATGCTGCCTGACGGCGCTTTCCAGCTCGCGATAGGCGAGGTGCTGCACATTACTGTCCAGACTCAATGCGATATCGCTGCCCGGCTTGGGCGCATGCAGGCTGCCGGCATCCTCGACGATGTGGCCGCGCCGGTCTTTGATGACGCGCTGGCTACCGGATTTGCCGGCAAGCCGTTCCTGCAGGGCCAACTCCAGCCCCTCCTGCCCGTTGTCATCCTGCCCGGTAAAACCCAGCGTCTGCGCAGCCTCTTCGCCTGCCGGATAGTAGCGACGATATTCGCGTTGCAGGGAAATGCCGGGAAGATTCAGGCTCACCACTTTCCCGGCTTGATCGGGAGGCAGGTGCCGCTTGAGATAGACGAAATCGCGCGAGGTGTCGGACAGCCGATTTTTCACTTCTTCGACATTCATGCCGAGTATCTGCGCCAATTGCTTTACTTGCCGGCTATCGGCTTCCACATCCGCCGGGCTAACCCACACCGATTCCACCGGCGTGCTGACCGCGAGCGGCTCGCCATTGCGGTCGGTGATCATGCCGCGATGCGCGCTGACTTCGATTATGCGGCTGTAACGCGCATTGCCTTTTTCCTGCAAAAAATCGTTGCGTATCCCTTGCAGATAAACGCCGCGCCCGACCAGCCCGGCCAGCCCGGCCAGCAACGCCACAAATAACGCGGTGGCGCGCCATCCGGGCAATTCTGCCGTGATGTCTGGATGTGCGCTGGCCGCATAATTCATGGTTGTTTATCTAAATGGCCGTTAGGCTCTACCCGTATAAATTGAACTTGCCCGTTTCTGGGCAACTGCATCTGCAACTGGCGTGCCGCAATCTTTTCCACCCGCGCCGGCGCGGCCCAAGTGCTTTGCTCCAATTGCAACTGCCCCCATTCCACATCCATCTGCTGCGCAAGCTCCTTTTGTTTCTGCAATTCGATGTACAGCTTGCGTGCCTTGTGCTGCGAAGTGACCACGCTCAACGCGCATAGCACTACCGCCGCCAGCAGCAACGCATTCAATGCGCCGCCGCTACGCCACATCGCTGCGCTCCGCCACGCGCATCACCGCGCTCCGCGCGCGCGGATTGGCCTGCACTTCCGCTTCAGTCGCGCGCACTGCCTTGCCGATCAAATGTAGCTTGCCCTGCGGCACTTCGCTGGCGCGGATCGGCACATTGCGCGGCAGCTTGTCGCCCTCTGCCATGTCGCGCATGAAGTGCTTCACGATGCGGTCTTCCAGCGAATGAAAACTGATCACCGCCAGACGCCCCCCGGCCTTGAGATGCGTCACGCATTCCGGCAACACCCGCGCAAGCTCTTCGAGCTCCCCGTTGAGATAAATCCGTATAGCCTGAAAGGTGCGTGTTGCCGGATTCTGCCCGGCTTCGCGGGTACGTACCGTTTTGCCAACCAGCTCGACGAGCTGCCGCGTGGTGTGGATCGGTTGGATTGCGCGCGCCGCAACAACCGCCCTTGCAATCTGCTTAGCAAACCGTTCTTCGCCGTATTCACGTATCACCTCCGTCAGCAAACCTTCATCCACCGTCGCCAGCCACTGCGCTGCGGTCATCCCGCTGCTGGTGTCCATGCGCATATCCAGCGGCGCATCAAAGCGAAAACTGAAACCGCGTGCCGCATCATCCAGTTGCGGCGACGACACCCCCAAATCCAGCAGGATGCCGTCCACCTTCACCACACCCTGTTCGCGCAACACCTCCGCCAACTGCGCGAAGCCGCGATGCTCCATCTGGAAACGCGCATCGCGCCACTTCCTGCCTGCCGCCACCGCTGCCGGATCCTTGTCCAGCGCGATCAATCTGCCGTTGCTGCCGAGCCGCTCCAGTATTCGCGCACTGTGCCCGCCGCGCCCGAACGTGCCATCCACATAAATGCCATCCGGCTTGATTGCGAGTGCGTCAACAGCTTCATTCAGCAAAACAGTGGTGTGGGCCAAGCCCTCACTCACAACGAGAAGCCCTCCAGCTCAGGAGGCAAATCCCCGTCCATAAACAACAGCGCAACTTCCTGCTGCGCCTGCCATTTTGGCTCGTCCCACAATTCGAATTTATTGCCTTGGCCGACCAGCATCACGCGCTTGTCCAGCGCGGCGTAGCTGCGCAAGGCCGGCGAAATCAGCACGCGCCCGGCACCATCCATCACCACATCCTCGGCATAACCGATCAGGCGGCGTTGCAACGCACGGATTTTTGGATTGAGCGCAGAAAGCTTAAGCAACTTGTCGCGGATCGGTTGCCATTCGGGCTGCGGATACATCAGCAGGCAACCGTCTGCATCGGCGGTCAGCACGAGGTTGCCCGCGCAATGGGCGAGCAGCATGTCGCGATGCCGCGCCGGTATCGCAAGCCTGCCTTTGCTATCCAGATTAAGTTGTGCCGCTCCCTGAAACATCTTCTCAACCCCACTTTTACCCACTTTTTACCACTTAAGCCCACTATATTAAAAAAAAACCAGAAGGTCAAGCGGAAAAACGGGATTTTTCTTTATAGGACAAGGAGTTAGCGTAGGAAGTTAAGATAAAACAAATATGCTTAAAAAGCAATGAATTGCGCGGGCAAGCTAAAGTTATTTGTGATGAAAAGTCCGGTGTTCCGGCGGATTGCTGGTGCTCGGCGACTCGCGCAAGGTGTGCGGGATTGTTGAGAAACTGCTTTAACTGCGAATCGTGGGATATTGATGCCGCCCAGCCTTAAGGAGAACAACTTCGGTGCGCGTTTTACGCGAACACCGAATCATGATGAAGTCGCATTATCCACCGCCTGCACGACATAACGCGTCGCAATTAAGCGACAGGCAACCTGTCATTACGATGCTGCGGAAAACACTTCGTCAAACGCCTGCACGAATCGCGGCAATTCGTTTTCCGGAAGCCGGTTGATTCCCGCCGCCCTCTTCCTTCCGCCTCCGGTGGCGAAGCGGGAGCATAGTGTGTCGGCGCCGCTACTGGCGGACTGCGGAGCACGCACGCTGACTACAAAAGTGCCATCGCTACGCTGCGTCAGGACGGCATGGGCGCGATCGGGGGATGCGCTGGCGAGAGCATTGCCGAAAGCGCCGCTCACGCGGCGGCTCCAGGGTTTGGCGGGAAGGATGTAAACTGCGCCGTTCGGGGTTTCATGCTCCGGGCGGATGGCGCGTGCGAAAGCCATATCCTCGGCGTACCCCTGCTTCAATATTTCAAAAACACCGTCTTCGTTAACAAAGACGAACGGGCTTTTATGTTGATGCAGGATGCGGTACAGCTCCGCCGGGTGGAAATTCAAATCCTCCACGGACTCCCCGTAGCTGTTGTAGTTGAGGCACTCGCCCAATTCGCGCAGCATATTAAGTTGCTGGAGGTTGAGGCCGAGCGGCTTGGCGGCCTGGTATGCGGCTTCATGGAGATTGTCGCCGAACGCGCCGATGACCGCCCAGGCCAGATACTTGCCGGACAGGTGCCGGTTTACCAGCAGGCTGGTGCAGACATCCGGGCTGGTGTCGATCATTGCGGTCAAGTTGAGATGTTCTGGAATATCCTCCGCAACATGGTGATCGAAATAGTTGACCTTCGCTCCCTTGTCGAGCATCGCAAGCAGGGCATCCCGATTCTGGCTCAAGGCCAAATCGAGCACCGTCACCTCGTCGCCAGGACCGGCTTCCACGCGCCGGAGCAGGTCGATCTCGCGCTTGGTACCGGTGACAAGGTTATTGTCCGCCGGGAAAGCGAGCCGCAGTTGATGCAGCGCGCAAATGCCGTCGGCATCGCCGTTAAAAACATCATGATTCATCGTGGTTGATCCGAAAAATTTACATCATTTTGTGAAAGAGGTGAAGCTGGCCGGTAAGCCGGGTTCTGTCGTGGACAGTCATTCCTCTAGGCGTTTCGTTACCTGACGCTCAAGCAACCTACCCGCAGGCGACGCGAGCAACGTCATGGCCTGCCTATTTGGTCTTGCTCCGGATGGGGTTTACCCTGCCACTGATGTTGCCACCAGCGCGGTGAGCTCTTACCTCGCCATTTCAACCTTACCTGTTCCGCTTGCGCGGCCATCGGCGGTGTATTTTCTGTGGCACTTTCCATCGCCTCACGGCGTCCGGCCATTAACCGGCATCCTGCTCTGCGGAGCCCGGACTTTCCTCCCCGCCCTTGCGGACGCGGCGACTGTCTAGCCAGCTTCGATGCGGAGTTTAACACCGCGCAACGGAAAAACGCAGCGTGCTTGCCTTTGAATTACAATCCCACTCTTCCATCCAGCCGGATTTTCATCATGCAACAGCTTACCCTCACCCGCCCCGACGACTGTCATCTGCATTTACGCGACGACGCGCTGATGCAGTCGGTGCTGCCGGATACCGCGCGGCAATTCGCCCGCGCCATCGTGATGCCCAATCTCAGGCCGCCGGTTACCACGACCGGGCAGGCGCAGGCTTACCGTTCACGCATCCTCACATCGCTGCCGACCAGTTCGAGGTTCCGGCCGTTGATGACGCTGTATCTCACCGACAACACCACGGCGAAGGAAATCCAGTACGCCATACGCAGCGGTGCAGTGCATGCGGTCAAGCTGTATCCGGCGGGAGCGACCACTAACTCCGATGCCGGCGTGACTGACATCCGCAAGGCGTATCCGGCGCTGGAAGAAATGCAGCGCTGCGGAATGCCGCTGCTGGTGCATGGCGAAGTCACCGACCCGGCAGTGGATGTATTCGACCGCGAGGCGGTGTTCATCGAGCGCGTGATGATTCCGCTGTTGCGCGACTTGCCGGAACTGCGCGTGGTGTTCGAGCACATCACCACGCGCGATGCGGTGCAGTTCGTAACGGATGCGCCTGACAACGTCGCGGCGACCATCACCGCGCATCACCTGCTGTACAACCGCAACGCGCTGTTCAGCGGCGGACTGCACCCGCATTACTTCTGCCTGCCGGTGTTGAAGCGCGAAGTACATCGCGAGGCCTTGGGCAAGGCGGCCAGCAGCGGCAACCCGAAATTCTTTCTCGGCACCGACAGTGCGCCACATGCGCAACACACCAAGGAATCCGCCTGCGGCTGCGCCGGCATCTACACCGCGCACGCCGCCATCGAGCTGTATGCCGAAGCCTTCGAACAACTCGGCGCACTGGACAAACTGGAAGGCTTCGCCAGCTTCCACGGTGCGGATTTTTACCGCTTGCCACGCAACACCAGCAAGATCACGCTGCGCAAGGAAAGCTGGCAAGTGCCGGACGATCTCGCGTTTGGCGAACACCGCCTGGTGCCGTTGCGCGCCGGGGAATTAATTTCGTGGAAGATGAGCGGCTGAAATGGATAAAAACCCCGGCGAGATGTTTCGCGCCAAGATCAATCTGGAAACCTCAAAAATCGCCTGGAAAGAGCTGCAGCGTTTCTTTGCCGGCGGCTCGGCTTTGATGGTCTCCGCCGACCTGGATCTGGTCGAGGTCGCATTCCAGATGTCCGAGGATAATGTGGAACAAATCCAGCAATGGGCAATGGCGGGTAAAGTGGCGCGCGTGTCGGATGAGCAGGCGCGCGAGTGGACTGAAACCGATGCGCTGGTATGGGCGGTAGTGACCAGCCCGTGGGTGCTGGTGCAGCCTGTGGGCAGGCTGCACTAACCCCAAGCCGGACAAATTTTAACCAAACAAGTAGCCCGGATGAAACGCAGTGTTAACCAATGGCTTGGCCGTTGTTTTTTGACGGCCTAGTCAGATGGCTATGCAAAGCTATCCGGGGATGGAGAAGATGCCCCCCGGATTCCGCTTTCGCTGCATCCGGGCTACGAATCCGGGAAGTTATTTTTCTTTCTTCTTTTTCATCGCCGCTTCTATTTGCCGGCACATGGTTTTCAGGATCTTGATGCGCGCGAAATTTTTGTCATTGGCTTCCACCAGCGTCCACGGCGCGATTTCGGTGCTGGTGCGATCCACCATGTCGCACACGGCATGCTCGTATTCGTCCCATTTTTTGCGGTTGCGCCAGTCCTCTTCGGTAATCTTGAAGCGTTTGAAGCCGATTTTTTCGCGTTCCTTGAAGCGCCTGAGTTGCTCTTCTTTGCTGATGGAGAGCCAGAATTTGACCACCACGATATTGTGGCGCACCAGTTGCGCCTCGAAGTCGTTGATCTCGCTGTAAGCGCGCATCCAGTCGGTTTTCGAACAGTAGCCCTCGACGCGTTCGACCAGTACGCGGCCATACCAGGAACGGTCGAAAATCGTCACCCGTCCACGCCGCGGGATATGCCGCCAGAAACGCCACAGGTAGGGCTGGGCGCGCTCTTCTTCGGTAGGGGCGGCGACCGGAATAATGTTGTAATAGCGGGCATCCAGCGCGCCGGTGATACGGCGAATGGCGCCGCCCTTTCCGGCGGCATCGTTGCCTTCGAACATGGCGATTACGGTAACGTCCTTGAACTTCGGGCTGCGTGTCAACAGCGCGAGCTTGCCCTGATATTTTTCCAGCTCGGCCTGAAAATCTTTCTTGTCAATTTTCTGGCTGAGATCCAGCGTCTTCAGAATATCCAGCTTGTCGATCGAAGGTAGCGGCGGTGGCGCGGAAACCTCCGTTACTTTTTTACTGGCTTCATCCAGGCGTTTACGGATGGCGTCGAGGATCACCTTGCCCACGGTCAGGCTGCGGTAGCGCGCATCAAAACCCTCAACGATGGTCCACGGCGCCTCGGCCGTGCTGGTGTGGCGCATCACGCTTTCACTCACAACATGAAATTTGTCGTACATCTCGTAATGTTCCCAGTCGCGCTTGGTGACGCGCCAGCGGGTTTTCGGGTCTTTTTCGAGGAGTTTGAGGCGTTTTTCCTGTTTCTCTTTGGATAAATGCATCCAAAATTTGAGGATCAGCGCACCTTCATCCGCCAGCATCGTTTCCAGGCGTTTGGCGCGCTCCAGGCTCTGGTCGAGATCGGCTGTTTTGGTGCGACCGGCCACCCGGTTGAGAATCGGCCAGGTGTACCAAGAGCCGAGAAATACGCCAATCTTGCCTTTGGGCGGCAGCTCGCGCCAAAACCGCCACATCATCGGGCGATCCAGCTCTTCATCCGAGGGCTCGCCCATGCCGTGGGTCTGGATAAAACGCGGGTCCATCCATTCATTGAGCAGGTTGACGGTTTCGCCCCGCCCCGCGCCATCCACGCCGCCAACCAGAATGATGACCGGAAATTTCGCCAGCTTGGCCAGATCCATCTGCGCTTCCAGCAATGCTTCGCGCAACGGCGGCACCTCCTTGTCGTAAGTATCCTTGTCTATCTTGTGACCGAGTTCGGCTGATTCAAACATGATGTCCTCCCAGGTTTACAAAAATATTCTTACAGAAAGTCCGGCGCGATAACCAGACGCAAAGTGATCTGCGCCGAACCCTCACGTTCGCGCCGGCTGAACCACCACAGCGCGCCCTTCTTGATATTTAACGAATAGTCATTGCAGCCCAACAGTTGCGCCGCAACTTCACCCAAGGTCGGCTGATGCCCAACCACCAATACCGTGCCGCCCGCATCCGGCCAGTGTGCCGCCTGCAATACCGCTTGTGCAGAAGCTCCGGGCGCGATGCTGGGCGCAAGAGTGAAGCGGTTGGTGAGTGCCGCAGCGGTTTGTTGTGCGCGAGTCACCGGGCTGACCAGAATGCGCGAGTGTTCAGGCAAATGCCGATGCAAAAAGGCAGCGACCTTCTCCGCCTGCTTGACGCCTTTCGCGGTGAGTTCGCGGGCGTGATCGGGTGTGCCATCCACCGCCTCCGCATGCCGCCACAGAATCATGTCCACCATGGCCTCCAAATATTACTTTCACTTGCCAGCATATACCGTATACACTGTTACTGCCACTTTAATCCGAAGGGAATAACATGACAACCAAAAAGACCGCTACAACCACAGTAAAAGCCACTGCAAAAAAGGAGCTGGTGCAGAAGGATCCGGCTCCGGCGAAAGCTGCGGCAAAGAAATCGAAGAAAGAGCACAAAGAAAAAGTAGTGCGCGACAGTTTCACCATGCCGCAAAGCGAATATCAGAAAATTGCCGAAATTAAAGAGGCCTGCCTGAAGGCCGGGCAGCCCGTGAAGAAAAGCGAAGTGTTGCGCGCCGGCTTGAAAGCATTGGGTGAAATGAACGCGGCACAGTTGAAGCGCGCCCTGGCGGGACTGGAAAAGATCAAGACCGGCCGCCCAAAGAAACCCTCCTAAGGTGCCGCAGATTTATTCAACCCGTTCTGGCTGATGCTTCGATATCTGATACAACTACTGATAGGATTACTAGCCATCTGACTTGGCTGTCCAACGACGACAGCCAAATCGCTGGTTATCAGAGCGAACAGTCAATTTGATTCCGCTTCCCTAAGGAGTTGCCTTATCCGGCAAACTGGCGAGTTGCTTGAGTAGCTCATCTTGCGCACATTTCGGCGCGGTACGGCGGGTGTTCTTATGCCGGTAATGACCCTCACCATCCATATCCCACGCTTGGCAATTGTCTTGCAAATAAACCTTTAGCCCCTCATCGATCACGCGCTTCTTGAGCTTCTTGTCGAGCACCGGAAAGCACACCTCAATGCGGCGGAAGAAGTTCCTGTCCATCCAGTCCGCGCTGGCGAGATACACATCGTGTTTCAGGTCGTTGCGGAAATAGAAGATGCGTGTATGTTCCAGAAAACGCCCAACCACAGAACGCACCCGGATATTTTCCGATAAACCCTTCACACCGGGACGCAATGCGCATACGCCGCGCACAATCAGATCCACCTTCACGCCCTCGTTGGAGGCTTCATAAAGCGCGTTGATGGTTTCCGGTTCCAGCAGCGCGTTCATCTTGGCGATGATATGGGCGCGCTTGCCCGCCTTGGCGAGACGGGTTTCATTCTGAATGGCGCGTAATACTTCAATGTGCAGCGAGAACGGCGACTGCCACAGGTGATGCAGCTTGCGCGCCTTGCCGAGGCTGGTGAGCTGGCCGAACACTTCGTTCACATCCGCACAGATATCTTCATGGCAGGTGAACAGGCCGAAGTCGGTGTAGAGCCGCGCGGTGCGCGGGTGGTAGTTGCCGGTGCCGAGATGCACGTAGCGGCGCAGCTTGCCGTCCTCGCGGCGCACCACCATCAGCATCTTGGCATGGGTCTTGTGTCCGACCACGCCGTATACCACATGCGCGCCCACTTCCTCCAGGCGGGTCGCCCAGTTGATGTTGGCCTCCTCGTCGAAGCGCGCCATCAGCTCCACCACCACCGTCACTTCCTTGCCGCGCTGTGCCGCGCCAATCAAGGCTTCCATCAGCGCGGAGTCCGCGCCGGTGCGGTACACGGTTTGCTTGATCGCCACCACGCCCGGATCGCTGGCAGCCTGCTGGATAAAATCGATCACCGGTTTGAAGGATTGAAAAGGGTGGTGCAGCAGAATATCGCCCTTGCGGATCGCCTTAAACATATCCGCGCCCTTTTTCTGGATCACCAGCGGCACGCCGGGCACAAAAGCAGGAAACTTCAAATCGTCGCGCGCCACCAGATTGGGAATTTCCATCAGGCGCACGAGGTTCACCGGACCATGCACGCGATATAAATCCTCCGGCGCGAGACTGAATTCCTTGAGTAGTATCTCCGCGATTTGCGGCGAGCAGGTATCGGAAATTTCAAGGCGCACCGCGTCGCCAAAATGGCGTTGCGGCAGTTCACCCTGCAGGCTGAGGCGCAGGTTTTTCATTTCCTCCTCGTCCACGAACAGGTTGCTGTTGCGCGTCACGCGGAACTGGTAGCAGCCGAGCACTTCCATGCCGGCGAACAGTTCGCCGACATGCGCGTGCAGGATCGAGGAAAGAAACACGAAGCCGTGTGCGCAGCCGCTGATTTCCGGCGGCATCAGGATGGTGCGCGGCAACACGCGCGGGGCCTGCACGACGGCGCGCGCCGAATTGCGCCCGAAGGCATCCTTGCCTTGCAGCTCCACGGCAAAATTCAGGCTCTTGTTGAGCACACGCGGGAAGGGATGCGCCGGATCGAGCCCGATCGGGGTCAGCACCGGCATCACTTCGCGGAAGAAAAAATCCTTGACCCAGGCCTGCTGCGTTTCGTTCCACTGGGTGCGGCGCAGGAACTTGATGCCTTGCCCGGCGAGCGCGGGAATGATGTCCGCATCGAATAGTTGATATTGCCGTTCGATCAGCTGGCGCGCCTGTTCGCGCACCAGCTTGAGCATCTGTCTGGCGGACATGCCGTCGGCGCCGACGGCAATACCGCCCAGCTTGATTTGCTCCTTCAGCCCCGCCACGCGTATCTCGAAAAACTCGTCGAGATTGCTGCTGACGATGCACAGGTATTTCAACCGCTCCAGCAATGGAATGGTTGCATCTTCGGCCTGCGCCAGCACGCGCCGGTTGAACTCGAGTTGGCCGAGTTCGCGGTTCAGGAATTGCTGCGGGGCGAATTTTTTGGCCATATGTTAGGAGCGCGATCCATCGCGCCCTGATCTGTTCATGTGCCCGAACGGGCGCGATAGCTTTACATAGCCAATCGACTAAGCTGGCATATGACGCCAGCCAAGTCGCTGGTTAATCGCGCCCCTACAATATTTCCTACCGAAACGACATCAACTTTTTGGCGGAACATACCCTTGCGGCATTTGCGTGCCCTCGCCGAAGAAATAATTTTCCATTTGCGCGGCAAGAAACTTGCGTGCCGACGCATCGGCGAGATTGAGGCGGTTCTCATTCACCAGCATGGTCTGGAACTTGATCCAGCCATGCCAGGCTTCCTTGGAAACATTCTCGAAAATCCGCTGACCCAGCGGGCCGGGGTAAGTCGGACGATCCAGACCCTCCGCTTCGCGCCCCAGTTTTACGCATTGCACCATTCTTGCCATGTTGTGAATCTCCGTTGAGTAATCGTGTGCCGTAATTATGACATCAGGATGAATTTTTTGTGCGAGTCTGGCTGAAAACCTGCAAATACAAGGGGTGCGACATATTGTGGCTACGTCGTAACCTGAAGGTGAGCCTGCGCCGCAATATGTTGCACCAAAGCAGGTGCGACATATTGTCGCGCGGCAAAATGCCACATTCCCAAGCCAATAAATTTCAGTAACAATTGCGCCGCAATTTTTTATTTTAAGGGGAGAAGAGCAATGCAATTGAAGCGTATAACCATCTGTGTCGCGCTGGCGTTTGCGCCCGGCGCGTTTGCGGCGGAAGCAACCGAGGCAACCTTGCCCGATGTTGAGGTGATTGGAAAAAAAGTCCAACCGTTGCCCGCCTTGAGCGACTCGGCTCTTGGTGGAACCAGCATTGCCCGTCAGCGCGCATCCACCAGCGACACGGCAAAACTGCTCGATGGCCAGCCGGGCGTCAGCCTTTACGGTGCCGGTGGCGTCTCCAGTCTGCCGGTGATACACGGCCTGGCGGATGACCGCATCCGTACCAAGGTCGATGGCACGGATTTGATCTCATCCTGCCCGAATCACATGAATTCGCCCCTTTCCTACATTGACCCATCCAACGTCGGCAGCGTCAAGGTATTTGCCGGCATCGCGCCGGTAAGCACTGGCGGTGACAGCATCGCCGGCACAATCCTAGTCGATTCTGTGCCGCCGGAGTTTGCCGTAGCGGGGAAAACTTTGCTCAAGGGAGAAGTGGGGGCGTTCTATCGCAGCAACGGCAATGCGCAGGGCGGCAATCTTTCAGCCACGATTGCGGGCGAACAGTTGAGCATGACGTATAGCGGATCAACGGCAAAATCGGACAATTACAAGGCGGCAAAAGCCTTCAAGGCGGCCGGGCCCGCAGCAACGGATGGAAATGGCGGCCCCGCAGCAAGGCCTCGTGGCTGGCTGGCTGGAGATGAAGTCGGCTCCACTAAATATAAGTCGCAAAACCATTCTCTCAAGTTTGCGCTGCGCCATGAAAACCATCTGGTCGATCTGAACCTCGGCTACCAGAATATCCCATATGAGCTCTATCCCAACCAGCGTATGGACATGCTCAGCAACATCGCAAAGCGGGTGAACCTGCATTATGCAGGCCAGTTCGGCTGGGGCGCTTTGGATGCGCGCGCCTATCAGGAGAAAGTCGATCATTTCATGGATTTTGGTTCCGACAAGCAGTATTGGTACGGCCCTGCTAGTGCCACTAACACCGTCGTTGCGCCCGGCATGCCGATGTACACAACAGGGAAAACCACCGGCGCACAGGTCAAGGCCGACATCCTGCTTTCGGAGCGCGACATTCTCAGGGTGGGTAGTGAGGTGCAGAATTACCGCTTGAACGACTGGTGGCCATCTTCCCCATCATCTCTTGCCGGTATGTTTAGTGCTGCTGGTGTCCCTGCTACTTCTGGAGGGATGGCACCGAACACATTCTGGAATGTCAGCAATGGCAAGCGCGACCGCTTCGGACTCTTCGCCGAATGGGATGGGCGCTGGAATCCGCAGTGGAACACGTTGCTCGGCGCACGCGCCGAACAGGTGAAGATGGATACAGGCCCGGTGCAGGGCTATAACACGGTGATGGCGGGGTATAACGCGACCGCCTTTAACGCCCTCAACCGCCAACGCACTGACAACAATTTCGACCTGGCCGCGCTGGCGCGGTACACGCCGGATGACACCCGCACCTTCGAGTTTGGCTACGCGCAGAAAACCCGCTCGCCAAATATTTATGAGCGTTACTCCTGGTCGAAGAACGGGATGGCGCTGGTCATGAACAACTTCGTCGGCGACGGCAACGGTTATGTCGGCGACCCCAATTTGAAGCCGGAAGTGGCGCATACCCTGAGCGGCACCCTCGACTGGCATGACGCAGACCGCACTTGGGAATTAAAGGCAACACCTTACTACACACGCGTCACGGATTTCATCGATGCCATCCGTTGCACGGGCAGTGGCGTGATGATGAATGCGCTCTGCGGCGGCGCGGCGAACAATACGGGGGCTAACAAGTTCTTCCATCTCCAGTACGCAAACCAATCCGCCCGGCTCTACGGCCTCGATGTTTCCGGTCATTTCCCACTGGCGAAGGTCGAAGGCTGGGGTGAATTTACCGCCTCCGGCGTGCTGAACTATGTCAACGGCAAGAACCGGACGACCGGCGACGATCTTTACAACATCATGCCGCTGAACACGAAACTGGCGGTGGCGCAAAAAATGGGTGCATGGAATAACAGCCTCGAACTGCAACTGGTAAAGCGGAAGAGCAATGTTTCCGATGTCCGCCAGGAGATGCAAACGGGTGGCTATGGCCTGGTCAACCTGCGCGCCGGTTACGAATGGCAACAAATGCGGTTCGATCTCGGTGTCGAAAATCTGTTCGACAAGTTCTACTCGCTACCGCTGGGCGGAGCCTATACCGGCCAGGGCGCGACCATGTCGATAAACACTGTCCCGTGGGGCATTCCCGTTCCCGGCATGGGGCGCTCGGTCTATGCCGGCGTAACCTTGAAGTTTTGACGTTGCAGTGCAAACACAAAGCCGCCGGATAACACCGGCGGTTTTGTTGTTACTCGCGACAATTTGCGATTTACGTATGTCGGGCTTCAGACCGACATGCCCGCCCTGAGCCGCCGCCTTCACCGCAATATGTCGCACTGGGGGTGCGACATATTGTCGCGCGGCAAAATGCCACATTCCCAAGCAAAGGCATTGCAATGATAATCGCGCCGCAATTTTTTATCTTAAGGGGAGAAGAGCAATGCAATTGAAGCGTATAACTATCTGTGTCGCGCTGGCGTTTGCGCCCGGCGCGTTCGCGGCCGAAGCAAGCTTGCCTGAAGTAGTGGTTACTGCGCCGGCGATGCAGCAGCCGCTGGTGGTGACAACCGACCCGCGCAAGCCACGCCAGCCGATCCCGGCGCATGACGGGGCGGAATACCTGAAGACCATCCCCGGCTTCTCGGTGATACGCAAAGGCGGCACGGATGGCGACCCGGTATTTCGCGGCATGGCGGGTTCGCGCCTGAACATTCTGCTGGATGGCGAACAGATTCTGGGCGGTTGCGGCGGCCGCATGGATCCGCCCACTGCTTACATATTCCCGTCCTCCTACGACAAAATCACCTTATTAAAAGGCCCGCAAACTGTGCTGTACGGCCCGGGCAATTCGGCGGGTACTGTATTGTTTGAACGCAACTTTGCGCGCCGCAGCGATACCGGTGTCGGCTTTGACGGCAGCGCAACGGCGGGCAGTTTTGGCCGTGCCGATATGATGGGCGATGTGCATGGCGGTTCGCCAGACTGGTACGCGCGCGCCATTGCAACCAATTCACGCGCCGGAGATTACAAGGATGGCAATGGCATCAGCGTTCATTCCGCCTACTCGCGCTGGAGTGCCAATGCCGCCATTGGTTTGACCCCAAGCGACGGCACGCGCGTCGAATTGTCTATGGCACAGAGCGACGGCAAAGCGGCCTATGCCGACCGTTCGGTGGACGGCTCAAAGTTCGCCCGCGACAATGTCGGCCTGAAGGCCGACTGGAAGAATGCCGATCACGGCCTGCTAGACAAGGTGGAAGCTCAGCTTTTCCGCAACTATATCGACCACGTCATGGACAGCTACAGTCTGCGCTCCGGTGGTAATCCGGCCAGCATGATGGCCGCGATGAATCCGGATCGCACCACAACGGGCGGCAGAATTGCCGGCACGTTGAATTTTTCTGATGCAACACAACTCAAGCTGGGCTTGGATGCGCAGTCCAATATTCATACCGGTCGCACGGGTGCGGCGCCCGGCTACATGGGAGATTACACCCTGAAGCCACGCGTTGAAGATGCCAACTTTCAGAACCATGGCTTGTTTGGCGAGGCTACCCATCAATATGCAGAAGAGGCGCGTGTCATTGGCGGCCTGCGCGTGGACTGGTGGAAGGCGCAGGACAAGCGCGCCACGGTTGATATGATGGGCATGGTGGCCAACGCCACACAGAATCAATCACGCAGCGATACGTTGACGAGTGGTTTTGCACGTTATGAGCGCGATGTGTTAAGCAATGCTGGCACCGTTTACTTGGGTTTGGGTCATACCGAACGCTTTCCAGATTACTGGGAAGCTATTACAAAGGAATCGCTTACAACGACCAGTTCCTTTAACACGCGCTCGGAAAAAACCAACCAGTTGGACATAGGCATGACCTTCAAGCAAGGCGACATGTCAGCCTCGCTGTCCGGCTTTTACGGCAAAATCTCCGACTTCATACTAATCCGGTCCGGTATTACCAAAGGAATGCGAACTGGCCTTTCGATCACTCGTAACATTAGCGCAACCACTTGGGGCGGCGAAGCCAACGCGGCATGGCAGTTTGCGTCGCAATGGAAAGTGGACGGCTCGCTGGCTTATGTGCGCGGCAACAACGATACCGACGGTACAGCACTGGCGCAGATATCGCCGCTCGAAGGTCGCGTTGGCACAACCTATGACAATGGTGTGTGGAGTGTCGGCGGTTTGCTGCGCTTGGTTGCGTCGCAGGATCGCTTTGCGGCAAACCAGGGCAACATCGTCGGAACGGACATTGGACGTACCGGCGGCTTCGGCATTCTGTCATTGAATGCGAGTTGGCGCGCGACTAAAGACGTTTTGGTTAGCGCGGGGGCAGACAATCTTGCCAACCGTGTGTATGCCGAACATCTCAGTAGGGGCGGTGTGATGGTGGCAGGTTTTCCCGCGCCGACCACGCGCGTCAACGAAATGGGACGCATGCTGTGGCTGAAGGGGAACCTCAAGTTGGATTGAGCCTGTGTGGTTAAAATGAAAAAACCGCCGGCGACACCGGCGGTTTTTTATCGGCGAGATTACGCTGCCGACCAGCTCACCACACCGCTGTACGCCGTACCCAGCACAACCAAGCCGAATACGATGCGATACCAGGCGAATACCGTGAAATCGTGGCGGCTGATGTAGCGCAGCAGCCAGCGTACACAAAGGAAGGCGCTGATGAACGAAGTGATGCCGCCTGCCGCAAACATGCTCCAATCTTCAGCATGGAACAGGTGGCGATATTTCACCACTTCATAAACCGTGGCGGCGAACAGCGTGGGAATGGCGAGGAAGAATGAAAATTCCGTTGCGGCGCGGCGCGACAGGCCGAAGAACAGCCCGCCGATGATCGTGGCGCCGGAGCGTGACGTGCCGGGAATCAGCGCCAATGCCTGCGCGCAGCCCACCTTCAGCGCATCCTTCCAGCACATGTCGTCCACCGATTCAACGGTAATCTTGTGGTCGCGTTTTTCCGCCCACAGGATAAAAATACCGCCAACAATAAAAGCCAGCGCCACCGGCACCGGCGCGAACAGATACTGTTTTATCTTGCTGGCGAACAGCAGCCCCAGCACCGCAGCAGGCAGGAAGGCGACGATGAGATTGACTGCAAAGCGCTGCGCTGCCTGCTCACGCGGCAAGCCACTGACCACGGCGATAATCTTCGCGCGGAATTCCCAGCACACCGCCAAAATCGCGGCGAACTGAATCACGATCTCGAACACCTTGCCCTTCTCGTCGTTGAAGTTGAGCAGGTCACCCGCCAGAATCAGGTGGCCGGTGCTGGAGATAGGCAGAAATTCGGTGAGGCCTTCGACGATGCCGAGAATGGCGGCTTTAAGCAGCAGAATGGTATCCATGATCTTCCTGAAAGTAAGCCGCGATTATACCCATACCCGGCACAGCGGCAGGCTGTAAACGCCCGCGTTTGCATTAGTGGAAGGGTTCACCAAACCGCATCGGTTGTGCCACTTGTCGAATATGCGGCTAAACTGATGGTGTCGCAACTCAACTTAGGGGAGAAGGCATTAACGGCGTGAGTCGTTATAGTGCCGCAATAAATCATGGCGACAGTGCTTTGGACAAAAGAGCAAGTAAAGCTGGCCTTCCACTTGTATTGCCAGCTTCCATATGGGCGAATTCATGGACGTAACCCGGAAATAATTGCATTGGCAAAGGTTATCGGCCGTACCTCTGATGCGGTTGCAATGAAAATGCTTAACATCGCAAGCATTGATCCAGCAATTACGAGTACAGGACGCGTGGGCTTGAGAGGAGACTCGGCATTGGATCGCGAGGTGTGGGCTGAATTTCACTCCGACTGGGAAAAGCTTGCCGTGGAATGTCAACTGTACCGCCAGCAACTCGACAAGAATGTCGTGGAGGATTTGGAGCCGGATGACGATGAAATATTGCCGGATGATTTTACTGGAGAAACACGGCAAGCTCTAACAACACAGAGAATCAAGCAGCATTTTTTTCGCCGCGCCGTGTTGAGCAGTTATCGTGGGCGTTGCTGCATGTCTGGCTTATCCGAGCCGCGCCTATTGGTTGCCAGCCATATTGTGCCGTGGAGCAAAGACAAGGCGAATCGCCTCAATCCAAGTAATGGGCTATGTCTTTCTGCGATTCATGACCGCGCTTTTGATAAGGGGCTGATAACGCTTACCGATGACTTCAAGATCGTTGTCTCGGAGGAACTCATGCGGAAGAATGAGGCTTTCGTAATTGAAGTTTTGCTTCCGTTAAACGGTCGCACAATTGAGCCGCCAGAACGCTTCGCACCGCAAGCCGAATTTATCGCGTGGCATAGAAGCGAGCTCTTCGTGGACAACCAGAAATAACCAATATGCAGATCACTGAACAGCAAACGAATTACCCAACCTACTACATCATGTCTGACCAACCTGATTGTTGTGGCAGATGCGGAAGTCGCCTTGATTTGGTGGAAATCAGAGTGATTGATGGCGAACAGGTATTTGTAAACAGTTGCAATGAATGTCATCGTGAAGTGCTTGTTGTTGAGAATTAAGTTAGCACAAAGAAGTTGGTGGGTTACGCCGCAAGCGGCTAACCCACCCTACGCATTATTCCCAACGGTCGCTCCGAGCCGGATTTTCTGGGCTGGGAAATGAAAGCCTATAGCGGTGACCGGATCACGCTGATGACGCCGGAGCCGGACGGCGGGATGTACGGCGAGCGTGGTGTCAAAGTCTTCGTCCGTGAGCACGGCAAACCCACCGGAGACGACACGCTCTATTTCACGGGCACGCACCGCGCTGATTGCCGCAACGTAAGAACCGGCCTCACCTTGGCGGTGCGCGGCTTTAACCCGTCTCAAAAAGTCATCGAGGATGTGGGCGGCGCAGTGGAGTTGCTCGACGATGCCGGGCACTGTGCAGCTGCTTGGTCGTTTGCTGAATTGATGATCGGATGGAACAAAAAACACGCGCAGGCGGCTTATGTCCCATATGAAAGCGGAAAGGAATTGGCACCCGCCTACCGCTATTTCAGTCCCGCCTTGCTGGGGGAAGGCACGGATTTCAACCGCTATCTGGCGGCGCTGTGTGCCGGATTGGTGATCTTTGATCCGGGTTCCAAGGTGATGAATGCAAGCACTGAAAAATCAACTGTGAAAGCACGTAGCCAGTTCAGAATGTCGGTGCGACATCTGGCGGAGCTCTATCAAAAATTCGGGCCGGTGGAGTTTTGAGTGACATCTGGAGCAAGCAAAAGCGATCGGAAGTAATGTCATTGATCCGCTCGCGCGGCAACAAGGCGACGGAGTTGCGCCTAATTGCAATTTTTCGCGAATACGGAATAACCGGCTGGCGGCGCAACCAGCCGCTTCTCGGCAAGCCGGATTTCACCTTTAGGCGCGAGCGGGTTGTTGTTTTTGTGGACGGTTGTTTTTGGCACGGTTGTCCAAAGTGCTACAAACGTCCCGGCAGCAACCAAGAATTCTGGGATACCAAAATTGCCACCAATCGCAAGCGTGACCGATACGTGAACCGCGAACTGCGCAGCCTCGGATGGCAAGTCGTTCGTATTTGGCAACATCAATTAGGCAAGCCTGCCCGTGTTGCCAGCCTCGTAAAACGCGCCTTGGAATCCGGTTTGCGGTCTTGATGTAAGTCAGGCCTTGCTATACAACTGGCTGCCCCGCTTCACAAACTCCACCGCCTTCTGTTCCATGCCTTTCTGCAATGCAGTAGCCTCGTCCACGCCTTCCTGCGCGGCGAAGTCGCGCACATCCTGCGAGATTTTCATCGAGCAGAAACTCGGGCCGCACATCGAGCAGAAGTGCGCAACCTTGCCGGATTCCTTGGGCATGGTCTCGTCGTGGAATTCGCGCGCCTTGTCCGGGTCGAGGCCGAGGTTGAACTGGTCTTCCCAGCGGAATTCGAAGCGCGCCTTGGATAGCGCGTTGTCGCGTATCTGCGCGCCGGGATGCCCCTTCGCTAAATCGGCGGCGTGCGCGGCGATCTTGTAGGTGATGATGCCTTCCTTCACGTCGTCCTTGTCCGGCAGACCCAGATGTTCTTTCGGCGTCACGTAGCACAGCATCGCGGTGCCGAACCAGCCGATCATCGCTGCACCAATTGCAGAAGTGATGTGGTCGTAGCCGGGCGCGATGTCCATCGTCAGGGGCCCTAGCGTGTAGAACGGCGCCTCGTGGCACCACTTCTGTTGCAGGTCCATGTTCTCCTTGATCAGGTGCATCGGCACATGGCCGGGGCCTTCGATCATCACCTGCACGTCGTGCTTCCATGCGATCAGCGTCTGCTCGCCGAGCGTCTTCAGTTCGCCGAGTTGCGCCTCGTCGTTGGCGTCGTAGATCGAGCCGGGGCGCAGGCCGTCGCCGAGGCTGAAGCCGACGTCGTAGGTCTTCATGATTTCGCAGATCTCTTCGAAATGCGTCGCGAGGAAATTTTCCTTGTGGTGCGCGAGGCACCATTTCGCCATGATCGAGCCGCCGCGCGACACGATGCCGGTCATGCGTTTCGCGGTCATCGGCACGTAGCGCAGCAGCACGCCGGAATGTATGGTGAAATAATCCACGCCCTGTTCGGCCTGTTCGATCAGCGTGTCGCGGAAAATTTCCCAGGTCAGGTCTTCGGCCTTGCCGTTCACTTTTTCCAGCGCCTGATAAATCGGCACGGTGCCGATGGGCACCGGCGAGTTGCGGATGATCCATTCGCGCGTCTCGTGGATGTGCTTGCCGGTGGACAAATCCATCACCGTGTCGCCGCCCCAGCGGATCGACCATGTCATTTTTTCCACTTCTTCCTGAATGCTCGAACCCAGCGCGGAATTGCCGATGTTGGCGTTGATCTTCACCAGGAAGTTGCGCCCGATGATCATCGGCTCGACTTCGGGGTGGTTGATGTTGGCGGGGATGATGGCGCGGCCGGCAGCCACTTCGCTGCGCACAAATTCCGGTGTGATCTGCTTGGGCATCGGCGCGCCAAAATTCTCGCCGGGATGCTGTTGCAGCAGCATTTCCGAAAGTCCCTCGCGGCGCTGGTTCTCGCGTATCGCGATGTATTCCATTTCCGGCGTGATGATGCCCTGACGGGCGTAATGCATCTGCGTGACGTTCTTGCCGGGCTTGGCGCGGCGCGGCGCGCGCTTGAGGTTGAAGCGCAGCTCCGCCAACTCGGGATCGTTCAGGCGTTGCTGTCCGTAATCGGAAGAAAGCTTGTCCAGCGTTTCAGTGTCGCCGCGTTCGGCGATCCAACCTTCGCGCAATGCGGCCAGACCGGAGCGGATGTCGATCTTTGCTGCCGGGTCGGTATAAGGGCCGGAGCAGTCATACACATAAATCGGCGAATTTTTTTCGACTCCCATCCCGGCAGGCGTATCGGCCTGGGAAATTTCGCGCATCGGCACGCGCAGATCGGGACGGCTGCCCTGCACGTACACCTTGCGCGAATTCGGCAACGGCTTGATTGCTGCCGCATCAACATGCGCGGCTTCGGCGATAAATTTGGGATTGGCGTTCATTTCAGTGTGCTCCAAAATTAAGAAGCACCGCAGGGATGCTTCCCTTTGCGGCATTACCCGTACAGGTTCAAAGGGTGTCTCTCACTCCGCCCGGCTCAGATACCGGCGAAGACCCCTAGCGAGGTACGCAAATTACTGGAAAGGCGGGTGGAATGCAAGTTTGGCCGACGAATATGCCTGAGAAGCTGTCTCAATAAATACCATGGGTGCGACTATGGCATTTGATTCTCCGGCGCGAAGCGGCGAAGCGCCGTTTGGTTATTCCAAACAAGCGAGCCGCGACATGGCCGGATGGTATTGCCCCGCCGTTGCGACTATAATTCGCCTTCTCTTTAGCCTTGCTGCCCGTCATATACCGAGATGCAGTTGTTCGCCTTTGGCATTAACCATCAAACCGCGCCGCTCGCCGTGCGCGAACAGGTCGCGTTCAACGCCGACGGGATGGAGGGCGCGCTACGCGACCTGGTGGAAAACGGCGCGGTGAAAGAGGCGGCGATCCTGTCCACCTGCAACCGCACCGAGTTGTATTGCAACGCCGCGCAACCCGACCATGCCATCGACTGGCTGGCGCAATATCACCATCTGCCGCGCAAGGATATCGATCCCTATCTTTACACGCTGCCGCGCGAACAGGCCGTGAAGCATTCGTTCCGCGTGGCCAGCGGGCTGGATTCGATGGTGCTGGGCGAACCGCAGATCCTCGGGCAAATGAAGCAGGCGGTACGTCAAGCCGAGCAGGCCGGCACGCTAGGCTTCCTGCTGCACAAACTGTTCCAGCGCACCTTCTCGGTGGCTAAAGATGTGCGCACGCAAACCGAGATCGGCGCGAATCTGGTTTCGATGGCCGCGGCGGCGGTGCGGCTGGCCGAGCGGATTTTCCCGAGCATCGCCGAGCAGCGCGTGCTGTTCATCGGTGCAGGAGAGATGATCGAACTCAATGCGGTGCATTTTGCAGCGCGTTCCCCCAAGCACATCACCGTCGCCAACCGCACGCTGGAGCGCGCTCATGAGTTGGCACGGCGTATCAACGGCCACGCGATCACGCTGAACGAATTGCCGGAGCAACTCGCGCAACACGACATCATCGTCAGCTGCACCGCCAGCCCGCTGCCGATCCTCGGCAAGGGCATGGTGGAGCGCGCGCTCAAGGCGCGCAAGCACCGCCCGCTGTTCATTATCGATCTGGCCGTGCCGCGCGACGTGGAAGCGGAAGTCGCCGAGCTGAACGACGTGTTCCTGTACACCGTGGACGACCTCGCCGAAGTAGTGAAAGACGGCCTCGACGCGCGGCAGAGCGCGGTGAAGGAAGCGGAAGTCATCATCGATTCCGGCGTGTCCGATTTCGTGCACTGGATGGAATCGCGCGAAGTGGTGCCGACCATCCGCGCGCTGCGCGACCAGGCCGAGCGCAATCGCCGCCACGAAATGGAAAAAGCCCTGCGCCTGCTGGCCAAGGGCGAGAATCCTGAAAATGTGCTGGAGGCGATGAGCAGCGGCCTGACCAACAAATTCCTGCACGCGCCGACCCACGCGCTGAATCAGGTGCACGGCGACGACCGCGAGGCGTTCCTCGATGTAATCCATCGCCTGTATCACCTGCACCCGGAAGAATAATTCCAATCCTATTTCATCGGTGAAACTGTGTTGGCTTCCTCATTCACTCCTTGTCGTGCAACGGCGACACGTTACTGGCATAGCCAGCCGTTTGCGGGAGCCGTTGCTTGGCCGCCCTTCCCGCACCGGAAGCTTCGCTCACCGTGTCAGGGCGGCAATTGCACTGCCTGCGTCGTTCATTCGTCGCCGCCTTGTTTGACCTTCGAAATAGGATTGGAATGAACCCCAGTATCGCCACCAAACTCGCTCGACTGAGCGAGCGTCTGCTCGAAGTCAATCAACTGCTGAGCACCGAAGAAGCCACCAAAGACATGGACTCGTTCCGCAAGCTGAACCGCGAGCGCGCCGAGCTTGAGCCAGTGGTGGAGTTGTATCACGCCTATCAAGCCTGTCAGGCCGACATCGACACCGCGCAGGGAATGACCGGTGATGCGGAGATGCGCGAATTTGCCGAAGCCGAGATCAAACAAGGGCAGGAGCGGCTGGCGCAACTCGCTGGCGAGTTGCAGGTGCTGTTACTGCCCAAGGACCCCAACGATGAGCGCAGTGTATTCCTGGAAGTGCGCGCCGGCACCGGCGGCGACGAGGCGGCATTGTTCGCCGGCGATTTGTTCCGCATGTATTCGCGCTTCGCCGAGCGCAAGCGCTGGCAGGTCGAGGTAATTTCGGAAAGCCCCGGTGAAATGGGCGGCTACAAGGAAATCATCGCCCGGATCGCCGGGCCGGGCGCGTACTCGGTGCTGAAGTTCGAATCCGGCGCGCATCGCGTGCAGCGTGTCCCGACAACCGAAACGCAAGGCCGCGTGCACACCTCGGCATGCACCGTAGCGATCATGCCGGAAGTGGACGAGGTGAGCGACGTGGTACTGAACCCCGCCGATCTGCGCATCGACACGTTCCGCGCCTCCGGCGCGGGCGGGCAGCATATCAACAAGACCGATTCGGCGGTGCGCATCACCCATTTGCCGACCGGCGTGGTGGTGGAATGCCAGGACGGACGTTCGCAGCACCAGAACAAGGCGCAGGCGATGCGCGTGCTGGCGGCACGCATCAAGGATGCACAAGTGCGCGAACAGAATGCCAAGACCGCCGCGGCACGCAAGAGCCTGGTCGGCAGCGGCGACCGCTCCGAGCGCATCCGCACCTACAATTTCCCGCAAGGCCGCGTCACCGACCACCGCATCAACCTGACGCTGTACAAGATGGACGCGATCATGGATGGCGATATCGGCGAGCTCACTGGCGCGCTGATGGCCGAGTATCAGGCCGAACAGCTTGCCGCGATGTCGGAAGAGAGCATCTAGGCATATTGACCATTAGCCTGCAAGCAGGTACGGTGCAAACTTGTTGTAAGGGTCTGCAAGCCGCTTATCACTTTGGAAACGCAAGTTATTTAAGCCTAGCTTCTTTTACTTTCGGTTTTGTTCCGGCTAATTTCGGTCTAAGGAGTCAATCAGATGAATTGGCAACAACACATTCACGTCGATCCCGCCATCTGCAAGGGGCGCGCCTGCATTACCGGGACGCGCATAACGGTCAGCAGCGTACTTGATAATCTGGCGGAAGGCATGACGGTCGATGCCATCGTCGCCAGCTACCCGCCGCTTACTGCAGACGATGTACATGCTTGCATGGCTTATGCGGCTGCCTTGGCTCGTGAGGAACTGGTGCCGCTGGCGGCATGAAGTTCAAGATCGACCAGAATCTGCCGATTGAAGCCGCCGATCTGCTCATGGCCGCAGGCCACGATGCCATGACGGTCTATCAGCAATCGCTTGGTGGCGCCTCTGACGAACGCATCGTTGATGTATGCAAGGATGAAGGCCGCATTCTGATTACCGCCGACCTCGATCTGTCGGACATCCGGCGCTACCCTCCGGCTCAGACACCCGGATACATGGTGTTACGCTTGCCGCGACAAAGCAAACAGGCATTGCTTGATCTGCTGGCAAAAGCGATTCCCATGCTCTCGGCACACCCGATCAATGGGCGGCTCTGGATCGTCGAGCCTGACCGCTTGAGGATACGCGGCGGGGAGTGATTGGGGGAAATCAAGCCTGGAACCTTTAGCTCTGTTTAGCTCTGCCCATTTGACTCGCGTTTGATTTCAGACAGCGTAGGCTGTGAAGCCTTAACAAAGGAGTTTTTATGAAAAAAATTAAATTATTTTTCGGGTTGGTTTTCTTGGCTGCAACATTCGCTGTGCAGGCGAACGGCAAAGATTTAACAGAATGGATTGCTGCAAACCTAAATCAATCTCGGCTTGAGAAAGCAAATGAAGCCCTTAATTTAGCCGAAGATCCTCTGTTACTGTCTGCATTCATGCAACGGGGGCAGTCTGTAGTTTTGATTAAAAAAGTGTTCTCTGATTCTGGTTTTGAGTTGATCGGAGCCTTTAGTAACGCGATAGCATTTAAGCGACACATTGTTCATGCCACGGCAGCCTGGAAGGCTGAAGAAATAGCGAACAGCCCCGAAAATTACAAAGATGATTCCGATACGGATGTGTTGGCAACGATGTATGTGAATGCCGCATTGGCAAGAGGGAATGCTGTGCGAGTTGTATGACGAAAAAATTACAGAGGGCATACATCGTCAATTTAACGGGGGTGTTTTTTACTTCGTTAAACATGGGAATTACCTGCATAGCAAAGCATTGGTTGAGTATACAAAAAAAGGCGAAGCAGTGTCTTTTTTGGGTCGCGGACAAAAATTTTATGAGGACACCGGCAACTTAGACGAATACGTCTCGATCTACTTTATGGACATGGCTAAAACATTCACAGAACGCTTCCCTGCACCTCACCTTAAAAAACATTTCATTAGGGAAATTAGCTCCCCGCTCAAATAAGCAACAAAAAACCTGTTTTTCAGGCGAGGGTAGCCTGGGATTACGTGGATAATCGACGCAAATACCACCAACAGGAATTTTTATGGCTTATGCGTATGAGGCCTATTGCTACTACAACGTCATCACAGAATGTACGCACGCGTGAAGCATCTCAAAGGTGCTTTTATCGGCAAATTTTAGGATGCCTATTTAACGTTACAGCCTCACTCCCATGTCTAAGAAAATTGAAGACCTCCTTGATTGGAAGCATGCCACTGAATATTCCATTAACAATCATCATTTCGTAAAGGTCATGCGCGAAGTGTTTGGTAGTCATGACTCTCTCTACCAATCATTCACTCACGAGATTAAGGCATCGGAAAAATTCCGCGCAGATATCGCAGCTTCTTTGGGCGAAGACACGACTGCACGCCCCAAGATTGCAGAGCGATGGGTGACATTCTTAAAACCCAGAATCAATGTCTTGGAGTTTTGGTCTGGAATGTTTACCGCATTCGCCGCTATTTACGGTCTTGCCAGTACACTATTCACGTTGCTTGCCACTGCAACTGACAAGGGATCACCCACCGCTATATTGACTTCATTCGTGCTTATCGCCACAGGTCTACTCATCGCTAAGTTCTACTTAGACAAACGCGCCTTCTGGTACAAGTTCGTTGTCGCGCATTTGGAAGCCATAGCACATGGATCGAACCTATAGGACAACCGGGCAGGCTAAAGGTGTGGTTTCGATTTCTTTTCAAACAATGCCCTGCACACGTCTAATTTAGTTTATGCAGCACACCCTACAATCCCTCCTGACTCGCGATAAAGCAGCGCTGGAAGCCGCGCTCGAGCTGGATTCCGGCAGCGCACGCATCGAGGTGCAATGCCTGCTGCAAGCGGTGTTGCGGGTGAATCGCGCTTACTTGCTCACCCATCCAGAACAGCAACTTGAAAGCGAACAGCAGGCGCATTACACCGCACTGGTCGAACGGCGCCTGCGCGGCGAACCTCTCGCCTACCTCCTCGGTGAGCGCGAGTTTTACGGGCTGACGTTCAAGGTGACGCCCGCGACCCTGATTCCGCGTCCCGACACCGAGTTGCTGGTCGAGCTGGCTTTGGCGCAGATTCCAAAACCCTCTCCCGGCCTTTCGGCCACCCTCTCCCGCGAGCGGGAGAGGGGTTGGGGGAGAGGGTTCCGCGTGCTGGACTTGGGCACCGGCAGCGGTGCAATCGCGCTCTCCATCGCCCATGCGCGGCCGGATATCGAAGTGATGGCGGTGGATGCGTCGCCGGACGCATTGGAAGTGGCGCAGGAGAACGCGCGGCATTTGGATATCGACAACGTGCGCCTGCTGCGCAGCGACTGGTTTTCCGCGCTGCAGGGTGAACGCTTCGACCTCATCGTGTCGAACCCGCCGTACATCGCCGACGGCGACGCGCATCTCGCGCAGGGCGACCTGCGCTTCGAGCCACACGGCGCGCTGGCTTCCGGCGCGGACGGGCTGGACGATATCCGCCGCATCGTCGCGGATGCGAAGGAGCATCTCAATGCCGGCGGCTGGCTGCTGTTCGAGCACGGTTACGACCAAGCCGGGCGGGCGCGCGAACTGCTCGGTGCGGCGGGATACGCCGGGGTGTTTTCGGCACGCGACCTGGCGGGCATCGAACGGGTGAGCGGCGGACTGGCTTGCTGACAGACCGTTTGTCAGCCTTCGGTCTTTCCGGCATAATTCACCCTGCCGTTCAAACCAATGGGAGAGAGTGTCGGCCAGTATCGTTTCACGGACTGGAACACCGCCGAAGGCGCAACACCCGCAACCGCTCAGGCTCAGGAACTATTGGCGCAGGCAAATCTGGAGAGCGTTGGATTACCAACCACCGAAGGGGCACGCAACGCGAGTTGCAATCTCTCAGGTACCAAGGACAGATGGGGCGCTGCACGATTTCGTGCGGCGCCTTTTTTTATTCCCGAAATTTTTTCACAGGATCATCATGCTTAAACGAACTCCGCTGAATGAAGCACACCGCGCGATGGGCGCAAAAATGGTCGATTTCGGCGGCTGGGATATGCCGGTGAACTACGGTTCGCAAATCGACGAGCATCACCAGGTACGCAACGATTGCGGCATGTTCGATGTGTCGCATATGCGCGTGGTGGACATCAAGGGCAAGGGTGTGCGCAACTTCCTGCGCTACCTGCTGGCGAACAACGTGGACAAGCTCACCGTTCCCGGCAAGGCGCTGTATTCCTGCATGCTGCTGGAAAACGGCGGGGTGATCGACGACCTGATCGTATATTTCATGGAAGAGCAGTGGTTCCGCATCGTGGTGAATGCGGGCACGGCCGACAAGGACATCGCGTGGATGAGGCAACAGGCCGCCGCGCACGCGAAGGCGCATCCCGAATGCTACGCGACAAACGAAGATGGTGCGGAAAGTGAAAGTTGCGCGGAAAGCGAAGCTCTGGCTCCGGAAGAAGCAGTCAGGAGAATACCGAATGCCTATCTGTTTGGAGACATGAGCCAGGAAGAGGCCGCGGCGCTCATATTTGAAAAACAGGACGAAGAATCTGCGGAAAAGCCGCCGCTGGAGATCGCCGACCATCCCGAACTGTCGATCATCGCGATCCAGGGGCCGAAAGCCAAGGAAAAACTCTGGGCGGCGATGCCCGGCAGCCAGCAACTGACCGAGAAACTCCCTCCTTTCAGCGCCGTCGTAGTCGGCACGATGTTCATTGCGCGCACCGGCTATACCGGCGAGGACGGTTTCGAGGTGATGCTCCCCTCCATCGCCGCGCCGTATTTCTGGAACTCGCTGGCGGACAAGGGCGTCGAGCCTTGCGGGCTGGGCGCGCGCGACACCTTGCGCCTCGAGGCCGGCATGAACCTGTACGGTCAGGATATGGACGAAAGCGTAAACCCGTTGGAATCCGGCCTCGCGTGGACGGTGGACTTGAAGAGCGAACGCGACTTCATCGGCAAGGCCGCGCTGCTCGCCAACCCGCCAGCGCGCAAGCTGGTCGGGCTGGCGCTGCAGGATCGCGGCGTGTTGCGCGGCCACCAGAAGGTGCACACCACGCACGGCGAGGGCGAAATCACCAGCGGCAGTTTCTCGCCCACCCTGAACCAGTCGATCGCGCTGGCACGCGTGCCGAAAGAAGTGCAAATCGGCGACCAGGTGGAAGTGTCGATCCGCGATAAAATGCTGGCGGCGAAAGTAGTGAAGTATCCGTTCGCGCGCGACGGCAAAGGCCTAATTTAATTTCTTCTTTCTAAGGACAGACCATGAGCAACCCAGCAAACTTGCCAAGTAATTTGAAATACACCGCCTCCCACGAATGGGTCAAGAGCGAAGCCGACGGCACCATCAGCATCGGCATCACCCAGCACGCACAGGAACTGCTGGGCGACATGGTATTTGTCGAAACACCTGCAGTGGGGCGCAAGCTCAAGGCCAAGGAAGAATGCGCGGTCGTGGAATCGGTCAAGGCCGCCGCGGACGTGTACGCGCCGGTGAGTGGTGAAGTAACGGCGGTGAACGGCGAACTGGACAGCGCGCCGGAAGCCATCAACACCGACCCGTATGCAGCATGGATGTTCAAGATGAAACCGGACAATGCGGCTGATCTGGCCGCGCTGATGGATGCGGCGGCGTACCAGGCCGTCGTCGATAGCGAAGCACATTAAATCAGGATCGAGGAGCGAGGATTGAGGAGCGAGAGAAAACCGCTTTTCGATCCTAGCTCCTCGATCCTCAATCCTGAGGATCGACATGCCCTTCATTCCCCACACCGAGCAGGACATCCAGTCCATGCTCGCCAGCATCGGCGCAAAAAATATCGACGCGCTGTTTGACGAAATTCCCGCCGCCTTGAAAAGCGGCAAGCTGACCGCTATCGGCGACGGTCTGAACGAGATGCAGGTAACACGCCTGATGCGCGAGCGCGCCGCGCAGGATGTCCGGCCGCTCAACTTCATCGGCGCGGGCGCCTACGAACACCACATCCCCGCCGCAGTCTGGGAGATCGCCACACGCGGCGAGTTCTATACCGCGTACACGCCGTACCAGGCCGAAGCCAGCCAGGGCACGCTGCAAGTGCTGTACGAATACCAGACCATGATCGCGTCGCTGACCGGCATGGATGCATCCAACGCCAGCCTGTACGACGGCGCGTCCGCATTGGCCGAGGCGATCCTGATGGCGGTTCGTTCACATAAATCCTCGCGCCGCGTGCTGTTGCCCGTTACGGTCAACCCGTTGTACCGCAGCGTCGCGCGCAGCATCGTCAAGCTGCAAAACATCGAACTGGTGGAAATTCCATTCGACATCGCGACCGGCACCACCGACTTCTACGCCTTACAGCAACATGCGGGCGGTGACATCGCCGCACTGGTGATACCGCAGCCGAATTTCTTTGGCGCGCTGGAAGATGTCGATACGCTGACCGCCTGGGCGCATGCGCAAGGCGCACTGGCCATTGCGCTGGTAAATCCGCTGACGCTGGCTTTGCTCAAGGCTCCAGGACAGTGGTCGGAAAAAGGCGCGGACATTGCAGTAGGCGACGGCCAGCCGCTCGGTGCGCCGCTGTCCAGCGGCGGCCCGTATTTCGGTTTCATGTGCTGCAAGCAGGCGCTGGTGCGCCAGATGCCGGGGCGCATCATCGGTCGTACCGTGGATCTGGACGGCAAGCAAGGCTTCACGCTGACGCTGCAGGCGCGCGAACAGCATATCCGCCGCGCCAAGGCGACTTCCAACATTTGCAGCAACCAGGGACTGATGGTAACGGCAGCGACCATCCACATGGCGTTGCTCGGTGTGGACGGACTGCGCCGCGCCGCCGCGGCCTCGCATGCAAACACGCAAGCCCTCACGGTACAGGCAAGCGGCATGCAAGGTGTGAAGCGCTTGTTCAGCGCGCCGCATTTCCATGAGGTGGCCTTGCATTTGCCCGATTCTTCCGCCAAAGTGCTGAACAGCATGACCGAGCAAGGTGTAACGGGCGGCTTCGACCTGCAACCGCACTACCCGCAGTTGGGTAATGCGATTCTGGTGTGTGCCACCGAAACCAAGACCGGCGAGGATTTGCAACGCTATGTGGCGGCGTTACGCCACGCACTTCACTAACTTCACCAGGGAGAACGACATGGCACACAGTACGACACTCGGCGGCAACCCCGTGCAACTGAACGGCGACTTCCCCAAAGTGGGACAAACCGCACCGGCCTTCTCGCTGGTGAGCAAGGATCTGAAGGACATCACGCTGGACAGCTTCGGCAACAAGCGCAAGGTGCTGAACATCGTCCCCAGCCTGGACACGCCGACCTGCCAGGCTTCCGAGCGACGCTTCAACCAGGTTGCCAGCAGCCTGACCAATGCCGTGGTGATAACCATCTCCGCCGACTTGCCGTTTGCGATGGCGCGTTTCTGCGCCAGCGAAGGGCTGGACAACGTGGTCAACCTGTCCGTGATGCGCGGCCGCGAGTTCCTGCGCAACTACGGCGTGAAAATCGCCAGCGGCGTGCTGGCCGGACTCGCGGCTCGCGCCGTGATCGTACTGGATGGCAACAACGTGGTGCGCTATACCGAACTGGTCAGCGAGATCAAAAACGAACCGAATTACGATGCGGCGCTGGCCGCATTGCAGGCTATTTAATTTTGCTTCGTCATTCCCGCCTGATGAAACCGACTAAGCTGGCAAATTACGCCAACAAAGTCGCTGGTTATGCGCGGGAATGACGGAATTTGAATTTCCAAGGTATTTTTATGTTAATTTTTGAACGCTCCCATCCCGGCCGCCGCAATGCGGCACAGGCTCCGCATCATGCCGCCGCAATCAGCGGCATCCCGGCCGCATTGCTGCGCACAAATCAACCGCTGCTGCCGGAAGCCTCGGAAATGGACGTGGTGCGCCATTACACCCGGCTGTCGCAGAAGAACTTTTCGATCGACACGCATTTCTATCCGCTCGGCTCCTGCACGATGAAATACAACCCGCGCGCCTGCAACACGCTGGCGATGCTGCCGAACTTTCTCGCGCGCCATCCGCTCGCGCCGGAATCCACCGGGCAGGGCGTGCTGGCCTGCCTGCATGATTTGCAGGAAATCCTCAAAGATGTGGCCGGCATGGCCGGTGTTTCACTGATGCCGATGGCCGGCGCACAGGGCGAATTCGCCGGCATCGCGATGATCCGCGCCTACCACGACGCGCGCGGCGACACGGCGCGCACCGAGATCATCGTGCCGGATGCGGCGCACGGCACCAACCCGGCCACCGCCGTGATGTGCGGCTACACCGTAAAGGAAATTCCGACCGACGCGAACGGCGACGTCGACCTCGATGCGTTGCGCGCTGCCACCGGCCCGCAGACCGCCGGGCTGATGCTGACCAACCCGTCCACGCTGGGCGTATTCGAGAAACAGATCCAGGCGATCCAGAAAATTATCCACGACGCGGGCGGCCTGCTGTATTACGACGGCGCGAACCTGAATGCGATCCTCGGCAAGGTCAAGCCCGGCGACATGGGCTTCGACGTGATCCACATGAATTTGCACAAGACCTTCTCCACGCCGCACGGCGGCGGCGGGCCGGGCGCGGGCGCGGTGGGCGTGGCACAACGCCTGCTGCCGTTCCTGCCGCTGCCGGTAGTCGCAAAACAGGATGATGCCTACCGTTACCTCACCGAAAAAGATTTGCCGCAATCCATCGGCCACCTGTCCGCCTTCAGCGGCAACATCGGCATCCTGCTGCGCGCCTACGTGTATGCGCGCATGCTCGGCGCGGAAGGCATGCACCGCGTCGCGGAATTCGCCACGCTGAATGCCAACTACCTGATGGCGGAACTGCACAAGGCCGGCTTCACCGTCGCGTTCCCGCAACGCCGCGCCAGCCACGAGTTCATTATCTCGATGAAACCGCTCAAGGATGCCACCGGTATCTCCGCGATGGACGTGGCGAAGCGCCTGCTGGACAAGGGCTTCCATCCGCCCACCACCTACTTCCCGATGCTGGTGCCGGAATGCCTGCTGATCGAACCGACCGAGACCGAATCGAAGGAAACGCTGGACGGCTTCGTCGCCGCTATGAAGGAAATCCGCGACGAGGCCTACGCCACGCCGGAACTGGTGAAGGGCGCGCCGCACACCATGCCGGTGCGCCGCCTCGACGACGTGAAGGCCGCGCGGGAACTTGACTTGACGTGGAAGTCTAACGGCTGACGCTTGGCGTTACTTTATGAAAGGGATCTCCATGTTTAACCTCGGCAAAGCAACCGCTCTATTACTGACTATCGCCGCCCTTGCGGGCTGCGCTTCCGGGATGTCCGGCTCGACTTACAGCCGCGACCAGGCGCGGCAGGTCGAGGATGTGCGCATGGCCACCGTGGAAAGCGTGCGCGAGGTGCTGATCGAAGGCACCAAATCGTCCGTCGGCACGGCAGCGGGAGCGATAGTGGGCGGCATCGGCGGCAGCAATGTCGGCGGCGGCAAGGGCAGTTCGGTAGGCGCCGTGCTGGGCGCTGTGGCAGGAGGAGTAGCGGGCTCTGCCATCGAAGAAGGCGCAACCCGCCAAACCGCCATGGAAATCACCGTTAAATTCGACGACGGCAGGCTGATCGCGGTAACCCAGTCAGGGGATGAAAAATTTCAACCCGGTGACAGGGTGCGCGTACTGACGGGCAGCGGTGTAACACGCATCAGCCATTAACCGGCGCAAGAAGCTGCCTTCTATAGCGCGGCCATAATAGCGGCAAGGTGAAAAAGTGCCGCCAGGCATGTATCACCATTTGATCTGTTCACCGCATCAGCTTCGAGGGTGGGAATGAACAAAACCATTAACCCCATCGCGCACCCCGAACATTCCACCAATTGGCACAGCCTGCCAGCGCAGGAAGTGTTACGCGCACTGGCTGCGGATCATGCAGGACTGTCACCGGACGAAGCGGCGCAACGCTTGCAGCAATACGGCCCGAACCGCCTGCCTGCTGCCGGGCGCGACAGCTTGCCGATGCGCTTTGCACGCCAGTTCCACAACGTGCTGATCTATGTATTGCTGGCTTCCGCGCTGATCACCGCGCTGCTCATCCACTGGGTGGACTGCGGCGTGATCGTCGGCGTGGTACTGATCAACGCCATCATCGGCGTCATTCAGGAAGGCAAGGCGGAACATGCGCTGGATGCGATCCGCAACATGTTGTCGCTGAATGCCTCGGTATTGCGCAACGGGCAGCGGCGCGAGATTCCGGCAGAACAATTAGTAGTCGGCGACATGGTGCTGCTGTCTTCGGGCGACAAAGTCCCCGCCGATTTGCGCCTGATCGAAACGCGCCAGTTACGTGTCGAGGAAGCCGCGCTGACCGGCGAATCTGAGCCAGTGGAAAAAGACATTGCGGCAGTCGATGCGCATGCCGTGACCGGTGACCGCAGTTGCATGGCTTACTCCGGCACGCTGGTGGTATATGGGCAGGCGCGCGGTGTAGTGGTCGCCACCGGCGCGGCGACCGAAATCGGCCGCATCAGCGGTCTGATCGCCGCAGTGACCAGCCTTGAAACACCGCTGCTGCGCCAGATGGCACGCTTCGGCCAACAATTGACCGCCGCCATCCTGTTGCTGGCTGCGCTGACTTTTTCCTTCGGCGTATGGATACGCGGCTACGATTGGCCGGAAATGTTCTTTGCCGCCGTTGGCATAGCCGTGGCCGCAATCCCGGAAGGATTGCCTGCCATCATGACCATCGTGCTCGCCATCGGCGTGCAGCGCATGGCCAAACGCAACGCCATCATCCGGCAACTCCCCGCAGTGGAGACGCTCGGCTCGGTGTCCGTGATCTGCTCCGACAAGACCGGCACGCTGACCCGGAATGAGATGACCGTGCAACGCATCCTCACCGCAGATCGCGTGTTCGAGGTCAGCGGCAGCGGTTATTCGCCGCATGGCGGTTTCTCCGTCGCCGGGCGCGAAGTGTTTGTCGAAGACTACCCGGAACTGGCCGATCTGGGGCGTGCCGCGCTGTTGTGCAACGACGCGGAACTGCATACGCATCCCGTTTCCGGCGCGGAATGGCACATCGAAGGCGACCCGACCGAAGGCGCGCTGCTCACGCTGGCGGCCAAGACCGGACTTGATCTGGCTTTCGAACGCGAGGCGCTGCGCCGCACCGACCATATCCCGTTTGAATCGCAGCACCGTTTCATGGCCACGCTGCATCACGACTTGGAAGGGCACGGCTTCATTTTCCTCAAGGGCGCGCCGGAGCGAATCATGGAAGTGTGCGGCGCCGAGCGTGCCGACGGCGAGGACCGCCCGTTGCGTCACGCTTATTGGCAGCAAGCGATGCAGGATGCGGCACGGCAGGGATTGCGTCTGCTCGCTGTAGCGATGCGCCCGGCTGCCAGCGAACAACGCGAACTCAGCCTGACCGACGTGCGAGATGGATACTCGCTGCTCGGCGTATTTGCCATCGGCGACCCGCCGCGTGATGAAGCGTTGCTCGCCGTCGCGCGCTGCCGTGCGGCAGGCATTGATGTGAAGATGATCACCGGTGACCATCTCGATACTGCATGCGCCATCGGCGCGCGCTTCGGCCTTGTGGCGGACGGCGCGCTGACCGGCGCGGAAATCGAGCGCATGGATGCGGCGGCATTGCGCGTCGCGGTAATTAGGGCAGACATCTTTGCCCGCGCCAGCCCGGAGCACAAACTCGCACTGGTGCAGGCTTTGCAGGCCAATGGCGAAGTAGTAGCGATGACCGGTGACGGCGTGAACGATGCCCCCGCGCTGAAGCGCGCCGATGTCGGTGTGGCGATGGGACGCAAGGGCACCGAGGCGGCCAAGGAAGCCGCCGAAATGGTGCTGGCCGACGACAACTTCGCCTCTATCGCCGCTGCGGTGGAAGAGGGACGCACCGTCTACGACAACCTGAGAAAATCCCTCGTGTTCGTCCTGCCGACCAACGGCGGCGAGGCGATGGTGATCATCGCGGCGATCTTCCTCGGCCTGACCTTGCCGATCACACCGGTGCAGATCCTGTGGGTGAACATGGTCACCGCCGTCACGCTGTCGCTGGCGCTGGCTTTCGAACCTTCCGAAGCGGGCGTGATGAGCCGCCCGCCGCGCGATCCGGCGGAGCCGCTGCTCAATGCCTTCCTGTTATGGCGCGTATTTTTCGTGTCCTGCCTGGTGGTGGCCGGCGCGCTGGGATTTTTTCTCTGGGAACAGGCACGCGGCGAAAGCATCGAGACGGCGCGCACGGTGGCAGTAAACGCGCTGGTGATGGGCGAAATCTTCTACCTGTTCAACTGCCGCTTCCTGCTCGCGCCGTCCCACAGCCTGCGCGGTTTCGCCGAATCGCGTCCGGTACTCATCTCGATATTCGCCGTGGTAGCGCTGCAAGCACTGTTCACCTACGCCCCGTTATTCCAGCAACTGTTCGGCACCGCCGCCATCGATGCCGTGGCGTGGTGGCGCATCCTACTGTTCGGGGTTGCGCTGTTTGTTGCGGTGGAAATCGAGAAGGCGTGGTTCAGGCGCAGAAAATAGCTCGTTAGTCGTGCACCGCCAGTTTGCTGTGGCGGATGGAATAGGTGAAATAGACGATCAGGCCGATGCTCAGCCAGACGAGGAAACGCAGCCAGGTCTGGGCGGGCAGGAAGGCCATCAATCCCGCGCAGGAAATCATGCCGAGTATCGGGAACAGGTGGCCGAACGGGTTCCTGAACGGGCGCGGCAGGTTCGGATGGCGGATGCGCATCACGATGACGCCGAGGCAGACCAGCACGAAGGCTGCCAGCGTGCCGATGTTGACCAACTCAGCCAATGCGCCGAGCGGGAACATTCCGGCGGCCAGCGACATGATGATGCCGGTGATGACGATGACGCGCACCGGCGTCTTTCTTTCGGGGTCGACCTTGGACAGGAACGGTGACATCAGGCCGTCGCGCGACATCGCCAGGATGATGCGGGTGAGGCCATAGTAAAGCACCAGCATCACGGTGGTCAGCCCCGCGATGACGCCGGTCGCGACCAGCGCCGAAGCCCATTTGTAGCCGAGCAGTTGCAGCGCATGGGAAACCGGCGAGGAAACGCCGAGTTCGGTGTAGGGCACGATGCCGGTCAGCAGGCCGGACACGATGATGTAGATCACGGTGCAGAAGGCGAGCGAGGCGATGATGCCGACCGGCACGTCGCGTTGCGGGTCTTTGGCTTCTTCCACCGCCGTCGAGACGGCATCGAAACCGACATAGGCGAAGAACACCAGCGAGGCGCCCGCGAGCACGCCGGTGGTCTTGCCGTCGGGCAGGGTGTTGAACCAGCCGTAGGGCATGAACGGATGCCAGTTGGCCGGGTCGACGTTGAATGCGGCGATGCCGACGAACACGGCGATGGCCAGCACCTTGACGAAAACCATCGCGGTGTTGAGTTGCGCGCTCTGCTTGATGCCGACGATCAGCAGCCCCATCAGGATCAGGATGATGGCGGCGGCGGGAAGGTTGATAATGCCGCCGAGCTCCGGCGCTTTGGTGAGCATGTCCGGCAACCCCATGCCCATCGCGGAAAGCGCGTTGTTGAAATAACCCGACCAGCCGTTGGCGACCGCCGCCACCGACACGCTGTATTCCAGCAGCAAGATCCAGCCGATCACCCACGCGACAATCTCGCCGAACGCGACATAGCTGTAACCATAAGCGCTGCCGCAGCCGCCCACGGCGGCGGCCAGCTCCGCATAGGCCAGCGCGGCGAAGGCGCAGGCGACGCCGGAGATGACGAACGACAGCACCACCGCCGGGCCGGCCTGGTTGGCGGCGGCGATGCCGGTCAACACGAAGATGCCGGTGCCGATGATCGCGCCGATGCCGAGCAGCGTGAGATCGAATGCCGTCAGGCATTTCTTCAGGCCGGTATCGCAGGCGGTGTCATTGGCATTGATCGGCTTGGTGCGGAATATCGGCAACGGCATGAGGCTCTCCCTGTATTTTTGTGGCGGGATTATGCACCATCGCGCCGTTCGCCGCAGCAAACAACCGCCAGCCAAATGATACAATTCGCGCCTCTCAATCCAGCAAGGTTTTGCGATGCACACACTGATTTGCGGTTCGATGGCCTACGACACCATCATGGTGTTTCAGGATCAATTCAAGAAACACATTCTGCCCGAGAAGATTCACATCCTGAACGTGGCGTTCCTGGTGCCGGAGATGCGCCGCGAGTTCGGCGGCTGCGCGGGCAACATCGCGTATAACCTGAAGCTGCTCGGCGCCCAGCCATTGATCATGGCGACGGTGGGGGACGACTTTGCCAGCTATGCGGTGCGCCTGGAAAAACTCGGCATTTCGCAGCAGCACATCCGCCATGTACCGGACAGTTTTACCGGACAGGCATTCATCACCACCGATCTGGACGACAACCAGATCACCGCTTTCCATCCCGGCGCGATGAGTTTTTCCGAGCAGAATCATGTCGGCGACGCAGCGGACATCAGCCTCGGCATCGTCTCGCCGGACGGCCGCGAAGGGATGTTGCAGCACGCGCGCGAATTCCACGAAGCGGGTATTCCCTGGGTGTTCGATCCGGGCCAGGGCATGCCGATGTTCGGCGGCGACGAGCTGCTGCGCTTCGTCGAGCAGGCCGACTATGTGACAGTGAACGACTACGAGGCGCAGCTGTTGCAGGACAAGACCGGCAAGAAGATCGAGGAACTCGCCAAATTGACGCGCGCCTTCATCGTGACCCTCGGCGCACAAGGCTCGATCATCTACGCCGACGGCAGGGAAATTGCGATCCCCTGCGCCAAACCCACTGCGCTGCTCGACCCGACCGGCTGCGGCGACGCGTATCGCGCCGGCCTGTTGCACGGCATCCAGCAGGGCTGGGACTGGGAGACCACCGGACGGCTGGCCTCGCTGCTCGGCACGCTCAAGATCGCCAGCCGCGGCGGACAGAACCACGCACCGACCCGCGACGAAATCAAGGCGCAGTTCCAGCAACACTTCGGTTTTGCCGTACCGCTGTGACATGAATGTTTCATAGCATCCACACCGCCCTTGTAGGTGCGAATTTATTCGCACGGTTGACCGTGCGAATAAATTCGCACCTACAAACTCGCCAATGGTTTTATATGCTGCTTGGTATCACCCTGCTGCTGACCGGCTGCGCCAGCGATCGGCAGGGTGGCATCGGTGGTGCCGGTAGCGACGCCAATGTCGCCGTTATCAAGCTGGGCGTGGTCGAAAGTGTCACCCCCATCGAGCTGGATGCCAGCACTGCCGGCGGCGCTACCGCCGGCAGCGTCTTCGGCCAGGTCGGCGGAGCCAGCTCCGGCGGCGGGCGCGGCTCGGTGGTCGGCTCGATATTCGGCACCGTGCTCGGCGGCACGCTCGGCCAGCAATCCGGTATCGCCACCAAACCCGGCCTGGAAATCTGGGTCAAGCTGGATGGCGAGGAAGGCAAAAGCACTTACGTGATGCAGCCCGGCAAGCCGGATGCGTTCAAGGTCGGCGACCGCGTGCGCGTGGTGCGCAAGCGAGGCGAAGTGCGCGTCGAGCCGGCAGTTGTTACAGACACGCCGAAAGACACTCCCAAGCCTTAATCCAAAATTGTTCATCAGGCTCAAACCCCTCCCGGCCTCCCCTTGTCAGGTGAGGAGCAAGGGGATGAGCGGCTTTTGCTCTCCCCCTGACAAGGGGGAGTTGGAGGGGGTTTGGTTCTAATAGATTTTCCGGGTTATTGAGCTTTCCATAATTCATTACACCGTTCATCCTGAGGTATCGAAGGATGAAGCCCTGCACCAGCCTTGGGCTTCGATACGCTCTGCGTACCCTGTGCTGAGCGAAGCCGAAGCATCAGCCCGAACGGAACATTTGTCGTGAATTATGGAAAGCTCAATAATGGCGGATTGTCAGTCGCGATCGGTTTGATGGCGGCTATGCAAGGCAGACGGTGTGCAGCGTGACTCAGCCAACCTGAATGATCTGGTTGAGCCGTTCGCATACCTGCGCAAACAAGGCATCGGACAATATTCCGAGAGAGTGTGCCTTGGCCTTGCGCAAGCGCCAGTCGAATGACTTTGGCTGGTGGCAAAGCACGTAGCTGGTTTGCCCGGTTTTACGTCCTGATGCCTTGCCCGCGATAACTGCAAAGGGATTGTCCGCGTTGTATTCCGCTGTCGTCATGGGCAGGCCGATGACCAGCGAGGTTTTCTCGTTAAAGATGCGCGGCGAGAGCACCAGAAACGGGTGAACATCGCGCATCTCTCGTCCGGCCTGCGGATTGCAATCGATCCAGATGATGTCCTGCCGGTCCGGTATCCAAGGCTTACGTTTGGACTCTCGTTTACTCGGCGCCGCTTGGCCTGCCACCGCCTGTTTGGCAGCTACCAACGTTCGGCTCCCAGCGTTTGTGTCGTGATCATCTGCTCGCCGCCGTGACGCTTGGGATCATAGGCGGCCAAGCGTTGTTCCAGGGTATGCCGCGAACCATCAACCGGCGTAATGATGACCTGATCGCCTTCAACCGATACGCGCACGCGCTGATCGACATGCAGGTGCGCTTCCCGCGCCACCGCAGCCGGCAAGCGAACACCCAGACTGTTGCCCCACTGCTTGATGTCGAGTACCGCTTCGGTCATAGCTTGCTCCATTTCAAATAGGTTATCATAGGGGCGCGATGAATTACGCCCCTACAAGATAAAAATGTATAAACGTCAGTCTATACATATTAATGTGGCCGGTCAATTTCGATGTATCCAATCACCAATGCTTCGCCACCGGGTTGTTGCAGGCCGCCTGGAACAGCTGGCGGTCGTCCAGCCGCACGGCGCTCATCGGGCCGCCCCACAGGCAGCCGGTGTCGAGCGCGATGACGTTTTTTCTTTGCAGCAGGCCGAGCGCCGACCAGTGGCCGAAGATCACGGTTGAATCGGCGCTGGCGCGATTGGGAACATCGAACCACGGCAGGTAGCCGGGCGGAATGTTCTCCACCTCGCCCTTGAACCTGAATTCCATCTCGCCCTCTGTCGTGCAGATGCGCATGCGGGTGAAGGCGTTGACGATGACGCGCAGGCGCTTGTGGCCGGTCAGGCCGTCGTCCCAGTTGTGCGGGGCGTTGCCGTACATGCGTGCGAGGAAGGCGGCGTAATCGTCAGCGCGCAGCGCGGCTTCGACTTCGCGCGCCAGGCTCCCGGCCTGCGCCACACTCCATTGCGGCAGCAGCCCGGCGTGGACGAGCACGTAGCCGTCCTGCGCATGCAGCAGGCGCTGTTTGCGCAGCCAAAGCAGCAGTTCGTCGCGATCCGGCGCAGCGAGTATCTCATCCAGCGTGTCGGTGCGGTGCAATTCCGCAACGCCTTCCGCAACGGCGAGCAGGTGCAGGTCGTGGTTGCCGAGCACAGTGATCGCGCTGTCACCCAGCGATTTGACCAGCCGCAACACCTCCAATGAACCCGGCCCGCGGTTCACCAGATCGCCGACCAACCACAGCTTGTCCGCCGCCGCATCGAAACGGATATCCTCCAGCAACCGCGCCAGCTCGTCATAGCAGCCCTGCACATCGCCCACCGCATAAATCGCCATCGCATTTTCCCGCCGTGTTTACCTGTGAAATAGCGTAACAGGTTTTTGCGTGATTTCGATGATCCTGCACACCGGAATTACAATGAAGAAAGGGTGTGGCTACTCATCGTTAAAGAAAACCTCTAAAGGGCACCTCTAAAAATTCGTCACATCGGCGCAGGCCGGTGTCCAGCCTATTGAAAATACTGGATTCCGGCCTGCGCCGGAATGACGAAATCTGAATTTTTAGAGGTTCCCTAAAGTTATTTTTCCACACCCTCAAATTCGTTTCAGGTATACCGCCATGTCGTGGCCTTTATTCAACAAGGCGGCGAAGATATTCAAGAGTTCCCCCGCCAATTTTGCAATGCGATAAACAGGTTTTGCGCAGTCGCCTTTCTCGCAGAAACGCACCCCACGGGTGCGCACTGCCGCCACGGAAAATCCGCTGTGCTGTGCCAGAGACGCAATTGACCCAAGGTTGAAGAAGCTGACATGCCCGCCATGCTTGGCGATGTGCAGATATTCCCAGCGCGCGCCCATCGCCGCCATGCTCCAACTCCCCGCATTTCCCGTACCGATCAACAGGATGCCGCCCGGACGCAAGATGCGCCGGCACTCCTGCATCAATTCCTGCGGCTGCTGCAAATGCTCAATCACTTCGAACAGCGTGATGGCGTCAAACTGCCCGTCCGCATAACCCGCTTCCTGCAACAATCCCTGATACACCTTCAACCCCGCAGCCTGGGCAGTGGCGGCAGCCTTGGGAGCGGGTTCGACACCTTCCGCGCGGAATCCCAGCTTGACTGCCGCATGAAGGAACGCCCCGCTGGAACAACCCACATCGAGCAGGCGAATTTTCTCGGGGGGCTGCCCGAGCAATGCTGTGATCTGGTCGAGAAATTTTTTGCTGCGCCGCAAACGGCCGCCCTCTGAACCCGCCTTGGGCAAGGTGCCCTGCGAATCGTCGAATTCCTGCATGGACTGCCAGTAGTGCGCCTCGGTGCACTGGCTGATCAATTGCCCGCACGCGCTGCACCGCAACAATGCGCCTTCCGGCAAAATATACGCCGTGGTTTCCAGCGGTGCATTGCAACCCACCGGGCAAGTATTCAAAAAACGGGATTCCGGATTGTTCATTTCAAATCAGCCTCAAAAATTTTGCGGTAAATTGTCTCATACTCGCGCGCCACATCATCCCAGCCACGCGCAAATTGTGGCGGCGCATCACTGCGGCGCAGTTGTTTTTCAACCTCATCCGCCCATCGTTCAGCGGATGCACCAAGTGGCATGATCGCACCGGCATCCGGCGTGATCTGCGCGGCAGCCCCGCACACATCGGACACCACTACCGGCACGCACGCCGCCATTGCCTCGCTGATCACCATGCCATAGGGCTCGGCCTTGGCCGGATGCAACAACACGTCAAACCCGGCGTAATCAGATTGCTCGCGCCAGCCCAATAAACGGTAGCCGCCTTGCCAGCCGGCAAACAAATGCTGAATTTCTTCCGGCTGCGGCCCGATCACCCATAACTCGAGTTCGGGGCGGCTGCGGCGCAGCCGCGCAACGATTTCGGCCGCAAGCGGCAATCCTTTGCGCCGCCATTCCTTGCCGACAAAACCGATTACCCCGCCGCTTGCCGAAACGGTATGCGGGGTGCGCGCCGTTCCGGGTTGCACACCGGGGACAATGGGAACAGCCAACTTACCGGCTAACTGCGGATAGTAGTGTGCCAACTGCTGGCTGATCACTTGCGAATTGGGAACGATACAGAGCGGTTTGGTCAATTCGCGCCGCTCCAGATACAGCTGCATCAGCACGCGTATCGACAGCAGCCGCCAGAACGGTTTTTCAAATACGCTGGCAAACGGTGGGCCATGAAAAGTAGTGACGTGATGCACATTGACGCGCTCATGGCTATGGATCAGCCAGCCCGGATGCGGATGCGCCTTGAGCCAGCGCGCCGCACGCCAGCCGAAGCGCAACAGCGACAGCCAGCGCGGCCGCCATGCAATCTTGCCCAGCTCATATACCGCAATGCCTTCTGGCTTCCCGGCAAGGCAGACTTCGCACAACACCTCGACCTCATGCCCCAGGTTGCGCAACTCGCGCGTCAATTCCCAGACATAACGTTCCATGCCGCCCACCGGCCCATAGCGGCGCACCACATGCAATATTTTCAAGAACCCTCCCTCATCCTAACCTTCCCCCGGCGGTGGAAGGGATGATCGCCCCGCTTCCTGAGGAAGCGGATTGGTGGTCGCTTGATACTGATCCACGCCCTTGGTCGCACGGATGTGGGTTGCCTGCAATACTTCCTGCAAACGCTGCTGGTTTTCCGCGAGACAGGAGCGGTCATTTTCGCGATGCCAGAGATGGAATACCGGCGCGGCAAAACGCGCCGACTTGTTGTAAATCCCGGCACGCAGCAGGCGTATCACCAAGTCGGAGTCTTCCAGTCCCCAGCCGGTATAGCTTTCGTCCAGGCCGTTTACCCGCAGCAGATCTTCACGCCATGCCGACAGATTACAGGTTTTCGCCCCCTGCCAGCGCCGCGGCAACTGCTTGCGCAACCAGCCCGGAATGGGCAGCTGCAGCAACGGCAGCAGGCGCTCGATCTGCCCGCGCCGCCGCGCCTGCAGCCAGTCACGTGTTTGCCACAAATGAACCGGTAATTTGTCGCGCAATACTTGTTCGCTGAACGCCTGTGTCAGCATCAGGCGGTTGCCGGACAGGAACCAGCCGTGCTCCGCCAGCCTGCGGTGGCTGGCGACGAAATCCGGCGGCGGCACGCAGTCGCCATCGATGAACACGATGTAGCCGGCATCGGTGGCAGCCAGCGCACGGTTGCGGATCGCGGCGGCGCGGAAGCCCAGGTCTTCCTGCCACACATGCCGGATGGCGAGCGGCGCGCGCGCCGCGTAATCGGCCACCAGCGCGGCAGTTTCCTGCGTCGAGCCATCGTCCGCCACGATCACTTCAAAATTCGCATCGGTCTGCTTCAGGCAACCTTCCAGCACGGCGGCCAGCGCATCGGGGCGGTTGTAGGTGGTGACGATCAAAGCTATGCGCATCATTTTTTTGCTTCGTTCAGCAGCATCAGCTTCAGGTAGCGGTAATAAGTGCCTTCCGCGTTGGATACCGCCAGCATGAAGCCTTCGCGCCCGTCGAGGAAACCGCCGCGCAGGACATAGGTGCGCAAAAAACTCCACAGGCCGCGCAGCACCGCACCGCCCAGCGAGGCGCTCCGCCCGCGCCGGTTCAGCATGGCCGCGCCCGCTGACGAATAGTGGTCCACCTTGTGCAGCACTTCCTCGAGATTGTCGAAAGCGTAATGCAGCAACTCGCCGTCGAGCTGTCCCACCTCGCCTTCGATCAACAGCCGTTCATGCACCAGGTCGTCGGAAAAGTGCGCCGCATCGCGCTTGAACAGCCGCACGATGTGGTCGGGATACCAGCCGGAATGGCGCATGAAGCGGCCGCAATAGCTGGACAGGCGCGAGACGCGATAGCCCGAACGAGCATCATCATCCTTGCGCAACACCGCCTCAATGGCAGTGCGCAACTCGGGAGTGACGCGCTCATCGGCGTCGATGGAGAACACCCATTCATGTGTCGCATAACCCAGGGCGCGGTTTTTTTGCGCGCCGAACCCCGGCCAGTCATGCACATAAACCCGTGCGCCGAACTCCCCGCATATCTCCGCCGTCGCGTCGCTGCTGCCGGAATCTACCACGATGATTTCATCCGCCCATGCCACCGATTCGAGGCAGGCGCGGATATTCGCCGCCTCGTTCTTGGTGATGATGATGACGGAAAGCTTCATCGGTTATGCGCTCCCTGCAATGGATGAGCCGATTTTAACGCCGCAAACAGAAGGCCGCTCATCCAGACGTAAAACCAGCCTTCCGCATGGTCGATCAGGGTCGATGAAACGGCGCTGGCTGTCATGATCGACAACACCATGCCGCGCGCCAGCATCTGCTCGCGCATTGAGGGAAGTTGCGCTGCCGCGCGCCATTGCACCGCAAACAATGCCAACAGCACCGTTAAACCTAGCAGCCCAATCTGGGCCGCTACCATCAGGTATTCGTTGTGCGGGTTATGGGTGGCGACCCGTTCGGAACCGCGTACCTGCTCGGCATAGGCCTGCCTGAAGCCGCCGGTTCCCGCACCCAGCAGCGGACGCTGCCGCACGATTTCCAGCGTGTTGCGATAAAACTCCATCCGCAAGCCGACCGATGAGCTCATGGTTGCCGCCTCGCTGGATTGCGAAGTGGAAAATTCATGGTATGCCAAGGCCGCGCGCTGATGCAGATGGCTGGAGGGTAGCGCATAGGCCAGAGCGGCCAGCGCGCCGATTGTGGCCAGAGCGATGGCGACCCCTCTCCAGCGCAGCCAGACAATCCCCATATAAACCAGCAGCACCAGCAGCACCAGCTGGCCGGTGCGCCCTTGCACCATGAACAGCACATTGAAGGCGGCCAGCAATGCCAGCGCAACCCAGATACCGCGCTGGCGCGGTGCGGCGGCATAGCGCGCCTGAACCGTGCAGACAAACGCGGTGAATGCCATGAACAGGTTATGGGTGATATGCAGCTTGAAGATGACGGGGTTGGCAGCGTCGCCCCTGATGATCCCCCATTGTGGCAGCAAGCCCAGCCACAGCAGGCAAGACAAAACCAGGGTAAGCAACATCGCGCCGATGAATCCGTACCACGCGCGGCGGCGTGTGCCGGCATCCTGAAACACGATAAGCAACAGCGGAATAAACATCAGCCTGGCCGCCTTGCCCAAACCATCAAGCATGTCCTGATGATTGCCGATACTGTGGGTACAACCTATCAGATAGAAGAAAAATAATGCGATTGCCAGCCATGCCACCGGATTGGCGCGAATGACATCCGGCCACTTCGACAGGCTCAGGACATGTTTGCCGGAATAGTTGATAGTTAACAGCCACGCCAGCAGCATAACCAGCGCCAGTATGCTGTCCAGCGCCACCGATATCGGGATCGAGAAGCCCAAAGCGACCGCAGCCCAGCGGGTGGTTATCTCAGCCCCGCGCCCTACTGCACCATAACCGATGAAACCCTTCACTTCTCGGCAAAGGCAATGAGAAATTTGCGCAGCGAAGGTACTGCATCGCGCAGCATCGTCCCGGCAGATAAAAAGCGGCGCGCACCCTCGCGGTAACGGCGTCCCTTCAGATACGACACTTGAATATGCCTGAACCCGACCGCCTCGAACAGCAGGCGTAATTCTGCGGCGGTAAATTCACGGTTATGCCGTACCGGGTAAAACGACATACCCTTGTACAGGATCGGTTCGGCACGCAGAAAGTGGCTTTCATAATTATTGGTGATGTGCTTGCCGCGCAACATGCGGCTGCGGTTGCGGAAACTCACCGCGTTGGGCACATCCACCTCCGCGATGCCGCCCGGCCGCAGCACCCGCCGAATTTCCTGCATCAACGGCAAATGGGAATGGGTGAAATGTTCCAGTACCTGGCAACAAGTCACCGCATCAAAGGTATCGTCGGCGAAGGGCAGCGGATCAACTTCCGCATTGCTGACCTGAAAATGAATCGGCCTGCTGCGGTATATCTCCGGATAGTGTTCCGTCTGGTCGGTAAAATCCACGCCGTAGCACTCATGCCCCAACTCATCGAGCACGGCCAGCAGCAAGCCGTGGCCGGCACCCACATCCAGCACCTTGCGGCAGCCGCGCAACCGGAAGGCAATATCGGCAAAGCGGTCGACGCAGCCAGTGAATACCTCATCCTGAATCGGGTTCGCCAAGTCATATAGCTTGCCTTCCTGACGCAAGACAAGCATGCGTTGGAAGATTTCCCGCCTCGTAAGGGAATGCACCATGCCAGCTGCCGTGTTGATGGTCATCGCGCCAACTGCCGCATATCGATTGCAACCAAAAACCGGGAAACAGCTTCGCTATGCATATCGCTCGGGCGGCACAGGGACGGCAGGTGGGTAAAATACGCTCGCCACTTTTCAATAATTTCCATAGGGTTTTTCGTAAGAATTTACAGACCAGTCAACACGATTCCAGCTTCGCCGTTAGTGTATCCGAACAGGCACATCAAGTCACCGAACCAAGCCCACAAACTTCAAAGGCAACACGCAGGGTCGCAGCAATACCGGGGCGGCAGTTAATCTCATGACGGACTGCCTTGTGGCTGATTCGGCTGATACTCCGGCACCCAATCCTGCAGCGCGGCGCGCACCTGTTCATCGGGCATGGTGGTTGATTCGGTCCACCCCAGCAATTTTTCCAGCCATGCCGCATCGGCCTGCCGCGCCTGGGCGATGCGCAGCTTGGGATGCGGCGTGATCAAGGTATGCTCATTGTCTGCCAGCAGTTCTTCGTAGAGTTTCTCGCCGGGACGCAGGCCGGTGAATTCGATCTTGATTTCTTCTTCGGTAAGGCCGGACAGGCGGATCAGGTCTTTCGCCAGATCGACAATTTTCACCGGCTCTCCCATGTCCAGCACGAATATCTCGCCGCCCTGTCCCATCAGCCCGGCCTGCAACACCAGCTGCGCCGCTTCCGGAATGGACATGAAATAGCGGGTGATCTCGGGATGGGTGACGGTGATCGGCCCGCCCCGTGCTATCTGTTCGCGGAATTTGGGAATCACGCTGCCGGTACTGCCCAACACATTGCCGAAGCGCACCATTACGAAGCGGGTGCTGCCGGAAGGTTGCAATGCCTGACACACCATCTCGGCAAGCCGCTTGGAAGCGCCCATCACATTGGTCGGATTGACCGCCTTGTCGGTGGAGATCATCACGAATTTGCCGACCCCGTGCCGCTGCGCCGCGCGTGCCACCGTCCAGGTGCCCAGCACGTTGTTGCGGATCGCCTGCCAGGCATTATGCTGTTCCATCAGCGGTACATGCTTGTAGGCCGCCGCGTGGAACAGTGCCACCGGCTGATGCTGCCGCATGACTTCATCCACACGCGCCGCATCGCGCACATCGCCCACCAGACAGACAAACTCCAAAGCGGGAAAAATCTGCTTCAATTCCTGCTCGATGGTGTACAGCGCGAATTCGCTCTGTTCGAGCAGCACCAGCTTGGCGGGAGCAAAGCGCGCAATCTGGCGGCACAGTTCGGAGCCGATCGAACCGCCCGCGCCGGTCACCATGACCACTTTTCCCGTCAGCAGGCCATGCAGCCCGGCATCATCCAGCACCACCGGATCGCGCCCCAGCAAATCGTCCAGTTCGATGGCACGCAATTGCGATACGGCCACCTTGCCGCTCATCAGATCGTCAAACGAAGGCACCGTGAGAGCTTTCACTTTTGCGGTGTTGCACAACTGGATCGCGCGCTTGCGCTGCTGATGCGAACTGGACGGCATGGCAATAATGACCTGTTGCACACCAAGCCGCTCCGCCCATCCCGGCAGGCTGTCCAGTCCGCCCAGCACGCGGATGCCGTTCAGCGTGCGTCCGTGACGCCCAGTGTTGTCGTCGAGAAACCCGACCAGCCGCCAGTCGCTGCTTTTGGCCAGTTCTTTGGCCAAGCTTGCCGCCGCATCGCCGGCGCCGAGCACCAATACCGGCTCACCGTGCAGTTTGATGGCGCCGTACAGTCCCTGCTCTTTCCACATGCGATAGACAAAGCGGCTGCCGCCCATCAGCAAAATCAGCAGCAGCGGGTTGATGACCAGCACCGAACGCGGCACCACCAGACCGAGGCGCAACATCCAGAACAGCAGCGGGATAGCCGCCGCAGACAACATGACCGCCAGAAAGATGCGGCGCAGATCGGTCGTGCTGGCATAGCGCCAGATGCCGCGATACAGGTTGAAGCGCCAGAAGATGATGACCTGCAGCGGCACCACCCAGACCAGTGTTTGCCGCAACTCGGCGGCAAAGTTGGCGGGCAGGTCAAAATTGAAGCGCAGCAGGTAGGCGAAACTCCACGCCAGAGCCGCCGCAGCGGCATCGTGCAATACCGCCAGGGTGGTGCGCATATTTGGCTTAAGCATTGGCAACCTTCTTCTCCGCAAATTGATATTCGCGCCAACGCCTGTCTATCCACCCCATCAGCGCAAGGTAAACCATACCCCAACCCAGCAACAAATAGCCTTGTGCCGTGTGCGCCAAACCGATCCCCCACAAGGCCGACATGGCCGCCAGCAGCATCAGCGCATATTCGGCGAGCGCGGTGTTGCGATGTCCCCAGCCCAGCTGTACCAGGCGCTGATAATAATGGCTGCGATGCGCCTGTGAGAGCCTTTCGCCGCGCCGCGCGCGCTTGAGCAGCGTCACGGTCGCATCGGCCACAAACGGCGAAAATACCAGCAGCGGGAACCAGAACGGCCAATACCCGGCCTGCCAGCCCGACACGCCGAATACGGCGGCGAGAAAGCCCAGCGGTATCGAACCGGCATCGCCCATGAACACCCTGGCGGGATAGAAATTAAAAAACAGAAACCCCAGCGCCGCAGCCACAACCGAAAAATTCAGCAGCGCGAACATCTCGTTTCCGCCCAGCCATGCGCCAACCCCATAGCTGCCGAAGCCGAACAATGCCATGCCACCCGCCAGCCCATCCGAACCATCCATGAAGTTGTACAAATTGGTCATCCACACGATAAACAACAATACCGGAATGGACCACAGCAACGACACCCCCGCGCCTGATACCCATGCACCCAACACTGCCACCAGCGCGGCAAGAAAATGGCCGATCAGGCGTGTCCCGGCCGACAGGCTGCGCATGTCATCCAGCAGCGACAACGCAAACAAACCCGCTGCGGGCAACACGATCCACCACGCCAGGAACTGCATCAGCAACGCCCAGCCGGACAGTACGCCCGCCATCAGCGCGATGCCGCCGACCCGCGGAACGGGAGTGCTATGCAGCGAACGCTCGTTGGGAATGTCGCGGACGATAATGCCGGTTTTGCTCGTCATCAGGATGAACGTCAATACCAGCGTCACCAGCGCGCTAACCAGCGGAGCGTAATACGTCATGCCACTTACCAGAAATCAGGGTGGCGCATTTTAGCACTACCTCCCGGGAATCATGCCCTTCCTAAAGCTATGCCGTATCCTATAAGATGCGAATCACCCAAAATTATGGTTCCCCTATGGCGCCTCTTTTCGCCGATCCGCAAACCCCGCATATCCTGCTGGTCAAGACCTCGTCGCTGGGCGACGTGCTGCATAACCTGCCGGTGGCCAGCGACATCGCGCGCCATTATCCGGACGCGCAAATCGACTGGCTGGTGGAAGAGAGCTTTGCCGCACTGCCCGGGCTGCATCCGGCGGTGCGCAACATCATTCCGGTCGCCGTGCGACGCTGGCGCGGCAAGCTGCTGAGCCCCGCCGCCTGGCGCGAAATTGCGGCATTCCGCAATACGCTGGCGGCGCAGCACTACGACGTTGCGATCGACACGCAAGGCCTGCTCAAGAGCGCCTTGCTGATGCGCGGCGCACATGGGCTGCGCTGCGGCTTCGACCGGCTTAGCGCGCGCGAACCGCTCGCGGCCAGCCTGTACCAGCGGACTTTCCCGGTCGCGGCGGGACAGCATGCCGTCGAACGCAACCGCCAACTGGCCGCACAGGCGCTCGGTTATGCGCCGGAAGGGCAGGCTGATTACGGCATCCGGCCGCCCGCCATCGCGCGTCCCGCCTGGCTTGCGGAGGGACCTTATGCCGTGCTGCTGCATGCCACCAGCCGCGCCGACAAGCTGTGGAGTGAGCCAAACTGGATCGCGCTGGGGCGTTACCTGTATGAGAAAAATCTTCGCTGCATCCTGCCGTGGGGCAGTGCGGCGGAGCAGGCGCGCAGCCTGCGCCTCGCCGAGGCCATTCCCGATGCAATCATGCCGCCGCGTCTGAGCCTGAATGAAGCGGCCGCCATGCTCGGCGGCGCGCAGGCGGTGATCGGCGTGGACACCGGCCTCGCCCACCTCGCGGCGGCGCTCGGCGTGCCGACCGTCGGCATTTACACCGCGACCGATCCGGCACTGACCGGCTTGTATGCAGGCCGATGCGTCGTCAATCTCGGCAACATCAATCGCGCGCCGGATGCCGCCGCCGTCATCGATGCGCTGCCCATCACCAATATGTCGCAAAGAATGGCCGCATGCTGAACCCGCGACTGCTCTACACCCTCGCGCTGTGGCTGCTGATGCCGTACATCTTTCTGCGCCTGCTGTGGCGCGCGCGCAAGCAGCCGGAATACCTGCATCACATCGGCGAGCGTTTCGGTTTTTATTCTGCACAAAACACTCGGCCGGTCATCTGGCTGCACACCGTCTCGGTGGGTGAAACCCGCGCCGCGCAAAGCCTCATCGCCCGGCTGCGCGCCACGTATCCCGATCACCAGATCCTGCTCACCCACACCACGCCCACCGGCCGCGCCACCGGCGAGCAACTGTATGGCGACGGCGTGCTGCGCGTCTATCTGCCCTACGACTATCCGTTTGCGGTGAACAAATTCCTGCGCCGGTTCAAGCCGCAATTCGGCATCCTGATGGAAACGGAAATCTGGTTCAACCTGATCCACGCCTGCCGCGCAACCGGCACGCCGCTGCTGCTGCTGAATGCGCGCCTGTCGGAAAAATCGGCACGCGGTTATGCACGGTTTGCGCGGCTGACCCGCGACGCGCTGGGCGGACTCGCCGCCGTCGCCGCGCAAACTGCCGATGACGCCGCGCGCCTGACCGGCCTCGGCGCAAAAAATGTTTCCGTGACCGGCAATCTCAAGTTCGACATCGAGCCGCCACCTGCGATGCTGGAACTGGGCAGGCAATTGCGCGGGCGGTTTGGCACGGCACGCAAGGTGTTTCTCGCCGCCAGCACCCGCGACGGGGAAGAAGCATTGCTGCTCGACGCGCTGCAACGGGTGCATATTCCCGGGCTGCTGTTGGTCATCGTGCCGCGCCATCCGCAGCGTTTTGCAGAGGTCGCCGCGCTGCTCCAGCAGCGCGGCATTCCGTTCCGGCGCAGGAGCGAGATGGGTCAGGCAGGCAAGCCGCAAAATTATGCGGTTCCGGCAGAAATCCTGGCCGTGCTGGGCGACAGTATGGGGGAAATGTTTGCCTATTATGCCGCCGCCGATCTCGCCTTTGTCGGCGGCAGCCTGCTGCCTTACGGCGGGCAGAACCTGATCGAAGCCTGCGCAGCCGGCGCGCCGGTAGTGATCGGTCCGTACACTCACAATTTTGCCGAGGCGACACGGCTGGCGGTCGCGGCCGGAGCCGCGGCACAGGTGCAGGATAGCGGCGGGCTGGCCGTGGAATTGCAGCGCCTGCTGGACAACCCGGATGCTCTGCGCGAAATGCATAGTCAGTGCGCCGGGTTTGTAGCGTTCAATCGCGGCGCGACAGACAAATCGCTGCAGATCATCACATCGTTGGGCGCCACAACCCCAAAATCTACCAGACTTTAAACCGTTTCGAAGCAACGGCCGCCGCAACGGCAGGCCAGCCATTGGGGTTGGTTACCAGTCAGCGCAGCCGTTTTTTTAGGTTAGAATCCGCTATCTCCCGATAGATCGAAACAGCCATGCTGATACGTATTCATGTCAAGCAACTGCGCTTAGGTATGTATGTCCATGAGCTTTGCAGCTCATGGATGGATCATCCGTTCTGGCGCGGCGCCTTTCTGCTGGACAAACCCCACGACCTGCAAACCATCCTGTCAACCGGCATCCAAGAGATATGGATAGACGACGCCAAAGGCCTTGGCGTCGAGGGCGGCAAAGATGAGCAAGCGATTGCCGCAGAAGTCGAAACCACGCTTGCGCAGGCCGACACGACCGGCAAAATGGTGCTGCACATTGATATTGCGCAAGAAGCCGCGCGTGCCATCAAGATTTGCGCCAAATCCAAGCAGGCCGTCACTTCCATGTTTCAGGAAGCCCGCATGGGCAAGGCATTGAGCGCCGATGATGCGTTGCCTATCGTCGAGGAAATCTCCGCGTCGGTGATGCGCAACCCCAGTGCGTTGATCGGGCTGGCCCGCCTGAAAGACAAGGACGATTACACCTACATGCATTCAGTCGCGGTATGCGCGCTGATGGTGTCACTGGCGCGGCAGCTGGGGCTGGATGATGAGCAGGTTCGCCAGGCCGGCCTGGCCGGGCTGCTGCACGACGTCGGCAAAATGATGATTCCGCTGAGCATCCTCAATAAGCCCGGCAAGCTGACCGATGCCGAATTCGAGGCGGTGAAGAGCCATCCGGCCGAGGGGCATAAAATACTGCTGGAAGGCAGCGGTATCAGCGACGTAGCGCTGGATGTCTGCCTGCATCATCATGAGAAAATGGATGGCAGCGGCTATCCGGAACGGCTCACGGATGCTCAAATCAGTCTGTATGCCAAAATGGGCGCAGTATGCGATGTATATGACGCGATCACTTCCAACCGCCCCTACAAGAATGGCTGGGAACCTGCCGAATCGCTGCGCAAGATGGCGGAATGGAGCAAGGGGCATTTTGACACCACCATTTTTCACGCCTTCGTCAAAAGCGTCGGCATCTACCCGATCGGCTCGCTGGTCAAGCTGGAGTCCGGCCATCTGGGCGTGATCATGGAGCAAACCGTAAAATCACTGCTCACGCCCATGGTGAAAGTATTTTTTTCGATCAAGTCCAATAGCCGAATCCCCCCGGAAATACTGGACTTGTCGAAACCGGCCTGCAAGGACAAGATCGTCTCGCACGAAGATCCGGCAAAGTGGGGCATCCGTGACATCCACGAACTGTGGAGCGGCATGCCCGCCGCACCCTGGTAGCGATTTCAGCAAAAAATCCTTTTTGCGTTTATAATCCGCGCCCTCCGAGGGGTGCTGCAGCGGGTCTGGACAACCAGTCCCCCGTCAGGCTCGGAGCAGCGATCTCGTTCCAACGGCACCTGTTCATTAACTTTTATGAATGGAGTGTTTTATGAATGCCGCTTTTACCGATTACAAAGTTGCCGATATGTCTCTGGCCGCATGGGGACGCAAGGAACTCGCCATTGCCGAAATCGAGATGCCCGGCCTGATGGCGATCCGCAAGGAATTCGCCAAGACCCAGCCGCTGAAAGGCGCACGTATCACCGGCTCGCTGCACATGACCATCCAGACCGGCGTGTTGATCGAAACACTGGTCGCACTGGGCGCAGAAGTGCGCTGGGCATCGTGCAATATCTACTCCACCCAGGATCACGCTGCCGCCGCGATTGCCGCAACCGGCACGCCGGTGTTCGCCTACAAGGGCGAATCGCTGACCGAATACTGGGATTACACCCACCGCATTTTCGAATGGAAAGACGGCCCAAAGGGCGAAAAAATATTCTCCAACATGATTCTGGATGACGGCGGCGATGCCACACTGTTGCTGCATCTGGGCGCGCGCGCCGAAAAGGACGCATCGCTGCTGAACAACCCCGGCTCGGAAGAAGAGACTTGCCTGTTCGCGTCGATCAAGGCCAAGCTGGCGGTCGACAAGACCTGGTACTCCACCCGTCTGGCCGCAATCAAGGGCGTGACCGAGGAAACCACCACCGGCGTGCATCGTTTGTACCAAATGCACGAACGCGGCGAACTGAAGTTCCCCGCCATCAACGTCAACGATTCCGTGACCAAGTCCAAGTTCGACAACCTGTACGGCTGCCGCGAATCGCTGGTGGACGGCATCAAGCGCGCCACTGACGTGATGATTGCCGGCAAGGTCGCGGTGATCATCGGTTATGGCGACGTGGGCAAAGGTTGTGCACAAGCCATGCGCGCGCTGTCCGCCCAAGTCTGGGTGACTGAGATCGACCCGATCTGCGCACTACAAGCCGCGATGGAAGGCTATCGCGTCGTCACGATGGAATACGCCGCCGCACTCGGCGATATCTTCGTCACCACCACCGGCAACTTCCATGTGATCACCCACGATCACATGAAGAAGATGAAGAACCAGGCCATCGTGTGCAACATCGGCCACTTCGACAACGAGATCGACGTTGCCTCGCTCAAGCAATACAAGTGGGAAAACATCAAGCCGCAAGTCGATCACGTGATCTTCCCTGATGGGAAACGTATCCTGCTGCTGGCCGAAGGCCGCCTGGTGAATCTGGGTTGCGGTACCGGCCATCCGTCTTACGTGATGTCGTCGTCGTTCGCCAACCAGACCATCGCCCAGATCGAACTGTTCACCCGCACCAAGGAATACCCAATTGGCGTCTACACCTTGCCCAAGCACTTGGACGAGAAGGTTGCGCGCTTGCAATTGACCACACTGAACGCGCAGTTGAGCACCTTGACTGACCAGCAGGCGGCTTACATCGGCGTACCCAAGGAAGGTCCGTACAAGGCCAACCACTATCGCTACTAAGCGGTAATTTCGTTTGCCCGCCGCCTCTCCGATGACAGTTTCAGCTATAACCATCCGTGAGGCGGTGTTGCATTACACCACCAGCCGTTCTGGAGAACACTGATGAGACTGCTGTTAATCTGGATACTGAATGCGCTGGCGTTGCTGACCGTGGCGAACTTCGTGCCGGGCATCCATCTGGACAGTTTCGCCGATGCGATGATCGCCGCGTTCTTCCTCGGGCTTGTCAACACGCTGATCCGCCCGCTATTGCTGCTGCTCACCCTGCCGGTCACGCTGCTCACCTTGGGGCTGTTTATTTTCGTCATCAACGGCCTGCTGTTCTGGTTCGTCGGATCGGTGTTGCGCGGCTTTGTCGTAGACAGCTTCTGGCATGGCGTACTCGGTGCGGTCTTGTACAGTATTTTTTCGTGGGCGCTGTCCGCAGCCGCCGCACAACTGATGAGGAAGTCATGAATAAACCGCTTTTCAGTTTTGAATTTTTTCCGCCGCAAACTCCGGAAGGAGTGGAAAAACTCGCCGCCACGCGCAAGCAACTGGCGGCACTCCATCCGAATTATTTCTCCGTGACCTTTGGCGCAGGCGGCTCCACGCAGGAGCGCAGCCTGGAGATCGTGCAGCAGATCAAGGCAGAGGGGCTTGAAGTTGCACCGCACCTGTCCTGCGTCGGCTCGACGCGCGAAAATATCCGCAGCATCCTGCAAACCTTCCAGCAGCTCGGCATTCGGCGCATTGTGGCGCTGCGCGGCGACCTGCCCTCCGGCATGGCCACCACCGGCGAATTCCAGTATGCCAACGAACTGGTGTCGTTCATCCGCGCGCAGACCGGCGAGCACTTCCACATCGAAGTGGCAGCCTACC